>JBAOIN010000005.1:0-327212 GCA_037045455.1 Candidatus Nanopelagicales bacterium | reverse complement strand
TGGGTGTAACTGGTCAAGCGGCTCGGGTGTTTGAGGGTTTGGGCTGGTTGGCCCAGGCGGTTGTTTCGTCGTAGGGCACCCGGTCTCGCAGGCAGGCGTGTAGGCAGCCGACGAGTTTGTTGGCCACCGCGCGCAGTGCCTGGTGGTGGCCCTGTTTGGCGTCGCGGTGACGCTGGTAGCAGGCCCTGGCCCCGGGGCTGGTGCTGATGGCTTCGAAGGCCCAGCGGTGGGTGGCATCGGCCAGGCGTTTGTTGCGCAGATGCCGGGCATGCACCGTCTTCTTGCGTCCACTGGCCACGGTCAGTGGTGAGGTGCCGGCGTAGTTCTTGCGACACTTACGGTTGGCGTACCGGTTCGGGTCGTCCCCGAACTCGCCGAGCATCCGGGCGCCGAGGATGACGCCGAGGCCTGGTAGCGATAGGTAGATCGCGGCGTCCGGATGCTGCTCAAAATGCGGTTGCAGTTCGGCGGCTAGCTCGGCGATCTGGGTGTTTAGTTCCCGGATCATCGCCACGTGTGAGCGGGTGACCGCGGCAAGTGCCTGCCCCAGTAGCGGGCTGGTGCGTGGCTGCGGGGCCCGCAGCGCGGCCTGGATCTGCTCGGCACGCCAGTCCAGGTTGCGTTGACGCCCACCGCGGCGTAACGCCGCCTTGATCGATGACCGTGACAGCCGGGCCGCCTGATCGGGATCCGGGGCCGCGGCCAAAACGGCCAGCGTGTCCCGGTCGGTGAGGTCCTCGAAGGCCTGCACCGCCCCCGGGAAGTACTCCAGCAGCCCAGCTCGCAGCCGGTTGGTAGCCGCGGAACGCGACCACACCAGACTCTGATGGGCACGGGCCAGCACCTTGACCGCCTCGGCCAGTTCGCTGTTAGCGGCCACCGGCCGGTGATTGTGACGGTCGGTGCGCACCACGTTGGCCAGCATCCTGGCATCAGAGGTATCGGACTTCCCGCCGCCGATGTGATGCCGATCCCGGTACCGCGACACCGACCCCGGATTGATCGCGAACACCTGGTAGCCGGCCGCGACCAGGGCCTGCACCCACAGTCCCCGATCCGTCTCGATCCCGACGATCACCTGGCTCGGGTCATCGACCCGATCCGCGACCAGGGCATGGAATCTCTCCATGCCCACCAGGCCCTCGGGGAGTCTGCGGGAGGCAACCACCCTGCCCTCGCCGTCCATCAGGCACACATCGTGGTGATCCTCAGCCCAGTCATCACCAACGAACAACACATCCATCTACCGCTCCTTTCCCTGATCAGCGGGTCGAAGCAGTCGCCGGGCTGCGTGCTAATGGATCCAGTACTCGGCCCCTGGCCGGCACGCCACCCCATCAGCGCTACCAACGAAACCCCGACCCACCTGGCACCGGCACAGCCTCACCGCAGGAGCCCTTCCAACAGCTCCGGCATTCTTCAAGTACTCGATGCCAGGATCGGTACCAGCCTTACACCAAACCGGCCGGTACACCCCCATTAGCATTCCGGGCATCCGTTAGCACCCCGGACGGGTTTTTGGCGCCCGAAAGGCTAACCGATGCCCAGTGTGCTCACCGATTCACCTGCGTGACAAATCCCGACCAAGGAAAGGCGCTTACCGCGCGCCTGTCTCGTCGGCGACCAGCTGGTCCATGATCCGCCGCACCTGCACCGCACCGGCATCAGCGGCCACGAGCACGTCCGCGCGCTCCCCGTCGCGGGTGACGACGGCTTGCATGGTCTCCAGTACGCCCTGCACCTTGCGGTAGTACGCCTCGAACAGCGGCCGCAGCGTGCCAGTGGCGGCCGCGGAGTCGGCGAAGTTGCGGCTCACCCGCCACACGTGGCGCGTGCTGGTCTCGTCCAACGGGGTCACGGCATGGGTGAACACGAAGCTGCGGGTGCCGGCGTCGGTTTCGACGTGCCAGCGGTCGACCCACAGACCGGGACTGACGAGTTCGCCTTCCTCGCGCTGGACATAGGGCCCGGCGGCGGGAAGCTCCATGACCTGGGCGTGCCAGTCCGACACGGCCGACGGCGGGTAGGAGCGGGCAAACGACATGCCCGTCTCGCTGACCGTCACCTCGAGCGGTGGCGTGGCGCCCGCGGTCAGCGCCGGCGGAGCGATCTCCGGATGCAGGTGCGCGACGTGGGTGATGTCGGAGAAGTTGTCCCACAGCAACCTGATGGAGGCCGCAGTCGTCCAGCTTGCACCGAACGTGTGCCAGGCAGAGTCGAGCAGCCACGGCGTCTGCGGGGTGGGCCGCAGTCGCGCGAGGTTGGCATCGCCGGCCCAGACCCATACGAAAGCCCCGTCATCGACAACCGGGTACGAGCGCACCTGCGCGCCGTACGGAACATTGGGCTGGGTGGGCACGGCCACGCAGCGGCCGTCGGGTGCATACCGGAAGCCGGTGTAGGAGGACACGATGTCGTCGCCCTCGATGCGGCCCAGGCTCAACGGCACCGGACGATGTGCGCAACGGTCCTCCAGCGCGACGGCTGAGCCGGTCGTCGTGCGGTAAAGCACGATGCCGTGGCCGAGCAGGCGGCGGGCCAGCGGTGACCGGCCCACCTCGTCGCTGGTGGCGGCGGCGTACCAGGCGTTGTGCGGGATGTCGGCGCAGTGTGTGTTCACGTTCTCGTGCCCCTCTCAGGCGTCCAGTACCAGGCGGGCACCGTTGCAACGGGACACGCAGACCATCATGACGTCCATCGCTTCTTGTTCGTCGGGATCAAGCACGGAATCGCGGTGGTCGATCTCGCCCTCCAGAACGCCCGTCTCGCAGGTGCCGCACGTTCCCTCCAGGCAGGACCCGAGGACGGAGACACCGGCCTCCCGCATGACGTCGAACACCGACTTGTCCGGAGGCACGGTCGCCGTCACCCCGGATCGCTGCATCACGATCTCGAACTCCGTGTCCTCACCCTTGCGCTCGATCGTCTTGGCGGCGAAGCGTTCGAGATGCAGGGCCCCTGACGGCCAGTTGGCGCAGCCCGCCTCCATCGCGTCGAGCAACGGTTCGGGTCCGCAACAGTAGACCAGGGTGTCCGGATCGGGGTTTCCGAGGATCGTCGCCAGGTCGAGAATGCCCGCTTCGTCCTGCGGCACTGCAGTGACCCGGGAACCGTAGCGTTGCTCGAGCTCGGCCAGGTATGCCATCGAAGAGCGGGTGCGCCCTCCGAAGTGCAATTGCCAATCGGCGCCGGCCGCGTCCACTTCCTCGATCATCGGGATGAGTGGGGTGATGCCGATTCCGCCGGCGACGAAGATGTACTTCGCAGCGCTGACTAGTTGGAAGTGGTTGCGAGGTCCGCGTATCCGCAATGTCGCGCCCTCGGTCAGTTCGTGCACCCGCTTCGAGCCGCCGCGGCTGTGCGGTTCCAGCAACACGGCCACCTTGTAGGCCGAAGGGTCGGACGGACTGCTGCACAAGGAGTACTGCCGGACCAGGTCATCGGCGAGAATGAGGTCGATGTGCGCCCCTGGTGTCCAGCCGGGTAGCGAGGCTGCATCGGTCCGGGCCAGAGTGAGTTCCACGATGTCCTGTGCGGGCCGGGCCAAACCCACGATCGCGACGTCGGTCTCGAGTTCACTCACCACTGTCGATGTCGTCGGACTCATGCACATCTCCGCTCTGTACGGCTCCGGGGAAGAACCGTTAGGCTCCGAACGATATTAGAATTTGAGTAGTCAAACAAGTGAGGTACGAACTTGCGCGCACTGTTCATCGAGCACGACCACGTCTCTCCGCCCGGCCTCGTCGGCGAGCGGCTGGAGCAGCGCGGGTACGAGATCGTCGAGCACCTGATCGTGCCCGAGGACCGTTTCCACGATCCGGGCGTGACGGCCGAGTATCCCGATCCCCGGGAGTTCGACGTCATCATCCCGATGGGTGCGCCGTGGGCCGCCTATGACCATGACCTGGTCGGCAGCTGGGTGCTGCCGGAACTGGACTTCTTGCGCGAGGCCGACGCCGCGGACGTGCCAGTACTTGGGATCTGCTTCGGTGGGCAGCTACTTGCGTTGGCACACGGCGGCTCTGTCGCGCAGGGGCCGGCGCCCGAGTTCGGCTGGGTCACGATCGAGACCGACGAGCCCGATGTGGTGGCGGAAGGCCCGTGGTTCCAGTGGCACTTCGACCGCTGGACTGTCCCCCCGGGGGCACAGGAAGTCGCGCGTTCGGCGGTCGCGTCACAGACCTTCCTGTTACGGCGCAACTTCGCAGTCCAGTTCCACCCCGAACTCGCGGCCGATGCGCTGCGTGGCTGGCTGGACAACGGTGGGCATGCGGAACTGCTCAAGCACGATCTCGATCCGGCCGCCGTCTACGACGAGATGGTCGCCGAGGAACCGGCTGCGCGCGAGCGGACTTACCGGCTCGTGGATGCGTTCTTGGAACGGTGTGTGGAGCAGGCATGACGAACACCAAGACCGGCCGGATGGCCACCGATCGTCCGGAACGCTACGCCAAGCAGCTGGCCGGACATTGGGCACGCAAGACTGAGCAGACCGAGTTCGACGGCGACACCGTTCTCACGTTTGCCGGCGGGCAGGCGGTCTCGATGCGCGCCGAGCAGGGTGGGTTGCTTCTGGCTGTGACTGTGCCCGAGGACGCTGACCTGGACAGCTTCGCGCAGGTCGTGGAGGAGCACCTGCAGCGCTTCGGCAGGCGTGACGAACTGCGGGTGGACTGGGACTAGGCGAACAACTCACCGAGTTCCCGCAGCCGTTCCTCGTTCGCGCTGAACCACGCCCACTGCCCCCGCTGCTCGCGCTGGATGAGGCCGGCTTCGGCGAGGACTTTGAGGTGGTGGCTGACCGTGGGCTGCGATAGGCCCACCGGTTCGTTCAGATCGCACGCGCAACACTCACCGGCTGAGCGGATGAGCGACAGCAGCTGCAGGCGGGCCGGGTCGGCGACGGCTTTGAGAACGGAGGCGAGGCTGTCCGCCTCCGCGCGACCGAGCGGAGTGGTGAGCCCACCCGGGCAGCAGATGGAGATGTCGACCGGTGCCATGGCCCTCCTTACATTGACGGACATCAATATACGGCGTACCGTTCATATCGACAACCGTCGATGAGGGGTGGGACGTGGTTCGTACCGTCGAGGCCGAGCAGCCGGTCCTGCAGCGACTCTCCCTGCTCGACCGCTGGCTGCCCGCGTGGATCGGCGCGGCGATGCTCGGCGGACTGCTGCTGGGGCGGCTGTGGCCGGGTGTTCAGGACGTGTTGAGCACCGGCGAAATCGACGGCACGAGCCTGCCGATCGCCCTGGGCTTGCTGGCCATGATGTATCCGGTGCTAGCCAAGGTGCGCTACGAACAGATCGGCCATGTCACCGGTGACCGCAGACTGCTCGGGTTGTCGTTGCTCCTGAACTGGGTCATCGGCCCGGCGTTGATGTTCGTTCTCGCCTGGACGTTCCTGCCCGATCAGCCCGAGTTCCGCACCGGCCTCATCGTCATTGGCCTTGCCCGCTGCATCGCCATGGTGCTGATCTGGAACGACCTCGCCTGCGGCGATCGCGAGGCCGCAGCGTTGCTGGTGGCGATCAACTCGCTGTTCCAGATCGTGGCGTATGCCGCGCTCGGTGTGTTCTATCTGCAGATCCTGCCGGCCTGGCTGGGCTGGCAGACCGCCGACGCGCAGTTCTCAACCTGGTCCATCACCAAGAGCGTCCTGATCTTCCTCGGGATTCCGTTGCTCGCCGGCTATCTGACCCGCCGCATCGGTATCGCTCGCCGTGGCGAGGACTGGTACACGCACACGTTCCTGCCCCGCATCTCGCCCATCGCCTTGTACGGCCTGCTGTTCACGATCGTCGTGATGTTCGCGCTGCAAGGGGAGGCCATCACGTCTGCACCCTTGACGGTCGCACGTATCGCAATCCCGCTGCTGGTCTACTTCGCCCTCATGTGGTTCGCCGCGTTCTTCGCATCGCGGGCCATCGGCCTTGACTACCCGAAGACGGCGACCGTTGCTTTCACGGCGGCGGGCAACAACTTCGAACTGGCGATCGCGGTGTGCATCGGAGTCTGGGGAGTAACGAGTGGGCAGGCGCTGGCCGGCACCATCGGCCCGCTCATCGAGGTCCCGGCGCTCGTCGCACTGGTCTATGTCTCGTTGTGGCTGAACCGCCGCCTGTTCATGAAGGAGCCCGTGTGAGCAAGCCGTCCGTGCTCTTCGTCTGTGTGCACAACGCCGGTAGGTCGCAGATGGCCGCCGCGTACCTCAGCCATCTGGCGGGCGACCGGATCGAGGTCCGCTCTGCCGGGTCGGCGCCGGCTGAATCGGTGAACCCGGCGGTGGTCGAAGCCTTGCGCGAGGAGGACATCGACATTTCCGCTGAGATCCCAAAAGTGCTCACGACCGACGCGGTGCGGGAATCTGATGTCGTCATCACCATGGGCTGCGGTGATGTGTGTCCGGTGTTCCCGGGCAAGCGTTACGAGGACTGGCAGCTTGAGGATCCGGCAGGTCAGGGCGTTGCCGCCGTGCGCCCGATTCGGGATGAGATCCGCAAGCGTGTCGAACGACTGATCGCTGAATTGGAGGGCTCTCATGAGTGACATCGACCAGGTGCGCGAGAACGTGCGCAGCCACTACGCGCAGGCTGCCACGGCTGCCTCGTGCTGCGGCCCGGCGCTGGAGGGGGAGTCCGAGGTCTTCGGGATTTCGCAGTACGACCCGTCGGTCCACGACCTCCCACAGGCAGCATTGGTCGCGTCCCTGGGCTGCGGCAATCCCACCGCCCTCGCGGACTTGCGGCCCGGGGAGACCGTACTGGATCTGGGATCCGGCGGCGGCATCGACGTGCTGCTGTCCGCCCGCCGGGTCGGCCCCACGGGCATGGTCTACGGCTTGGACATGACCGACGAGATGTTGGACCTCGCACGCGCCAACCAGGCCAAAGCTGGAGTCGAGAACGTCGAGTTCCGCAAGGGGCACATCGAGGACATCCCGCTGCCGGACGGGTCGGTTGACGTGATCATCTCCAACTGTGTGATCAACCTGTCCGGGGACAAGCCGCAAGTCTTCCGCGAGGCATTCCGGGTCCTGCGTCCCGGCGGCCGGCTGGCTGTGTCGGATGTGGTCCTGAGCAGGCCGATTCCCGCCGAGCTGCAGGCCGTGACTGCTCTATGGACCGGGTGCGTTTCGGGGGCGCTCACAGAGCAGGAGTGCACCGCCGGCCTGGTCGCGGCGGGCTTCGAGGACGTCAGCATCGAGGTCACGCGGGTGTACGACCGCGTCACGCTGGAAGGGCTGGCCAGCGCGGTGCCCGAGGAGATCGCACTCACTCAATTGGAGGGTGTGATCCGCTCGGCGTTCATCCGGGCGCGGAAGCCGGACTAAGGCGCTCGAAGCCGGGCACGATGTTCGGCATGCCTGACCTGTCGCACAATGCAGCCGAACGGCGCTACGAGGCACGCATCGACGGTGCCCTCGCCGGCTTCGCCGAGTACCAGCTCACCGACGAGCTGATCGTCTTCACGCACACCGAGGTAGAGCCGGCGTTCGAGGGCAAGGGCGTTGGCGGTGCGCTGGCCCGCTATGCCTTGGACGACGTGCGAACGACGGGGACGCGCAAGGTGCTGCCCTTGTGCCCGTTCATCAAGGGCTGGATCGGCAATCATCCCGACTACGTGGACCTGGTGTATGGCGCTCGGCCTTCCACAGTCACGGATTGAGGAACTGGCGCCTGCGGTGAGTTCTAGCCCGCTTTCTCACTTCGCCCACAGTCGGTACCGGCCAGAAGTGAGCATTCGGGCTAGAACAGGGTCCGGCGGATGAAAGGAATTCGAGGATGAGGTTCACAAGGAGCGGCGGGCAGAGTGGCCGCGGACCGGAGGACTGGTTCACCGGGACCGTCTTCATCGACGGGATTCGCAACCCCGATGACCAGTCGGCCGTGGGTTGTGCGCATGTCCGCTTCACCCCCGGCGCGCGCACGGCTTGGCACACCCATCCCAAAGGCCAGACCCTCTACGTCACCGACGGGATCGGCTTCGTGGCCACCCGCAACGGCGGGGTGCAGGAGATCCGCCCCGGCGACGTCGTCTACATCGAGCCGGGCGAGGAGCACTGGCACGGCGCGACGCCCGACCGTTTCATGGCACATGTCGCGATCCAGGAAGCTGACGCTGGCGGAAACGTGGTGACCTGGCTCGAGCACGTCACGGATGAGGAGTACGCGGGGTGACACACGGCGCATGCGGAGGCGAGAGCACAGATCTAGCGCCTGTCGTGCGTACAGAGGACTAGCACTCTCGCGCAGAGAGTGCTAATAGTAGAAGTGCACGGAAACATCCCCCTGACCAGGGGGAATGAGTGTGAAGGAGGTGAGTTCCGTGCTCCGTTTCGACCCGTTCCGCGACATCGACCGTTTGACCGAGCAATTGCTTGGCACCCAGGCCGGAACAGCCCGCGCGCCGCGCTTCATGCCGATGGATCTGTTCCGGGCAGGTGACCATTTCGTGTTGAACGCCGACCTGCCCGGCGTCGACCCGGGCTCCATCGACATCAGCGTGGACAATGGCACTCTCACCGTCAAAGCCGAGCGCAGCGAGCGCTCCGAGGACAACGTGCAGTGGATCGCTTCCGAACGCTTCACGGGTACGTTCATGCGCCAGCTGGCGCTGGGCGAGGGCATTGACGATCAAGGGATCACGGCTCGGTACGACAATGGCGTTCTGAGCCTGCTGCTCCCGGTCGCCGAGAAGGCCAAGCCGCGCAAGATCGAACTGTCGGGGCACGACGAGCCGAAGGTCATCGAGACCTCGTCATCCTGACCGAGCAATACGCGGCGGGTGCGTGGTGTGCGCACCCGCCGCGCGCCTGAGCGGAGGGCCAGGGATTCGAACCCTGGGTGACGCAGAACGCCACAACGGTTTTCAAGACCGTCTCCTTAGGCCACTCGGACAGCCCTCCTGCGACCATTCTGCCGTCACACTGGAGGCATGCGCGGCGTGGGTGACGGCGCTGGCCATCGGCGTCGCGATCGTGCTGGCGTCGTGGCTCGTGTTGTATGTGGTCGCGCGGCGCCTCCCGCCCGGTGTCTTACGGGACGTGGTGGGCTTTCTGCCAGATTGCGCAACGCTTATGTGGCGGCTGCGTCGCGATCCTGCTGTTCCGCGCAGGGTGCGGCTGGCTGTGCTGTTCGCGGCCCTGTGGGTCGCCAGTCCCATCGACCTCATCCCCGAATTTCTCCCGGTGATCGGGCCCCTCGATGACGCGGTCGTCGTCGCGCTGGTCCTGCGCTATGCGCTGCGGCACATCCCGCGCGAGGTGGTATTGCGGGAATGGCCTGGTCGCCCCGAGGTCATGGAACGGCTACTGCCGGCCACCCGTACACTTGGCGGCGGAGGCGTCGCCTAGTCCGGTCTATGGCGCCCGCCTGCTAAGCGGGTTTGGGACTCAAATCCCATCGCGGGTTCAAATCCCGCCGCCTCCGCCATGCAGAAGGCCCCAGGGGCATAAGCCCCTGGGGCCTTCTGCATGGCGGAGCACCGGCAATGGATTTGGGAGGAGCCGCGCAGCGGCGACGGTTCCCGCCGCCGGCCTGCATTTGGGAGGAGCCGCGCAGCGGCGACGGTTCCCGCCGCCGGCCTGGAACCGGAGCCGCCTAGCGGGTCAGCGATCCACTTCACCCTTCTTGCGATCCTTCACTCTTCCGGTGAAGTTACGTACAAACCGGGATGTGGATCTTTCCGCCCCAGCACCACGGCCCATTCCAACCACTCTCGAGATCGTCTAGCCTGACCGCATGCTCGTGCAGATCACCGTCGCGGCCGCTTCCGCGGGGCTGCTCTTCACCTCCGTAGCCCCGGCCGACGCGAAGACCGTCCGGGAGTACTGGCAGGTGAGCGTGCAGATGCCTGCGGAACTGTGGGAGGACGGCGCCAACATCACGCAGATCACCGGTGAGACCGACGTCTTCACGCTGGGCAGCACGCGTTACCTGATCAGGTGGACGAACGCGACGAGCTCGACCGTTCGCAAGTACATGCCCAAGATGCAGGGTGGAAAGTGGGGAAGCGTCACGGCTGGCCTGTACCCCAAGCCCCTGAGCCGCAAGACGCTCAAGCGCTGGGGTCTGCGACAGCGGCCACTCTGGCTCGACGCGGACATCCTGGTCGCTGCCGCCGATTCGCCTCTGTGCGCCGGGATGTCCTCAGCGCAGGTGCAAGGCGTCCTCGACGGGTCCATCCGGGACTGGGGCGCGGTCCATCCCGAGGCCGCGGGCGGCAGCGTCACCGTGTCGGTGGTGCGCGACTACTCGGGGGACTACCGCCCCCAGTTCGGTCGCCAGAAGTACGGGAGCACGGTGCAGCCGACCACCGACGGACAGACGCTGAGCGGCACTGGCGTGAGCGCCCAGAAGTTTTCCTACGCACATCGCGCCCTTTCCTCCGGCACACTGTGCGCGGTGCCGGTTGATGGCGTGACGCCCAGCGAACAGAGCATCCGTGACCGTAGTTACCCATACGCCTACACGGTGTATTACGTGGATCGCGTCAAGCCCCGCCGCGGAAAGACGGGTATCTCGAAGGCCCAGCGGATCCGCTGGGAGCAGTTCCTCTTCGGCGACCGCGGCCGCGAGTACCTGCTGACCCAGGGCGGCCGGCAACGACTGCTGCCTTAGGGCCGTCCGGCAACCCTACGGCTCTTCTGCCACGATTACGCCCGTGAAGTGGATCAAACGAATCCTCATTACTCTCGGCGTGATCGTGGGGCTGCTGCTCGTCGCAGTGGTCGGCATTCTGTGGTGGCTGCGGCTGCCCTCGACCGCAGCCGGCATGTCGGCCAAGGCCGTCTGCAGCGCGAAGTTCGTTGCCGGCCGCTCGGGCGACGCCGCCCAACTGATGGCCGAGGACGTCACCCCCGCCAGCCCCTTCTTCGGCCTCACCGCCATCTCCATCGACGAACAGCAGCACACCGTGACGGGCAAGTTCCTGGGCCTCATCAAGCGGCAGGCCTCGCTGACCACCGACCGCGGTTGCGTACTCGATCTGCCCGCCGATCCGACGGCCCAGCCCTACACGCCGAAGCCGAACAACCCGGCACCGTGGCCACAGGGCGACGCGGCAGCGCCGGTCAGCGACTGGCCGCAGGGCATCAAGGGCCAACAGCTCGAGAAGGTGCTCGACGCCGCGATGGCCGACTCCGGTGACCCCCTGGGGCAGAACGCCCGTGGCATCGCGGTGATCCAGGACGGCCAGATGATCGCGATCCGGGACGGGAAGGGCTTCCAGCCGAACACCGCGCTGCATGGCTGGTCGATGACCAAGACCGCGTCGGCGATGCTGGCGTACAAGAAGTTCCAAGAGGTGGGCCTGGACATCGAGACCCCGGTTGTGGACGCGTTCCCGCAGGGCAAGGAGCCGGACTGGGTCGCGCAGTGGCGCAAGGACGACCGTGCCCAGATCACGGTGGCGGACCTGCTCTACATGCGTTCGGGGCTGAAGATCAACGAGGGCTACACCCCGGGCAGCGATGTGCTCAAGATGCTCTACACCGAGCCGAACATGGCCTCCTGGGCAGCCGAGCATCCCTCGGAGTACCCGCCCGGCACCTACTGGGAGTACCTCAGCGCGTCGTCCAACATCCTCGCCCAGGTCGTGCAGGCGCAGTTCCCGGACAACCAGGCCTACTGGGCGTATCCGCGCACCGCGATGTTCGATCCGCTGGGAGTGCAGACCGCCACGCTGGAAACCGACACGACCGGCACGTGGGTCGCCTCGTCGTACCTGTGGGCCAGCGTCGGGGACTGGGCGCGGATGGGCCAGATGATGATGGACGACGGGAAGTGGAAGGGCCAGCAGGTGATCCCGGCCGGCTTCCTCAAGCTGGCCAAGACGTCAGCGTTGCCGGAGGGTGAAGGCGCCGGTTACGGGGCGCAGACGTGGATTCCGGCGCAACCGGTCGGTGGGGAGTGCAAGGGCACGCCAGGTCTGCCCGAGGACACCGTGTCGATGGAAGGGCACTGGGGCCAGGTCGTGGCCATGGTTCCCTCGCGGCGGGCGGTGATCGTGCGGCTCGGCTGGACGTTCAACGGCGAGGACGCGTTCAAGGGCTGCGAGTTCGTCAGTGACGTGCTCAAGACGTTGGCGCCCTGACGCGGTCCGCCACGCGGCTACTCGATCCCCTCTGCCCCGGTCTCCAGCACGAGTTTCTGCCCGCAGTAGGGACAATCTCCAGGGCTGGCGACGTTGACCGCAGGATGGTTCGGGCACACGTAACGTTCCACGGCTGACCCCTGCCCGCACACCTGTGCCGTATACGGTGAGCGCCATGGAGATCACCCCGGAGCAGGCCACCGATTTCGTCCACCAGACTGTGCCCGCGATCGGCCGGCTGGGTGTGCGGGTGGAGGGGTTCGGGCCAGGCTGGGTCGAGTTGGTCGTCCCCATCGAGGGCAACGCGAACCACTTCGGGACGATGTACGCCGGCGCGATGTTCGGGCTCGCGGAACTGCCGGGCGGGCTGTTGCCCTTGGCGGTCCTGGGCGCTGACTACACGCCCATCGTGACCGGGGTCGACATCCGGTTCACAGCGTCTGCCCGCACAGACGTGCGGCTGACTGCCCGCCTGAACCCCGAGGAACTCCGGACCCTGGCAAAGCAGGCCGACGCGGAGGGCAAGTCCGAGTTCGTGCTGGAACTCACCGGGCAGGACGCGAACGGCCGGACGGTGGTGGAGAGCACCGCCACGTATCAACTGCGGCCGCGTCGTGGATGAGGTTCTGGAATGGCTGCTCGCCGGTGATCCGGCGATCGTCTGGCAAGTCCAGCGGGATCTGCTCGACGAGCCGTTCGAAGCCACCCGCGCGCGGGTAGCCAACGAAGGCTGGGGCGCCGAACTTCTGAGTCACCGCCGGGCCGATTTCACCTGGCCGGGCTGGTACGCACGTAAGTGGATCTCGACGTTCTACTCGCTGCAGGTCCTGCAGCAGTTGGGGGTTCCTGCTCCCGAGACGGTCGAGGCGCTTCTGCAGTTCTGGGACGGGCATCTGTTCCGGCCGTGGCACGTCACGCACGACGACACCTGCGTCACCGGGATGATGCTGACGATGGCGAACAACGCGGGCGTGCCGATGCCGGGGGCGGTCGAGCGGCTGCTGGAACTGCAACTCCCCGACGGTGGATGGAACTGCAGGGATGCGCCCGCCCACTACTCCATGCACACGACCATCAGCGTTCTGGAGGCGCTCGCACCACTCGAATCGGACGGTGCGATCGCCGAGGCCGCCGGCGCCGGGCGTGAGGCACTGCTGCGGCACCGGCTGTTCCACTCACACCGGACCGGTGAGGTCATCCGGCCGGAGTTCACCCGATTCTCGTTCCCCTGCTACTACCACTACGACGTGCTGCGGGCGTTGGACTACTGGCGCGGGTTCGAGTGGGACGAGCGGCTTGCCGACGGGATGACGCTGCTGCGGGGCAAGGCCCGGGACGGTCGCTGGCCATTGCAGAACAAGCACCCCGGGCGCACCTGGTTCGACATGGAGCAACCGGGGAAGCCGAGCCGGTGGAACACGTTGCGGGCTCTGCGTGTACTGCGCTGGGCGGATCAGCCCCGGAACCGGTAACTGCCCTCCCGGTCCCGGATCGTCTGCACGTACCCCTTCGTCTCCTTGAACGGCGGAATGCCCTGGTAGCGCACGACCTGGCTCCAGCCGGCGTTGTAGGCGGCCAGCGCAAGGTCGACCGGATCGCCGTTGATCCCCGACGCCTGCGCCTCGAAGATGAGGAAGCACATCAGCCTGGCTTGGGCGTCGATCGCCTCGCGAGCGTCGTACGGATCGGCCACGCCGTCGCCGTCGAGATCCCGGCCCCACCGCGACCAGGTGTCGGGCACGAACTGCGCGATGCCCTCCGCGCCGGCCTTGGACTTGGCCCCAGAATCGAACCCGGATTCCTGGTCGATCTGCGCTGCCAGCAGCCGCGGCGTGAGCTCGGGGCACTCCTTGGCAGCCTGCTTGATCGGCTTGCGGTACTCCTGCGGCACGACCCGCGGACCGTTGCCGGAGCAGGCGGTGAGCGCGACGGTGCACAAGATCAGAAGCCACCGCACGCCCCATTATCGCGTAGCGCCCAGCGCTTCAGAACCGGTAGGTGCGGCTCTTGCTGTAGGCGAGGAACAGGTCGGTCGAAGGTGCCGACAGGGTGACCGTCACCTTGCCTTTCCCTTTGGCCTTGACCAGCAGTTTGCCGTTGGCCCGCTTGAGCAGTTTCGCCTTGCCGGACAGGCTGACCTTGACGCGCTGGCCGCCGCTCGTGACGCAGGTATTGCGCAGCAGCAGGGTCGGCTTGCCCTTGCGCAACTTCTTCGGCAGGGCTTTGCACGCCACCGGGAGACTGGGCACGCGGTTGCGGCTTCACCGTGATGATCTCGGGGTCCGGCGTGGGCGGCGTGACGAAGTCCTGCAGCGTCGTGAAGGTGCCGACGCCGGCTAGTGGCAACGCCCGTTCCCGCGAAGTCGGCACCGAGCAGCCACACCGAGCCGCCGGCGGTCGCGGAGACGCCGGTGCCGTCGTTGAGCAAGGCGGAGTGGCGGATGAGTACGGGCGTTGACTGTCCGGCCCCAGGCGCCACCCGGATCCCCGTGCCGCAGACGTTGCTCACGACGCTGTCGTTGACGACCACCCTGGTGGCCGTAGCAGTCGGTGCGACGTCGATGCCCGGCATTGGCGAAGCCGGAGATGACGGAGTCCTCGATGTGAACGGTGCGAGCGCCGAGGACACGAACCCCCACCGCCGGCGCGTACGGACACGTCAGCGTTGCCGCCTGGCGTGCCGATGATGTCGAGATCGCGCAGGATGACGTCCTGAGTTGCCGACACGTCGATCGTGATCGCGGACGGCACCGGAGCTGGCTACGATGCCGTGTGCGCGCCGGTGGCGTCGATGGTCATCGGTCGGTTGATCGTAACCGCGCCGACCGAGGCGTTGTCGGTGAGGTTGATCTGGCCGCCGGTTGCGGTCTTCGCGAACGCCCCTGCCAGGGTCTTGCATTGTGCCGTTCGTGAGCAGGGGTTGGCGTCGTCTCCGACACCGGAAACCCAGGTCCGGGTGGCCATCGCGGGGACGCTGGACGCATTGGCATTGACCAACGGCCCCTGCGCGATGACATGGTTCGACGGGTCGGCGGCGTTGATAATCCCACCGGCGGCGTCGAGGTTGGTGCCGTTGCCGAACAGTGTGGTGCCGGTCAGGTTGACCGTGCCCCCGGCCTCGGCGCGGATCCCGGAGGCGTTGGTGCTGATCGTGCTGTTCTCGACAGCGACGGTGGCAGTATGTCCAGCGGTCGGCGCGACCTTGATCGCCGGGCCGCACCCGTTGCGCATCACGGTGTTCTGGACGATGACCTTGGGGTCGGACGTGCTGGGCGTGACCACGAGTGCCGAGTTGGAAGAGTTGGTGATGCGGCTGTCCTGCAGAACCACGCTGCCACCGTTGAGAACCCGCACAGCGTTGAGCATGTTGGGACTGCAGGCGCTCGGATCGGCTTGTGCGGTGTAGCCACCTGTCAGGTCCAACCCTCGCAGCACGACGCGGTCATCAGCGCCGGCGTTGACCACGATTCCATTAGTGAGGCTGGCCAGGATGCTTCCGTTCACCGCCCGTGCGTCGATCGTGATCGCCTTGGTGATGGTGACAGTTCCAAAGCCGCCACTGTCCAGAGCAACTATCTCGCCTCCCTCCTCGGTCTTGCTGATCGCACCGGCGAACGTCTTGCAGGGTGCAGTGCGGGTGCACGGATTCACGTCGTCGCCGACACCGGACACCCAGGTTTGTGTCGATAGGGCCAAGGCGGGTGCGGCGCTGAGAGCGGTGACGCTGAGGGCAGAAGCGGCGAGTGCGACCGCGAGGCGGCGAAGAAGCATGCGCCCGAGCGTAGCCGGTTTTGGATCAGGCGGAACGCTCTCTGCGGATTCGACGCTGGCGCTGCTTGTACCGCACGGCCATGCGGCTCGCGCCGGACTCCATGCGCGTACTGACCTTCTTGCGCACCACCCGCTGCGTGCCGGTCTCGACCAGGCGCGCATGGCCGCGTTCCACGAGGTCGCCGTAGTACCGACCGGCGGCGCCGGGCACGCGCACGGCGAGGTCGACGGCGCCAAGTACCGCGAACACCGGATCTGGAAGGTCGGCCGCAGCAACTCGTCGTCTCAGGTCCTCAAGCACAGTTCTATGGTCCGTCAGACCTGCCGGCCGACGACGGAGTCAGGCGGTGCGTGTCCGGATTTGCAAACCGTTCCGCGCGACCCGCCGCTGCTGACGCCAATTCTCGGCGTGTCGGCGCACTCGGGCTTGGAACGGTTTGCATTTCCGGACACCCCAACTACTCGCCGTACCCAGCCGCTTCTGTGCGGGCGGCATCCCGAGGCAGGACGAACGCGGCCACGAGCCCGAGCCCGATGAGCGCGGCGGCCACGAACCCGACCCGGCGCGCCGCGCTGGCGAAGCCCTCCGACGCGCCCTGGAAAAGGACATCCCCGTTGGGCTGCTGCGGCAATGCGGCCACCGCGGTACCGGCCGACTGCTGCACGACCTCGGTCACCTGGGTGGCGGCCTGATCCGGGACTCCCAAGTCGGTCAAGTCCCCCTTGATCGAGCCCAGCCCAGTCACCAGTACGGCACCCAGGAGCGCGGTGCCGATGGCCGCCCCCACTTGGCGGGACGTCGACTGGACCGCAGACGCCATGCCGGACTCGGCCACCGGCACCTCGGAGAGGATCACACCGGTCAACTGCGCGGTGGCGAAACCCACCCCAAGGCCGTAGACGAACAACCCCGGTGCCATCACCCAGCCCGTCACGGAGGTCGACAGCACGAGCGCGATCCACAGCACGCCGATCACCTCAAGCCCCATCCCGAGCCGCAACACCGGCACCGGACCCATCCGCCGGGCCATACCCGCCCCGGCCCCGGACGCGATGAACGAACCGAGGGCCAGCGCCAGCAGGATCACGCCTGTCTCCAGCGCGGAGTAGCCGATCACCGACTGCAGGAACAGCGGCAGGATGAACAGCAGCCCGAATTCGCCCAGGCTCACCAAGGCCGCAACCGCGTTGCCGTTGGCGAAGGTCCGGATGCGGAACAATGCGAGGTCGACCATGACCACCTGACCCGCCCGCCGGCGCCGGGCCTCCACCAGCACGAACAGCGAAAGCAGCACCACCGCGAGCAGCAGGGCGACACCGGGCGCGGAGATGTTGTCGAAGGGCCATGTGAAGCCACCGGCGGAGAACTCCTTCTTGGGCTTCAGCCAGCCGTAGTTCTGCCCTTCGATGAGCCCGAACACCAGCGACGCCAGGCCGAGCGTGCCGAGCAGCATGCCGGGCAGATCAACCCCGCGGCGGTCCTGGTTGTCCCTGGTCTCTGGCACCAGCAGCAGAACACCGATGACGACCGCGATGGCGATCGGAACGTTGATGAGGAACGCCCAGTGCCAAGAATGGTTCGTGGTGAGCCAGCCACCGACCAGCGGCCCCATCGCGGCCATGCCGCCGATCGTCGCGCCCCAGACCGCGAACGCGATCGCGCGATCCTTGCCCCGGTACACCGCGTTCAGGACCGACAACGAGGCGGGCAGGATCATGGCCGCCGCGATACCTTGCAGGGCGCGCGCCCCGATGAGTGCCTGAGCGTTCTCGCTTGCGGCGACCAGCACGCTGGCGATGCCGAAGCCGCCCACTCCGAGCACGAACATCAGCCGCCGCCCCACGATGTCGGACAGTCGCCCGGACAGCAGCAGCAGTGACGCGAATAGCAGCGAGTAGATCGCGTTGACCCACTCGGCGTCGGTCGTGGAAAGCCCGAGGTCCTTGACCATCGTCGGGATGGCCACGTTGACCACAGTGGCGTCGAGGATGATCATCGCCACGCCGAGGGCCAGGAACAGCAGGGCAACCCAGCGCTTGCGTCCGGTCAGGGCAGGGGCTTCGGTGTCAGTAGTCACGGTTGTCTCCTGTGATCTCGTGGATCGTCGCGTACATGCGCTGCAGTCCTTCCGGGGTCAGGACATCGGCGCCTGTGGCCTGCAACATCGCGCCGTTGAACAGCAGCGGTCCGAGTCGCAACATGACGAGCACTGCTGCTCGCATGTCCGGGTCGGCGGTGGGTGTCGGCAGCGCGTTCTTGGTGAGTTCGACGATGTCCGCGACCATCGCGTTCGCGCGCGGGGAATCCTCGCTGGCCTGTCGCATCAGGTAGCGGACCATCACCATCGATTCGTCGCTGAACTGCGCCTCCTGGCTGAACATCTCGCGGAAGAACGCGAAGACGTGCTGGTCGCAGGCTTCCCGCAGGCCATCCTTCGACCCGAAGTGATGAAGGATGAGCGCGGGAGAGACGCCAGCGTCCGCTGCGATCGTCCTAACAGATGTGGCCGCGTACCCGTCCTCGGCGAACCGGGCGAGCGCCGCATCGCGAATCCGCGCACTAGTGGTGAAGTCGGCTGAACGCACGTTCAATACTTTAAACGAGCGTTCAGGAATCCGTCAAACCTTGCACTTCTTCAGCTTCCAGGTCTTGGTCCAGGTGGCAGGCGTGCGGTCGGTTGCGGTGCCCTTCACCGTGACGCCGATCTGCAGCCCCTTCTTGCACTTGGGCTTGGCGCTGACCTTCGTGCCTTTGACCTTGAACTTGCAGACCTTCTTGGCCGCCTTCTTGCCCTTGACCTTGCAGCTGGTCTTGACCGAGGCTTTGCCGTCGGTGGTCACCTTGCTGACCAGGACTGTGCGCTTGCCAGCTGGGATCTTGTGCCCACCGGTCGCCTTCACCTTCAGACTGACCGCGGGGATGGCGGTGCCGGAGCCGCTCAGGGCCACGCTGTTCGTCTCGGCCAGAGTGCTGTCGGTGAACACGACCGAGCCGGTGGCCGCGCCTTGTGCCGTCGGCGTGTAGCGGACCACGACACCGCAACTACCCGACGGCGCCACAGTGACGCATGAGTTTGAGGCAAGGCTGAACTGCCCGCCCTCAACGCGCACGTCATCGACCGTCAGCGGCGCGGTTCCCGTGTTGTGAACAGTGAGCGTGCGTTCAGCTGTCGTCCCGACCGTCTGCGAGCCGAAGTCCAGTGGATCGGCGGCAAAGCTGGGAGTCGGCAGCAGGCCACGGGCTGCCTTGAGCGCACCGTTGGCTTTCCAGACGTGGACTAGCTTGGTGCCGTCCGACGAAGCGAGCAACTGACTCTGCATTGGGTTGGACGTTGCTGGTGCGGCATCAGTCTTGGGCGCCCAGGTCAGCACCGCCATCGGTGCTGGAGCGCGTGACCGGCTTGACCGAACTGCCGGTGGTCAGCTCCCACCAGAGCGTAGTAAGCCGGCGGCCGTTTGCTGACGATGCAACGTGCGGGGCCGAGGCGATGGAGTCGGACAAGTCGCTGGGCTGCGTCCAGTGCGCGCCCGCGTCCTTGCTCACACTCGTCACGGGATGCAGAGCCGGAGTACTTCGCATCCAGACGAGGGCCACCTTGGTACCGTCCGTGGACGACGCCAGCGCGGGCCCCGAGGCGTCAGCAGTTTCGTCGGAAACGCTGACCGCCCGACCCCAGTCCACTCCGCCATTCGCACTCGAACTCGTCTGCAGCACATGTTTGTAGTTCTTAAGCGCCAGGAACGACACAGTGATCCGTCGTCCGTCCTGTGAGGCGATCATGTCGCCCAGGTTGCTATCGACACCGGTGTCCGACAGCGTTTTGGCGGGGCTCCAGTCCTGTCCGGCGTTGCTGGTTGTAACGACCTTCACTTGACCGACCGAGGTCGGAGTCTGAGACCACGCAACAGCGATACGGCTCAGGTCGCTGGAGGCGACCACGCGTGGACCGACTACGGACTCCGTGCTGTCCGCGAGCTGCTTCGGATCAGCCCAATGGGCCCCTCCGTCGGTGCTGACCGATCCCTTCAGCGTGTAGTAGGTTGTGCCGACGTCTGGTGGCATGGGCGTGTAACTGAAGGTGTACCACCAGAACGCGGCCCAGTCGGCTCCCGTCAGCGGAGGAGACCACCTGCGGATTGCTCGGCGTATCCCCAGAAGCGGACACCGGCACCGAGGGAGCCCACGTCGCACCCCCGTCAGAACTCGTTGCCGAACGCACGAGGGATGGCGTCGACCGTGACTTCCAGACCGCCGTGAGCTTCATGGCATCGGATGACCCCGCCAGGCGTGGCCAATCACCGATTGCCCCCAGCGGCACTGGCGTCTGCCAGACGGCTTCACCACCGGTGCTGGTGCTCGCCTGCAGTTCGCCGGATCCCAGTGCCCATATGGTGGTGGTCCGCAGACCATCCGTGGAAATGACTGAAGCCGGGTCATTCGATCCGGCGTTCAATGAGGCCGGTGGACTCCACTGGACTTGCTCCGTCGTGGCCGCGAGGACCGCCGAAGCGGTGCCGAGCACGAGGGCTATGGCGGATGCGCTTGCGATAACTCGAGAGATCCCCATGATCAATCCCTCCCATTGACCATGATCCCTCGGCGTGCGCGGTTTTCGCAGCCTGATCGTCACAACGCGGGGAGCGTGACCACCATGGACGTGCCGCGTCCGGCTCCATCGCTACTGGCGCGCAATGTCCCGCCGTGGTCCTCGACGATCGCCCGGGCGATCGTGAGCCCCAGTCCGCTACCGCCGCCGCTGCGCGCGGCATCGACCCGGTGGAACCGCTGGAACACCGCTTCCAGCTCATCGGCGGGGATGCCTTCGCCGTTGTCACTGACCTCGACCTGTACCTCGTCGCCAACGCGGCAGGTAACTTGCACGCTGCCTCCCGGCGGTGTGTGCCGCAGCGCGTTGTCGAGCAGGTTCCCCAGAACCTGCTGCATCCGGTCAGCATCGACCTGCACGATCGCGGAGTTCTCACAGGCGTCGCGCAACGCAACCCCCTTGTCCCTATAGCGCGCGGTTTGAGCGGCGCAAGCTGTGGCGACCAGCCCCACGACCTCGACCGGCTGTATATGCAGATCCAGCGCATGCTCCTGGGCCGCCGCCGCCAGCTTCACGTCACTGGCCAGGCGTTGCAGGCGGTGCACCTGGGCGCGCATGACGGCGTAGCCCTGCGCGTCGGCCGCGACCACCCCGTCCTCGAGACCGTCGATGTGCGCTTCCAGCGTGGCCAGGGGCGTGCGCAGTTCGTGGGCGAGGTCGGACAGCAGGCGGGCACGCGCCGCGTCGGTGGATGCGAGGTCGTCGGCCATCTCCTGGAACGACTCAGACAGCGAATGGAGTTCCCGGCCGAACGTGGTCTGCGGTACCGAGACGTCGAACTCGCCGTGCGCCACCTGTTCGGCCGCGCCTGCCAGCTCCTCGATCGGCCGGCTCACCCTGCGCGCCAGGAACCAGGCGAGCAGGACCGCCGCCAGGACGGCCACCGCCGCGGCGGTCAGCAATGCCAGACCGACTGCGGTCTCGAAGGCTTCCTGCGCGTGCTCCTGGACGCTGGGGGAGTCCTCCCCGGTCATCTGCAGGTGGTGCCGGAACAGGCCCGGTGCCACCAGCAGAATCGTCACCAGCAGCGCACCGAACGTGGCCGCGATGACGAGCACCTGAGCGGTGAACAGGCGGGTCGCCAGACTCGTCTTCACGTCACCATCCCGTAGCCGATGCCGCGCACGGTCCGGATGAAGCGGGGCGTGCCTGCGTCGTCGCCCAGTTTCTTGCGCAAGTGGCCCACGTGGACATCGACGATGTGCTCGTCGCCGTACCACGCCTCGCCCCAGACATGGTCGATGAGTTGCCGGCGCGTGAAGGCCCGGCGCGGCTGTTCGGACAGGGCGTCGAGCAGGTCGAACTCGGTGCGGGTGAGGTCGATCTCGGCGCCCGACACCCAGACCTTGCGCGCCTCCGGGTCGACGTCGAGGTCCGCGAGCTGCCGGTGCGGCGCGGCTGGACTGCCCCCCACCTGTCGCGGCCGTCGCAGCATTGCGCGCACCCGGGCCATCAGTTCGCGCGGAGAGAATGGCTTGACCAGATAATCGTCGGCGCCCATCGACAGGCCGAGCACCTTGTCGATCTCGTCGTCGCGGGCGGTGAGCATGATGATGTAGCAGTCGCTGAAGCCGCGGATCTGCCGGCAGACCTCGATCCCGTCGAAGCCGGGGAGCATGAGATCGAGCACGATCAGCGCCGGGGAATCCTGCTGGGCCAGTGCTACGGCGTCGGGGCCGGTGTGCGCCTGGCGCACGGTGAAGCCTTCGTTCTGCAGATAGCCGGCGATGACACGCGCCAGGTCGACTTCGTCCTCGACGACGAGGACTTGCTGGTTGTCCACTCGGGCTCCCTCAGGCGGGGTTCCCATTCTTGAGCATGTCGGCCGTCCGTGCGTACTCCGCCGCGTCGATCTCGCCGGCCGCGAGCCTGCGGTCCAGGATCTCCTTGGCCGACCGGCGGTGTGTCTGGGGGGAGGGGGTCTGGCGGGTGAGCGCCACGATCGCGGCGATGGCCGCGATGATCAGGACCGGCCAGATCAGCATCATGGCCAGCATCCAGCCGTTCCAGGTTCCGCTGTACATCATGGGAGCAGCCTGCGCCGGGAAGGTGGCGCGTACCCCGGTGATCGCGTGAAGGTTCGATGAAGGCGGCCTCTTCATCGAATCTTCATCAAACGTCCCGGGAACCCGGATCGTGCGCACCGACAGTGGAGCGGTGGATGTCTCCCGCCGGCAGGTGCTGGGCCTGATGCTGGGGCTCGGCGTGGCCGCCTGTTCCCGTCAGCCCGTGCCGACGCCCGCTCCCGCCTCACCGGTTCCCACCACCGGCCGTGTGCGCGACCTGGCTCTGTCCGCGCAGCCGGTGCAGATGGACCTCGGCGGGCACACCGTCACGACCTGGGCCTACGGAAGCGTTCCCGGCAAGCCGCTGCGGGCCGATGTGGGCGACCGCGTCCGGATCCGGTTGCGCAACGATCTGCCGGAAGCCACCAGCGTGCACTGGCACGGCCTGCCGGTGCCCAACGCGATGGACGGCGTCCCCGACGTCACGATGGCGGCTGTCGCTCCAGGCCACGCATTCACCTACGAGTTCGTGGTGCCAGTCGCCGGAACCCACTGGCTGCACCCGCACATGGGCGTCGGGCAACTCGACCGGGGCCTGTACGCGCCGTTCATCGTCGACGACCCGCACGAATCCGGCGACTACGACCGCGAATGGATCGTCGTCCTCGACGACTGGACCGACGGCGTGGGACCGTCCCCACAGCAGATCTACGACGACCTGGTCGCCAGCGGCGGGCAGAACACCAGCGGCGGCATGATGGGCATGGACCACGGCGGCATGATGATGGACGGCGGCGACGTCAACTATCCGCTCTACCTGATGAACGGCCGTACCGCGTCCGATCCAGATGTGCTCAACGCCAAGCGGGGCGAGCGCATCCGCATCCGTTTCATCAACGCCGGCGCCGACACCGTCTTCACGGTCGCACTCGGCGGCCACCGGATGCAGGTCACCCACTCCGATGGCTACCCAGTGCGGCCCGTGACGACGCAGGCCCTGCGAATCGGCATGGGGGAGCGCTACGACGTGATCGTGACCGCCCAGGACGGCCGTTTCCCACTGGTGGCCGAACCAGAGGGGAAGAGCGGGTACGCGATCGCCTACCTGCGCACCGGCAGCGGCGGCTCCCCGCAACGTCCCTCCGAACTGGATGCGTATCCACTCACGGTCTCGGCCCTGCAAGCCGCGCCGGGTGCGGCCCTACCAGCGCGCGAGCCGGATCACACCGCCGACCTGACACTGGCCGGCAGCATGGGGCCCTACCGCTGGACGATCAACGGCGCCACGTACGAGCAGGCCGACCCGATCACCGTGAAGCAGGGTGAGCTGCTGCGCCTGCGGATGGTCAACATGTCGATGATGTCCCACCCGATGCACCTGCACGGGCACACGTTCCAAGTCGGCGGCGCCGGTTCCGCCGGTCCCCGCAAGGACACTGTGCTGATCCCCCCGATGGGTTCGGTCACAGCCGATCTGCTCGCCGACAACCCGGGCAAGTGGATGCTGCACTGCCACAACGCCTACCACGCCGAGGCCGGGATGATGACCCGGCTCGACTACCAATAGGAGAAGCATGAAGCGTCTTATCGTCCCAGTCGTCGCCCTCGCAGCGTTCGGGCTCGCCGGGTGTTCCAGCGGCACCACTGATGCCACCAGTACGCCAACCGCATCGGCATCGGTAGCGGCCAGCACCGGCTCGGCCACCGACATCGCGTTCGCGCAGTCGATGATCCCGCACCACCAGCAGGCGGTGCAGATGGCTGATCTGGCCTTGGCCTCCGGCGCTCAGGCGTCACCCGAGGTCACGGCGCTGGCCGAGCAGATCAAGCAGGCCCAGGATCCCGAGATCGCCCAGATGACCGGCTGGCTGCAGGGCTGGGGTGCCCCCACCGCGATGCCGAACATGGACCAGGGCGGCCACAACATGGGCGGCATGACGGTGGCCGGGATGATGACCCAGCAGCAGATGGACCAGCTGATGTCGGCCCGCGGCAAGGACTTCGACACCATGTGGCTGCAGATGATGATCGAGCATCACCAGGGCGCGATCAGCATGGCCGATCAGGTCAAGGCCAACTCGTCCAACCCGCAAGTGACCGCCATGGCCGACCAGATCATCAGTGCCCAGCAGGCGGAGATCGCCACGATGCAGGAACTACTCGCGCAGTCCTGATCCCCGCCGTTATGGGTACCGGAGCGATTATGACCACACAATTCCATTGCCCGATGCACCCCGAGCTGACCGACGGCCGGCCGTCGGTGACCGACGGCCGGCCGTCCGAATGCCCCAAGTGCGGCATGACGTTGGTGCCGGTCGGCGCCGCGCCGCCGCACGAGCCCACGCGGCGGGCTTCCGTTCCCGCTGACGGCACGGTCCGCTACACGTGCCCGATGCACCCGGAGATCATCCGCGATGCACCGGGCCGCTGCCCGATCTGCGGCATGCATTTGGAGCCGATGACGCCCACGCTGGACGACGACTCCGCGCTGCAGGAGTACCGGCACATGCTGCGCCGGTTCTGGGTCGCACTGCCCCTGTCACTGGCCGTCCTGTCGATCGCGATGTTCGGCTTCCCGCCGTTGCCCATGAGCGTGAAACCGTGGGTCGAGCTTGCGCTTGCGACGCCCGTCGTGGTCTGGGCCGCGGGGCCGTTCTTCGTCTGGGCCGTGCAGTCCGTGCGCAACCGGGAGCCGAACATGTGGACGCTGATCGGACTCGGCGTCTTCGCGGCTTACAGCTACTCGGTGGTCGCAGTCGTGGCTCCGGGGGTGTTCCCCGCCTCGTTCCGCGAGGACGGGATGATTCCGCTCTACTTCGAAGCTGCTGCCATCATCTGCACGCTCACGCTGTTGGGGCAGGTGCTGGAACTGCGTGCCCGAGCCACCACGGGTGACGCGATCAAAGGCCTGCTGAACCTCGCGCCGGCAACGGCACGCCGCCTCAATCCCGACGGCACGGAGCAGGATGTCCCCCTGGCCGAGATCGTCGTGGACGACCGGGTCCGGGTGCGTCCGGGCGAGAAGGTGCCCGTGGATGGCGTGGTCCTCAGCGGGGATTCGGCGGTCGATGAGTCCATGCTCACCGGCGAGCCGATCCCGGCCGACAAGTCCGAGGGCGACACCGTCATCGGTGGCACGGTGAACAGCACCGGGGCGCTGGTCGTACGCGCCACGAAAGTGGGCGCCGACACGGTCCTGGCCCGGGTCGTGGAGATGGTGGCCTCCGCCCAGCGATCGAAGGCGCCGATGCAGCGCCTGGCCGACCGGGTGGCCGGCGTCTTCGTCCTTACTGTGATCGGCATCGCCATCGTCACGTTCGTGGTGTGGGGTCTGGTCGGCCCGCAGCCGTCCTGGGTCTACGCGCTGGTCAATGCAGTGTCGGTGCTGATCATTGCGTGTCCGTGCGCGCTCGGTCTGGCCACGCCGATGTCGGTCATGGTCGGGTCACGGTCTGGGCGCCCGGCACGGTGTCCTGTTCCGTGATGCGGCCGCGATGGAGAAGCTGCGCGAGGTGGACACTCTGGTGGTCGACAAGACCGGCACCCTCACGGTCGGCCGACCGAGTGTCAGCGAGATCGTGCCGGCCGACGGCTGGGCCGCGCCTGACGTGCTGCAACTGGCCGCCAGTCTGAACCGCTCCAGCGAGCACCCGCTGGCCAAGGCGATGCAGCACGCCGCCGCGGCCGACGGTGTCGTGCTGTCCGAGCCCGAGGACTTCGCGGCCGAGCCCGGGTTCGGCGTGCGGCGGCCGGGTCGACGGCCGCAACGTCGTGGTCGGCAACGCGGAACTCATGGCGGCGAACGGCATCCAGGTCCGGCCCGCCGACGCCGAGCAGACGCTCATCCACGTCGCAGCTGACGGCAGGCTTATCGGCACGATCGCGCTACGCGACGAGATCAAGCCCAGTACTCCTGATGCGGTCCGGGCTCTGCATCACGACCACCTCGCGGTGGTGATGGCCACTGGCGACGCGCAGGGTCCGGCAGCTGGCGTGGCGTCGGCGTTGGGCATCGACGCGTTCCATGCCGGAGTCCGCCCGGACGACAAACTCACGATCGTCGAGGACTTGCAGCGCGACGGACACATGGTCGCGATGGCCGGCGACGGAATCAACGATGCGCCCGCCCTGGCGCAGGCGGACATCGGCATCGCCATGGGAACCGGCAGCGACATCGCCATCGACTCTGCTGAGATCACCTTGGTCAAGGGCGACTTGCGGGGTATCACAGCGGCACGTGGCGTCTCGCGGGCGACAGTGCGCAACATGAAGCAGAACCTCGGCTTCGCGTTCCTCTACAACACTCTGGGCATCCCGGTCGCGGCCGGCGTGCTGTACCCGTTCACGGGGCTGCTGTTGTCACCGATCATCGCCGCAGCCGCCATGAGTCTGTCCAGTGTGTCGGTGATCGTGAACGCACTTCGGTTGCGCAACGCACGGGTCTGAACTTCAGCGATCCTTCATGCCCGCGCAGGGGCGGTCTTCATAGCCGTACCCGATAAGTGAGGTATGCAGAACCCCCGCATCACAGTCGTCCAGGCCCCGGGCTGTCACTTCTGCGCTGACGCGCAGCGGGTGCTGACCGATTTCGCCGAGCCCCGTGGCATCGACATCGAGTTGCTGGATGCCCGCGACCCGCGGGGAACGGCTCTGATGCAGGAGCACCGAGTCGCCATGAGTCCACTCGTGCTGGTCGACGGTCAGTTCTTCAGCCAGGGTCGGGTCCCGCGCGGGAAGTTGCGGGCGCTGGCGGCTCGGTGGGTCGCCGCATGAACGCCGATCTGCTCGTCACTGGCAGCGTCCTCGCAGCCTTCTTCGCCGGCGGTGTCGCGCTGTTCGCGCCCTGCTGCATCGTGTTCCTCGCACCCAGCTACTTGGCCGTCGCGGTCAAGAATCGGCGCTGGCGGCTGCTGCCCCTGACGTTCGTCTTCGCAGCGGGACTCGGCGCGGTCCTGATTCCGATCACACTGGGCATGAGCCTGCTGTCGGCAGCGATCGCCAACTACCACCGCGTGCTGTACCTGGCCGGCGGAATCCTGATGCTGCTGCTCGCGGCCTGGTCGCTGTCCGGCCGGATGTGGTCGATGCCGTCCTTCCTGCGCGCACCGAACACGGCCCGGGGCGACTCGGCGAGCTTCTTCGCGCTGGGAGTCTTCTCGGGTGTCGCGTCGTCCTGCTGCGCACCGGTCCTCGCCGGGATCATGACCTTGTCGGCGCTGTCCGGCAGTGCGGCCGGCGGGCTGGTCCTCGGAGCTGCGTACGTCTTCGGGATGACGTTCCCGCTGTTCGTCATGGCGTTGCTCTGGGACCGGTTCCGGCTCGGCGAGCGCCGCTTCCTGCAGGCCCGCCCAGTGACGCTGGCTTGGGGTTCCCGCAGACTGCACACCAACACCGTCAACATCGCAGTCGCCATCGCGTTCGCGGTCATGGGCGGCTTCGTGCTCTGGCTTGCGAACTCGGGGACCATGACCGGCGGCCCGGGCTTCCAGGTGGCGATGGGACAGGGGCTGGCCGCAGTGTTCGGCTGGCTGCTGAGTTGGACGGCTGCCTTCCCGGAACCGTTGCTCGGCGCCGCGTTGCTGATTCTGGCCGCTGTCTTCGTCACATTCACCTTGCGTGATCGCCGCCCCACCGAGACTTCCCACAACCCGACCAGCACCGAGGAGCTGATATGACCAGCAGGACCGCCCAGCGCACGCACCGGGCCGCGGTTGCGGAACCGCGCCATCGACGGGGCAGGCGCACCCTGCTCTGGGGGATCGCCGCACTGGCCATCGTTGGCGTCGTCATTGCTGGTCTCATGACCAGTCGACCTGTGGAACGCTCGACAAGTACCGCTGCCCCTGGCTTCACGCTGACCGACACATCCGGCGAGACCGTGTCACTGTCGGACTTCCACGGCAAGTCGGTGATCCTGTACTTCAGCGAGGGAGCGGGTTGCCAGTCCTGCCTTGTGCAGATGGGGGCGATCGAGAAGATGACCGGCCAGTTCGACGCGGCCGGTATCACCGTGCTGCCCATCGTGATGAACAGCCGGGAGCAGATCCTTGCGGACATGAGAGCCAATGGTGTCCGCACGCCCTTCCTGCTCGACGACGGCACCGTCTCGGCCGCTTACGGGACCCTGGGCAGAGGCATGCATGCGGGCTTGCCGGGCCACAGTTTCGTCGTCATCGATGCCGATGGCCAGCAGCGCTGGTACGGCGAGTACCCGTCGATGTGGATGGACCCGGAGGAGTTGCTGAAGACTGCGCAGGCCAACCTGTGACGCTTCTTCATCGAACCTTCATCGTCGGATCGGTGGTTTCGACACGGCCGCTGCCGAGGCTTACGAGTGAGACACAAGGAGGATATGTATGACCACGTTGAAGCCGGCCCCGGAACGTCAGGCCGAGACCACTACTGCAAGTCGATGGTGGATCACCGGTGCGATGGCCTTGGGTGCGCTGGTGATCGCGCTGTTGCTGCCGAACGTGGCCGGCGGCGACGTCGGCGGCATGACCCACTACATGGGCCTGCTGTCGGCCAACCAACCGTGGAACCTCCTCCTGTTCATGGCAGTGCCGGTGATCCTCGCCGAGACGTTGGCGATCACTGAGCTGGTCGTCCTGTTCACGCAGGGCCAGTGCGGGCCCTGGGTTCGGCGGTTGAATCGATGGGCCGGGCTGGTCGCCGGGCCGTGGTTCCTGACCATCACCGTGTACCTGCTCAAGAACGCGGTGTGGCCGTTGAGCACCGGTGGCGCCTGGCACGGCGCGGCCGACGCGATCGCCGTCGGCTTCTACCTGGCGGGGGTGGTCCCCCTGGTCGGCATCACGTTGATCGAGCTGGGACTGATCGGTGGCGCGACGGAGCGCTCACGGATGAAGCTGCACGCGACCTGCGTGGGCATCTTCCTGGTCGCTGCCCACGTCGCCATGATCTTCGGGATGCTCGATCCCACGCTGCTCGGCTGGCAGCCCACCCACCTCATGCCCGGCGGGGTTCCGATGCCCGGCATGACTCACTGAACCTCCCTCGGCGACGCCCCCCGGCGGGGGCGTCGCTGCTCTACCCGGCGTCGATCTGCGGTTCCAGCGCCGCCTGCCAGAGGATCCGGGCCGCCATCAGCAACGCAGTGGCGACGGCGAGGTAGAGGACCGCAAGCAGCGCCCGGCCCCAACCGACGTCGGCCAGGAACGAGTGCCTCAGCAGGATTCCGCCGCCCATCATGATCGTGATGAACAGCCAGGACTTGGGGGCCAGGAACCCGAAGAACGAGGAATGCCCGCGATCCCGGATTCGCGCGACGTTGTTGCGCGCGTAGCCGATCAGTATGAGCCGGGCCTTGAGCACCCCGATCGCGGCGGCGATGATCGCGATGGGAACCAGCCAGTAGTTGGGGTGGAACTGCGGGCCCGGCACTTCGACGAAAAGCACTCCGCGCACGAGCAACATCAGCGCCGCCGCCAGCCAGATCGTCGCGGCCGCGATCAGTTGCGGGCGGGGGCCGGTCCGGGGGACGAACCGTTCCCAACGCGAGATCGAACGGGTTGTGCTCATCGCCATGGCAGGCCCCCTGCAGTCGCTCATGTCCAATGTAGGCCTGGCATGAGGCCGCAGGGCGCAGCCCCTGGTGAGCGACGCAATTGCCGCGCACCAGGGGCTGCTGGGAACTACCTGCCGGCTGGCTGCTCGGAGGCCAGCTTCCGGTTGCTAGTCCCATCGTCGTACAGCTCCGCCCCGGCCTGCTTCGACGGTGAAGCTCCGTACGACTTCGGGTCGAGGTACTGCCCGACGTCCTCGGCCGGCTTGTCGGTCACGACCTGCAACGGGTTCTTGGCCGCGTACGGGTCGATCCGGGTTCCCGTGATCTGCCAGGACAGCCGCACGTTCGGGTCCTCGCTGCGGACCGTGAACGAACCGTCGGCGATCTCCTTCTCGACCATCGCGCGGCTGAACGAGCCGATCGGAGTCAGTTGGTAACGCCAGTCGGAGCCGAGCGCCTCGACGTAACCGGGAAGCTTGACCACCGCGCGTCCGGTTGCGTCGGTGGTGACGTTGCCGGAGTAAGTGACCTGCAGCTCGTCGGTCTCGACGGCTGCGTGCGTGATGGACTTCTGTGTCGGGTCACGCGGGTCATCGATCTTGAACGCCTTGGTACCGGAAACCGTGAGGTTGCCTGTCACCTCGACATTGCCGACGAAGCGGCCGGCCAGCGGGTCACCGTCAGCGTAAACGGCCGCGCCGTCGCCATTGGTGACCGCTTCGAACGCGTTGCTGGCATTGTTCCCGTTCACGTTCTCCGCGCGCATCGCAACCCCAGTACCGCCGCTGATCCCGGCCTGTCCGATGACTGCGATAGCGCCGTTGGGATCGGTGATGAAACCGCGCACTGCGTAGCCGCCTTGGCCATCCATCCGCCCCACGAGAGCCCCTATGCCGCTGCACTTACCGAGGAACGTCTCACACACCGCGCCGTTCTGACGGGCGACGACGGCCTCGCCGCTGGAGGAGTCACCGATCACCGCAGCGGTGCTGACGCTGTTAGTCACGCCCCAAATTGAGTTGCCGCCAGTTGTATTTGCGAAGACGCCGGGGCCGACTCCCTTGTGGTCAACGGAGATACCGCGGGCGCCGCTGGTGTTGGGCAGGGACACGTCGATGCCGTTCCCGAGCCCGTTGTGGGTGATCGAGATGCCGGGCACTGTGTTGGCCAGAGGCATCGTCACGTTGATGCCTCTGGCGGTGGCAGACGACGGCGCTAGATTGAGCGGCGCCGTAACGTCGGCGCAGTTGATCGTGCCGTCCGCATCGATCGACTGTGCGAAGGAGTTCGGGTCGGAGCAGCTTCCGTCGACGCGCAACTGCAGGTCGGTAGGGGAGAGGCCGTCGAGCAGGTCCGCATTCAGTCCCGAGCCCGGCCCGTCAACTGTCAACAACTTGTCCAGTACCTGCTGCGGGGTGTCCGGTGAACCTGCTGGTCCCTGCTCGCCCTGCTTGCCTTGCTCACCTTGCGGGCCTTGAGCACCGGTCGCCCCCGCGGCGCCAGTGGCCCCGGTTGCGCCCGTCGCACCCTTGGGTCCACGCACGCCGGGCGGCCCGTAGGCGACCGTCGCCAGGCGCACCTCATTTGCCCGGCATGCCGCGTTCGGTGGGACCAGCCTGACTTTGCCGGTGGACTTCTTCGCGCACATGCCGTACGCGACCCGGGTGTCACCTTGTGGAACTGTGGACGGGGTTACCGCCTGTCCTGGTGCCGCCAGAATGCTTCCTGCGAGCACCGCCCCCGCTGCGGCCCCGAGCCATATCTGGGACTTCATCGTGATCCTTCTTCCGCTAGGGCCCGCGACCGGGCCGACAGGTGTCTGAGCCTAGAGAAGGCACGCGCAGGTTGCCGTCTAGATCGATCTCGGCCGGTTATGCCGCAAGTCATGGAGCACGCTGATGCTGGTGAGGGGCAGTGGCCGGACTGCGACGCTGGTCGAGAGGTGCCGAATCCACCGGCCAGATCCGCGTCTGTCACCTCGCGCCACGCGACGGCGGCCGCACCAACGCAGCGGCGGACCAGTTCGCGGCTGAATGAGCCGTTGCTCGCTGAACCTCACCCGGGTGAGGGCAAGTACGACCCGATACACTGGACCGGAAGCGCCCGTAGCTCAACGGATAGAGCATCTGACTACGGATCAGAAGGTTAGGGGTTCGAATCCCTTCGGGCGCGCCAGTGCAATCCCCTGATCAGGTGCGCATTTCTCGGCCTTCCACCTTCCTTTTGTACATCGAGATCGCGTTGTTGGTACCCACGGTGATACCCACGGAGGCGGAATGGCTGTCGGCGGACATCCAAATCGCGAGTCCCACAAGGGGATTCTGGACTGCTTCTGTGCGGTGTTATCTACTGCTCAGGCCCTGAGCGGCTTCTGGACAGCGGCAGATACAGCCTCTGACGACGAGTAGATCCCCAGCGTCTCGCCCCAGACCTACCGCCTCCGTCTTTGACTTGTACTAGCGCGTCGCAACCGACTCGTACAACGCCTTCAGGCTCAGCCCCTGTGAGTTGTTCAGCGGGATCCAGCGGTCGTGCATCGCGGAGGAGTAGACCAACGCCTGCGCCACGTCTTCCGTGGAGGATTCAGAGCCCGTGGCCGACTCGATCAGCAACTCACCCCACTCCTGATCCAACTGACCCCCAGATGTCTCAACAAACGATCGTTTCGGACAGTGGCCAGGTGCTCCACGTGAGCACCGCGGACGGCACTACCGCGAGTGACCTCATCCCGTTCCCCCGCACCCGTATAGCACTCATGCCTCGATTGTGCATTGTCTGTCAGTCCTAGGGGCGCGTGCTCACGCGTAACAGACTCGCCTCCCCATCATGTGAGCAGCAGTATGGATCTTGGAAGTGTTTCGCCAGCTGCACAACACGGGGAGGTTGATCAGATGAGAGATGACTTGAAACAAGCGTATGACAGGGCCAGAACGAAGTTCACCCTGCGAAATGGACCAAAGATGGAAACGGCGGAGAAGTCGCTCTCGCCGCAGGAAGAAGTGTTGCAGGTCCTTCGATGCCGAATCGGAAGTAAGCCGAGTCTGCTGATACTCACTGACCGCAACGTTCACGTACTCGGTCGAGGCGGCGTCTTCGGAGACCTTGCAGCCCAAGGCGAAGTAATCCCTATCGCCACCATCACGGGTGTTGATCGCAGGCGAAATCCCATGGTGGAGTGGACGATCACGATAACTCGGGCATCAAACGTTGACGTACTCGATATGTGCGACGAACGAGAGTCGGAGACCTTCATCGCACAAGCCCGGGACCTTATTCATCGGGCGCAAGTCCCCGCCCAAAGCTCCGACACGCAGGGCGCATCAGGTGACGATGTTATGGATCAGATCGGGGAACTCAAGGCCCTGCTTGACGCTGGGGCCTTGACCGAAGAAGAGTTTGCTGAGAAAAAGGCAGAGTTGCTCAAGCGGATTTGAACGAGACGCTGTAGTTATGGACCGGCATCCTAGGTGGCCTTCCGTCGCCTCTATGGTGATGACACTTGCCAAGGCAGCGGCTAGTGAGGGCGGGTCAGTGATTACGAGCCATACGCCATCAAATCAAGTTGGTTGCGGGTCTTAGCAGTAGTTTCCCCTATCCAACGTCGCACGTCGTCCTCCTCGTCGGAGTTGAGGGCGACCTGTTCCGAAGACCGGCTTTGAACTATGGCCGTTACGGGTAGGGACATCACGAGGTACGTTGCGGCAGCGAGGTCAATTAGCCTCTGCACTCGGTTGTGGGACTGCGACAGTTCGTGCCAATCGACCCCCTGGCCGACTTGTCCGTTCAGCCAGGAGAGTTCTGAAGCGCCTTCCCGAGCCACGTCCAGCAGGAGTTCGTGCTGGATCTCCATCCAGTTCCACATCTCGAACAGGGGCTGCCGCATTTCTCTCATGACCTCAAGCGCTTGATCCAACTCTGATCCGCGCTCTTGCGCCTCTCGGCGCCACTTCCTCCCCTTGTAAACGGCGAAGGCTCCTGCGGCGAGGGCCACTGGGGCTGCGATTAGCCCGGTGAGGACCATGGTTCCGGCGGCCATGCCCATACCGCCGGCAGCAAGACTCCCGCCTCCGAGTGCGGCCAGAGTGGCGCTCGTGGCAGCAGCCCCGCTCAGTGTCGAGATCGCGGTCCCGGTCGAGGCGGCGGCAAAGGCGGCCGTCGCGCCGTAGGCCGCGGCAGCCGCAGTGGCTCCGACTGCAACCCCTGCTCCAGTCGCGGCTGCCATTTGACCGGAGGCGCGCACGATCTCGCGGGCGACCGTGTCCGCTTGGTGCTCATACGTCGCCGTCAGCCCCTTTGACGCCTTCACAGGTGCCGGTCGGTCGGGGATCTTGGTCACCTTCCCTAACGTCCGGTAGAGCGGCTCGAGGAAGTCCGCAGTCACGCGGTCTGAGGCCCGTTGAAAGTGCTCCAGAAGATCAGCGGTGATCTCCTGATTGCGTTCGACCGTCTCCGCAAGTCTCTGCTGCTTTGCCGCGTTGACTCCCGATTGTTGGCCGTACATCGTTCGCTCGGCCAAAGAGGTTCTGGGCGGAGGGGATGCAACTGAGGTCGTGTACCTTTCGGCGAGAGCGAGAAGCTCGCCTGCCGAACAGCCCAGCTTCTTCGCGATCTTGGCCAGTTTTTCCGGGGACGGAGTCATCTCTCCCTTCTCAATCCGGTAGATCGATACAGGAGGGGTATCGGCGTAGCCGACTGCTGACGCGAGTTCGGACGCCGTCAACCCTGCCTCCGTCCGGCGGCGCTTGATAGCCCGCCCCAATGCTGTGGGCGTGTAAGGCAACTCAGACACGGTGGACGCTCCCTCTGACAACGCTGGTCAAATGTAGCACTTTATACGTCCGTTGTAGTCCTAATGAGTGATCTTTGATTGTCGTCTTGGCGAGGAGCGATGCATAGGATAACGTGGTTAATACGTCATAAGGGCGTTATAAGAGAAGGAGATGGCGCCATGTCAAAGAAGATGTCAGTAGCGACAGATGCGGCCCGTGCCGCGCTCGCCAAGATTGACCTCGTCACCACGGATATGGCTGACACCCATATCCAGGGGATCTTGACCCGGCACCCTGGAGCCACCCCAGCGGATGTGATCCGCTACCTGGGGCGCGAGTACACGTCTACTGTGGCGGTGGTGGGTGGTGCTGGCGGGATGATCGCCGCTGCCCCAGGAATCGGACTTGCTGGCGCCGTTGGCTACGCAGCTTTCGATATCGGAACCTTCACCACGGCATCTGCCCTGTACGCGATCTCTGTGGCGGAAGTGCACGGGGTTCGGCTTATCGAGCCCGAGAGGCGTCGGATGCTGGTGATGGCGGTGCTCGCCGGGAACTCCGGCGTAGGAGTGGTCGAGCAGGCTGCGGGGCGCACCGGGGCGCATTGGGGCAAGGTCACGGTGGCAGCCATCCCCACTGCACAACTGCGGGCCGTCAATAAGGTTCTAGGTGCCAACTTCGTCACCAAGTACGGAACCAAGCAGGGGATTCTCGTACTGGGTAAGTCCATCCCCGCGGGATTCGGTGGATTGATCGGGGCGGCAGGTAATGCAGCCATGTCTCGCTTGACAGTCAAAGCAGCCCAGCAGGCATTCGGGCCGGCTCCAACGACCCTCCCGCGCTTCCTCGAGATTGGCTTCCCTGCGGCAGCATGACCATCATCGTCACCTACTTGCCAAAGCGTCACAGACCCGGGCTCCTTGGTCATTCAAGGGGTCCCGGTGACGTGCTCGGAGATCTATCTGTGAGCCGTAACTCGAAGTTTGATTTAGGAATCGGGAGGTAGACAAGCGGCCGCCCATCTCGGTCATACTAGAGAGGACGCACGTCCTGAAGAAGCCGATTGCAAACCAAGACAGTGTCGGTGACGCAACTCGCCAATTCCATCTCGACGATCTCCGTGATGGTTCTGTTTCTGGGGTCTTCTCTGGGTACAAGCAGTTCTCGTCCTCTCCATGGCTGGCGGCTCCGGAAGGTCTGGCCAAGGCGGAGCGCCTCCCGAACCCGGGCCGCAGAAGAGTTCACGCCTTGCTTCAAAGGCTGACGCCGGAACGGACGTTAGTGGCCGGCGCACGCGCTACAGGAGCCACGGGCATCAGGGCCGGTTTGGGGTTCTTGGCCGTTACCGAGACGCTGACCGGATCTGAGATCGATGAGCACTTCTTAGACGATGAATGATTGCCAGTTGGTCGTAGGGGAGGGCAAAGGTGCTCCACTTGTGGGGCCTAGACAGACGTGTTCCTGATGCCCTGTCGCGCACGGACGAGGCGCTTGGTCTTCACAAGAGATCTCGTGGTTGAGTCTCAACAGGCGTCACCAAGTGCTGCCCACGTCTGTGTATAAAGGGTGCCCACGCGCTCGATTCCCTGGTCTCGTTGGAAGTTGGCGGCTGCGTGTTCGGTGTGACGTCCGTACCAACCATCAACTGTGAGACGTTTCGAGTTAGGGGTTCGAATCCCTTCGGGCGCGCCAAGGAATCTCCGCGGCTAGCCGCGGAACCTCTGGTACGCATCGATAGCTTGCTGGAAATTCTCCTCGACCGTTGCGTACTCGAGATCCGCGTCCTGCAAGTACTGACCTGCGAGATCCGCCTGCGCGGTCTCTACTGCCTGCTCCATGCCAAACAACTTCTCGTGGGCCTTATAGATGTCCTGGTATGTGGCCCGCAGATAGCGCATGCCCGTGATGAAGACGCCCCTGCCGGTCTTGCTCAGGCACTTGCCATGCAGGTACGCGGTGCGGAACGTGTCGACTTCTTTGTAGTACTCGTCGCGCTGCTTGGCGACGAGTGGCTGGTAGGTCTCACGGTCGCGCGCCACCGCGGCCTCGTGCGCAGGGATCAACTCGTGGGTCGTGGGATCGGCAAGGAGCCAGCGCAGTTGGTCGTACGCGACTTGCATGGCCTTGCGCCGGGACTCGTAGTAGTAGGCCGCGTGGGTGACTGACCGATGGTGAATCCTGCGCCACGTGCGGAGGAAGTCCTTACGACAGGAGTTCTTGATCAGGGGCTCGGTCTTGGAATTCAGCGTCCGCGATTGTGGGTTCGAGTCTGCGAGCGCGGGGGCGGAGGTTCCCGCGAAAAGTCCGGCGATCAATGCGAAGGTGGCGGCGATGCGAATGGCGGCGTTCATGACTGCCTCCCCACTCTTAAGGCTACTCGCGGACGCATTCCGGCAAGACCAAGACCGGCAAGGTCACGCCGGCGGCCTGAGAAAATCGGTTGCAGGGAGCCTCTGCGCGGATGTCGGCGCTGTGACGGGGAACGACCTTCACGGTGGTTGAGGTCCTTCCAAGAGCCGCCACTTCGGCTGGGCGTTTGCACGCAAGACGTCCGGGAAGCTGCAGTAGCGAGCGGGCTCGCAGGGGGCGGCTTGAAATTGACTGTCCACATCCGTTGTCATATTCGAACATATGTGCGATAATGAGGTATGCCGGTTGAGTGTCCCACCCCTTCTGCTGCCCTGACGGGGCTGCAGGCGCGGACTGCGGGCGGTCGGCGATCAGGACCTCATCGACGAGTTGCTGGAGTCCGAGCAGGCACGCAGGCGCGTCGGATGCGATCCACGCGGTGCGGGTCAGCGAGTTGGCGGCGCGGGCGGAGGCGGCCAACGCCGGGATCGTGGGGGCGGGGGTGGAGGAGATCGGCTGGCTGCTGGGACTGTCCAGCCGGGCGGTCGGGTATCTGGTCGACACCTGTGAGGCGATCGTGTCCCGGCCGCTGGTCTGGGATGGGCTGCACACCGGGCTGATCGACCGGCCCCGCGCCTTGAAGATCGTGCACCTGCTGGCCGACGTCCCGGACCCGCTACGCGAACAGCTGGAAGCCCAAGCCATCGCCTATGCCGCCGAGCACACCAACGCCCAGCTGCACCGCAAACTGCTGCGGATGACCTGCGACAACGACCCCGAGGAAACCCAGCGCCAAGAAGCGATCGACCACCGCGGCGTGCTGTGTGATTCCCAAGGGCCACGGCATGGCCAGTCGATTGCGATCGACATCTCCGCCGAACAGGCGCACGCGTTCATCCAAAGCCTGGACGGCTACGCCAAAACCAAACCGTGCGACCCCTACCAGCAAGGCGATGCCCGCAGCCTCGAGCAGCTGCGCGCCGACGCGCTGGTCGGCTGGCTGGACGAGCACACCACCTGGAACATCGACGTCCAGGTGGTCATCCCCGCCGACATGCTGCTCGGCGTCGAAACCAAAGGCGCCGATTTGAACGGCTCCCCGGTCACCCACTCCCTGGCCCTGCACCTGGCCTGGTCCCCGGATGCCCGCTGGACCCGGCTGGTCACCGACCCGCTCACCGGGGTGCTGCTCGACGCCGGCACCACCAAATACGAGATCCCGGCCAAACTACGCACCGCGGTGCGGCTGCGCGACGGCCTCTGCCGCTGGCCCAACTGCACCCGCCCAGCCGAATACACCGACACCGACCACGTCGACGCCCACCGCCACAGCCACTGGACCGAACCCGACGGGCTGGTCTGCCTGTGCCGCTACCACCACCGCCTCAAAACCTTCGGCAAATGGACCATCGGCACCGGCTCCACCTACTCGATGGACCTGACCATCACCGGACCACTCGGAACCACAAGAACCACCTACCCGAAACGCTACCCACGAAGAGACTGAGTCACTTCACGCGGACGACCGTGCGGGCCTTCTTTCCTGCGGCCTTCACTGAGACGACGTACTTGCCTTTGCCGCCTAGCTTCACCTTGAGTTTCGCCACGCCCGCCTTGTTGGCCTTGGCCTTCTTGACCTGCTTGCCGCCGGGCGCCTTCACGGTCCATTTCACTTTCGCCTTCGACGGCAGACCGGAGACCTTGAAGGTCTTCTTGCTGCCTGGCTTGGCCTTGGACGGGCCCTTCAGCACGGGCACCACCGTCACGCGGTAGGAGCAAGCAACGGAAGCGGTGTTCCCAGCGACGTCTGATCCTGTGAGGGTCACTGAGAACGTGCCGACCTTGGGTGAGGACACCCGGGCCGAGACGGTGGAACTGGCCGGACCTGACAACGAATCGCTGACATCCGCGGTGACCGTTCCGCCCTTTCGCAATGGAATCGTCAGGGGGCGGCACGCGACTGTCGGCGCGCCAGTGTCGATGCCGAAGTCCGCCGTGACCGGTGTGGTGTTGCCCTTCAGGTCCGTGGCCGAACATGTCACGGAGTGTCGCCCATCGCCGCCAGACACGGTCCACGTTGAGGTCGCGGTAGTCGTGTTGAGGCCACTCGGGGCCGTTCCGCCGGTACACGACATTGCTGTGACCACGCGGTTGTCCTTCGCGGTGGCCGTCGCCGACACGCTGGGCGTGCGGTACCAGGCGCCGCGCGCCCCGACACTGACCACCGGCGATGGCGTTGCTCGCACAATGCCCCAGCCAGTGACCGCGGTCGTGGCATCGATCAGCCCCGTCGCCGGCGCCATCGATGGGAGCAGTACCAACCGTCCGCCCGCTGGCGTTCAAGGCGTCGACTGTCGCGGCATCCGGGGTCAGGCACGGACTCGCCCTGCAGTCATCAGCGCCGCCACGGCCGCGGCATGCGGTGCGGCCGCGGAGGTGCCATAGAAGCGGTGCGGTGAGCCGCCGCCAAAGAAGCTGTTCTGCCCGCCGTCTGTGGCTGAGATATCGACTGTGGCCGACTGACACGGAGTCAACGGGCCCGAGGGCGTGTTGCCATTGACCGGTTGCCAGCAGTACAGCGCGGGCCCGAACGACGAGTAGTTCTCCAGAGCGCTGCTGTTGTTGTACGGCACGGCCCCGACGGTCACCCCCGGGATCGAGGCGTTATGGCCGAAGATCGTCGGCCCCACAATGTCGCCGCCCGTGCTGGTGTTGTACTGCAGCGACGTGAGGTTCGTGCGGTGGGAAATGAGCTTGAGCCGAGGGGTGCCCGTTCCGGCGTAGCGGACGATGACCCACGAGACGCTTCCCGACCCTGAGAAGCTCTTCCATTCGGAGGCCACGCCTGTGAGGTCGTTGGACGTCTCGGCGCAGCCGTAAACGGTGGTTCCGGCAGTATCTGTCAGGCATAGGTCCAGGTCGTCGGTGACGCCATTCTGCGGTTCGCTCCAGCCCAGCGAGTACGTGAGGTAGGCAGCGTTGCTATAAGACAGGTTGTACTGCGCGTCACTGCCCGCGCCTGGATCGAAGTCATGGCAGGTGACAGGCGTCGAGCCGTAGTGCGAGGTGATCCCGGCAGGACAGGTGGTGGGACGGAAAGCTGGGGCTTCGTAGGAGCCGACCCGACTTCCGCTCAGTATGAAGTTCGAGTTCGCCGCCGAACTGAGGTACAGCACACCCTGTGCGGTGACGTCACGGACTGCCTTTGCCACCACGCCGTCCTGGTACATGGGCTCGGTGTAATAGGTGATGTCGTCCACGATGATGTCCGCACCTTGGGCTGCCAGATCCCGGATCGACTGCGCGAAGGCCGGCTCACCGCTGAAAGCGTTTGCGAAGAGAATCTTGGCGCCGGGGGCGACATCGTGCACGATCTGAGCCATAGCCCGGCCCTCATCGGCGCCGCTAGGGCCTTCCGCCAGATTCCCGACCGGTGTGGTGTGACCACACGGGTTAGTGGTTCCTGGCAGTTCCCCGTTCGTCACGTCGGTCACAGCCCCACCAAGCCGGTCATAGGAATCCGACATCACGCCGACGGTCACGCCGGTGCCGTCGACCGAGAACTGCGAACGCGCCAGTGCTGCCTTGAGCTGAGTGACTCCTTCGGAGACGAACGTGCCGCTGGGACAGACGGCGTTGGTCAAGGGGCGCGGGATCTCGCGGATCGAGATGACCGCTGGCGTAGCCGCGGCGACGGCGTTGAGGTCAGCGGGGTCCACAGCCAGGGTGGCGGTGTGCAACTTCTCGTCGACAAAAGTGACCCGAGCGCCCGCTGCGCGCAGAGCGTCGAGGACCTCGGGGGACGTGTTCGCCAGGCGCGCGTCGACCAGCATCCGGCCGTTGGGCTTGACCAATGCGGCGCCGGTCTCGCCACTGAGCGGATCCACGGGTGTAATGCGCCCGGTCGGCTCGGGCAGACCCTCGGCGACAGCCTGTAGATCTGGGGTGAGCACGTTCTGCTTCTGCTCAGCCACCGATGGGTTATCAGTACTCGCGGCGGAAGCCGGCGACCCGAAACCTGTCATCGCCAGCGCTACAACCGCCGTCACACACGCAACTCGCGTCAATACGCTCATAATCTCCGCTCCCTGACTCGCGCGAGGCTACCAGCGCGCGCTGGTCTTCGGGCATGGGTCGAACGGATGGACGTGCAGGTTTTCCTAGAACGACCAGACCACGGGGACCATCAGCACCGCGACCAGGCCGAACAGCGCGACCAGCGGCGCCCCCACCTTCCAGTAATCCCCGAACCGGTACCCGGCCGGACCCATCACCATGAGGTTGGCCGGAGTGGCCACCGGCGTGAGGAAGGCGACTGCGGCTCCGACGCACAGGCTCATCAAGACCGGCCGCGCCGAGATGTCCAGTTGTTCCGCGGCCGAGATGCCGATCGGGATCATGACCAAGGCGGTGGCCGTGTTGCTGATGAGCTGGCCGAATGTGACGGTGATGACGAACAGCGCCAGCAGCAGGACGAGCGGCCCGGCGTCACCGACCAGGTCGACTATGACAGTGGCGACCTGCTGGCCCGCTCCGGACTGAGTCACGGCGGTGGCCATCGGAATCATCCCGGCGACCAAGAGCACGGTGGTCCACGAAATGCCGCGGTAGGCCTGTTGCACTGTGAGGACTCGCCCTAACACCATGGCGCCGGCCGCGAGCATGGCCGCGATGACGGGCGGCACGATCCCGGTGGCCAAAAGCACGACCATGACGAGCAGCACGGCGATGGCCACACCTGAGCCGGAACCGAGCGGAACCGCCTGCCGGCGGACCAGTTCGGGGGAGTCGACGACCAGCAACTCATGCGCGCGTTGGGCGGAATCCAGCGCCGACCACGGCCCTTCCACCAGCAGCGTGTCGCCGGGCTGGATGCGCACCGGGTGGGGGCCAAGGTCCTCGCCGTTGCGGGTGATGGCCAGCACGATCAGCGCGCCGTCGATGACCTCGCTGGGCTGCATCTTGGCGCCGATGTGGGCCGAACGCGGCGGGATGACGACCTCTGCGGCGCCGGAGGAGCGCGACATGATGGACTGCTCGACGTCCTCGGCGGTGCGCACGGCTTCGACTGACAGGCCGTGGTCCTCGGCGTACCTGTGCGCCACGTCCACATCCCCGACCACCGTGAGCCGGTCGCCGATCTCGATGTGGCCCTGCGAGGTGGGAGTCTCGGTACTGCCCTCCATGATCGTTATGATCCGGATGCCCTGGTAGCCGGCCAGGTCCCAACCGATCCGCAGGACGCCCAGCAGGTCGGATGCTGGCTCAACGCGCAGGTGCAGCACATTGTCCAGCGAGTACGACTGAACCAGCGTGCGAGCCAGCCCGGAAAGGTCCGGCGGCAGAGTCTCGCTGACCCGTTCCGGAATCAGCCGGCCTCCGAGGAACAGCATGATGGCGATCGTGCCGGCGACAATCGGGATGCCGACGATGGCGAACTCCGCAAAACCGAAGGAGCCCACTCCCGCGTCCGCGGCAGCCTCGGAGATCACGACGTTCACCGGGCTGCCGGTGAGCAGCAACATCCCGCCCGCACTTCCGGCGAACGCCAGTGGCATCAGCAAGCGAGAAGGCGGGAACGCGCTGCGCATCGCGATGACAACCACCATCGGCAGCAGCGCCGCCACGGAACCGTTCAAGCCGATCAGCGCCGTGAGGCCGGCAGCGAGCAGCATGGTGAGCAGTAGCAATCGCCGCTCTGTGCCACCGCGGCTCACCAGGGACTGCCCGACCCAGGTGGTCACGCCGCTGGCGTCGAGACCCTCGCTGACGACGAACAATGCGGCGATCAGCAGGACGGCGGGATCCGCGAAACCGGCCAGTGCCTGCGGCAGCGTCAGAACTCCGGTTCCGTACAACGTCAGCGCCGCACCGATCGCGACCAGCTCCACAGGGAACCGGTTGCTGACGAAGAGCACCACCACCGCGGCCAGGACCAGCAAGGTGATGGCGGCGTCGGTCACGGTGCGGACGTTACGGGACTAGGCAGGGTCGCGCGCGTTTGGGCGGTGAGGCAAGGGTGCGCCTGAGGAGCGATGAGGCAATCGGTTAGCACTCTGGGCATTCGTTAGCATTCTGGGCGCCCAAAACCCGTCCGTCGTGCTAACGGATGCCCGGCATGCTCACGGATCGCCCGTTCCCGACGATCGGCCTAACTCGCCACCAGCGCATCACCCAGTGAGGCCACCACCGGCAACACGGTGTCCACCGCCTCCGGCGTGGTGCGGAAGTTGACGAAGCACGTGCGCAAGCAGGTGGCCCCATCGAGGATCGCCGGAGCCAGGAACACCCGCCCGTCCAGTTGCATGACGCGGGCCAGCCGCAGGTTGTGGGCGTCGAGTTCGTCATCCGGGACCCCGGGTGGCACGTGCCGGAAACACACCGTGGACAGCATGGGATCGTGCATGAGCTGGAAGTGCGGATGGGTCCGGATGGCAGCAGCGAAGCGCGCGGCGTTGGCCAATGTGGCGTCGATCCAGGTCCGGAACTGCTCGGCACCGTGCACGCGCATCGACAGCCAGAAGCGCAACGAGCGAAATGGCCGTGAGTACTCCAACGTCGAATCGACCGCGTTGGCCGAGTCGCCCTCGTTGAGCATGTAGCGCTCATGGTGGCCGAAGGTCGCCTGCAGTGCGCCCGGGCGCCGGACGAGCACGACGCTGCAGGCCTTCTGCATCCCGAGCCACTTGTGTGCGTCGATCGTCGCCGAGTCCGCCCGCTCCAGCCCGGCGAACCAGTGCCCGGCGCTGGAACTGGCCGCCGCAGGCAGGCCGTAGGCACCGTCGATGTGCAGCCAGACGCCCTCGCGTTCACACACGTCGGCGATCTCGCTGATCGGATCCACGGCGCCGGTCAGAGTGGTGCCACCAGTGGCCACGACCGCGACTGGAGTGAGGCCCTGGGCCCGGTCCTCTCGCAGTTGGGTCTCGAGCAGGTCGACCCGCATCCGGCGCTGATCGTCGATTGGGATCCTCCGCACTGCTGCCCGCCCCAAGCCGGACACCTCGACGGCCCGGACCACGGATTGGTGCGCTTCGTCCGAGCAGTAGACAGTGCCGCGGCGGTCGGCCATTCCCTGTTCCCGGCTGCCTGGCATGGCCGCCTCCCGCGCGGCGAGGAGGGCAGTCAGATTGGAGGTCTGGCCGCCGCTGGTGAAGTGCCCTTCGACGTAAGGGAAGCCGACGAACTGCGCGATCCAGCGCACGGCCTGCTGGTCCAGGACATCGGCTGCCCCGGCGGCCGCGGCGAGGTTCGCGTCGTAGGCAGCCAGCAGCGCCGAGGCCAGCACCCCGGTCTCCAAACCGCTGGACCCGATGTAGGCCAGGTACAACGGGCGGGACGGCGAGAAACTGGCATCCAGGATCTGCACAGCATCGCTCAATGCCGCCTGCGCATCGCTGGGGTCGTCGGGGAGCGCGGCGTCGAGCCGGACGAGCAGGCCGGCATCGGGCTCCGGCTCGGTCGGGCGGGGCGCGTCGAAGGATGTCCAGGCCGCCGTGAGGTAGGTGGTGAGGTCGTCCAGGATGCTCGCGCGGTCGGACAGTCCGGGAGTCTTCATGCCCCGATCATGGGTCCGAGGCGGTTCGATCGGCAAACTGCTCGCCGGGTGCGTGGCGCTAGCCCCTGTCCTCTGTGAGCGAGGCCCGCAGCCGCAATGGGACCATCACCCACAGCACGACAACCACGACGGCCAGCGCCCCGACGGTGACGGTGGCGGTCAGGCCGGTGAACAAATAAGCGACCACCAGCCAAATCGCAAGCAGCATCGCGATCGCGAGCAACGTGAGTCCCGCCATCGCGAACCGATGACTGGCCCACACCAGCTGCTCCTTGCCGCCGATCCGGAACGTGAGCCGGTGCACAGCCACCGGTGCCATGAAGCACAACGCCGACGATGCGGCAGCCAACAGAGCGGCAACCAGGACGTAGGCGAACTCCCTCTTGTCATGCGGGAAAGCGGACTGGAACGGCAATGTCAGTAGGAAGGCGAACAGGATCTGGACACCCGTCTGCGCGACCCGCAGTTCCTGAACCACCTCCGCGAAATTGCGGTCAGCGCGTTCGGACGGGGTCTCGTCCCGTTCACTCTCGTTGGTGCGGTGCGGCATCGGGTGATCTTTCCCGGCCGCCGCGGTTCCATACAGCGGCGCTACTTGGCCTTCGGGTCCGGCTGGTGCACTCCGAAGACGTTGCCCTCGGTGTCCAGGAAGTAGCCCTGCCACGCCATCCCCGGTAGCGGATGCTTCGGCATCGCGACCGTGCCGCCGGCGGCCAGGACCTGTTCGGCGGTCACATCGAAGTCACCGCTGCCCATCGTGAGCACCGCTCCGACGATGGCGTCCCCGGTATTCGGCCCCGGTCCTTGCCGCTGCATGATCGCGCCGTTGATGCCGGGCTCGTCCTCGGCCTTGGTCGTCACGCCGAAGTACGGCATGCCGGCGAATTCCGACCAGTCCTCGACCTTCCAGTCGAAGACGGCCTGATAGAACGCGACGGCGCGTTGGACGTCCTGGGCATGGATCTCGAAGTGGATGACTGCCATGCGGGCATCGTGCCACGGGTGCCGTCTAGTGTCACTGGCATGATCGTGCCCTCGTTGACGCCGCAGGTCGACACGTCGCCGGTGGTTCGCCGAGTGGCTGCCCGGCAGTACGGGCGGTGGGCTCCGCAGTTCCGGTACGCCAACGTGGCGACCGCCGCGCACCGCGATGTCGTGCTGAAGCAGCGCGGTGAGCGATTGGACAGCTTGCAGACACTGCACGATGCCGGACTGCTCAGCGACGAGGAGTTCAGCCGGCTGGCCGCGCAGGTCTAGCGAACGGCGCGAGCACGTCTGCCCATCCCGAGTAGGCCAGGAAGTGCCCGGCATCTGCGACCTCGTGCATGGTGGCGTGCGGCAACTGTTGTGCGAGTTCCCGGCCTAGATCCAGCGGGACATACTCGTCCTGTGTGCCGTGCCAGACGTCGACCGGACAGCCGACATGGGCGACGTCGAAGCCCCACGGCCGGCACATCGCCCGGTACTCCTCGACCATCCCCTGTGGCTGTTGCAGCGCGTGGCGCATCCAGTCCGGGAACTGCGTCAAACCGCGCACGGCATCCGCGTCGACGCCGGACATCCGGGCCGTGGCGTCGTGCGTGAGACCAGCTACCGTGCGCATCGTCACGAACGCCGCACGGGCCGTTGCCGGGTGCTGCTGGCTGAGCCGGCTGAGGACCCGGTCCGTGCGATTGAGGCGCGCGAGTCGCTCCGGCGTCGAGGGTGGCATTCCGCCGACAACCACGACCCGGTTCGCGACGCCCGCGGCGCCCAGAGCCAGCGCGTAATCGGAGCCGAGCGACCAGCCGAACGCGCCGCACTCGTCGATTCCCAGAGACCGCAGCAGCGCCCCGACGTCGGCGGGCCAGTCCCCGGTGGTGCGGCCGGACATCTGTGTCGAGTCTCCGACCCCCGGCCGGTCGGGGAGATGATCCGCAGCTTGAGTTCCTTCGCTGTCGCGTCGGCCGGTTCGATGTCCATGCCGCACATGAGTCCGCCGTGGTTGTTGACCACGGGGTATCCGCTCGGATCGCCGTACTCCCGGTGATCCAGCGTGCGACCGTCGGGCAGCCTCACTCGGGGTCCGTCACGTCGGCGGTTCGGGCGCAGAGCGACGCGATCAACTCGTCCGCGTCGATGGTGAAGGCAACCCCGTGCGCCCCGCCGCCGACCGACACCGCACCGCCGGGGATGGCGGTGTCGGCGATCACGGGCAGGGCCCGAAACGAGCCGAATGGCGTGATCGTGCCGCGCACGTAGCCGGTCACCCGCTGCGCCTCGTCCGCACTCGGCATGGACAGCCGGTTCACCTCGAGCAGCCCGCGCAGCTTGGGCCAGCTGATCGCACGGCCGCCGGGCACCAGGACGAACAGGAAGTCATCCTCGGCTCGACGCACCACGATCGTCTTGAGCACCCGGTCGGGGGTCAGTCCGCGGGCGGCGGCGACTTCGGCAAGGCTGCGCACCGGCCCGTGCTCGGTGACTTCGAACGCCAGCCCCGCGGCCTCGATCGCGGCCCGGGCGCGGGCAGCCGGTTCCATGTCCTGGACTCTACTGCGGGGTCGACTGACCGTCACCGACTTGTGACCCAACGTTAACGCCGTTGCGACGGCAGCGCGGCTAGCGTTTGAGCACACCAGACCCTGGAGGAACCCCATGAGAACCGCTTTCCGTACCGTCGCGGCCCTGGCCGCGGTGCCAGCCCTCACCGTTTCCGTGGCCGGCATGGCCGCTGCTGCCAACGACCCGTCGGAGACCGTGATCACGGCCATGGACGCGCAGTACCTCGGACCGCTGAGTTCAGCAGGCAAGACCCCCAAGGTGCAGGTCGACGCCGCGCAGGTGGCCCGCGCCTTCGTCGGCATGGTCACCTACAAGACCGTCAGCAAGGTCGTGAAGGCCACGGACGGCGAGGCCACCAAGAAGGGCACGGTCGTGAAGACCGAGGGCTACCGCTGTAAGGCGACGTCCTACAAGCTGGTCAACCCGGGCACTGCCGGCATGTACGCCAACGTGAAGTGGAAGTGCACGTTCGTCGGCGCCGACACCCCGACCGAGATCACGCTGACCTACAAGCAGTCCTCGCTCTAGGACGCCTCGGCCCGCGGTTGGAGTCGGTACACGACCGACCGCGGGCCGTCTTCCTTGGTGCCTTCGTAGAGCAGGGCCAGCCCCTGCGCCTCGAACTGCTCGAACCAGAGGTTCCATTCGATCTCTTCGCCGTCGGTGAGCGAGAGTTGTCCGTTTTGGACACGCGGTTGCAGCGCCCAGGCCTTCGCATACTCCCGCACCTGACCGTGGTCGATCGTGCGGACGAACTCATCCATGCGGCACTCTTACCCGGCAGATGGCAGCCGATGCTGATGTCCGGATTTGCAAACCGTTCAGGCCGACACTCCGGGTAAACGCCTGTGAGCACGGCGTGTCGTCGCGCGGCCTCCGAAGCGTGTTGCAAAACCGGACACGCATCACCCCAGACCGGCGGCGATCCCCACGACGGCTGCGGCAATCACGAACAGTCCGAGAATCAGCGGCCACACGAAGCGCAGGTACTTGTCGTAGCCGACCTTCGCAATCGCCAGCCCGCCGACCACGACGACGCTGGTCGGCGACCACAGCAGGGTCAGACCGTGACCCATGATCCACGCCGTGATCGTCGTGGGGCGGGAGACGCCGGCGAAGTCGGCCAGCGGTGCGAGCAGGGGCATGGCCAGGGCGGCGTGCCCGGAACTCGACGGGATGAGGAACGCCAGCGGGATGTTGATGATGATCGTCACCACGGCGAAGACCCCTTGACCGGCGCCGCTGATCAGGCTGCTCCATGGCAGTTGAGGATGGTCGCCAGGGTCTGCGTGTTCGTCATGATCACCGAGACCCCGCCGGCCAGCAGGACCACCATCGCCGGGCCCATCATGTCGCTGGCGCCGACGGCGATCAGCCGCACGATCTCCTTCTCGTGCATGCGGGCGACCAGCCCCACGATGACCGAGGCGATCAGGAACAGCATCGCCAACTGCGGGAACCACCAGTTGAGCTCGAACCAGTACGGAGCGGCAGCCGTCTGGTGCTCGTAGAGGTAATCCGCGGGGCCGGTCGTACTGCCGAACAGGCTCGACCAGGGAATCACCGAGAAGATCATCAATGCGAACGCGAAGACGGTGATGACCAGCACCCATTTCTGGGTGCCAGTGAGCCGGGCGTCGACCTGGCCGTGCTCGAGATCGTCAGTGGCCTGGTCCGTGGCGGTCTCGTCGTCGGGGTCCTCCCAACCCACCAGGGATGCGGAGGGATCGCGGCGGATCTTGGCCGCGTACCGCAGCACCCACCCGACGCTCATGGCCGTGATCAGCACCCAGAGGATCAGCCGCAGGACGATGCCGTCGCCGATGCTCACTCCGGCTTCACCGGCCGCCACCCCGATCGAGAACGGGTTCACGGTGGCACCCATGACCCCGCTCAAGGCCCCGATGATGATCATCGCGGCCGTGGTCAGCCGGTCGTAGCCCAGCGCAGCCATCAGCGGGATGAACAAGGCGTAGAAGCCGAGCGTCTCGACGGAGAAGCCCATGGTCGAGCCGAGCAGCGAGAACAGCACCATCACCGCAGTGATGAGCAGCCAGCCCTTGGTCTTCAGTCTGTTCGCTAGTTGCGCGACGGCGACCTCGAGACTCTTGGTGGCGAAGCGAGACCGAGATGAAGGCCCCGATGGCCATGATGAAGACGATCACACCGATCTGGCCGAACATCCGGCCGACCGTCTCGGTGTCCACCACGTCCGTCCGCGTTGAGCAGGCCGTAGATGCCGTTTATCGGCGCGAGGATCAGCTGCTGGACGGACTCCCCGAACGACAGTGGCGACGGCACCTGCTCGTAGCTGCCGGGCAGGGGGCTGCCATCCGCGTCGAGGGTGTACTTGCCGGCTGGGATGAACAGTGCGGCGAACCACACCAGGAACGTGACGATTGCCAGAGTGGTGACGGCCGAAGGGAACTCGAACTTCTTCTTCGTGGTGGCGGCGGCCATGGCCGGACTCTACGCCGAACGTCGATCTACTCTCGTGTCATGGCGTTCGACGAGGACTGGGCCCGAGAGGCCGCTCACAAGGAGCAGTCGGCGCAGGAGCGCGACCTCGAGGCGAAGCGCCAGCGGTGGTCGGAACTCGACCGGCAGGAGTTGCAGGGAAAGTCGCAGGCGCAGCAGCGCGCGAAGCAGGAACGCCGGAGATCGCGCTGGCGCAAGACCTGGCCCTGGCTGGTCTTCTTCGGCCTGGCTGCGGTGCTGATCGCGGGGAGCCGGATCCTCGGGTTGTAACGCCTGTCTAACCGTGGTTCGTTTGAATCGGTTTGGCGTACGTCAGCAGCATGACCCCGCCGGTTTCCCAATCGCGCCCGGGCGTTCGCCGGTAGCCAAGCCCCTCATACAGCGCCTGCGCGGCGTGCATGTCCGGGTCGGTGGAGAGCACGACTCGTTCCAGCCCGCAGTCGCGGGCGATGTCCTCGCAGGCCGTCACGAGAGCCGCCGCAACACCCTGGCGGCGGGCCTGGGCGCGCACGGCCAGCATGCGGACCTCCAACTCCCCGGGCTGGGCTACGTTCGCGAAGGGAGGCTCGTCGGCGGCGGTGATCGTGGCGACGATGCCGCCGTCGAGTTCGGCGACCAGCACGTCGGCCTGGGCGATTCGGGTTTCGGCGTCGAGCAGGCTGCGCACGTAATCCGGTGTCGCGTGCAGGTCGGCCCAGCCTTCTCCGACGTACACATCCCGCACGATCTCGCGAACGACTTCGGCGTCCTGCGGGGTGGCCTTGCGGATCAGCATGACCCCATTGTCGAAGATGGTGAGGTGCGGATCGGACTTGCCCTCGGCGGCGGCGGGCTCACGGGTACGGCTTTCCATGCCGGGGTGATCACGGCATTGGCCGAACACTTCGATGCCCGTCAGGCCGAGGTGATCGTCGGGACGAGCGCGGGCTCCACGGCGGCCGCGTTGATGCGGGCCGGCTTCCCCCCTACCGACTACGTGGCCCGCGTGTGCGGACGGCCGCTGTCGGCAGAAGGCCGGGCGGTGCTGGGGTCCATGCCGGCGCTGGCTGAGCCAGGTCAGGGCCCGGCGCGCCGGCGCGGTCCGGGCTCTCCGGACTTGTTGCGTCAGGTCGCCCGCCGGCCCTGGCGCTTTCCCTGGGAGTGGGGGTCAGTGCGGCGCTGCCGAGAGGGACCCGGGCGATGGAGGGCGTGGACCGGTTCCGGGTGCTGTTCGACAAATGGCCCGTGCAGGACACCTGGATCATCGCGGTGGACCTGACCACCGGCCAGCGGGTGGTGTTCGGGCGCGACCTGCGGCCGAGTATGGCTGATGCCGTGGCTGCCTCCTGCGCGGTGCCCGGGTACTACGCGCCGGTGACGATCGACGGCCGGGCTTACGTCGACGGCGGTGCCTGGTCGATGGTGAGCCTGGACCTGCTGGCCGATTGCGACCTCGACCTGGTCATCGTGTCCGCGCCGCTGTCCACCACCGACTGGGTCGCCCGCGACCCGGGCAATGCCGCGCGGGTGCCGCTGCGGTTACAACTGCAGCGCGAGCGGCGCAAGATCCCGGGACGTGTGCTCGTGGTCGCACCGGACGCCCGGATGCGCGCGGTGATGGGAACGAACTCGATGTCCGCGGCCAGGCGGGCTCCGGTCGCGGTTGCCGCGCAGGAGTACGTCGCCTCGCTCTTCCGCGGGGAGTTGTAGGCGAGCAAACGTGCGGATCCGGGCCAGATATGACCCGAAATCACACGTTTGTGACACACGCTGCGACAAACGTGCCGATCGGGGCCGCTGGTGGCCCCATTCCGCCGCTTTGTGTTCGGCACGGCTGATGTCCAGAAACCGGGGCACGCCGTCCTCATGACGAAGGCGCTTCTCGTGGCCGCGAACCTGGTGATCCTGGCTGTGTACGTCATCGGCTCGCAGCGCTGGGTCTCGACGGGCAGCGAGTATTACCAGTCGCTGGAACGGCCCGCCTGGCAGCCGCCGGACGTGGTGTTCGGGATCGTCTGGCCGTACAACTTTGTGATGCTGGCCGTGGTTGGGGTGCTCGTGGTCCTGCGCGAAACCCCCGTCAACCGTGGCATCTGGCTGGGCTGCTTCGCGGTGAGTGTGATCGCTGCGTTGGCATGGGCCAACCTGTTCTATCTCCAGCAGAACCCGCCGGCTTCGGCTATCGCGCTCACGATCGCGGTGCTGGCAACCGTCCCCATGCTCGTGGTGGCGTTCCGGTTCTCCGTCTGGGCCGGTATCGCGATGGTGCCGTATGTGGTGTGGCTGTGCCTGGCGACCTCACTGGCGTACGGTTTCGCCGCGCTGAATCCGAGGTCCTAGGACCAAGGTCCGCTGGCGGGCTGCGCGATTGCTGTCCGATGCTGGGTCCATGTTCAAGATCCTCGTTGCCGCTGCGACCGGCGCCCTTGTCGCACTGCCCGTCACGCCCGCGCTCGCCAGCGGCGGTGACGATGCCGAGTTCCGCAGCGCCGGCCAGTGCACCGGTTCGGCCCGCTGGGAGTTGAAGGTCAAAGAGGACGACGGCGGAGTCGAGGTCGAGTTCGAAGTCGACTCGAACGTCGTCGGCCAGGGCTGGACGTATGAACTCACCGGGCCGGGGGTGTGCTTTCCAGCGGCACCCGCACGACCACGGCCCCGAGCGGATCGTTCAGCGTCGAGGTGAAGACGGCCGGCGCAGTGACCGACTCCTTCGTCGGAACCGCCACATCCGGCGGGCAGACCTGCGACACCACCGGTGGCGGCAGCAGCGACGACAGCGGGGACGACGACGGCACCGACGACAAAGGCCGTGGTGAGCACCATGTCGGCACCTGCAGTGACGACTCCATCGCGGCAGCTCTGACCGTCAAGAAGTCGAAGGCCACGCTGCGGGTCAACAGCACCAGCCGTGGCGAGAAGTGGCGGTTCGAGATCCGTCGTGACGGCCGCGTCGTGCGCGAAGGTACGGCCCGCACCAAGGGCAAGAAGGGCCTGCTCACGGTGAAGGCCAAGCACCACGGCCAGGGCTCGTTCACCGCTGTCACCCAGCGGGTCGGCAGCGACGACTCCTGCCGCGTTCACTCCTGAGTGCGAAGTCGGGGACAATCGAGACCTATGTCCCCGACTTCCGTGCGCCGCGAGGTGCTCGCGTTCGCCATCCCCGGCTTCGTGCTGCTGGGCCTGTTGGCGGCGGCGAGTTTCTGGGTGGCCCGCAACGTCGCGCAGCAGGAGTCGGTGCGCGACGCGGTCGTCTTCACCGAGCAGGCGGAGAAGCTGGCCATCCGGCCACATCTGCGAGAGGGGCTGACCAACGGTGATCCGGAGGCGATCGCCGAATTGGATGCCGTGGTCCGCGACCGTCTGATTGCCGACCCGACCGTGACGGTGCGGCTCTGGGCGCCGGACGGGACGATCGTCTACTCCGACAAGCCGCAGTTGATCGGCCAGCAGTTCGAACTCGGCCAGGAGGAACTCGACGTGCTGGCCAACGGTGGCACCGAGGCTGAGGTGAGCGATCTCAGCAAGCCCGAGAACCAGTTCGAGCGCTCCTACGGCGAGCTCGTCGAGGTGTACTTGCCGACGGCTGGTCCGGACGGACCCTACCTGCTCGAGGTGTATCAGCGACAGGCCTTCCTGCAGGCGCAGACGGCAACTCTGGTGCGGGCTCTGGCACCTGCGATCCTCGGGGCGCTCGCGGTGCTGGCGGGCATCCTGTTGCTGCTGGCTTGGCGCATGGCGCGCCGGCTCGACCGGGAACGGCAGAGCCGCGAGGACCTGTTGCTCTACGCCGTCAACGCTTCGGAGGCCGAACGCCGGCGGATCGCCGCGGACCTGCACGATGGCGTGGTGCAGGACCTGGCCGGGGTGTCGTTCTCATTGACGGCGCTGGCCCACACGGAACGCGATGCGGCGACCGAACAGCAACTGTCGGCCGCGGCCGACCGTACCCGCCGTGCCGTCGGCTCGTTGCGCTCCCTGCTGGTCGACATCTACCCGCCCAATCTGAGCGACGCCGGGCTGGGAGCGGCCCTGGAGGATCTGGCCGCTGGCCTGGGACGCCCACACCACGGTGGACATCGCCGCCGGTCTCGCGCTCGACGACACCTGCCAGCAGGTTCTTTACCGAGTCGCGCGGGAGAGCACTCAGAACATCGCCAAGCACGCCGATGCGTCGAATGTCCGGCTGAGCCTGGAGCGCTCGGGCGATCAGGTCACGCTTTCGATCTCCGACGACGGTGTGGGTTTCGTTCACGGGGACGTCGCACCGGGACACGTCGGCCTGGCGCTCATGCAGGACTTGGCGGTCCAGGTCGGCGGGCGCTTGGACATCGATGCCGCCCCCGGTGCCGGTGCCACCGTGCGGTTCGTCATGGAGTGCCCGTGATCCGCGTGGTGGTGGCCGACGACCACACCGTCGTCCGGGAAGGCCTGTCCGCCCTGATCGCCAGCGAACCCGACCTGCAGGTGGTGGCTGCCGTGGACTCGGGGGAGGCGGCAGTCCGGGCAGCGGCCGAGCAGTCGCCAGATGTGGTCCTGATGGATCTGGCCATGCCCGGGATCGGGGGGATCGAAGCAACCGCGCAGATCACGGCGGCCGGCGATTGCGCCGTGGTCGTGCTGACCACGTTCGCCGAGTCGCAGCGGGTACTCGCGGCTCTGGACGCCGGCGCCGTCGGGTACCTGCTCAAGGACGCAGCGGGCGCTGACCTCATTGCAGGCATCCGCTCGGCTGCGGGTGGGGGGTCGCCGCTGGACCCGCGGGTGGCCCGTACCTTGGTAGACGCCCGGCACACCCGGCCGCAGCGGCCGCGATTGACCGAGAAGCAACAGGAGGTACTGGATCTCGTGTCCAGAGGGATGTCCAATCGCCTGATCGCGCGGCAGTTGGGGATCAGCGAGAAGACGGTCAAGGCACACCTGACCGCGATCTACTCGGCGATCGGCGTCACTGATCGCGTGCAGGCCGCCCTATGGGCCACGCAGGGCCGTTGATGCTGCAAGCGTTCGTTCTCAGTTTCGGGATCATCTTCGTGGCCGAGCTGGGCGACAAGTCCCAGCTGATGGCGATGACGTTCGCCACGCGCTACCGGTTCTGGACAGTGCTCGCGGGGATCACCGTGGCCACGCTGTTGGTGCATCTGGTGTCGGTCGGGATCGGGCGGGTGCTCGGCGATGCGCTGCCGTTCGCCTGGATCAACCTGCTCGCCGGGCTGGCGTTCATCGGCTTCGGCCTGTGGACGCTGCGCGGGGACGAACTGACCGAGGCGGACAAGCAACGGTCGCAGCGGGGCGGCGCCTCGGCGCTGCTGGCCGTCGGTGTCGCGTTCTTCCTGGCCGAACTCGGCGACAAGACGATGCTCGCCACCGTGACCCTGGCCACCAGTTACGACTGGGTGGGAACGTGGCTGGGCTCGACGGCCGGGCATGGTCGCCGCCGATGCCTTGGCGATCGGCGTGGGCGCACTGCTGGGCCGGGCGCTGCCGGAGAAGGTCGTGAAGTACGGCGCCGCCGCGCTGTTCTTCGCCTTCGGCGTCCTGCTGCTGGTCGAGGGCGTTCGTGCGCTGTGATGGACGCGGCTGATGCTGATCCTGCTGCCGCCCAGTGAGGGCAAGACGGCGCCGCGCCGTGGGAAGCCGCTGGACGTCGCAGGGTTGAGCCGGCCGGCGCTCGCACCATTGCGAGAGCAGGTGCTGGCCGCGCTCGTCGAGACTGTGCCGTGACGCACCGCGGGCCATGGACGTGCTCGGGCTCGGTCCGACCCAGTTCGACCTGGTCGCCGCGAACGCCGAATTGCGTGAGGCGCCGACTGCCGCGGCTGGCGCTGTCTACACCGGCGTGCTGTATGCAGCGCTGGACTACGGCAGCCTGCCGGACCGGCGGCGGGCGAACCGGCGGCTTGCGGTGGTGTCGTCGCTGTTCGGGCTAATTGGCTTGACCGACCGCATCCCCGCCTACCGGCTGTCCGGCGGGACGCCTTTGTTGGGCGGGCTGCCCCGGTTGTGGCGGGATGTCCTCACCGCCGAGGTGGAACGCGAACGCGGACTGGTGGTGGACATGCTCTCCACGCCCTATGCCTCGTTCGTCCACATGCCGCCCGATGCCGTGACGGTGAAGGTCTGGCAGGCCGGCGTTACCGGACAGCGCACTGCCGCCAGCCACTTCAACAAGGCGACCAAAGGGCACCTGGCGCGGGCGTTGAGCCTGGCCGACGAGCCACGCGCAGCCGGCGTGAGTTGCTGGAGGTGGTGCGGAGCTGCCGGGTTCGAAGCGGCCCTGGACGGCCGGCGACTGGACGTGCAACGGGTGGACTAGCGATCCAGCTCTCGGATGACCGCGATCAGCCCAGTCGCGCAACTGATCAGCTTCCGGCAGGCCGGCCAGCACCTGCTCGGCACGGTTCTTGCGGGTGGCGTTGCGGAAGGCCCGCTTGCCCGCGGGCGTCGCGGTGACCAGGAACCGCCGGCGGTCGTCCGGATCCGGCTCGCGGGTGACCATGCCCATGCGCTCGAGCCGGTCCACCGTCTGGCTGATCGTCTGCTCCTCGACGTGCGTGGCGCGCGCAAGCTCGCGCTGCGACATGGGATGGGGGTGGATCAGGGTCAGTACCCCGAAGCCGGCATGCGTGAGGTTGTAGGGCCGCAATTGCAGGGCGATGTCGTGCTCGACCAGGCGGCTCGCAGTGATGAGCAACCGGCTCAGAGGCCACTCCTGCTCGTCCACGGTCCCAGGCTAGCTGCCGGATCCTTCGTTTGCTGACTATCAGTAGGCTGAAGTAATCTCAAGATCGTGACTTACGTTTCGACCGGTAAGCCCACTTCGGACAGTGCGCATCCGGAGATCGCGATGAATCTCGCCCTCACGGAGATGCGGCGCTCCAAGCTGCGGTTCGGCCTGCTCACCGGTGCCGTGTCGCTGCTGGTCTTCCTGGTCGTCCTGCTCACCACGTTGTCCAGCGCTCTGGTCGAACTCGATCACCGGGGCGCTGAACGGCGTGCAAGGCCAGCGTGCTGGTCTACTCGGACTCCGCACGGGACAACCTGCAGGCGTCGCGGCTGGAACCGTCGGTCGTCGAGAAGGTCGCGTCCGCACCGGGTGTCACGCAAGCCGGGCCGATCTCCGTGCTGACCGACCTCGGCGGCCCTCAAGGACGGCAGCGAGGACCTGCAGGTCTTCGGATTCCAGCCCGGAAAGCCCGGTGCAGCCCACCGGCCTGAGCGAGGGCCGGCTTGCCGGAGAATGCGGAACGAGGTCGCCGATGGATGGCGGCGGGTTCAGCCTGGGCGACTCCGTTGAAAGTGGTGCGGCAAGACCGTCACCGTCGTGGGTCTCTTGCGCGGCGCGCAGTGGAGTGCCAGCCCGACGGCCTACGTCACTGAGGATCTCTACGGCCAGATCGTGCGGGAGCGTCAACCCGAACGTGCCCTTCGTGCCGGTCAACGCGGTGGCGGTCACCACTGATGATGCGGCTGCGGCCGTCACCAGCATCGAACAGGCCGTGCCGGGAGTCACCGCCTACGAGAAAGCGGAGGCGGTGAGCCTCATCCCCGGTGTCGGTTCGATCAGCCAGACGTTCGGCATCCTGGTCGGGCTGACGTTCGTGATCGGCATCGTGGTGATCGGCTTCTTCTTCCTGATCCTGACCGTGCAGAAGCTCAAGTCGTTCACGCTGTTGCGGGCGCTCGGCGCAAGTCCGCGGCGGCTGGCAGGGGTCGTCGTGCAGCAGATCACCGTGGTGGTCCTGGTCGCATCCGCGATCGCAGTCGTGCTCACACTGCTGGCCGTGCGGGGACTCAACTCCGGAATCCCGGTGTCGCTGGCGCCAGGCTTGGTGATCGGCAGTGATCGCGAGCGTGCTTGTTTTCTCCCTGCTGGCCGGCCTGCTCAGCATCCGCCGGGTCACCACGATCGACCCGTTCACCGCGGCAGGTGCCCGATGATGCTGGCGCTCAACGAGATCCGCCGCGGCCTCGGCCGCTTCGTGTCCATCATCGGTGCGTTGTCCCTGATCACATTCCTGGTGCTGACGCTCAGCGCGTTGGCCGACGGGCTGTTCTTCGGCGCGACCGGCGCGGTCCGCTCGACGAACGCCAGCGCCTATGCGTTCAGTTCCGATGCCAAGGGATCTTTGATCCGCTCGACCATGACGCCGGCCGCAGGTGCAAGCAAGTTGCAGGACGCCCCGGGCGTGACCAAGGCCAGTGGCGTCGGGGTGCTGCTGACCGCCGGTCGCGGGCCTTCCGAGGAGTACGACCTGGCCATCTTCGGTGTCGATCCCGCCGGTGCCGGTGTGCCCACCAACCTCAGCGAGGGCCGGCTGCCCGGCCGACGACTCGGAAGACCGCCGTCGATGAGTCACTGGGCGCCGGCATTGGTGACACGCTCACCGTGGGCAAGGAGTCCGTCGAGGTGGTTGGCATCACGCGCGACTCCAGCTACCAGTTGCAGCCGACTGTCTGGACGACATTGCAGACCTGGCGCGCGATGCGCAACGATGTGCGGCCGGAGTTCACCGGCGTTGAGGACGACGTCAATGCGGTGCGCCATCGAGGGGAGTCCGCAGGGCGAGATTCCCGGGGTCACGGTCTTGTCGGCCCAGGACACCGGACTGGCGATCCCGGGCGTGGAGCAGCAAGCGTCGACCCTGAACTCCATCATCTACACGACGCTGGCCGTCGCGGCGCTGGTTGTCGCGCTGTTCTTCGCGCTGATCGTGCTGGAGAAGCGAGAGTTGTTCGCGGCACTGAAGGCGCTCGGGACACCGACCCGCAAACTCGGAGCCGGCGTTGTTCTGCAGGCCGTCATCGCCTCCGCGATCGGTGTGGTGGTCGGAGCCATCGCTTCCCGCGCGCTGGGTGCCGTCGTACCGGACACAGTCCCCACGTTGTTCCGGACCGAGACCCTGATCTCGATCGCCATCTTCGTCCTGGTGGCCGGCGTTGTGGGAGCCGCGTTCTCCCTGCGCCGGATCGCCCGAATCGATCCCGCCACCGCAATCGGAGGAACGCTGTGACCAACGACGACTTCGTGCCCCGGCCCACGCCGGACGGCGAGGACCCGACGACCGACGCCGGCAGCCACGCGGAGGCCATCCTGCGAGTGCAGGACGTGAGCAAGGTCTACACGTCCGGGGACACCGAGGTGCACGCCGTGGCCAACGCCACGATGGCCGTCGACCAGGGGGAGTTCGTGGCGCTGCTCGGCCCGTCCGGCTCGGGCAAGACCACGCTCATCTCGATGATCGGCGGACTGCTGTCCCCGACCGGCCGGGACGATCACGCTCGGCCGGCACCGACGTCGCGAGCCTGTCGAAGAAGGAACTGACCCGGTTCCGCGCCGAGCGGGTGGGTTTCGTGTTCCAGTCGGCCAACCTGGTGCCCTTCCTGACCGCACGCGAGAACCTGCTGTATGTCTCGACGTTGCAGAAGCGGATCGGGCGCAAGGAGGCCCACGCCCGAGCTGACCAGTTGCTGGAGGAACTCGGGCTCGCGCAACGGGCCAAGAACGTGCCCGAGCAGCTGTCCGGCGGCGAGCGGCAACGGGTGGCGATCGGCCGGGCGTTGATGAACGACCCGGACCTGATCCTGGTCGACGAGCCCACGGCCGCTCTGGACACCAAGCTCGGTCGGCAAGTGGTGGAGTTGCTCGCCCGGGAGATCAAGCAGCGCGGCAAGACCGGGATCATGGTCACCCACGACCTGCGGATGGTGCAGTACACCGACCGGGTCTTCGAGATCCTCGACGGACACCTCACGCATGTGGAGCAGCCGAGCGCACTGGCGCACTAGCGTCGGCGCGCCTTGAGCGCTCTCCCGCCGCCACCATAAGCGGGTGCGCATCGTGGCTGGTTCTGCTGGTCCTGGCAGCGTGTGCTCCCACGGCCACCCCGGCCCAGCCCGTCGCGCTGAACATACAGACCACAGCACACGGCATCGCATGGGCGAGTCTGGGCGAAGGCGAACCGCTGCTCCTGCTCAACGGCACCGGGTCTCCCATGAGCGAGTGGGATCCGGGGTTCCTGCGGGCCATGGCGAGCGACCGCCGGGTGATCGTGTTCGACTACCCCGGGCTCGGGGCGTCCACAGCACCGGCTCGCCGCACGTTCGCGGGGATGGCTGAGGACGCGCGTGAGTTGCTGGACGACCTGGGCATTGAGCGCATTGACATCCTCGGGTGGTCGATGGGCGGCTTCGTCACACAGGAACTTCTGCGGGCCCATCCCGACGTCGTGGACAAAGCGGTGCTCGTGGCTACCAATCCCGGTGGGGACGACACGGAACTCGGGCCGGAGTGGGTGCAGCGCGCGGACAGCGATGCCGATGGCAGCGACCGCGTGTACCTGCTCACGAACTACCCTCGGACGCAATGCGCGCAGGCGCGGGGCCGGGAATTCCTGACCCGGCTGGAGGGCGCGGTGGACTCGGGCAGATACCCGATGCCGCGCACGCCCAATGCCACCTACCGCCGGATGGTCCGCGCGGAGGATCCGTGGCTGCGCTCCCGGCGCAACGCACGGGAACTGCCCCTCGTGCACAACCCGGTGCTGGTGATGGTGGGTGAGCGCGACGTCATCACACCGCCGTCGAACAGCCGGACCATCGCGTCGTTGATTCCGGACTCGACGCTGGTCACGGTTCCGGCAGCCGGCCATTCGGTGCTGTTTCAGGATCCGAAGCAGTCGGCGTTGCTTATCGGGGCGTTCCTGGATGGGCGGGCGTTGCCGAACCCGGCGTGGCCGTGTGAACGGTGATTCACCGTATGTGCACTTCTTCACCGTTACGAACGGTGCGAGATTGTCAAACGGTGCAGCCCTCGACTCAATGCACGGGTCACTGCCCCGCGGCGAGCCTGCGCCGGATCCGCTGGGCGAGGGCGTCCGGGATCACGCTGTCCGGATCCTGCAGGCCGTTCATCGCGTCGCGCACGCTCACCAGGGACGCATACAGCGGAGGGCACGTCGGGCACTGGCCCAGGTGGCGTTCGAGGGCGGCGGAGATGTCAGCCGGCAACTCACCGTCGAGATAGGCGCTCACGTGCTGGCGGGCGTCCCAGCAACGCAGCGGAACACCGGCCGCGACGACCCGCCGCTCGTGGCCCCGGGCCATCGCGGACACAAGCATCATGCGGGCACGCCGGAGCCGTTGTTTGGCAGCGGGCAGGCCCAGATCCATCACCTCGGCGATCTCCCGGCTCGGCCAGCCCAGACCGTCGTGCAGCACGAGCACGCTGCGATAGGCGTACGGCAGCCGGACCAGCGCATCCCGCACTTCCTCGGCCGTCTCGCTGCGGGCGATCACGACCTGGGCATCGACTGTGTAAGCGTCCTCGCGCCAGCGATCCTCCACCTGCTGGGCTAGATCGTCGCTGGGTTCCTCGCGCTGTCGCCGGTAGTGGTCGATCGTCACGTTGTGCGCGATCCGGAACAGCCAGGCGCGCAGCGCAGCCGGTGACTGCAGATCACTGCCCTTCTCGAGGGCCCGGGTGAGCGTCTCCTGCACGAGGTCCTCGGCCGTGACGTCGTCCCGCGTGATGGAGCGCACGTAGCGGTAAAGGCCGGGGATGTGATCGGGCAGCAGCGCCGCGACATCCTGACCCACACCCGCCACGCTACTTGGCTGCGGGCACCTTGCAGGTCGACAGGCCGAACACCCGGTACAGGGGGCAGAAGCCGACGGCCGCGGTCACCAGCATCACCACACCGACCACCGCAAGGATGATGCCGCCCAGGCTGCCCAGGCCGACGGCGAAGGCGGCGACCAGCGCCACGATCCCGACTACGAGGCGGATGATGCGGTCCACAGACGATTCGTTGGTAGTCATGCTCCTAGGACGTTCTCGCCCCCCAAATGGATACATAGGGCTTGAATGGGGCCATGTACGACGTCGCGGTCGTGGGGTCTGGTTTCGGGGGTTCGGTGGCGGCCTTGCGTGCCGCAGAGGCCGGCAAGCGGGTGGTCGTGCTGGAGATGGGCAGGCGGTTGACCCCGGCGGACTTCGAGGCCGGCGCAGTGAAGCCAACGAAACTGCTGTGGGAACCGGCACTGGGTCTGCAAGGTTACTTCCGGCAGAAGGTCCTGCGGCACGTCATGGTCGTCGGCGGAATCGGCGTCGGTGGCGGCTCCCTGGTCTACGCCGCGGTCCTTTTGCAGCCCAAAGAGTTCCAGGGTGCATGGGCCGAAGCCGGTGTCGATTGGGAGAGCGAACTGGCACCGCACTACGCGACCTCGGCCCGGATGCTCGGGCGCGAGCCGAATCCGCAGTGGGGTGTGCAGGACGATTGGCTGCAGGGCGCTGCCCGGGAACTGGGTGTTGCCGAGACGTTCGGCAAGACCATGCAGGGGATCCGGTTCAGCGACTGCATGGCCTGCGGGCAGTGCATCACCGGTTGCCCGCACGGCGCCAAGCGGTTCGACTACCTGCCTGCCGCCGAGGCGCTAGGCGTGGAGATCCGGCCGCTGACGAAGGCCGAGATTCTGGTGCCGCTGCGCAATGGCTGGCGCGTTGTCACCAGGGAACGTGGCGAGGTGCGCAGCGTCGAGGCGCGCGAGGTGGTGCTGGCCGGCGGTGTGCTGGGAACCGTCGAACTGTTGCTCGCCTCGCGTGATCGCTGGCGGACCATGCCCGATCTGTCGCCGGTGTTGGGCCGCAAGGTTCGGACGAACTCGGAGGCGTTCGCCGCGATCCTGCACCCACCCGGCACGGACGTGACGCAAGGCGCAACCATCTCGAGCGACTTCTACCCTGACCCGCACACCCACGTGACGAACAACCGCTTCCCCGCGTCGTACGGCTTCATGCGCTTTTACCTGAGTCCGGTGGTGAGCGGGGACCGGCGCCGCGAGACGCTCAAGGTCCTGGCGCGGCACCCTGTTCGCTCCACAGCCAACGCGTGGACCAAGGACTGGCACAAACGGGTGACGATCCTGACGGTCATGCAGAACGCCGAGAACGAGATGGCCTTGGAGTACCGCGGAGGCCGGCTGCGATCCGTTCTGCCCACGGGGGTCGAGCCGGTGCCGGTCCATTTGCCGCAGGCCGACGCGGCCGGCCAGGCGGTGGCGAAGGTGAGTGGCGGGACGGCCTACACGACGGTGCTGGAGAGTCTGTTCGGAGTGGGCGCCACAGCGCACATCCTGGGCGGGGCGGTGCTTGGGCCGGACCCGACGCGCGGGGTGGTCGATGCTGAGCACCGGGTGTTCGGATATGAGGGCTTGCGCGTGATGGACGGGTCGGTGGTGCCGGAGAACGTAGGGGTGAATCCGTCCTGGACGATCACGGCGATGGCGGAGCGGGCGTCGGCGTTGTGGCTTGGAAATACCTGAAGTAGAATACGTATATGAAGCTCGCGGAACTTCTCGTCAAACACTCGGACACGATTGCCGCCGGCATCGACAAGGCGGCGGCCACGGCCAAGGACAAGCAACCGGCCAAGGCTAGCTACATCGACAAGGCGGCCGCGTACGCCAAGAAGACGATGGATCAGCAGAAGCGCTGACGCGGCAACGGCCCACGGTCCTCGCCTAATGTGTGACTCCGCAACGATAGGAGTGCGCATGGGTATCGAGGACATGGCGAACCAGGCCAAGGACCTGGCCGGACAGCACGCCGACAAGATCGAGCAGGGTCTCGACGCGGCGGCCGAGCAGGTCAAGAAGATCGTGCCTGACGTCCACGACGACAAGGTTGACCAGGCCGTGGAGGCCGCCAAGAACCTGCTCGGTGGTGGCGGTCAGCCCGCCTGATTCGAGCAAACACCCCCGCTTGTGCGAAACACCTCCGGTCCGACTGGGGTAGATCGCATAACCGGGGGTGTTTCTACTCGTGGTGCCGCGGCAACACCAGCGTGGGCACCGTCGAGGCGCGCAGGATCTTGAACGTCGTGTCCCCGAGGAACACCCGCCGCAGCACCCCGCCGCCGGCCGAAGCCACCACCAGCAGGTCGCCGGGTTCCCACTCCTCGCGGCCCATGGCCTCAGCCGGAGAGTCGCCGACCAGCACGTCGCTGGTCACCTGCAGCCCCTCGGTGTCGATCTCGGCCAGCGCCTCCTGCTGGTAGCCGCGCAACATGTTCAGACTCGCGGTGAGCACGTCACCCTCGGCATCGGCGCCCAAGTCTGAGCCGAACACCCGGTGGCGCACCAGGATCGTCATGACGTCCATCGGCAGCCCGCCCGCGCGTGCCAGGTCCGCGCCCATCGACAGCGCCCGGGAACCTTCCGCGCCCTGCGCGAACGCGACCATGACCCGGCGCAGTCTCGGTTGGGCGTGGCGGGCATAGCCAGACGGCACGAGCACCAGCGGATTGGCGATGTGATGCAGCAGCTGGTTGGTGGTGCTGCCCATCGTGAACCGGCCCAAGGAACCGCCGGGGCCACTGCCCACCACGACGAGATCCGCGCTGACCTCCTCGGCGATCTCGGACAGTCCGGTGCCGGTGGAGCGGTGGTGATGCACGATCGTCTGGGCCGTGATCCCGTGCTGCGAGGAGATGGCGCCGGCCAGGTCTTCCACCAGGTTCGTCGCTTCGTCGCCACGCCGGGCGACCCATCGTGGGTCCAGATGATCGTTGATGTACTCGTCCGCGGTGGCACTGACGGTCACGATGCTGACCTGTGCGCCGAACGTCGCGGCCAGTGTGGCGCCGAAGGCCACGGCATCCACGGATGTGGCGTCGTCCGCCACTCCGACGAGAATCTTCATGAGTGCCCCTCCGTACGTCGCATCCTCCTGCGTTCGACCAGTACCGTAACGCCGTCGGCCAGTCAGATGCTGGTCAGAGGGGCAGGTGCACCGCATGGCAACGAGCCAGCCGATGATCAAGCAACTCCTGCGGGTCAAGAACCCCGACCACATCGTGGGCGAGGGCGATCACGGTGGCTTGAAACGCAGCATGAGTCTGTTCGCGCTGCTCATGTTCAGCGTCGGCAGCATCATCGGCACCGGTATCTTCGTCATCCTCGGCGAGGCGATCCCGAAAGCCGGCCCGGCGGTCATCATCTCGTTCATCCTGGCGGCGGTCGTGTGTGCGTTTTCCGCGCTGTCCTACGCCGAACTCGCAGGGACGATCCCCGTCTCCGGGTCCTCCTACTCGTATGCCTACGCGACGCTGGGCGAGATCATCGCCTGGGTCTGTGGCTGGTGCCTGATGCTGGAGTACGGCGTCTCGGTTGCCGCGGTGGCTGTCGGCTGGGGGCAGTATCTCAACGAGTTCCTCGCGACGTTCGGCATCGCGATACCACCGGAATTCGCGAACCCACCGGGTGAGAACGGCGGTGTCTTCAACATCCCGGCAGTGGTCGTGGTCCTCGCCTGCATGTTCCTGCTGCTGCGCGGTGCCAGTGAGTCGGCCCGGATGAACAACGTCATGGTGCTGCTCAAACTGGCCATCCTCATCTTCTTCTGCGCGGTGGCGTTCACGGCCTTCGACGGCAGCAACTTCGCGCCGTTCGCCCCGCTCGGCATCGCCGGTATCGGGGCCGCCGCGGGCCAGGTCTTCTTCTCCTACATTGGCTTCGACGCCGCCTCGACCGCGGGCGAGGAAGCCAAGAACCCCAAGCGCGACCTGCCGCTGGCCATCATCGGCTCGCTGATCGTCGTGACGATCATGTACCTGCTGGTGACGATCGCCGCGATCGGGGCTAACGGCGGCCAGCCGTCAGACTTCGAGGGCGAGAGCGGCGAGGCGGTGCTGGCCCGGATCGCCAACGACGTGACCGGCGGCACCTGGGCCGGGGCGATCATCGCACTCGGGGCGGTCATCTCGATCTTCTCGGTCGTGCTGGTGACGATGTACGGCCAGACCCGCATCCTGTTCGCGATGGGCCGCGACGGTCTGCTGCCGAAGGTCTTCACGAGGGTCAACCCGAGCACGCAGACCCCGGTCAACAACACGATCATCGTGGCCGTCGTGATCAGTATCCTGGCGGCGTTGGTGCCGCTGGGACAGCTCGCGGAAGCCACCTCGATCGGCACGCTGTTCGCGTTCATGATCGTCAATGCCGGGGTCATCAGCCTGCGGCGCAGCCGGCCAGAGATGGACCGCTCGTTCAAGACCCCGCTGTTCCCGGTCACACCGATCCTGGGCGTGATCGGATGCTTGTATCTGATCGCCTCGCTGGCCTCGATCACCTGGCTGGTCTTCGCGATCTGGCTGGCGATCGGGCTGATCATCTACTTCACCTATGGCTTCCGGCGCTCTCGGCTGGCCCGCGGACTGGAGGAGTCCTGGGCGCCTGATCCGCAGGAGCCGATCGTCGAGGGTGACGAATGAAGATCCTCGTCGGGGTCGTGCCGGACGCCTCCGGCTCGGACGCTATCGCCCTGGCAGCGGTCTTGCAGAAGGCGTTCAATGCCGACGTCGTGCTGGGCAACATCTACCCGCATGCCGCCGCCCGCGGCGGGGTGCGCAAGGTCGACGCCGAGTGGCTGGAGTACCTGAAGGCAGACGCGCGGGACGTGCTGTCCGATGTCGCCATCAGCACCCGCCAGCGGGGTCTGCAGAGTTACGAGACCGCGATCCACGGGCACCCTTCCAGCGGCGTGGGTCTGGCGGAACTGGCCGAGATGGTCAGCGCCGACCTCATCGTGATCGGCAGCGCGCCGGGCTCTGCGAACGGCCGGTTCCTGATCGGTTCCACGGCCGACCAGCTGCTGCACGGCAGTCACGTACCGGTCGCTCTGGCTCCCGCGGGGTATCGCCGCGTGCAGCCGGAAGCGCTCGGCCGGATGGTTGTGGCGTTCCAGGACACTCCCGAGAGCCGGCGGGCGCTGGCATGGGCCGCGCAGCACAGCGATGGCCGGGAGATGACTGCGCTGACCGTGCTGCTGCGGCACCGGGTCATGGGCAGCAGCCAGGCCTTCGACGGCGAGAACCTGATCGTGGAGCAGGTGCGCCGGGAAGCGCAGGAGTCATTGGACGAAGCCTTGTCCGAACTCGACGCGTCGGCCACCGCGGCGATCACCGCCGGCGACGACACGGTGTCGGCCCTGCAGCGGCTGGACTGGAACGGCGACGAGTTGCTCGTGCTGGCGTCGTCGAAGGGCGGGGTGCTGCGGCGGGTATTCCTCGGCGATATGACGTACAAGCTGGTGCGTGCCACGCCGGTGCCGGCGGTCGTGCTGCCGCGGCACACGTGACGATCTTGCCCATGGAACTAGTGGTCACCGGGTCAGCCGGATTCCTCGGCGGGGCCGTGGCCGAGGCGTTGCGCGCGCAGGGCCACAGCGTGCGCGGTCTCGACATCCGCGACGCAGACATCGTGGCCGACATCGACTCGCCGGGGGCTTGGCAGGAACAGGTCCGCGGCGATGTCGTGATTCACACGGCCGCCGCGGTCGGAATGCCCTCGGACGCCGCGCACTTCTGGCGCATCAACACGCTGGGTACCCGGCACGTTCTGGACGCAGCCATCCGTAACGGTGTCCGCAGGTTTGTGCTCTTCTCCAGCGTCACCGTCTTCGGCAACGGCTTCCCTGATCAGGTCACCGAGGACTACCCCACGCGCGCTACGGGCGTGCCGTACGCGGACTCGAAGATCGCGGCCGAGCACCTGTGCCTGGACTCCCAGATCCGGCAGGGGATCGAAGTGACGATCGTGCGGCCCGGTGACGTGTACGGCCCGGGCAGCAGGCCTTGGACGTTGCTGCCGATCGAGATGATCCGCAGTCGCCGGGTGGCAGTCCCGCGGACTGGGATCCACAGTCCGGTGTACGTCTCCGACGTGGTCGACGGCGTGCTGAAAGCGGCGACAACGCCGCAGGCCGCCGGACAAATCATCACGCTGTCCGGCGGTGTCGGCGTGCCCACGGGGGAGTACTTCGACCACTACGCGCGCATGCTCGGCCGCAAGTCGGTGCCGCGATTGCCGCGGTCGGTGATGATTGCTGCAGCCGGGGCGCAGGCCGCGGCGGCCAACCGCCTGGGCCGGACCATCGAACTGAGCCCGGCAGCAGTGCGCTACTTGGCCGACCGGCGGGGCACGTACTCGATCGCGAAGGCCGCCGAACTGCTCGATTGGCGGCCGAAGGTCGGTCTGGACGACGGGATGGCTCGCACCCGGGAATGGCTGGCGGAGCAGGGACTGCTCGGCCCGTAGGGTGAGCCTGATGGAGCAGATCATCGTGCGGGTCCGCTGAGTGGCGCGCCTGCGCGGGCTTGGCCCGATGCTCCTGGCCCTGTGCGGGTACCTCGTCGTGCGCGGCGTGGTGATGCTCAACGGGTACCTGTACGCCGACGACTTCGCGCTGCGCTGGTGGGCACACACCTCCGGTCTCACACCCGAATACCTGTTCCGCTCGTATTACGGACATGTCCAGCCCTGGGGTCTGGCTGCTCAATGGATCCTGCAGTCAGCCTGGCCCGGGTCCTGGACGGCGCTGATGGTGTGGGCGCTGCTCATGCAGCTCGCCGTGCTCGTCCTGCTCTGGCGGCTGGTGCTGCACCTCACCGGGTCGCAACTGGCGGCTCTGCTCGCTTTCCTGGTCCCCGCGCTTTCGTCCTTCACGTTCGAAGTCGGCGTGTGGTGGTGCATGGTCGTGGAGAGCGCCCCCTTCGCGCTGTTCATGATGGCCTCGCTGTGGTGCCTGGTGCTGGCGCTGGAAGGCCGGCCCGGACGGTGGTGGCTGTGGTCCGGCCTGGCGCTGGCCGGGGCGCTGATGTCCATGAGCCGGGCCACGTTGTCGGTGCTGGCGCTGGTGCTCGTGGCGGCCTATCTGCCGATCGGGGTTCCGCGTCCGCGCGGACTGCGGGCAGCGCTGCGGCTGAAACCGGCGTTCTGGGCGGGCATCGTGGCCTTCGCGGTCGGCTGGCTGCTGATCCTGCAGTTGCATGCGCCGTTCATTCGCAGCCCGGAATGGAACTGGGGCTGGGCGCTGCGGTACGCCCGGGACTTCTTCCTGCTCAATGTCGTGAACGGCGCAGCCGGCGGCCCATGGTTGTGGTTCAGCGCGCCCGGGGAGACCTGGAACGGCGTGCTCGTGATCCCGCGACCGGTCACCTGGCTGCTTGTGGTGGCCGTCGTGCTGATGGTCGCCGTCGGGGTAGCCGTGCGCCGATGGCGACCCGCTCTGTTCCGCTATTACCTCGGCCTGCTGGTCTACGCGGCAGGGCTCACGGCTGTCGCAACGTACGGCCGCGGCGGCGGCACGCAGATCGCGTCGAGCGGCTATCGCTACAGCTCGGACTTCTGGATCCCGCTGGCCTTGTTCATACCCCTGCTCTTCTTCCCCGTGCGCGGCGAGCAGGTGACAACGCGGCCGCGGCTGCGACGGCTGAGCCGGCAGGGCCTGGCAGCCGTAGCGGCTGCGGTCTTCGCGACGTCCTGTCTGGTCAGCGCCGTTGAGCCGAGCCTGCGCTGGGTGAACAGCCAGACCAAGGACTACGTGCACACTGCGCAGGCCTCGATGATGGCGGTTCCGGCCGATGCCCAGTTCCTGCCCCAACAGACCATGACCGACCTCGTGCACCCCCTGCTGATGCAGCCCTTCGCCAGTACTGAAGTGGTGTTCGCGCCCGACCCGGTGTTCCGGCCGTTCGTGAAGTACTCGACCGGCGGGCTGTACGGGTTCGCACTCGACGGTCACGCGGAGCAGCAGTGGGTGACGGGCTTCACGGCGGACACGGCCGGCAAGTGCGGATTCCGGCTTGGCCCGAATCCGCTGGCGATCCCGCTGCAGCGGGCCGCACCGGCGTGGAGCTGGGTCGCCGAGGTGTCGTATTTGAGTGCTGCCGACACGACAGTCCGGATGCGCATCGGCCCGGATGTCCACGAGGTGCCGCTGCGCGCGGGACTGCACAACGTGTTCTTCGAGGTGCGCGGGCCGGCGGCGTATGTGACAGCTGCAACGACCGATGACGTGGCGGTGTGCATCGACCGGGTCACCATCGGCGGCCGCACGGGGCCGGGAAGCGCGCCGCAGGTGTTCCCGCCGCCGGCCAACGCCTTGCGCTGAGCACGGATCTTGGCACGGCCGATCGGTGAGCATTCCGGGCATCCGTTAGCGCCGCGGGCGGGATTTTGGCGTCCGGCGTGCTCACCGATGCCCGGAAGGCTAACGGATTGCGATGGACGCGGAAGATCCGAGCAGGGTCAGTGCCGCAGCCGGGCGAACAGGATGTGCGTGGCGGCACCCACGGGCAGTGTGTCGCTCTGAACGTCCCGGGCGATCTGGTGAATGTCGATCCCGGACGCGCTCGCGATGCGTTCGAGCGCGGCCTGTGCCTGCTCGAAGGACAGGTCGTGACGGGCCATCAGGATGCCCTGTGCGACGCCGATCTCGGATTCTGGGTCAAGGCCCGGATCCAGGCTGCCGCAGGCTGCATGCACCATCGGGGCCACCGCATCCGCGTAACCCATGAGGGCGTCCACGCTTCGGCGGTCCCGGAACACGCCGGGCTGCGGGGAGTAGACGCTGACCGTCATGGCCGGCATTCCAGCCGCCGGGATCGCTACGCACAACAGCGACCGCTCGCCCTTCACGACGGCCAGCGGTGCCCAGTGCGGCCAGCGGGGATCGGCCGCCAGGTCATCGGAACGCCACCAGCCCTTGACCGCCGTCCGTTGCCCTGGCGCCGGCAGACATTCGGCGCATGGGCCCTCCTGCAGCCGAGCCTGAGAAGCGTCGAGCGTGCGGGCGAGTGCGGACGTGCACGCGAGGACAACACTGGCTTGCCCCGAGTGTCTGCTCAGCGACGCACTCTGTCCCCCTGGCAGCAGCCGCAACGCGTGCTGCGGGATCAGCCCGGCCAGGACCGAGGGCTGGGTCTGCTGGCGCACTTGCTCGATGAGTCCCGCCTGCCTGCTCTGGTCCGCAAGCCCGGGGCTGGGGCCCTTCCGTCGAGCGGAGCGCTGGTCCTCTGGCCGCACGAAACGTCACCATCCTCCTGCTGGAACCACCTCTTCCAGGCTTGCGCGGCGGGCGCAGGAGGGTCTAGATCACAAACCGAACGATTCTTGGGTCGAAATGCGAAAAAAGACGTCGTCAAGGCCGCCGGACAGAACGCAGTGTCTGCACCGGCGATTCCCCGTAAGCACTGCGGTAGAGAGCCGCGAACCGGCTTTGGCTGCCGCATCCCCAGCGCATGGCCGTCTCGGCAACTGTTGGGTATGTCCCGGCGAGCAGATCCCGGCGGGCGAGATCGAGCCGGACCCTGCGCAGATACTGCCTCGGCGTGATGTTCAGATGCCGGCGGAAGGCTATCTGCAATGCCCGCGGACCGACTCCGGCTGCGGCCGCCATGTCGCCTACGGTCAGAGGCTCGTCGGGGTGGCTGTTCACGTAGGCCATCGCCCGCCGCACGGTCTGGGGGTGGGCGTCGCGACCGGGTCGGTAGGGGGACCTCCCGTCAGGAATCAGCTCGTGCGGGAACGTCACGAGCAGGGTCGTGGCCAGGTACTGCGCCGAGGCATCGGCGAGCAGGGGCGTCGACGGCAACGTGCGCTGGGCGTGCAGCACATGATGCAGCGCTTCTTCGAGCACCGCGCCGGCAGGTCTGGATACGGGTCGGGTGTCCAGGAACTGCACGTGTGCGGTGTCATCCGTGGCCGAGCGGCCGAGCAGTATCTGCGTCAGAAGCTCGGGCTCGATCGCGGTGACGTTGTACCGGCTGTTCGGCACGGTCACCCCTCCGAACTCCTGCCCCGGGATGCCGACGAGGGCCACGTCTCCAGAGCCCAGATGCTCCTCCTCGCGCCCCGGCGTGTTGGAGAGCATCCCGCCCACCCGAGAGGTGACAACCAGCACTTGTTCGGCGGCCAGGAAGTAGCTGTAGCCGAACGTGTAGGCGATGTCGTCCACGGCCACCTGCGGAGTGACGAGGTGGCGCTGCAGCCGAGCACTGAACCGGCCGCTGCGGCTGAGGATCCGCTGCCGGGAGTACGTGGCGACGATGAAGTCCTCGAACGTCTCGACGTCGTTGAACGACATGTCGAACGGTTCCATCGGACTGGCTCCCTCGTGCCTTCCCCGCTATTTTGCTCCGAGATCACTACCCACGCCACGGATGATCATGCAAGACCGGGCCCCGAGCGCCGCTGTTGTGTCTGGGACGATCAAGGGCATGATTGCCGACACCGACCAGGAGTTGTACGAGGCCATCGCAGCGGCAGGCAGTCCGCGCGTGGACGCGGCCCTGCGCGGGCTCAGCACGGCGGCCAACTACTCCCGGCTGTGGATGGCCAGTGCGGCCGTTTTGGCATTGACCGGACCGACCGGAAGGCGGGCGGCCGTCACCGGGATGCTGGCGATCGGGGTGTCCTCGGCGGTCGTGAACCAAGGCTTCAAGCGGATGTTCCGGCGCGAGCGGCCCACCCGCGTCGAACGGGATGACAACCGGCACGTACGGATGCCCGCGTCGACGTCGTTTCCCTCCGGGCATTCGGCATCGGCCTTCGCGTTCGCCCAGGCCGTGTCCGCCACGATGCCGTGGACCGGTGCCGGGCTTCGGGCGGTGGCCTTCGCAGTGGCCTACTCGCGGGTCCACACGGGCGTGCACTACCCGCTGGACGTAGTCGTGGGCGGGCTCATCGGCACGGCGGTCGGGCAGGCGACGGTGGACGTGATGTCGCGATGAGTCACGTCAGTTTCGCCAGTAGGCGACGGCTCGCCGCCATCGGGGCACTGGCTGCCGCAGGGATCGGTGTGCTGGCGCTCGTCCGCGGTTTCGCCGAGAGCCCGCTGGCCATCCTCATTACAATCCTGGCGCTGCTGATGGCCATCGGATTCGGCTGGGTGGCGCTGACCCGGCGGGGTCCGGACCGGGAACGTGCCGGGTGGGCGAGTGCAATCCTGCTGGCGGTCGCGCTGATCGCCGCGGTGGGCGCACACAGCGAGGGTTGGACCATTGTGCTGGGTGGCCTGGCGATCCTGGCCTCGCTGCCGTTGGGCCGCTACGCACTCGGGCGCGATCGGCGCTCCCTGGCCGAGCTCACGCCGCCGGGTGAGGTCGTGCCTGCCGCGCACAAGCCGGTGCTACTTGTGAACCCCCTGTCCGGTGGCGGTACGGCAGCAGCGGGTGGACCTGGCCGAACGCGCAACAGCCATGGGTGTGCAGTGCCTGGAGTTCGGCCCGGGACGCGACCTGCGGGCACTGGCCGAACAGGCCGTCACGGACGGCGCTGACGTTCTCGGCGTGGCAGGTGGAGACGGTTCGCAGGCGGTCGTCGCCGATGTGGCCAGTTCGCATGACCTCGCGCTCGTGGTCATTCCCGCCGGCACCCGCAATCACCTGGCGATGGACCTGGGGCTGAACCGCAACGACCCGCTGGCGGGGCTACAGGCGTTCGGGCAGGCGCGGGAGCGGCGCATCGACATGGCCCGCGTCAATGGGCTGCCGTTCGTGAACAACGTCTCCATGGGCCTCTACGGCAATGTCGTCCAGCAGGCGACCTACCGCGAGCGCAAACTCGAGACCGCGATGGACGAGTTGCCGACGCTGGTCGCCTATCCACCGGCGTTGCACTTCGCCGGTGCCGACGGGACGGGCCGTTCGACTGCGCAGGTCGTCTTGGTGTCTAACAACCCGTACCTGCTGGACGTGCGCGGCGCCGGCGGCCGTCCGCGACTCAACTCCGGTCAGCTCGGAATCGTCACCGCCGAACTGTCGAGTGCCGCTGGCGTGACCGAGATGTTCGCCCGGGCCTCACTCGGGCTGTTGAACGGGGCACCGGGTTTCAGCGCGTGGACCAGCGATTCGTTCGTCGTGGACTCCGACATGCCGATCTCGGCCGGGATCGACGGCGAGGCAGCCGAGCTGCAGGCCCCCGCGAAGTTCACGATCGAACCGGGTTCGCTACGGGTGCGGATCCCGCTGGACGCCCTGGGTCGCTCGCCCGCTGCCTTCGTCCCGCAACTCCGGCAGGCCGTGGCCGAATTGTTCCGTAGGGCCTTTCTTCCCGTCCGGGGCTGGCGGCCGTTGCCGCGGCGTTGACGTCCGGGGCCCCGCTAGCCTTCGGTGATGTGAGCATCACCCCGCCCGCCACGACCCGAGGGGTGGTCAAGCAGGGGATTCCGACCCTGCTGGCCGCCTTCGGGGTCGCGGCGTTGATCCTCGTGGGCTATTCCGTGCTGCCGATGCCGCAGGGTGACGACCCGCCGTGGCTGGTCGTGATCAGCATTTTCGTGGTCTCGGTGGTGTATTTACTGGTCGGCATCTGGGCGGTGTTTCGGATCGACCGGTCGCGGCATCCGTTACGCACCGGGATCACGGCGCTGGTGGTCATGCTCACCGCAGTCGTGGTGATGTTCGCTCTGGCCTACCTGTCGCTGAGTATCAGCAATCCCGGGAACTTCAACGTGGCGCTCGACAAGGTCAGCGCGCTGTACTTCACGATGACGGTCCTGACCACGGTCGGATTCGGTGACATCCATGCCCTGACCCACCCGGCCATGATCGCGGTGATGGTGCAGATGGTGGTGAGCCTGACGCTGATCACCACCGGTGCCCGAGTGATCGTCGAGGCCACTCGCCGGGCCACGCGCCGTCGGGTGGAGGTTGGCTAGCCCGCTTGGGGCACAGCCGATCCGTGAGCATCCCGGGCATCAGTTAGCACCGCGGACGGGATTTCGGCGCCCGGAACGCTCACCGATGCCCAGAAGGCTCACCGATTGCGTCTTCACGGGGGCATCTGACGACGAGCCGCACTACGCCGGACGCTCGCCGATCTCGCCGCGCTGCACAGCCTCTGAAATCTCTTGCACCTTGGCCCAGATGATGGACCGCACCTCGGGGCTGCTCATCTCCCCGAGGTGAGTGATCCGGCCTTCGATGTGGCCGTCCACCGGGTATTCCGGGCAACTGGCCAGATGCCGCCGGTACTCCGCCTCGGTCGCGATCAGGTGGTTCTCGACGCCGGGCACGTCGATGTGGGCCACCGTGTATGGGGTCATGAACAGTTCGTGGGTGCTGTAGATGTTCGTCACCCGGTCGGCGATGACGGGCAGGTCTTCGTGCAGCTGGGCCAAGAACGGAGACCCCTCGGCCATGTCCGCTAATGCTGGCGTGAGGTCGCGGGGGGCCCAGCGGAACAGCCGGGACACGGTGCGCGCGCTAACCGAACCGCCGTATGGCGCCCCGACGCTGATGACGTGCAGGACCTGATGCGGGTGGTCCACGGCGTAACGCAGACTGGCGATCGCGCCTTGCGAGTGCCCGACCAGAACGACCGGTGAGTCGGGGTCGCGGCCCTGGCGCTCCAGGCCCTTGCGGATGTCCCGGGTCAGGTGCTTCTGGGAGGCCTCCATCGGCAGCGTGACGCCGAAGTTTGCCAGCGTGATCAAGAAGGCGTTGGGGTGGCGCTCCAGCACACGGCGCATCATCAGCGTGGCGGCCACACCGCGAATGGCGGTGCCAGCCACGATCGGCACGGCAACGGGCACTACGACCTCCATTCCGCTACCCACCGTACCGGTCACAAGGCCCGAATCATCCGTACTGGGCGGCGATCTCGGCAGCGATGTCGGCCCGTTGCTTACCCTCCACGTCGATGATCCAGTCCGCGGCCTTCTCGTAGAACGGCAACCGGGCACGCATCAGGTCGGCGGCGGAATTCCGCGGATCCAGGGTCGGGCGGGTGGGATCGTCCTGCACCTTGCGCGCCAGCCGGTCGATGTCACCGGCCAGGAACACGATCGAACCGCGCTTGTGCAGCAACTCGACCTTGCGCCCGCTGTAAACCTCGGTGCCGTCCTCAGCCAGGTCCACGACGATCCCACCACCGGCGTCGACGATAAGGCAGTCCATGGCACTGAGTTTGCGCAGAACGTTGTACTCGGCTTCCCGGAACGCCCGCCAGCCCTGGGTCGCGACCACGTGCGGGATCTGCGCTCCCAGCTCGTACTCGACCAGGATGTCGGTGGACATGACCGGGCGCTTGGTCTGGAAGGACAGCCGGCGGGCGATGTTCGTCTTGCCGACGCCACGCATGCCGATCAGGACGATGTTCACGCCGCCAGCCTGCCACTGTGATCGGGATCATGGCATGGCGGCGGCGTTGCGAGGAACATTGAGTCATGGCTCATCGTGTGGTCGTCATCGGATCCGGGTTCGGCGGTTTGTTCGCCGCAAAGAAACTCAAACGCGCCGACGTCGAGGTGACACTGATCTCGCGGGTCTCCCACCACCTCTTCCAACCGCTGCTTTACCAAGTGGCCACCGGCATCCTCTCGCAGGGTGAGATCGCCCCAGCCACCCGGGAAATCCTCAAGCGGCAGCGCAATGCCGACGTCTTGCTCGGTGAGGTGACGGCGATCGACCTGACGAACAAGACGGTCACCTCGCAGGTCGGCGTGCATCGCAAGGTGACGGAATACGACACACTCATCGTGGCCGCCGGCGCATCCACCGGGTATTTCGGCAACGACCAGTTCGAGCCGTACGCGCCTGGCTTGAAGAGCATCGACGACGCGCTGGAACTGCGGGCCCGGATCTTCGGCGCCTTCGAGATGGCCGAACTGCAGGACACGCCGGAGGACGCCGCGCCTTGGCTGACGTTCGTGGTGGTCGGGGCCGGGCCTACTGGGGTCGAACTGGCCGGGCAGATCTCAGAACTGTCGCGGCGCACACTGCGCAAGGACTTCCGGTCGATCGACCCCACGCAGGCGCGGGTGATCCTGCTGGAAGGCGGCGATGGCGTGCTCTCGACGTTCGGCCCGACGCAGTCGACGAAGGCCCGGCAGGCGCTGGAGAAGATGGGGATCGACGTGCGTTGCAACGCCATGGTGCAGACGGTCGATGCGACGGGCGTCGAGGTGAAGTACAAGGACGGATCCAGCGAGTACCTGTCCTCCAATTGCGTGGTCTGGGCGGCAGGCGTGCAGGCCTCGCCGCTGGGTGCCCAGCTGGCCGCCCAGAGCGACGCCGAAGTCGACCGCGGTGGCCGGGTGAAGGTGAATCCCGACCTCACGCTGCCGGGTCACCCGGAGGTGTTCGTGATCGGCGACATGATGGCGCTGGATAACCTGCCCGGTGTCGCGCAGGTCGCCATGCAGGGGGCTAAGCACAGCGCCCGGACCATCCGGGCCCGGCTGGAGGACAAGCCGGAGCCGGGCGACTTCGACTACTTCGACAAGGGCAGCATGGCCACGATCTCCCGCTTCCGGGCCGTCGCCAATGTGGGCAAGCTGCAACTGCGGGGTTTCCTGGCCTGGATGGCCTGGCTGTTCATCCACATCCTGTACCTGGTCGGCTTCCAGCAGAAGGTGAGCACGCTGGGGCACTGGATGGTCGCGTTCCTGGGGCGGGCGCGGGCGGAGCGGACGTTCACGTTGGAGCAGGCCCGGGGTTCGTTGACCAACGAGCGGGAAGCACGGCCACCGGGCTGAGGGTTTCGGTGTCTCACGTGCCATCCAAGGTCGTGTTAGGCACCGAAATGCCTGAAGCCAGCGACTCAACGCGCTTGGGCCGCGGTTGTGAGAGTCCGACGCGGCTGTGAGCGTCAGACGGGCGTCTACATCTAACAACAACGCCGTTGGCTATCAAACGGCTCAACCTGCCCGCACCTGCGCGATCCCGCGGCGGGCCAGCTCATCGGCGCGCTCGTTCTCCGGGTGCCCGTTGTGCCCCTTGACCCATTCCCACCGCACGTCATGCCGGGCCACCGCTTCGTCGAGGCGCTGCCACAAGTCCACGTTCTTCACCGGCTGCTTCGAGGATGTGCGCCAGCCGCGCACTTTCCAGCCCGGCACCCACTCGGTGATCCCTTTGAGCACGTAGGTGGAGTCGGTGGTGACCACCACCTCCGATGCCCGCGTCAGCGACTCCAGCGCCGTGATCGCGGCCATGAGTTCCATGCGGTTGTTCGTGGTCTGCGGCTCGCCTCCGAACAACTCGCGCTCGTGGTCACCCCAGCGCAAAACGACGCCCCAACCACCCGGGCCCGGGTTGCCTGAACACGCCCCGTCAGTGAAAGCGTGAACCGTCACCCGAGGACCTTGAGCACCACGTCGATGCCGTGGTCGAGGTCCTCGCGGTCGATCGTCAACGGCGGGGCCAGCCGCAGCGTGGTGGCGTGGGTGTCCTTGACGATGACCCCCTCGTGCAGCGCGATCTCGCAGCGCGGCCGCACCGGCGCGAACTGGTCGTGGACCTGCACGCCCGCCCACAAGCCGCGACCGCGCACCTCGGCCACCGTGCTCGGTGCCTCCTCGGTCAGCCGACGCAGCATGTGGGCGCCGAGTTCGGTGCTGCGTTGCTGGTACTCGCCGCTGTCCAGCAGCGCGATCACCTCGCGGGCGATGGCCAGTGCCAGCGGGTTGCCGCCGAACGTGGACCCGTGCTCACCGGGCCGCAACACGCCCAGGACATCAGCGCGCGAAACAACCGCGGATATCGGCACGATGCCGCCGCCCAGCGCCTTGCCGAGCAACACCATGTCGGGCCGCACGTGCTCGGCGTCCACGGCCAGTGTGGTGCCGGCTCGGCCGAGCCCGGACTGGATCTCGTCGGCGATGAACAGGACGTCGGCGTTCCGGCAAGCCTGCGCAGCCGCGGGTAGGTAGCCGGGCGGCGGCACGATGATCCCCGCCTCGCCCTGGATCGGCTCGACCAGGAACGCGACCACGTTCGGGTTCTCCAGCGCCTGCCGCAGCGCCTCGATGTCGCCGAAATCCACCGCCACGAAACCGGGCGTGTACGGGCCGAAGTCCTCTTTGGCAACTGGGTCGTCGCTGAACGAGATGATGGTGGTCGTGCGGCCGTGGAAGTTCTGCCGGGCGACGATGATGATGGCCTCGTTGGCGGGCACCTTCTTCACCCGGTAGCCCCACGCGCGGGCGGTCTTGATGGCCGACTCGACGGCCTCTGCGCCGGTGTTCATCGGCAACGCGCGGTCCATGCCAAGCAGGTCGGTGAGTTCGGCACAGAAGGAGCCGAGCTGGTCGGAGTGGATCGCGCGAGAGGTCAGCGTGAGCCGGTCCAGTTGCCGGTGGGCGACCTCGACCAGCCGGGGATGCCGGTGCCCGAAGTTCAGCGCCGAATAGGCACTGAGGAAGTCGAGGTACCGATTGCCTTCCACGTCGGTGACCCAGGCTCCTTCGGCCTCCCGGACCACCACCGGCAGCGGGTGGTAGTTGTGGGCGCCGGTGCGTTCCTCAAGATCGATGTACGAGGCGCTGTCCATACCGCCACGTTACTGCTCAGACCCCAAGCCCGTACTCCTCGGCGTAGCGACGGGCCATCACGTCGACCGTGAAGCGGCGCTCGACCTCCTGCCGGGCGGCCTGCCCGATCCCGTGGTCGTCGCGCAGCAGCGACTGCACGGCGGCGGTAAGTGCGGGCACGTCCGAGGGCGGCACGAGCATGCCGGTGCGGCCGTTGTCGATCACGTCGGCAGCAGCACCCACCCTGGTCGCGACGACGGGCACCCCGCTGGCCATCGCCTCCAGCAGCGTCATCGGCATGCCTTCTCGCAGCGACGGCTGCACGAGCACGTCCAGGCTCGCGTACACGCCGGGCATGTCCTCGCGGAAGCCGAGGAACTGCACATTCGTCGGGGCGGCTGCTTCCAGTTCGGCGCGCATCGGCCCGTCCCCCACGATGACGAATGTCGCTTCCGGGATTGCAGCGGCCACGGCCAGGAAGTCGTGGGGCGCCTTCTCGGGCGCCAGGCGGGCGACCATTCCCACCAGCGGGAAGACGTTCAGGCTGGGCGCAACACCGGTGAAGTCGCGCGGGTCGACGCCATTCGGGATCGTCATTGCGGCCTTGATGCCGTACACGTCGCGCAGCGAGTCGCGCGCCTCGTCGGAGACCGCGAACACCGCGTTCATCCGCGGCAGCACGAAGCGGTCGAAGCGGTTCTGCGGCCCGGTGTCGAACCGGTGGTTCGTCGCCACGACGGGCGCCTTCCGGCGGCTGGCCACATAGCCATACAGGTTGGCCTTGTAGCCATGGACGTGGAGCAAGTCGAAGCCCGTCAGGTCGCGCCGCAACTGCCGTACCGCGGCCAGGTCGAAGCGGCCGCCGCAGGGCAACAGCCGCACCTGCACACCCCGGCTGAGCGCGTAGTCCGCGACGTCGACATTGCGGGCATGCCGGTTGTCGAACACCTCCAAGACGGGTTCCACGCCGAACTGTGGGAGCGCCTCGCACAGCCCCACGACCATCTTCTCCGCGCCGTAGACGCCGCTGCTGGAGATGAGATGCAGAACCTTCACGCGCTCCACCCTAGGACCGCCCATTACTGTGCTGGGCATGGTGCGCAGCGTGGTCCGGGCGGCCGCTCGCCGGATGTACGACCGCTGGGCCCGCGAACCGCTCACGCAGGCCGTGCTGCTGGAGTCCTTCGAGGGCACTGGAACTGGCGGCGATCCCGGAGCCATCGCCGAGTACCTGCTCGACGAAACCGACCTGCCACTGATCTGGGCCACTCGCTCCCCGGCCGCCCCCACCGACCGCATCCGCTACGTCCGCTACCGCTCCACCGAGTACTTCCGGGCGCTGGCCACCACGCAGTACCTCGTGAACAACGTGACGTTTCCGCAGGTGTTCCGTAAGCGACCGGATCAGGTGTACTTGAACACTTGGCACGGCACGCCCTTGAAGCGCATGGGCCGTGACGCCGACGCCCCGATCGCGAACACTGTGGCGAATCTCGAAGCGGCCGACGTTCTGTTGTCGAGCAGTGCGTACATGACCGAGACGATGTACGCGGGGGCGTATGGGCTGGCCACAGACGCGGTAGCGGAACTCGGGACGCCGCGGGTGGACCGGCAATTCGGGATGCGAATCCCGAGTTGGTGCTCTATGCGCCGACCTGGCAGGAGGCGTCCTACACCGACGCGGTCGACGACACCGAGGCGCTGGTCATGCGCATGCAGGCGATCGCGCGGGTTGTGGAGCGGCCGGTGCTGCGGGTGCACAGCAAGCTCGCGGCGCGCGCCGCGGCCGATGCCCGCCTGCGCCCGTACCTCATCGAGGGCGATACGAACACGTTGATCGGGCGTTCCCGCATCGTCATCACGGACTACTCCAGCGTCGCGTTCGACGCTATAGCGACAGGCGCGACGGTCCTGTTCTTCACGCCCGCCGACTACCCGCGCGGGGTGTACCTGCGCGACGACGAGTTGCCGGGCCCGCGCACGAGTTCGCTTGCGGAGCTGCAGGAATGGTTGCGTGATCCGCCGCACGTCGATCTGGCGCCGTTCGTGGCGCGCTTCTGCCCGCACGAGGACGGGCACGCCACCCAGCGGGCGGTCCGGAGGTTGCTCACCGGACCTTGAACCGGCACCGCCCCCCGTTTTGTCGTGATGTCATCGCTAATCCCGGCGTGTCGCGGCAACTTCACGACAAAACCGCGGGGCCACTGGAGCCCGGCTAACCTGAGCCCATGTCCAGCCTGCAGGTCGCACTTGCCCGCAGCCGCGATGCGATGAGTGCGCGCACCGCCCTGCGGGAGTGGCAGCGGGCGCAAGCGCACGTGCCGGAGGAAGCCGCAGTACTGGTCTACTTCGGCTCCGGGGCGCAGTACCTCTACCAGATCCGGGACTGGCTGCCACCGCTGGAAGTGCTGGCCGACAAGCTGCCGGTGGCGCTGGTCGTCCGTGATCCGCGGGCGGCACTGCTGCTGCGCCACCTCACCACGATCCCGATCGTGCTGGCCCGGTGGTTGGCCGACCTCGACGCCGTCATGACGCGCTATCAGCCGCGCGCCGTGTTGTACGTCAACCAGAACGTCAGCAACTTCGACCTGCTCGCCTACGCCGCACCCCAGCACGTCTTTCTGAGTCACGGCGAGAGCGACAAGGTCTACATGGTGTCCAACCAGGCCAAGGCGTACGACCTCACGTTCGTCGCCGGGCAAGCCGCGGTCGACCGATACGCCGCTGCTCTGCACGACTTCGACACCGCCACAAAGTTGCGGATCATCGGCAGGCCGCAATTGCACATTCCGCAGGAACCGCCGGCGGACTTGCCACCCAGCAACCTGCCCACCGTGTTGTACGCGCCGACCACCGAAGGCAGCGGCGAGGTCATGGAGTACGGCTCCCTCGCGAGTCACGGCGTGGCTATGGTCTCGGCGTTGCTGGCCTCCGGCGCATACCGGGTCATCTTCCGCCCGCACCCGCAGGCCGGCCGCCGCCTTGCGGCCCACGCCGACGCGAAGGCCACGATTGAACGGATGCTCAGTGCCCCCCACTATGTGGATACGACACCGCGCTTCGGGTGGCAGCAGGAAGCCGCCGACGCCCTCGTCTGCGACATCTCCGCGGTGGCTGTCGACTGGCTCACGACCAGTAAGCCGCTGGTTGTCACGCGGCCAGCCTCCCGGGCACCCGTGCTGGAGGGCGGAATGCTCGCGGATCTGCCGCTGCTGGCCGCCGACCGGGCCGGGGACGTGGTGACTGCACTGGTAGCGGCGAGTTCTGCCGATGAGATGGCGCGATTGCAGCGGTGGGCTGATTACTACTTCGCGCCCGGGGACGTGGCAACGTTCGTCGACGCGGTGTGTGATGTGGTGGGACGGTGAACATCTTGGACGCTCTGGAACGCTGGCACGAGGTCGTGCGCACCCGCAACCCCGCGCTACTCAATCAGGTGCTGGCCGAGGACGCCGTGTTCCACTCCCCGATTCTGTTCAAGCCGCAGCAGGGCCGGGATCTCACTGCGCTGTACCTGACCGGCGCCATGCACGTTATCGCCAACCCGGCCTTTCACTACGTGCGCGAGGTGGTCGGCGAGCAGGATGCGGTGCTGGAATTCGAGACCGAGATCGACGGCATCCATGTCAACGGCGTGGACATGATCACCTGGAACGAGCAGGGCCTGATCAGCGATTTCAAGGTAATGATTCGCCCACTCAAGGCCATCAACGTGGTGCAACAGCGGATGGCTGAACTGTTGCAGCAACTGACATGAGGGCGCTGGTCCGCGAGCCGAGCCCGCGATTGGCGGAGGGGTTGCTGACCCACATCGACCGGCAGCCTGTCGACTTCGACCTCGCCCGCCGGCAGTGGGACGGTTACGTGGGGGCGCTGCAGGGTTTCGGCTGGGAGACGGTGGAAGTCGCACCAGCGCCTGAGCATCCGGACGCCGTGTTCGTGGAGGACGCGGTGGTCTGGTGGCGCGGGCGGGCGGTGATCACCCGGCCGGGAGCCGACGAGCGGCGGGGAGAGACGGCCGGGGCCGAAGCGGCCGTCCGTGAGCTCGGGGAGGTGCTGCGCATCGAAGCGCCGGACACCCTCGACGGCGGTGACGTGCTGAAGATCGGCGAGCGGTTCTACGTCGGTGTCGGAGGCCGGACCACACACGGTGCGTGCAAGCAGCTGGCTGCGTTGCTCGACGTCGAGGTGGTGCCGGTACCGGTGACGAAGGTGCTGCACTTGAAGAGCGCCGTGACCGCCCTGCCGGACGGGACCGCTGTCGGCTACCTGCCGCTGGTGGATGACCCCGGGGTCTTTGACTCCTTCCTCGCGGTGCCCGAACCCGGCGCCGAGGTAGTTGTGCTGGACGACGCAGACCGGTGCTCATGGCGACCTCGGCCCCGCGCACGCCGCGAGCTGTTCGAGCAGCGCGGCTTGCGGGTGGTTGCCGTGGACATCAGTGAGTTCGAGAAGCTCGAGGGCTGCGTGACGTGCCTTTCGGTGCGGCTGCGCTGACCGGGCCGCTGGGGTTCACCCGCTGGGGTTTTGTGAGGGAGAGGCCAATAACTGGCCGCTGAGTCACATAGCCTTTGGGTCGGCCCGGCTTAACGAAGCTTCACAGTTCGCGTGGTCACCGAACTCCCGGAGGTCAGGATGACGCTGACCGTCTTGCCCTTCAGTTTCTTGCGCGACTTCTTGCCCTTGGCCGTCAGTTTCACCTTGATCTTTCCGGTCGCTCCCGCAGCGAGGTTCTTGCTTCCTTGTGCCACCACGATCGCCTTCTTACCTTTGGGCTTATAGGTCAGCTGCACAGTCACCTTGCCCGCAGCTCCTGCGGTGACGGTCAGCGACGCGCCCTTTTTCGAGCCGAGCTTTGCCAACTTCAGGCCCGACAGAGAACCCAGGACGGGCGCGGTGGGCTGGGCTGCGCCACCTCCGCCACCACCACCACCGCCCCCGCCGCCGCCCCCACTGCCTTGCTGACCAGCTTTGATTGCCGCAACACTGACGGGACCGAGTGCTGGGTACTTGCCTGTGGCTGAGATGGTCACGGCCGGAGAGGACATGGTGCAGAGGTTCTGAACACCGTCCGTGGGGACGACGAGCGGGACACCAGCGACCTTCACGCCACCTGCGTCCGACCAGGCCAGCCGGGTTCCGTCTGCAGACAGGCTCGGATCGGCGGTGTTGCCGGTCGCCGGCACGAAGCAGTCACCCACATCGCCAGGAACGATTGGGTTTGGCAGCGCCGTTGGTGCTTGGCCCAGGCCCGGGGCAGGGAACACAATGAGCTTCTCGTCTGTGCTGGGATACGGCAGGTCCACGTTAATTGCGACCTTCGTCCCCGAGTCGTTCACATCAAGACCGTCGATTGTCCCCACACCGCCAACGTCGATGCCGGGCCACGGGGTGAAGTTCGGGCTCCCCGTAGACCCGGCCTCCTGCACCCCCAGCGTGCTGCTGCCAGTCGCACCAACGACGCGTTCCCCGATGAGCGCCGGCCACTTCGCAGCGGTGGTGTAGTACGGGTTCGGGTACGGGGCGACCACCGTCGACGTGGGAAGCAGGTGGAAGCCGGTGATCAGGGTTCCGACCGGGTAGTTGTACACGTAGTTGGAGAAGCCGTAGACGAGCAGGCCACCGTCGGGCGTGATCTGCAGGTTCAGGGGATGAGCGTTCGAGCCGCCGTTGCTCAAGCTGGTGAGCGGTCCGCTCCTGATTCTGCTGCCTTGCTGGTTCCACACCGTGAACGTGGACAGGTTGGCGATCTTGTTCGTTTCCAAACGAACCCCGACCACGTACCCCTGATCCGACACAGCTACGTCGCGCCAGTCGTTCTCACCGGACGACAGCCGCACTTTCTGGCTGCCGTCGAGAGTGGAGACCCACACCTCGTTGCCGTCGATGTAAGCCACGTCGGCGTGGGCGGCGGTGGCGGAAAGCAGGCTGGCGGCGACGGCGAAAGCAGAACCCATGGACAGTGCGCGAGACAACATTGCCCAACAATGCCAGAAATGTGAACCGTAGGTGATCACCCCTCGGATGATCACACCCGAATGGTCCCCACCAACCCGGGTGCGACCGGCGGCACGGGAGCCATGGTCGAGGACCGTAGCCCGCTGGTGTCCAGGCCCGCTTCGGTGAACACCGCGAGCGTGTCCTGGTCGCAGCGGCAGCCACCAGCGACCCGGGGCCAGACCGGAGCGAGCACTCGTTGCGCGCGCCGCATCCAGGTCCCTTCCTCGGCACGTACGTGTTCCAGTACCGCGATCGTGCCGCCCGGGCGCAAGACCCGTAGCGCCTCGGCCACCACCCGCTGCGGATCCTCGACAGTGCACAACACGTAGGCGAACAGCACGCCGTCGACGCTGGCGTCGGGCAGGGGCAGATCCTCGCCCATGCCCGCGATCACCTCGACCGGCATCGGGGCGCGGGCGATCGCAGTTGCGGCAGCCCGGCGCATGGAAGCGCTGGGTTCGACCGCAACCACCTCGGTCACGGCAGCGGGCAGGTGGTGCAGGTCCTCGGCCGGTCCGAGCCCGACGATCAGCACCCGGCCCGACAGTTCCGCGCTCACCTTCGCTGCGCGCCCGGCCGATGGCCCCGGAGTCCTCAGCCCGGGCCAGCACGCGGTAGATCTGGGTGAAGATCGGGTGGTCGTGGGCCATGCCCGCAGCCTATGGCCCCCGGAATTCACCGTTTGCGCAAGACTGCACCGTTCCGAACGGTGATGGAACGTCCCAACGGTGAATTTCGCGTTGCCAGCACTTGGCGCGTACCGTCGAGACCGTGCGATTCCTGAATCAGCCGAGCTACGACCTGACCTACGACGACGTCTTCCTGGTCCCGAACCGCTCGTCGCTGACCAGCCGGCACGATGTCGACCTCACCGCGCCGGACGGGTCCGGCCTGACCATTCCAATCGTGGCCGCCAACATGACCGCGGTGTCGGGCCGCCGGATGGCGGAGACGCTGGCCCGCCGCGGTGGCATGGCAGTGATTCCGCAGGACATCCCGACCGAGGTCGTCGCTGACGTCGTGCGATGGGTCAAGACCCGGCACACCGTCTTTGAAACCGCCGTCACCCTCACGCCGACGGAAACCACGGGCATGGCCCTGGCCGTGATCCCCAAGCGCGATCACGGAGCTGCGATCGTGACCCAGGACGGGGTGCCCATCGGCGTGGTCAGCGAGCGGGATTGCCTGCAGGCCGACCGGTTTGCGCAGGTGCACCAGGTGATGAGCGGGGACCTGTTCGTCCTGCCCGACACGGTCACCCCGCGTGAGGCCTTCGACCGGCTGCATGCCGAGAACCGCCGGTTCGCTCCCGTGGTCGGGGCGGACGGCACTCTCGTTGGCGTGATGACCCGGCAGGGGGCGTTGCGTTCGACGCTCTACACCCCGGCTTTGGACAACGACGGCAAACTGCGGATCGGCGCTGCGGTGGGGATCAACGGGGACGTCGCCGGCCGTGCGAAGGACCTCGTGGCAGCGGGCATCGATCTGCTGGTCGTGGACACGGCGCACGGTCACCAGGACAAGATGATCGACGCGCTGCAGGCCATCGGCGAGCAACCCGTGCCCGTCGCTGCCGGCAACGTCGTCACGGCAACTGGCGTCGCGGACCTGATCGAGGCGGGTGCCGACATCGTCAAGGTGGGCGTCGGACCGGGGGCGATGTGCACGACCCGGATGCGCACCGGGGTGGGCCGACCGCAGTTCTCCGCGGTCCTCGAATGTGCGGCCGCGGCGGCCACCCTGGGCAAGCACGTCTGGGCTGATGGCGGCGTGCGGCATCCGCGGGACGTAGCACTGGCACTGGCCGCGGGCGCGAGTGCCGTGATGATCGGCTCCTGGTTCGCGGGCACCCACGAGTCGCCCGGCGACGTGCAGATGAGCCCGGACGGGCGGCCTTACAAGGAGTCGTTCGGGATGGCATCGGCCCGGGCAGTCAGCAACCGCACTTCGGGGGACAGCGCCTTCGAGCGGGCGCGCAAGGCCTTGTTCGAGGAGGGCATCTCCAGTTCCCGCATGTACCTGCGGCCGGATTCCCCGGGCGTCGAGCGGCTGGTCGACGAGATCATCAGCGGGGTCCGCAGTTCCTTCACCTACGCCGGCGCCGCCAGCGTGTCACAGTTCGCCGACCGGGCCCTGGTCGGCATCCAGTCGGCCGCGGGTTACGCCGAAGGCAGGCCCCTCGACTCGTCCTGGTGAACGCGCGTCAGCTCAACCGGCTGTAAAGCATCATCGCGGCCGCACCCACGAGCACGGCATTCTCGCCCTGCTGCGACAGCCGCACGGCCGGCGCCAGATGTTCTGGCAACCGTTCGCGCAGCAATTCGGCCGTGTGCACACGGGTCTGTTCGGCCATGTCTGCGGGCAGCAGGGCCAGGACGATCTCCTCGACCTCCACGGCTGCAACCACCGGAGCCATCACGGCTGCGATCCCGGCGGCCGCCTGCTCGGGAGCCGAATCGCCGAGCATGGCAGACAGGCACTGGCGGCGACACACCGGACAGATCGGCCCGGCCGTTCCCGGCACGACGTGAGCCACGTCGCCCAGCGACCGCTTCTGCCCGGTCAGCAGGCGACCCTCCAGGATGAACCCGACCGTCGCACCCCGGGCCACGAGTGTCGCTTGCGCAGCGAGACCCTCCGGGCTGTCCCGCAGATCCGCGATCGTGACGGCGTCGGTGGCATTCACCGCATGCACTGGCATCCGCAAGCTGCGACGCAACCTCTCGACCAGGTCCACGCCTGCCGCATCCCGCACCCAGACGCCACCCGGATCCACGAAACCGGGCACGGCGAGTGCCGCTCCGATCAGCGTGCGGCGCTCCACCGCCCCGGCCGCTTCTTCGATCACCTGCAGAAGCTCCAGTTCATCGCGAACCGGCAGCGTCGTGCGGCTCACCACCCCACCGGTCGCGGTCACCGGTGCCATAGTGACGGCACGCAGGTCTTGCGCGTCGACAACGAACGTCACCCCTGTGTGCCGCGCCATTTCGAGTAGCGTTCCGGGGGCTCCTCCGCTGGACACCCGGTCGCCCTCCACGAGCACTCCGCTGGTGAGCAGTTCATTGGCGATCACCGACACCGTCGGACGGCTCATCCCGGTGCGGCGGGCGAGTTCGGCGCGGGTGGCCGGACCCCGGGTGATGATGCTGCGCAGGATGCGGTTGCGATTCCCGCGTCGCAGGTCCTGGGCATCGGTGAGCGCGCCGTAACTGAGGAACGGCATGGGTTCGTGCCTGCTCACGACCTTCTCCTCACGACTGTCCTGCGGCTACGGTGGGGGCGTGCGATTCGAATTCGCCTTCGAGAAGAAGTATCTCCCAGCGCTCGCGGCCATCGGCGTGTCGCCGCTGACGGCGAAAGTCGACGTGTCGGAGAAGACTCTCGACGCGCGATTCGGACCGTGGCGATGTCGTACCTCGGTGAAGAACATCAGTTGCGTGCAACGTACCGGCCCCTATTCCGCGCTCAAGGTTATCGGCGCGCGGGGGTCTTTCGCGGATCGAGGCGCCACGTTCGGCACAACCACCGAGGGTGGGATCTGCGTGGAGTTCAAGCAGCCTGTGAAAATCCTCGATCCGTCGGGGATCATTCTCCATCCCGGCCTCACGCTGACGGTCGCGGATATCGAGGGGTTCGAGAAGGCGGTCAAGGACGCGGCGGGGCTGGACTAGGTTCGACCGATCGGTGAGCATGCCGGACATCGGTGAGCATGCCGGACGCCAAATACCCGCCCGCGGTGCTAACGGATGCCCGGAATGCTCACGGATTGCCAGCCTGATTAGCCCTTGACCGCGCTGGCCAGCGCTTCGGCCCGGTGGGTGCTTTCCCAGGTGAACTCCGGAAGTTCCCTGCCGAAGTGCCCGTAGGCGGCGGTGCGCGCATAGATCGGACGCAGCAGGTCGAGTTCGGCGACGATCGCGGCCGGACGCAGGTCGAACACGCTGGTGATGGCCTGTTGGATCTGTTCGTCGGGGACCTGGCCGGTGCCGAACGTCTGCACGAACAGGCCAACCGGATGCGAGACACCGATGGCGTAGGCCACCTGCACCTCGCACTTGCGCGCCAGACCCGCAGCCACCACGTTCTTGGCCACCCAGCGCATCGCGTACGCAGCGGAACGGTCGACCTTGGACGGGTCCTTCCCGGAGAACGCGCCACCACCATGCCGCGCCATGCCGCCGTAGGTGTCGACGATGATCTTGCGGCCGGTCAGGCCGGCGTCACCCTGCGGCCCGCCGATCTCGAAGATGCCGGTCGGGTTGACCAGCAGCCGGAATCCCTCGGTATCGAGGTCCAGCCCGTCCAGCACCGGCTCGATCACGTGGGTGCGGATGTCCGGGGTGAGCATGTTCTGCAGGTCGATCCGGGGAGCGTGCTGCGTGCTGAGTACCACGGTGTCCAAACGCACTGCACTGTCGCCGTCGTACTCGATGGTGACCTGGGTCTTGCCGTCCGGGCGCAGGTAGGGAAGCGTGCCGTCCTTACGCACGGCTGCGAGTCGCTCGGCCAGGCGGTGGGCCAGCGAGATGGGCAGTGGCATGAGCTCGGGGGTGTCGTCACAGGCGTAGCCGAACATCAGTCCCTGGTCACCGGCGCCTTGCGCGTCCAGCGGGTCGCCGGAGTGACCCACCCGCTCCTCGAACGCGTCGTCCACGCCGGCGGCGATGTCCGGGGACTGCTTGCCGATCGCGATCGACACTCCGCAGGACTTGCCGTCGAAGCCCTTGTCGGAGGAGTCGTAGCCGATGTCCAGCACCGTCTCGCGCACCAGTTCCGGGATGTCCACCCAGGTCGCAGTGGTGACCTCGCCGCCCACCACGCACAGGCCGGTGGTCAGGAAGGTCTCGACGGCGACCCGGCTCTTCGGGTCGTCCTTGAGCATGGCGTCCAGGATCGTGTCGGAGATCTGGTCGGCCATCTTGTCCGGGTGGCCTTCGGTCACCGACTCGGACGTGAACAAGCGCTTCGACATGTGGGTTCCTCCGTGGTTGGGGATCAGCCTACGACGGGGGTGTGCGCAGCGGCGACAGCCGCCTGCACCCGAACCCGCAGTCAGCCGGCCGTGAGGGTCGCTGCCCCGTACGTCTCGTTGCCCGTGTTCACGTTCCGGGCGTAACTGTTGAACGTGTACGAGCCGGCGGCTGGCGGGGTCACAGTGAACGTCAGGGTGGCGGTCTTGCCCGCGCCGAGGCTGTTGACCAGGCAGTAGAGCAGCCCACCGGTGGCCGCCCGGCAGGAGCCGTTGCGCGGCTGGACGACGTTGGACCAGCCCAGCGGTGAGACCACCCCGAGGGCCACTTGGCCCAGTCCCTTACTGCCGGTGTTGGTGGCCTTCACGGTGACCGTGGCCGGTGTTCCCGCCCCGACGCTCTGAGGAGTGACGGTGACCGCGGCGACCGGGGTGTTGGTCGCGGCCTGCGCGGGTCCAGCGACCAGCGCGGTGGTACCGATGAGCAGGGTGGCGGCGGCGGCTCGGACTGGCATGGCGACTCCATTCGGCGGTGTGACACCAGCCAACCACGCACCCCTGTCAAGCCATGATCAAGTCAGGGGCAAGCCTTCAGTAGCGGTAGTACTCCGGCTTGTACGGCCCCTGAACCGCGATGCCGAGGTACTCGGCCTGGTCGGCCGTCAGCTCCGTGAGCCCGACGCCCAGCGCCTTCAGATGCAGGCGGGCGACCTCCTCGTCGAGGTGCTTGGGCAGCATGTAAACGCCGACCGGATACTGCTCGGTTTTGGTGAACAGCTCGATCTGGGCCAGCACCTGGTTGGTGAACGAGTTGCTCATCACGAAGCTCGGGTGGCCGGTGGCGTTGCCGAGGTTCAGCAGCCGGCCCTCGGACAGCACGATGATCGAGCGGCCATCGGCGAACGTCCACTCGTGGACCTGCGGCTTGATCTCCTTGACCTGCACGCCGTCGACCTGGGCCAGGCCGGCCATGTCGATCTCGTTGTCGAAATGGCCGATGTTGCCCAGGATCGCCTTGTCCTTCATCCGCTGCATCTGATCGGCGGTCACGACGTCCACACAGCCGGTGGCGGTGATGACCAGGTCGGCGATGTCCAGCACGTCGTCCAGCGTGGCGACCTGGTAGCCGTCCATAGCGGCCTGCAGCGCGCAGATCGGGTCGATCTCGGTGACGATGACGCGGGCACCCTGGCCCCGCAGCGATTCCGCACAGCCCTTTCCGACGTCACCGTAACCGCAGACCACGGCGACCTTTCCGCCGATCAGCACGTCGGTGGCGCGGTTGATGCCGTCGACCAGCGAGTGCCGGCAGCCGTACTTGTTGTCGAACTTGCTCTTGGTGACGCTGTCGTTGACGTTGATCGCGGGGAAGAGCAGAGTGCCCTCGCGCATCATTTCGTAGAGGCGGTGGACACCGGTCGTGGTTTCCTCGGTGACGCCCTTGATGCGGTTTGCGATGTCGGTCCACATGTGCGGGTTCTCGGCGAGAGTCTGCGCCAGCACCTTGAGCACCTCGTCGAACTCACCGCCGTCGCCGGTGGGTTCCGGGACCTCGCCCTCCTTCTCGAATTCCACGCCCTTGTGGATCAGCAGCGTGGCGTCGCCGCCGTCGTCGAGCAGCATGTTCGGGGCGTCGCCGTCGGGCCACGTCAGTGCCTGCCGAGTGCACCACCAGTACTCCTCGAGTGTCTCGCCTTTCCAGGCGAAGACCGGCACGCCCTGCGGGTTGTCGGGGGTGCCGTCGGGGCCTACCGCGATGGCTGCGGCGGCCTCGTCCTGCGTGGAGAAGATGTTGCAGGAGGCCCAGCGCACCTCGGCGCCTAGCGCGACCAGCGTCTCGATCAGCACCGCCGTCTGCACGGTCATGTGCAGGGACCCGGTGATCTTGGCGCCTGCGAGTGGCTTGGATTCCGACCATGCTGTGCGCGCATCGCCATCAGCCCGGGCATCTCGTGCTCGGCCAGGCGGATCTGGTCGCGGCCGGCGTCGGCCAGGGAGAGGTCGGCAACCTTGAAGTCCATGGCACCAGTCTCGCAGGGGTTGCTCGGAGCCGACAACGGCGGTTGGCGTTCGAAACGTGGCCGAGGTGAGGGCTCCAGGCGTCCTTCGGCCAGGTTTGAACGCGATCCGTGCCGGATTTGCGCCGAAAGTCTCCCTTTGCACGTCGAAACCTGGCCGGGGCATGGCAGCGCGGCCAGGTTTCGAACGCGTGCAACGTCCCCCGATACCATTGCCCGGAGCAGAAGAGGAGTTCGGCCGTGGCGCTGGTGGTGCAGAAGTACGGTGGGTCGTCGGTGGCCGATGCCGAGAGCATCAAGCGCGTCGCCCGCCGGATTGTGGACACGCACAGCGCCGGCAATCAGGTGACCGTCGTGGTGTCGGCGATGGGGGACAGCACCGACGAACTTCTGGATCTCGCCGAGCAGGTCAGCCCGCAGCCACCCGCCCGGGAGCTGGACATGCTGCTGACCGCCGGCGAGCGGATCTCCATGGCTCTGCTGGCGATGGCGATCTCGGACCTGGGCGCCGAAGCCCGGTCTTACACCGGCAGCCAGGCCGGTCTCATCACCGACCGCTACCACGGCCAGGCCCGGATCATCGACGTCACGCCGGGCCGGATCCAGGCCGCGCTGGACGAAGGCGCGATCCCGATCGTGGCGGGGTTCCAGGGCGTGGCGCAGGACACCAAGGACGTCACCACGCTGGGTCGCGGCGGATCCGACACGACCGCCGTGGCACTGGCCGCCGCGCTGAAGGCTGACGAGTGCGAGATCTACACCGACGTGGACGGCGTGTTCAGCGCCGACCCGCGGATCGTGCCGGCCGCGCGGCAGGTCCCGTACATCACCTACGAGGAGATGCTGGAACTGGCCGCCCACGGCGCGAAGGTGCTGCATCTGCGCTGTGTGGAGTACGCCCGCCGGTTCAATGTGCCGCTGCGGGTGCGGTCCAGTTTCACCGACAAGCCGGGCACCCTGGTCGTGCACGAGATCGAGGAGAGTATCGCGATGGAGCAGCCGATCATTTCCGGCGTCAGCCAGGACCTGTCGGAAGCCAAGATCACGGTGACGAACGTGCCGGACCGGCCCGGTGAGGCGGCGCTGATCTTCGAGACGCTGGCCGGCATCGGGGCCAACCTCGACATGATCGTGCAGAACGTGTCGGCCGACGGGCATCACCGACATCACGTTCACGCTGCCCACGGCCGATGCCGAGCGGGCCGTCGCGGCGCTGCAAGAGCGGCAAGCCGGAGATCGGATTCGGCGAGCGTCTTCGCCGACGAGGAGATCGCGCAAGGTCTCGTTGGTCGGCGCCGGGATGCGCTCGCACCCGGGTGTCTCCGCGACCTTCTTCCGCACGCTGGCCGAAGCGGGCGTGAACGTCGAGATGATCTCCACCTCCGAGATCCGGATCTCGCGTGGTGACCCGGACGGACATCCGGTCCGGTTGCGGTCAAGGCATTGCACACGGCCTTCGGGCTGGACGCCGACGGGGAAGCGGTCGTGTACGCCGGGACGGGGCGCTAGGAGCGCATCCGTTAGACCTTCCGACATCGGTTAGACCCCAAAAGCGACAAATCGGTCTAACCGATGTTGGAACATCTAACCGATGCGGCGGGGGCTCAACCTCCGGCGAACGGCGGGAGGACGTCGACGACGGCGCCATCGGCGACCTGCGTCGCCCGGCGCGATCCGCACGCCGTCGCACAGCAGCGTGGACATCGCCACGAACCCGGTCGAACCGCGGGCCGAGGTCCGGCAGGCGACAGCGGGCCCGGCCGCCACTTCGAGCACCTCCGCGCCGGCCGCCTCCCGGGCCGCGGCGAACAACCGCACGGTGACCATGTCAGCCGCCGATCGCCGACATCGGCCGCGGCGGTTGCAGGAACACCGGGTCGTCGATGCCGTGACCGGCGCGCTTCTCGGCTACCCCCGCGGCCATCGAGCCGGGCAAGTCTCGGCGTCGTCCGCCGCCGAGCCCGCAGCGGCCCCCGCAGGTCGGTCTCACCGTGCGCGAACAAGCAGTTGCGCCACTGCCCGTCGGCCGTGAGCCGCAGCCGGTTGCACGTCCCGCAGAACGGCCGCGTGACCGAAGCCACTACGCCGACTGTGGCGAGACCCGCCGTTGACATCCCACAAGCGGGCCGGTGCCGGGGAGTCGTCTTCGACTGGCGTCAGCCCGAATCCGGCTTCCCGCAGGGCGCCCAGAATCTCCTCGCCGGTCACCATCTGTTCGCGGCGCCAGATGTGCTGCGGGTCCAGCGGCATCTGCTCGATGAAGCGCAGGTGCACGCCCTCCCCGATCGCCCACCGCAACAGATCGGGAGCCTCGTGGTCGTTGACCCCGCGCAGCAGCACCGCGTTCACCTTCACCGGCTCCAGACCTGCGAGCTGTGCCGCCCGCACCCCGGCCAATGTGTCGACCAGGCGGTCGCGGTGAGTCAGCCGCTTGAACGTCTCGCGGTCCAGAGTGTCCAGGCTGATGTTCACCCGCTGCAGCCCGGCGTCGCGCAAGGGTGCGGCCAGCGACGGCAGCCGCAGCCCGTTGGTCGTCATGCTGACCTCGACCCCTAGGGCCGACACCCCGGCCACCACGTCGACGACGTCCGGGCGCAGCAAGGGTTCGCCGCCGGTCAGCCGCACGCTGGTCACGCCGCAATCCACGGCCACGCGCACCAGCCGCAGCAGTTCCGCCGTCGACAGCATCTGCTCGCCAGGCAGCCAGGGCAGGCCCTCGGCCGGCATGCAATAGGTACACCGCAGCGAACAGCGGTCGGTCAGCGAGACCCGCAGATCCGTGTGGACCCGTCCGAAACCATCGATCAGGCGCAATTCACCCACTCCTGTGTCCCATCCGAGAACCTCTGCAACTTCCAGACCGGCAGCCTCTTCTTCACCTCGTCGACCAGCCAGGCGCAGGCCTCGAACGCCTCGCGCCGGTGGGCTGCCGAAACCGCTGCAACGAATGCCACGTCGCCGATCGCGCACTCCCCGACGCGATGCAATGATGCGGCGGCCAGCACGCCGGGCAATGCACCCGCTTCGTCGATCACCTTCTCCAGTACCCGCTGTGCGTCGGGGTGTCCTTCGTAGCGCAATGACGTCACCTGCCGCCCGTGATCGTGATCGCGGACCCGGCCCTCGAACGTCACGATCGCCCCTGCGTCGGGCCGGCGCACTGCGGCCTCCACCTCGGCCGCCGTGATCGGGGTCTCGCGCACCAGCCCGCGGTGGTTCGCGCCGCCGATGACCGCGTGGGTGTGCTCGAGCAGTGGCCCCAGGACCGCGAGGGCATCGCGCACGGCTCCGTGGCTGCCCGGGATCGCGACCACCAGTGTCGAGCCCATGCTGCCGGCGACGGCGCGAGACAGATCGGCCAGCGGCGTCTGCTGCCTGCCGTAGGCCCGGAACGCTTCGCCGAAGCCCGGCAGTTCCCGGTCGATCACGGCCTGCACGGCATCCGGGGTGACATCCCGGGGCCCAAGTCCGGTGCCGCCGGTGCACACCACGACGTCGCCGGCCGCTGTCCTGATCGCACTGGTGATGGCGGGGATTTCGTCCGGCACCACCACAACCTCCCCGACGTCGTGCCCGATGTCCCGCAGCCCGGCAGCGAGCACCGGCCCGGTGGTGTCCTCGGACATCCCGGCAGCAGCCGAGTCCGAGCACACGATCACGGTTGCCTTCATCGATGCCAGTCCCCGCTCTTGCCGCCGGTCTTGCTCTGCACCTGTACAGCTTCGATCGTGGCGGCCGGGTCGAGCGCTTTCGTCATGTCGATGATGGTCAGGCAGGCGACTGTCACGGCGGTCAGCGCCTCCATCTCCACCCCGGTCCGGTCGGCGGTCTTGACGGTTGCCGAAACCTCGACCAGGCCATCATCCACGGTGAGCTCGACGGCCACCCCGTGCACCGCGATCGGGTGGCACATCGGGATCAGGTCGGGTGTGCGTTTGGCGGCCATGATGCCGGCGATGCGGGCGGTTGCGAGGACATCCCCCTTGGCGACGGTCCCGTCGGCGATGGCACGAGCCGCCTCAGTGCGCACCCGGCCAGTCGCAGTCGCCGTCCGCACGGTGACGTCCTTAGCGGCAACGTCCACCATGCGGGCCTGCCCGCGGCTGTCGATGTGGCTCAGGTCCATCGCGCACCTCCTGCCTCTAGTGTGCGGGTGTGAGTGACTGGACCGCGATAGTGCTGACCGGAGGTCGCAGTCGCAGGCTCGGCCGGGACAAGATCACCGAGGTGGTCGCCGGACGGCGGTTGATCGACCGCGTGTTGGCCGCATTGCCGGTGCCGGTCGTCGTGGTGGGCCCGGATCCTGAGGTACCCGGTGTTGCGGTGACCAGGGAGAACCCGCCGGGCGGTGGGCCGGCGGCCGGGATCGCCGCAGGTCTGGCGCTGGTCGATACCCCCTTCGTCGGCGTCCTCGCCGCGGACATGCCGTTCGCCCCTGCGACCTTGCTGCAAGTCTGCCGAATCCCCGCCGCGACGCCGTCGTGCCGCGCGCGGCGGGTCATGCCCAACCCTTGTGCGCTCGCTATAGCGCTGCAGGCGTTGCGAGGCCGCCCGACCGCAGCCGGGGATGAGCATGCGGACCTTGCTCGAGCGGCTCGACGTGGAGTACGTCGACCTGCCGGAAGCCGCGTTCGCCGACATCGACACCGAGTTGGATCTCCGTGCCGCGACCCAGCGGCTGATAATGGACGACATGGACACCTGGGTGCAGTCGGTCAAGAGCGAACTGGGCATCACGGCGGAGGTTGACACCGCCACGATCCTCGACGTGGCCAAGGACGCCGCCCATGCGGTGGCCCGCCCAGCGGCTCCCGTGACGACGTACTTGCTCGGGATGGCCGTGGCCGCCGGCGCCGACGCGAAGGAAGCCGCCGCCAAGATCGCCGCGCTGGCCGAGCAGTGGTCGGATGCGTGAACCGGACTGGCACACAGCGCGCAGCCTCGCGGTAGCCGACCCACTGCCCGCGCAGAAGGTCCCGGTAGCGCAAGCAGAGGGCCGGACGCTGGCCGAACCGCTGGTCGCGCTCACCGATCTCCCTGCGTACGACACCTCGGCCATGGACGGGTGGGCGGTCGCGGGTGACGGACCCTGGCAGGTCGTCGGGCAGGTTTTGGCCGGCGCCGCTCCGCACGTGGCTTTGGAGCCTGGCCAAGCCGTGGTCATCGCCACCGGGGCGGCCGTGCCCGACGGTACGACGGCAATCCTGCGCACGGAGAACGGGACGCTCGACTCGGCATTGAGTGGCCCGGCCAAGGCCAGTGATCTGCGCCCGCGCGGTGAGGAGTGCCGCCGAGGTGACGTCCTTGCCGCGACGGGCAGCGTGGTCACCCCGGCCTTGATTGGACTCGCGAGTGCGGCCGGTGTCGATGAACTCGCAGTGCGCCAGATCCCGCGCGTGGCGCTATTGCTGTTCGGGGACGAACTCGTCGACCGGGGCGTGCCCGGTCCCGGCCAGGTCCGCGATGCGCTGGGTCCGCAACTGCCCGGATGGGTGCGCCGGCTCGGCGGTGAGGTGATTTCGGTCTCGCGCGCGCAGGACACACTCGACGCGCATGTTGCTGCGATCCGCGATGCCCAGGGCGATGTCGTGATGACCACCGGCGGCACCGCTGCCGGCCCCGTCGACCACCTGCACACCGCGGTGGCGCAGTTGGGCGGCGAGTGGGTCGTCGACAGTGTCGCTGTGCGCCCGGGACATCCCATGGCGCTGGCGCGCTTGGGCGAACGCTGGCTGGTGGCGTTGCCGGGCAACCCGCAGAGCGCGATCGTGTCACTGCTCACGCTGGGGGCTCCTGTTCTTGCAGGAATGCTGGGTCGTTGGTCGCCTGACTTGCCGACCGTCGAACTCGGGGCCGACGCGAAGGCCCCCGACCACGAGCACCGGTTGCTGGCCTGCCGGCTCGGACGGTGCCGCAACGCCCGGTGGCCCATCTCGGGTCGGCCATGCTGCGGGGCTTGGCTGCTGCCGACGGGTTCGCGGTGCTACCGCCCGGCGGCGCTGCGGCCGGCGCACGTCGGTGGAGTGGCTCGCCCTGCCCTGACGCGCGCGCGAAGCCGTTGGCTCAGTCTGCGACGTTTTGGAGCCGCCACCTCGTCAGCAACGGACACGTTTAGCGTCAGCTCGGCTTCTCCGCACCGGGCCGTGCGTAGAAGTGCCAGGTCACCCAGGCCCCGATGATGCAGGTCGCGGTGCCCAGCCAGTACAGGAACTGCGCGTTCCCGGTGGCAAACATGACACCGAACACGAACGGCCCGAAGGCGGCGATCGCCGCGGTCCAGCCGATCACGCCGCCCGCCTGCCGCGGCTCGAAGATCATGGGCATCTGCTTGAACGTGCTCGCGTTACCGACGCCGGTGAAGAAGAACACGGCCAGCATGCCCCAGAAGAACTTCGAGAAGTCGTCGACCGAGGCCGGCGAGAGCTGGAAGGAGGTGTACAACGCCGACAGCCCAATCCCGATCACCGCGACCAGCGTCACCTTGGCCCCGCCGACGCGGTCGGCGATCGGGCCGGCAAGCACGCGTGCTGCCGATCCCACCAGCGCGCCCCAGAACGCGTACTGCACCGCGACGATGCCGTCAGCGCCGAACGGGGTGCCGTAGATGTTCTTCATCAGCAGTGCGAACTGCGCGGCCATGCCGGAGAACGTGCCGAACGTGATGATGTACAGCAACGTCATCAGCCAGGTGTGCTTGTTGCTGAAGATGTCCATCTGGGCTTTGACGCCGCGGGCCTGCACCGGCACCGACTTCAGCATCGTGAAGGCCAGCACCACACCCACCAGGACGAACGGCACCCAGATCCAGGCGGCGTTCTGGTACCAGACCTGCTTGTCGATGCCCTTGTCGGCGTTGACGAAGTGCTGCGACCCGCCGATCAGCGCGAATCCGATGATCCACGGCGTCACGAACTGCACGATGCTGACGCCGAAGTTACCCACGCCGGCCTGGATGCCCAGTGCCGTGCCCTGCTTGGACTTCGGGAAGAAGTACGACGTGCTCGGCATGAAGCCCGAGAACACACCGCCACCGATACCGACCAGGAACGCCAGCAGCAGCAAGACCGAGTAGGAGGTCTGGTTGTTCTGGACTGCCATGCCCCAGCCGATCAGCGGGATCAGCAGCAGCACGGAACTCATCCAGACCAACTTGCGGGTGCCCATGATCGGCGGCAGGAACATCCACACCAGCCGCAGCGCACCGCCGGCCAGACCCGGCATGGCGGCCAGCCAGTAGAGCTGGCTCTTGGAGAGGTCGAAGCCCAGGAAGCTCAGCTGCGGGGCGATGGCCGACACCAGGAACCAGGTGATGAAGGCCAGGGTCAGGTTGAACGTGGTGATCGACAGGGTCTTCCAGGCCCGGCCGGAATCCCAGTTCTCTTCGGGATTCCACTGGTCCAACCAGTCCCCACCACGCCGCTCGGGCGCACTTGTCGTACTCATGCGTTGACTCCTTCGTGTTCGAACTTGTTGGCCAAGTCAGGGCTGGCGCGGTGCAGCATGTGCACCACGGTGAAATGCATCCAGAGCGTGGTGAGCAGGGTCACCAGGAACAGGACGCCGAACGTCGCCTGCGGGGCGCCGCTCCAGGCGGCCGCATAGGCGAACAGCGGGGGCAGGAAGAAGCCGCCCAGGGCACCGATCGAACCGACCAGACCGCCCACCGCACCGACGTCGTGCGGGAAGTACTCGGGGATGTGCTTGAAGACCGCGGCCTTGCCGATGCCCATCGCGCAGCCAGTGAGGAAGACCAGCAGCGTGAACATCCCGACGCCCACCGACCATGGCAGGATCTCGCTCGTGCCGCCATCGGAACGGTTGATCACGATGTGGCCGTAAGGCATCATCAGGATCCCGGTCGTGACCAGCATGGTGAGGAACGTGGCGTACATGACCTTGCGCGCCCCGATCCGGTCGGAGATCCAGCCGCCCACGGGCCGCAGCAGAGATGCCGGGAAGATGAACAGCGCTGTCAGCAGAGCGGCGTGGCTGCAGGCTCTGGTCGTAGACGTCCACGTAGTACTTGGGTAGCCAGGCCGGCCAGCGCGACGTAGGCGCCGAACACCACGACGTAGTAGAGGCTGAACCGCCAGACCCGCACCTGCTTCAGGGGCTTCAGCATGGGAGGCCAGCGAGCGGCCCTGACCCGGCACGATGTCGTGGTGCGGCGCCACGAACCAGGTGACTGCGGCCATGATCAGCAGCAGGACGCATGTAGAGGAATGCGCACGAAGCGCCAGCCGCCCGGGAGCCACCCGCCGAGCAGGCCGGCTGCCGGCACCGCGGTGATCAGCGCCGGGCCGATGAACTTGGTGACCGAGGCGCCCACGTTGCCGGCCCCGAACACGCCGAGCGCGAAACCCTGGTGGCGCTGTGGCCACCACGCGCTGAGCCCAGGCGATGCCGACGCTGAACGAGTTGCCGGCCAGACCGACCAGGAACGCGTAGATCAGCAGCTGGGTGTAGCTGTTGGCGTGCGAGACCAGGAAGGCGGGGATGGCGGTCGCTGCCAGCATGACCGTCATCACGATCCGCCCGCCGCGGCGGTCGGCGATGATGCCGGCGGGCAGCCGCCAGATCGCGCCGTTGAGGACGGCGACCGCGGTGATCCATGACGAGCTGCACATCGCTGAGGCCGAACTCCTTGCGGATCGGGATACCCAGGACTCCGAACATCAGCCACACCGCGAACATCAGCGTGAAGCCGATGGTCGAGATCACCAGCACCCGGACCGCGCCCGGGCGCAGGTCCCAGCCGTGCGACTGGCCTGGCGCCGCGTCGGTCGTCACCGTGGTCATGACCGCCTCCCTTTTTTCACCGGTTCGTATGTTAGCACCGTGCAAAATATATTCGACGGTGGAATATGGTAGAACGGTGGGTATGAACCGGAAGGCGGCCGACACGATTGGACGCAGCCTTGCGCGGCTGGGGCACCTTCGTGCCCACCACGCCGACCCGGTGTCCAGCCGGGATCACATCTGGCGGCTGCTTCAGGAGGCCGACGGGCCGATGTCCTTGGAGGACATCTCGGCGCTCACGTCACTGCACGTGAACACGATCCGCACGCACCTGGAAGTGCTGCAGGCAGCCGGACAGGTGGAGCGGATCCGGGCCAAGAGCAACGGCCGCGGCCGGCCCCGGTGGCTCTACTCGCCGCTCACCGACGATCCGTATCACCAGCTCGCCGAGCAACTCGTCGAGGCGCTGGATGCGGCAGCCGATCCCGCTACCGCCGAGGCCGCAGCGCAGCGCTGGCGCGGGTCCGAGGGGGTGGCGCACGAGCCCAGCGACTCCCCGGACGAGGCGATCGCAGTCGCGGCCGCGTCGCTGGAGCAGCTCGGCTTCGACGTCGAGGTCTCGCCGGTCGGCGATGTCGTGTACTTGGGCAGCTGCCCGTATGCCGCGCTGGTCGCCAAGCACCCCGAAATCTGTGACATCCACGCCCGCGCCCTTGAACAGGTTCTCGCAGCCACCGGTCAGGACGTAGCGTTGGAGGCGCTGGACGTGTTCCCGCGACCGGGCGTGTGTGTGGCCAGGTTGCGCCGCAAGGATGTCGAGCCCGCGTGGTCAGTGCGCGGGACACCCGGGAGGAATGGTTCATGACGACAAGTCCCACCGACGAGTTCCTGGTCAAGGCAGGGCGGTTCTTCGCCCGCGGTGACGTCTCCGACGATCTGCGGACCGTCACCAGACACGGCGGCCGGGAGGGCGACGTCTTCTACCGCGACCGTTGGAGCCACGACAAGGTGGTGCGCTCGACCCACGGCGTGAACTGCACGGGCTCGTGCTCGTGGAAGGTGTACGTCAAGGACGGCATCATCACCTGGGAGACCCAGCAGACCGACTACCCGTCGCGTCGGCCCGGACTCACCGGAGTACGAGCCGCGCGGCTGCCCGCGCGGCGCCGCGTTCTCCTGGTACACCTACTCGCCGACCCGCGTCCGGTATCCCGTACGTGCGCGGCGTGCTGCTCGAGGCTGTACCGCAAGGCCAAGGCAGGCGCACTCCGACCCGGTGCGACGCCTGGGCCGCGGTCGTCGGGCGACGAGGCCACGCCGCCGGGCCTACCAGCAGCGCGCGCGGCAAGGGCGGTCTGGTGCGCTCGACGTGGGCCGAGGTCAATCGAGCTCGTGGCCGCCGCCCACGTGCACACCGTCAAGGCGCTACGGCCCGGACCGGATCGCCGGCTTCTCGCCCATCCCGGCCATGTCGATGGCCTCGCACGCTGCCGGCAGCCGCTTCATCAGTCTCATGGGCGGCGCGATGCTGTCAGCTTCTACGACTGGTACTGCGACCTGCCGGTGGCCAGCCCGCAGGTGTTCGGCGACCAGACCGACGTGCCCGAGTCGGCCGACTGGTGGAACGCCAGCTACCTGATCATGTGGGGCGCGAACCTGCCCGTGACCCGCACGCCGGACGCGCACTTCATGGCCGAGGCCCGCTACAAGGGCCAGAAGGTCGTCACCGTCTCCCCGGACTACGCCGACAACACCAAGTTCGCCGACGAGTGGCTGACCGCGCACCCGGGCACCGACGGCGCGCTGGGCATGGCGATGGGGCACGTCGATCCTCAAGGAGTTCTACGTCGACCGGCAGGTGCCGCGGTTCGTCGAGTACGTCAAGAAGTACTCCGACCTGCCCTTCCTGATCACGCTCGAAGGAGCAAGGACGGCGGCTACGTGCCGGACAAGTTCCTCACCGCCGCCGACCTCGGGCGACACGATGCGAGGGCGCGGCGTTCAAGACGGTGCTGGTCGACAGCCACACCGGCCGCGCGGTCGTCCCGAACGGCTCGCTGGGCTTCCGCTACACCGAGGCTGGCAAGGGCAAGTGGAATCTGGACCTCGCAGGGTGTCGACCCGGCGCTGTCGTTCCACGGTGCCGGCGGCGCCTCGACCGCTGAGGTGCTGCTGCCCCGTTTCGACATGGGGCAGGAGAACGGGCGAGGGCGGTGGCGTTCACCGGCGCGGCGTGCCCATGGTGCCGATCGAGACCAAGGACGGCACCCGCTGGGTGACCACCGTCTTCGACCTGATGCTCGCGCAGTACGGCGTTGCCCGCGAAGGTCTGCCGGGGGAGTGGCCGACGGGCTACGACGACCCGGCGCCTTACACCCCAGCGTGGCAGGAGGAGATCACGGGCGTGCCGGCCGCGCAGGCGATCCGGATCGGCCGCGAGTTCGCCGCAGAATGCCGAGGACTCCGGCGGCCGCTCGATGATCGTGCTGGGCGCCGGGACGAACCACTGGTTCCACTCCGACACCATCTACCGCACGTTCCTGGCCATGATCACGCTGACCGGCTGCCAGGGGATCAACGGCGGCGGTTGGGCGCACTACGTCGGGCAGGAGAAGTGCCGCCCGATCACCGGCTGGGCGAACCTGGCGTTCGCGCTGGACTGGCAGCGGCCCGCCGCGGCAGATGATCGGAACGGCCTTCTGGTACGTGCAGACCGACCAGTGGCGTTACGACAACCTCGGCGCCGACCTGCTGGCCACGCCGCTGGGTGAGGGCCGGTTCCAGAACGCGACCATGATCGACACGCTGGCGCAGTCGGCGCGCTCGGGCTGGATGCCGTCGTTCCCGAGCCTGAACCGCAACCCGCTCGAGCTGGTCCGGGAAGCCCGGGAGGCCGGCGTCGACCCGGTCGCCTACGTGACCGAGAAGCTGAAGTCGGGCGACGTCAAGTTCGCCGTCGAGGATCCCGACGCCCCGGAGAACTGGCCGCGGGTGCTCACGATCTGGCGGGCCAACCTGCTGGGGTCGTCCAGTAAGGGCAACGAGTACTTCCTCAAGCACCTGCTCGGCACCAGCAACGCGGTACGTGCCGACGAGACCGACGTCCGTCCGCAGTCCGTCGAGTGGCATGAGGAGGCGTCCCGCCGGAAAGCTCGACCTGCTGATCAGCATCGACTTCCGGATGACCTCCACCGGGTTGTTCGGCGACGTCCTGCTGCCGGCTGCGACCTGGTACGAGAAGCACGACCTGAACAGCACGGACATGCACCCGTACGTGCACGCGTTCACGCCGGCTATCGACCCGCCGTGGGAGACCAAGAGCGACTACGACATCTTCCAGGACCTCGGCCGCAAGGTGTCCGAACTGGCTGGTGCACCTCGGCACCGTCGAGGACCTGATGACCATCCCGCTGATGCACGACACCCCGGACGAGATGGCCGTGACAGGCGGGGTCGTGAAGGACTGGAAGGCCGGTGAGGTCGACCTGATCCCGGGCGTCACCGCGCCGAAGTTCATCCTGTGCGAGCGCGACTACACCGCGATCGGCGCGAAGATGTCGGCCCTCGGCCCGCTGCTCGAGACCGTCGGTACCGTGACCAAGGGCGTCGCCGTGAAGACCGCGCCGGAGTACGAGCTTGCTCAAGCGGCTCAACGGTGTGATCCCGGAGGGTCCGGCCGCCGGTCGCCCGGCGCATCGTCAACGCATCGCAGGCGTGCGAGGCGATCCTCACGCTGTCCGGCACCACCAACGGCCGGGTCGCGGTGGAGGGCTTCCGCAACGTCGAGGAGCGCACCGGCCAGCAGCTCGCCGACCTCGCCGCTGGACAACGAGGGCAAGCGGATCACGTTCGCCGACACCCAGGCCCGCCCGGTGCCGGTCATCACCAGCCCGGAGTGGTCCGGCAGTGAGCATGGCGGCCGCCGCTACACGGCGTTCACCATCAACGTCGAGCGGCTCGAAGCCGTGGCACACGCTCACCGGTCGCCAGCACCTGTTCCTCGACCACGACTGGATGACCGAGATCGGCGAGCAGTTGCCGACGTTCCGGCCGCCGTTGAACATGCATCGCCTCTACGGCGATCAGGGCACCGGCGCCGAGCGTGAGGTCACGGTGCGCTACCTCACCCCGCACTCGAAGTGGAGCGATCCACTCGGAGTACCAGGACAACCTGTTCATGCTCTCGTTGAGCCGCGGTGGTCCGGAGATCTGGATGAGTCCGCAGGACGCCGAGGCGATCGGGGTCAAGGACAACGAGTGGATCGAGGCCTACAACCGCAACGGCGTCGTGGTCGCCCGCGCGATCGTCTCGCACCGGATGCCCGCCGGGACGGTGTACATGTACCACGCCAAGGACCGGGCGGTGGACGTCCCGACGCACCGAGACCTCAGGCCTGCGCGGCGGCATCCACAACTCGCTGACCCGGTTGATGATCAAGCCGACGCACGTCGTCGGCGGCTACGCGCAACTGTCGTTCTTCATGAACTACCTCGGCCCGACGGGCAACCAGCGCGACGAGGTCACCGTGATCCGGCGTCGCAGCCAGGAGGTGCAGTACTGATGGGTCTCGATAATGTGTTCGCTCCTTCGTCGCTCACGCTACTCGACCACCGAGGGGGCACTGACGTGCGTGTGATGGCCCAGATGGGCATGGTGATGAACCTCGACAAGTGCATCGGGTGCCACACCTGCTCGGTCACGTGCAAGCAGGCGTGGACCAACCGCGCCGGCGTCGAGTACGTGTGGTTCAACAACGTCGAGACCCGGCCCGGCCAGGGCTACCCGCGCACGTACGAGGACCAGGAGACGTGGAAGGGCGGCTGGGTCCGTACGAAGCGTGGGCAAGCTCAAGCTGCGTGGCGGCAGCCGGCTGGCACCGGCTGACGCACCATCTTCACGAACCCCAAGCTGCCGGAGCTCAACGACTACTACGAGCCGTGGACCTACGAGTACGACAACTCTGATCACGGCCCCGCTCGGCGAGCACACCCCGGTCGCCCGGCCGAAGTCGCTGATCACGGGCAAGCCGATGAAGATCGAATGGTCGGCGAACTGGGACGACGACCTCGGCCGGCGGCCCGGAACTGGCGCCGTCAGGACCCGATCCTCAAAAAGGTCAAAGAGGACGTCGGCGACCGCGTGAAGCTGGAGTTCGAGAAGGCGTTCATGTTCTACCTGCCGCGGATCTGCGAGCACTGCCTCAACCCGTCATGTGTCGCGTCAGCTGCCCGTCCGGCGCGATGTACAAGCGCAGCGAGGACGGCATCGTGCTGGTCGACCAGGACGCCTGCCGCGGCTGGCGCATGTGCGTCACCGGCTGCCCCTACAAGAAGGTCTACTTCAACCACCGCACGGGCAAGGCCGAGAAGTGCACGCTGTGCTACCCGCGGATCGAGGTCGGGCTGCCCACGGTGTGCTCGGAGACCTGCGTGGGCCGGCTGCGCTACATCGGGCTGTTCCTCTACGACGCCGATCGCGTCGCCGAGGCTGCCGCAACCGAGAACGACCAGGACCTCTACGCCGCGCAGCTCGACCTGCTGCTGGACCCCAACGACCCGCAGGTCGTCGACGCAGGCCATGCGTGACGGCATCCCGGCGGACTGGATCGATGCGGCGCGCAAGTCCCCGGTCTACGCGCTGGCGAAGAAGTACAAGGTCGCGCTGCCACTGCACCCGGAGTACCGCACCATGCCGATGGTCTGGTACATCCCGCCGCTGTCGCCGGTGGTCGACGCGCTGCGTGAGACCGGCAACGACGGGGAGGACGCCGGCAACCTGTTCGGCGCCATCAACGCGCTGCGCATCCCCATCGAGTACCTCGCGGAACTGTTCACGGCCGGCGATGTCGTGCCGGTCAAGCGGGTGCTCGGCGTGCTCGCGGCGATGCGGTCGTTCATGCGCGACAGCAACCTCGGCAACCCGACCGACCCCAGCATTCCGGAGGCGGTGGGTTACACCGAGGAGGAGATGTTCGCCCTCTACCGGCTGCTGGCCATCGCGAAGTACGAGGACCGCTACGTGGTGCCCAAGGCGCACACCGAAACCGCCGAGAACCTCGAGGAACTCGCGTGCGCGGTGGACTATGCCGGCAGCGGTGACGCCTACCGGCAGGGCCCGTTCGGGGAGGCCTCCGGGCGGCCCGCCCCGGTCGCGGTGGAGACGTTCCACGCGCTGGCCGTTCGGCAGACCACCGAGGGCATCGTCGAATCCGATGCGCCGGCCAAGGTGAACCTGCTGAACTGGGACGGCCGCGGGGTGCCCCTGGGCATGCCGAGCTTCCCGCAACGCGCCGATTCCCACCCCGCCGACCAAGCGCCTGTCCGGGCCGATGACGCGGAGCAGGCGCGATGACCCCGCACGACATGGCGGTCACCCGGCTGGCCTGCTCCTGGCTGCTCTGGTATCCCGACGAGGCCCTGGCGAAGCGCGTACCGGACATCCGCTCGGCTATCCAGGACCTGCCGGCGGAAGCCACGCAGCCGCTGACGGACTTCCTGGCCTGGATGTCCGCCCAGGACCCGCTGGAGCTGGCCAAGGAGTACGTGCAGACGTTCGACATGAAGCGCAAGGCCTGCCCGTACCTCACCTACTGGACCCACGGCGACACCCGCAATCGCGGCATGGCGATCCTGCACTTCAAGCAGGCCTACCTGGCCGCCGGTTTCGACCCCGGTGACGCCGAACTGCGCCGACCACCTCGCCGTCGTCCTGGAGTTCGCCGCGATCGGGGATCCGTTGACCGGCGACGCGCTACTTGCCGAGCACCGCGGGCCGATCGGCTTGCTGCGCTCGGCGCTGGAATCCATGGGCTCGCCCTACGCCCTGGTGCTGCAGGCGGTGGAGACCACGCTTGCCGGAGATGACGCCCGGAGATCGCCGAACGGATGGCGGCGATTGGCCACGGCCGGGCCGCCGCAGGAACTCGTCGGCCTCGAGCCCTACACGATCGGCCTATGGAAGGAATCCGGCGATGAGCACTACCGACATTCTGTTGTGGGACGTTCTGCCCTACGTCACCATCGCGGTGTTCGTGGTCGGACTCATCTGGCGCTACCGCTACGACCAGCTTCGGCTGGACCACGCGCTCCAGCCAGCTCTACGAGAAGACACTCATCCGGGTCGCGTCAGCCCGATCTTCCACTTCGGCATCCTGGCGGTGGTCGGCGGACACATCATGGGTCTGCTGATTCCCGAGGCCTGGACCGACGGCCGTCGGCGTTTCGCAGAGTCACGTATCACTTCTTCGCCATCACGCTGGGCGCATTCGCCGGGGCTGCGACGTTGTTCGGCATCGTGATGCTGATCTACCGGCGCCGTACAGTCGGGCCGGTCTTCGCGGCCACGACGAAGAACGACAAGGTGATGTACATCTTCCTGACGGCGGCGATCGTGCCTGGGGCTGCGTTGCCACCATGAGCGGCGCGGGTCTGCTGGGCGAGGAGCACAACTATCGCGAGGACGTGTCGGTGTGGTTCCGCTCGATCTTCCTGCTGAACCCGCAGGGCGGATCTGATGGTCGACGTCCCGTTGGCGTTCCAGGATCCACGCAGCTGGCCGGCATGGCGCTGTTCATCGTGTGGCCGTTCACCCGGCTCGTGCACGCGTTCAGTGCGCCGGTCGGCTACGTGTTCCGCCCGTACATCGTCTACCGGGACCGGGGGGAGCACGGGGTCGGTAACCGGACACCTCGCCGCGGCTGGGAACGGATCGGATGACTTCTGGTCTATTGCCCGGCTGTGCGGCTATAGCGATAACAAGCCGTCGCCCGGCCAGGGCTCGGGGGCCGTGGCGGACTCCCGTAAGGCCGCGCGCTCTGAGTGGGACGCCTGGGCGCGCCGGCGCTGCTCTGTCGCGTTTGCAGACCAGCGCCCAGCGCCGGGCGACGGCCATATGAGCACGTCGACCACATCCCGCACGGCGCGGCTCGCGATCCCCAACCAGCACGGAGCCTGGGCGTTCCTGCTAGTCCCCTTGATCCTCGGCTTCATGGTCGCCGGCTGGTCCTGGCTCGGCCTGGTGTTCTCCGCAGCGTGGATCCTGGCCTACCCGGCGAGTTACTACCTCGGTCGCGCGGTGGTGATCCGCTGGCGGCGGGGCACCTGGTCGCGGCTGGCTCGCCGGGAGTTGGGCTACGCCCGGCCGTGGATCGTGCTCGCCGCTATTCCGAGCCTCGTGCTGGTGGTCATGCGTCCCTGGCTGCTCGCCGTCGGGGTGGCGCTGATTGTGCTGTGGGGCGTGAGCGTGTGGCTGAGCCGGATCGGGCAGGAGCGGGGGGCGAGCAACGACCTGCTGCTGGTGACGCAGGCCGCCCTTGCCGTGCCGTTGTTCTACGGAATCGTGCACGATGCCTGGCCGCCCTCCGATGCCTGGCTGGCCGCCTTTGTCTGCCTAGTGTTCTTCACCGGCTCCGTGCTGCATGTGAAGTCCCTTATCCGCGAAGCTGACAATCCGCGCTGGGCCCTGGCGTCGCGTGTCTACAACACGGCTTCGATGGGTACAGCGTTTGTGTCACCGTGGTTGCTGCTGCCCTTCGGTGCCGCCGCCATCAGGGCGTTCCTGGTTCCCTCCGGGACTCGGCCTGCTGTCGTAGGCGCCGTGGAGATCGTGGTGTCTACGCTGGTCGTGATCGGAACGGGGATGGCATTGTCGTGAGGAGTGGCCATGCTGACAGTTGCGCAGACGCAGTTGCGCAATGCCCGCACCAACGGTTCCGGGCGCAGTGCCGCGACGGTCTACAAGAGTGCGCGGCTGTCCCACACGATCGTGGCGCTGGTCGCCGGTACTGAACTCAGCGAGCACGAGAACCCGGGCGAGGCTACTGTGCAGGTGCTGCTCGGCCGCATTGAACTGGTCTCCGGGGACGATGTTTGGGAGTGCCGGTCCGGGAACCTGATTGTCGTCCCGCAGAAGCGGCACAGTGTGCGGGCGCTGGACGACAGCGCGTTTCTGCTGACGACTGTCCGCGGCGACTGACGGCCCGTCACAGTGCCTCGCTAGCGGCGCTGCACCCCAACGAACGTGTACTCCCGGCCGTGGCCTATCCCATGGGCCCGACAGGTGCTCGGGGTACCCAATTCCACCTCGGTCTCGCGGTAACTGATCCGCAGGTCCGGTGCCGAGAATGCCACCGTCGTGATACCGCCCGCGTGCGTGGCGGGACCCGCGGGCACCAATGCATCGACGCAGGGGGCAGCAAGCCCTTGCTGCCATCCGATCGCGGCCGCTGCCTGGGCTTCGCGCGGGTCCGCACATCGGCCACGCAGTAGGTCCGGAACCACCTGGCCGCGGTCGAAAGCGGCGAGCACCGCAGCTGCGTTCGACTCATCGAGCCGCCCGTAGCACAGGCCGGTGGGCAGCACGACCATCGTCGCGGCGAACCGGTCGCCGCCTAGGTGCGAGCACTCCCACACCCGCCCCGGCCACACCGGTTCCAAAGCTGCGGCGACGGGCCGGCCGCGAAGCGCGCAACAGACGTCGTGCCGGCTGTGACTGCAGACCAGCGCGACGGGGTCACCCTCGCCGGAGGTCACCTCCCATGGCGTATCCAGCACTTCCTCGATGGTGTACGCGGTGTGCCAGCGGATGCCCTCCTGCCCGCGCTGCACGTCGGCGACCGCCCACGTGAACGGCCCGTGACTGGCAGGGTGCCGTCGCGGCCGGCGGATCAGGGAAATCCGGGCGCCGGCCCGCGCGGCCTTCTCCGACAGGGCATGGGCCTGCGACTTGGGGAAAACGCTCAAGGCGTGCGTAGGCCAGGCGCCTTCCCGCTCCAGGAGCAACCAACGCCGTGCCGGAGGTGCGGTGGCCAGCATGCTGTCGCCCCGCTCCCGGGCGGCCGATGAGCAGCGGAAGCCGGCGGCGGTCACGCCTCCGCGCCCGGCACGACCGCGCCCGAGCGCAGAAGACGCGCGGCGAGGTCCAGCGCGGCAGGTTCGGCCAGCGGCAGTTCGCCCACACGAACCTCCTGACCCTTCAGTAGTAGTGAAACGGCTTCCCGCTCATCCTCGCTGATGGTGATCGATCCGGTGCTGAACACCACGGCAGAATTTGCCAACCGGGCGGCAATCCCACGCCGCAGCCGGATGCTGGTGTCCTGCGAGAGGTCCGCCGCGATCTGTGCCTGCGCGAGTGGGGAGAGCGGCTCGGGTCGTTGTTTGCGCGCTCTGTCTGCACCCAGCTGCGTGGCCACCGCGGTGAGATCCAGTGCCGCCAAGGCCGCCACGGCCCGATCCCGCAGAGCCGTCAAGGAGTCCTCGGAAGGTTCCCACCCGACCGGCATGGAGGCGCGCCACGAGGCCTGCACGAGACCGTCCGCGAGCGCGCGGACGACGTCGCGCTCGGTGGTTGTGTGGATGCCGAACGTCAGGTGGATGCTGGTTTCGCCCAGCGCTGTGGCCGCATGCAGAAAGCCGCGCGGCAGGTAGAGGCAGTCGCCGGGCTGCAGCGTCACGTCGAGCACCGGGGGTTCCGCTGCTCGTTGCGCCACTTGATCGGCCACGGTGTCCCAGGGTTCGTCCGGCAGTGGCTGGGCCAGCACCGGCTCATGGATCCGCCAGTGCTTGCGCCCCTCGATCTGGAGCACGAAGACGTCGTGGGTGTCGTAGTGCGGGGCGAAGCCCTGCGACTGCGGCGGGGTGATGTAGCTGTTGACCTGCACCGGATGCCCTAGGTCGGCGGCCAGGCCCGCCGCTAGGACTGACACGGGCTGCCAGGTTCGATGCAGACCCTGCAACACGACCGTTGCACCGTCACTGAACAGCCCCAGTACGGCCTCGTCGTGGATCTGGTCCGCGACCATCGCGCCCGCGCCGCCGGGTCCTGTGAAACGGCTGGTCGGGATGACCTTGCCGTCCTTGGCCATGCGCAAGAAGGGCGTGCGTAGGCCGTGGCTGCTCAGCAACTCATCGGCAGCGCTACGCGAGAACACGTCCGCGACGTCGCCGGGTAGGTCGGCCGCCCGTGACAGCCACGCCCGACGCGCCCACACTTCGCGGGCGAACTCGTCGGGCGTGGCCGTACACAGTCGGTGCAGGGCTGAGGTTCCTGGCTGGAGCCCGCTCTGCGTTGCGTCACTCACGCGGTGCCGTCGGCCCCACCGTCCGCGCCGCCGTCGGCACCGCCATCGGCGCCACCATCGGCGCCACCGTCGGCGCCACCGTCAGCGCCGCCGTCGGCACCGCCGTCTGCACCGCCGTCGGCACCGCCGTCCGCGCCACCGTCAGCCCCGCCGTCGTGCCCTGTGCCCGCGCCGCCGTCGGCCGGTCCGTGCGTAGCGGTCTCGTCCTCGTCAGGCATACCTCGTCCTCTCGTCGTTCTCCTCGGCAACACCGTCCGCTGATCGGGATCGGTGGTACTCGAATCTACCCGGATCCGGGCGGGTGAGCCGTCCGTCGTGGCGGCCCTCACGTCCCGCGCGCCGCTTAGTGATTCACGATCTGGGTACTGAGCACTTCATGGCAGCCGAGGTACCGGTCGCGCGCGGGCCGGTGAGCGCGTGGGTGGTGCACGCGTTGCGAGAGGGTGCCGCCGGGGATCCACCACCGCTGCCGGAGGGGATGGTCTATCGAGGACGATGACGTGCAGCTGGCGTTGTGGATGCTCTACGAACTGCACTACCGCGGCTTCCGTGATGTCCCGGACCGGGAATGGGACCCGATCCTGATCGGCCTGCGACGCACGCTGGAAACCGCCTACGAGAACGCCCTTCGCGTGACCCTCGAGGAGGTGGTGTCAGGCCAGACCAGCGGCGACATCGGGCAGGTTCTGCTCGACATGGCCCAGGCCGACAACGGTCCTGGCGTGGCGTCGTTCCTGCAGCGCAAGGCTACCCGTGAACAGATGCGGGACTACTTGCGTGAACGCAGTGTTCAGCAACTCAAGGAGTCCGATCCGCAGAGTTTCGTGCTGGCCCGGCTCGACGGCCAGGCCAAAGTTGCCCTGGCGGAGTTGCAGTACGACGAGTACGGCGCTGGCCGCACGACACGGCTGCATTCCACGTTGTACGCCGACGCCTTACGGGCCGTCGGTCTGAACTCGCGGTATGGGGCCTACATAAACGACGTCAGTGCCGTGAGCCTGGCCTGTGCGAACGTGATGTCGCTGTTTTCGCTCAACCGCCGGCTCCGGGGTGCGGCGATGGGCCATCTCGCGGCGTTCGAGGCGACGAGTTCACTGCCCTGCCGCAAGATCTCGATCGGGCTCGCTCGCCTGCATTTTCCGCCGGCGGCGGCCGTGTATTTCGACGAGCACGTCGAGGCCGACGCCGTCCACGAACAAATCGCCGCTCGCGACATCTGTACCGCGCTGGTCACCGAAGATCCCAGCCTGCGCGAGGACGTGTTGTTCGGTGCCGCGGCATGTCTGTACCTTGACGGCCTGGTGGGGACCTGGTTGCTCGAGCGGTGGTCGCAGGGAGTGGCGTCATGAACGGCCCGGTGATCGCCAAGCAATGTCCGGGCGGTCCGCTACTGCTGCGCGGCGCGCAGAGTGTGCGTGACGACCAGGGGGAGGAACACCCGGTGACCCGGCCGGTGGTGGCTGTGTGCACCTGCGGAAAGTCGTCTCGGCAGCCATGGTGCGACGGCACCCACAAGGTCATCCCGAAATGACCACTGTCGAGTTCGGCGGCCTGCAGATCACGTTCGACTCCCGGTTGCTGAGCCCCCGGCCATGGACGCAGGCACAGTCCCGGTGGGCAGCCTCGCTGTTGCCGGACCTGCCCCCTGGCGACGTTCTGGAACTGTGTAGCGGCGCGGGCCAGATCGGCTTGTTGGCGATGGCCCACTCCCGCAGGGGCCTCGTCTGCGTCGACGTAAACCCGGCGGCCGCCGAGTACACCGCGCGCAACGCCCGGGCTGCCGGCTTGCGGGTCGACTGCCGGACTGGGCGGCCGGCACACGTCCTGGGCGCACACGAGCGGTTCGCGCTGATCATCGCCGATCCCCCGTGGGTGCCGCATGAACAGACCAAGCAGTTTCCGCAGGATCCTGTGCGCGCGATCGACGGTGGTCCGGACGGTCTGACGGTGACCCGGGAATGCCTGACGGCCATCCTCAGGCACTTGCTGCCCGGTGGAGTGGCACTGCTGCAACTCGCGCCGGGTGACGAACAAGCTGATGCCGTCTCGGGGATGGTGGCCGGAACTCGCTTGACCGCCGGTGAGCGCCGGCACTTCGAACGGGGGACGTTGTTGCGCATAGATGCCCAGGCGCGACCTCACGCTTGAGTCCTTGCCACAGGTCTACCGATCGACTGCGGGTGTTCAGCCCACACGTTTGCCGGGTGGTCCGCGGCCTTGGATCAGGATCGGGATGCCGTCGTCGCCCATGGTCACGTTGAAGTAGCCGAGGTGTAGGTCGTGGTGGCATCTGGCGCACAGCAGGACCAGGTTTGTGATGTCGGTGAGGCCGCCGTCTTTCCAGTGGATGATGTGGTGGGCTTGGGTGTAGCGGGGTGGTTTCCCGCAGCGCACGCAGCCTTTGTCCCGGGCCTTCAGCGCGTCCCATTGGGCTTTGGAGGCCCGCCTAGAAGTGCGGGTCAGGTGCAGGGGTTCGAAGCCTTTGGGCCGTTTCAGCCCGAAGATCACACTCATGGCCACGGTGCAGGACAGCAGGTCGAAGCCGTCCGGGCCGAGCAGCCGGCCGTCTTCCAGCGCGGCTTTCGCACCGTCGGGCAGGGTGTCGATGTCGACCAGCACGCTCAGCCCGGACACCCCCAACGGGCTGCGGCTGGCCCGCGCCAGGCTGACCACATCATCCAGGGCGTCGGCGCGGCGCTGCTTGGGGCCGCGGGGGTCATCGGCACTGTCTTTGGCCATCAACGGTTGCAGCAGGTCGTTGAGCTTGTTCCCGGCGATCGCATCCAGCAGCCCGTCGAGTTTCCACATGCCGTCCTGGCGCTCATTCAGCGACACCCCCCGCTTGCTGTGCTGTCTGTCCAACTCGAGGTCGGCGTGCTCGGGGATGGACTGGGTGATCAGCACGTCCAGCAGCCGGCGCAGCTCTTTGGGGTCGACCCGCTCAGCGACCTGCACCAGGTGCTTCTCATGGACGCCGAAGTCCTCGATCCGGGAGGCGGCATGCTGCAACGCCAACACCTGCCTGGTACCGATCCGCCCGGCCGTGAACGCCTGCGCGACATGGGGCATGTCCGGCCAGGGCATGCCCGGTACTGACCATCCCGGAGCCGACCGGGCCGTTGGTGTTCAACGCCGCCGCGACCATCGTCCCGGTGGTGCCGGCGCAGAACACCTGCGAGGCCTTACGGTTATCCGCCTCGGCGGCGATCTCAGTCAGCACCGCGTCGATCCGGTTGGCGATCCTGCCCAGCACCCCCGATCGAACCGACCAGCTCGTCCAACCCCAGATCGGCAGCCGCGGGCACCTGCTCGATCAAGGCGCTCGATCTGGTCCAGGATCGCCGGATGCTCAGTCGGCAGGCTCTCCCGGATCCGGGCACGGCGCATCGCCAACGGACTGATCTCCAACGACACGACACACCACCCCCGATCCAGAAGAAGAAGGGCCCCCGTCCTTGAAACAAACGTACGACGAGGGTCTGACATAACCGCCGACGAGAATTCACAGGCCTCGAGTGCAGTCATCGAGGTCGTTATGGCAGAACCGGCGGCAGCAATTCACACGCCCCAATGCACTGGCGACCTGGGAAGGGGGCCTACCGAAAGGGCGGAAGCCATAAGGAGCGAGGAATTCCGACCGCACGCGAACGTTCACTGGACCCGCGTCGTGAATGGCTGTTGTGCAGTGGCGGGAGTGCCTGGGCGACTCTCGGCAGACTGTCAGAGTGCGAGCCACCAGCTTCAAAGTATGGGAATCCTTCGAACTCGATGCCGCGACGTTTCTGGTCGAGTTCTGGGGACGCCGACGTCCAGTCGTCCTCACCTGCGGGCAGGTCGATCTCGCCGACCATGAGGTCGACGATGCCGTCGAGCAGGTCGTCCTTGTTCTCGACGTGGTTGTACAGCGACATCGCATCCACGCCAAGGCGCCGGCCGAGCTCGCGCATGCTCAGGGCATCGATGCCTCGCTCGTCAGCCAGCGCCAGTGCGGCACGCAGCACCCGCTCCCGGGTCAGAGTCTGTCGTTTCGGGCGGGTCGGATTATTGCGTTCGGACTCATCTCGATCGTGTGGTTCGCCTGGCTCGGCATCGCGATGTTGTCGAACCGCAGCGAACTCCGAGCTGCAGAGCGTCAACACGCCGCAGCGCATTAGCCCATCGGGCAGGTGCCTGATCGCATCACTGACCACCTGGGCGCAGGCCCCAGGTGGTCCTGCCCAAGGGTCAGGGCTGCACGATCACGTGGCCGCGGAGGTCTCCGCGCTGCATCGCCTCGACGCCGTCCCGCAGCCCCTCCAGGCCCACCAGCCGGTCGACCGGGGTTTGAATGGAATGCGCGGCCACGAGATCGGCGAACTCGGCGCACTTGTCGCGTCGTTGGCGTTGAGACGAACCACTCCAAGCGCTGTTTGGTGAAGGGGTTCGTCACGCCGGCGATGAGGTTGCGGTGGATGCCACCGAGGAATGGTCCGCCGCCCTCGCCGCCGACGATCACGAGCGCACCGGCTGGTGACAACGCCAAGCGCAGGTCGCGCAGCCGGCGATTGCCCGCGATGTCGATGATCAGGTCGAAGGGTCGCACCCATGTCTGGCAGCGAGGTCGTCCGGTAGTCGACGCACGCGCTCGGCACCCAGGCTCTGCACGAAGTCGAGTTTCGCGTGCGCTGCACACACCGGTCACGTGTGCGCCGGAAACGGCGGCCAGTTGCACGGCGTACGTCCCCACCGCCCCCGATGCGCCGAGCACGAGAACCTGCTGGCCGGACCGCACACGGCCGCGATGCACCGCCTCGTGCGCGGTGAGCCCGGAGACCCCGAACGTCGCTGCCGCGGCGTCGCTGATCCCGGCCGGTGTCCGCGCGAGCGTCGAAGCCTTGGCCACGGCGTACTCCGCGAAGGAGCCGGCGGCCGTGCCGAACACGCGATCGCCGACCGCGAAGCTGCTGACGCCGGCGCCCACCGCTGCGACCACGCCGGCCACCTGCTGACCGAGGATGCTGCGGCGCGGCCGACGCACCCCGAGGGCCAGGCGTGCCACGTAGGGCTTGCCCTCCAGAAGATGCAGGGTCGCGCGGTCCAGCCCGGCTGCCGCCACCTTCACGAGAACCTCGCCGGGTCCGGGTTCCGGGCGGTCCACGACGGCGACCTCGATCTGCGCTGCCGACCCATAGGCGAAGCGGGAGGCCGCGCGCATCGTGGCCGGCAGTGTCTGGGTCGGTTCAAGCGCGGGGTCCGGGTGAGTCATCGGAGTTCCTATTCGTACGACGTAAGGTTTACTTCCCGAAACGTACCATTACGCTGTAAGGAAAGCAACCAGCAGGAGTTCCATGCCGCCGCACAAGCTCACACCCGACTCGGTCGTCACTGCGGCCCTGGCCGTCGCCGACAGTCAAGGGCTCGAGGGCCTCACGATGCGCGGGCTCGCGCGAGAACTCGGGGTCGAGGCGATGTCGCTGTACCACCACTTCGCGAGCAAGGACCTCCTGCTCGACGCGTTGGTCGACCGGGTCTATGGCGAGATCGTGCTGCCGGACGCCACCAAGGATTGGCGCACGCAGCTCCGGCTGCGTTCGATGTCGGTCCGCTCAGTCCTTCGCCGGCACCCCTGGGCGCTGCCGCTGATGGAGTCACGACGCGTGCCCGGGCCCGCGACGCTGACCTACCACGACGCCAACATCGCGTGCCTGCGGGCCGGCGGGTTCGGACCGCGCCAGGTCGCGCACGCCTACGCGGTCCTGGACGCCTTCGTCTACGGCTTCGTGCTCCAGGAGTCCAACCTGCCCTTCGACAGCGGCCCCGAAGCCGCGGACATGGTCAGCGAGGAACCGTTCGGTGCGGCGCTGGCCGCCTGGCCGAACATGGCGTGGTTCGCCGAGCACGTCGTGCTCGCCGCGGGGTACAGCTTCGACCGGGAGTTCGAGCCTGGACTGGACCTGGTCCTGGACGGCATCGAGGCGCTGCTTCCCTGAGGGGCGGTCGCGCTCGCCCTTCCCACACGGTGCGCCTTCGATCCCGCGAACGCCTACACTCGCCAGCGTGAACTTCGAGAAGGTGGTGTTCGGCTTCTTCGTCGTGCTCGCGGCGACGCTGAACTTCGGCTTCTTCATCGGACCCATCGACAACCCGGGTGTTCACAACGCTTTCGAGCTCTATTCCGCCGTGGTGATCAACCTGATCGCACTCGTCATGAAGTTCGGCGACCGGACCCAGATCGGCGCAGTGCACTTGGCCACCAGCCTCGTGGCGACGCTGCAACTGGTGGCCGCCGGCGGTCTGTGGGCGTACTACAACAACCTCGCTGACGGCGCGGCCCTGACCCCTGAGCAGATCTCCAGTGTTGTCTCGCTGTCCGGCGGCGCGCTGTTCGCCAACATCATCTCGGTGACGCTGCTGGTCGTGGAGACCGTCTCGTTCCGCAGGCAGTAGCCGTGCCCCACTTCCACGCCTCGCCGGGTCTTCGCCGAAGGACCCAGCACGACGGCGATCTTCTTGGCGTTGCGCAAGATGCGGGCTCCGCTGATCGTGCTGATCAGCCTCTTCGCCGTCAGCATCCTCGGCCTCACGCTGGTGCCCGGCCAAGTGGTCGACGGCCGGGTCTGGCATATGGACCCGTTCGAAGCGTTCTACTTCATGTCCTACACGGCGACCACGATCGGGTTCGGGGAGATCCCTTACCCGTTCAGCACGCCGCAGCGCATGTGGGTGATCGTCACGATCTACCTGTCGGTGGTCGCGTGGGCCTACGCCATCGGCTCGGTGCTGGCACTGCTGCAGGACCGCGGGTTCCGGGAGGCGCTGAACCTGCAGCGCTTCGAGCGCAAGGTGCGGGGGTTGCGCGAGCCGTTCCTGATCGTGGCCGGCTTCGGGCAGGCGGGTGAGGTCGTCGCTCGCAGCCTCGACCGGATCGATCGCCGGATGGTCGTACTCGACCTGGAACCGACCCGCATCGACGCGCTCGATCTCGCAGCGTTTCGCTCCGATGTCCCGGGGTTGTGCGCCGACGCGAGCAATCCCAACGAACTGCGCCGCGCGGGCCTTGACAACCCGCACTGCGCCGGGGTGATCGCCCTGACCAATGACGACGAGGCCAACCTGGCGATCGCGATGGGGGCCGCCTTGTTGCGCCCCGAGATCCCGGTCGTCTGCCGCACCATGGACGACACGCTCATCGCCCGGATGGAGGCGTTCGGCTCCCCGATCATCGTCGACCCGTTCAACCTGTTCGGGGACGAACTGCTGGTCGCAGTGCGAGCTCCAGTCGCCTACCAGCTCACCTCCTGGCTCACCTCCTCGCCAGGAACGCCCGTGCCCGCTCGCATGGCAGTGCCGAACCACGGGCGCTGGATCATCGCGGGCTACGGCAGGTTTGGAGCGCACCTGGCAGCCGACCTGCTCCGGCATGGCGTGCCCGTGACCGTGATCGACCCCGATGCGCCGGAGGAACTGCCGGAGGGGATCCACGTGATCCGCGCCGACGCCACAGATCCGCGCACGCTGGACAACGCCGGTCTGGGCACGGTTGTGGCGTTCGCTGCGGCCACCGACAACGACACCACCAACCTGTCGCTGATCGTCGCGGCCAGCCGTCGCAACCCCTCGATCTTCACGATTGCCCGGCAGAACGATCCGGCGAACCGCCCGCTGTTCGACGCACTGCGCATCGACTCCACCCTGCTGCCGACCCGGCTGGTGGCCACAGAGGTCCTGGCGCGCATCAGCGATCCGATGTTGTGGGCCTTCGTCCAGCACGCGCAGCGCCGCGACGACGAGTGGGCACAGCCGCTGCTGGACCGGATCATGGCGACCTGCGGGCCGCAGCGACCCGACGTGTGGACCATCGACCTCACGCCGGATGGCGCCCCGGCCCTGACCCACCATTTGGCCGGTGAACTGCGATTGGGCGACTTGCTCAAGGACCCGCAGGACCGCTCCCGGCCGTTGGACGCGGTGCCGCTGCTTGTCCGCCGTGACGGCACCTCGCTGCCCGCTCCCGAAGGTGATCTGGTTCTGCAGCCCGACGATCGGGTGCTGCTCGCCGGACTGGGATACGACCGCCGCAACCTGGACACGACCTTATGCGTGCCGGCCGCGGCCGAGTACGTGCTGCGCGGCCAGCGGGTCGGTGCTTCCTGGATCTGGCGCACGCTGGTTGACCGCTGAGCGTCCAGAACGGTGAAAGCGGGCCAGATGTGACCCGGATCCACCGCTTTGTGTTGGGGACCCGAACAAACGTGTGAAAGCGGGTCACATCTGGCCCCTATCCAGACTTCTGTAGGAGGATCGGTCAGGTGCACATCAGCGGCCTGTTCCTCTACCCGATCAAATCCGGCGCTGCGCTGTCCGTGGCCTCCTGGGAGCTCGACGACCGCGGCCTGCGGCATGACCGGGAGTACATGGTCGTCGATGATGCCGGCGCCTTCCTCACCCAGCGGGAACTACCCAAACTGGCGCTGGTCGCGGCGGAACTGGGCGAGCCACTGGTCGTGCGAACGCCACTGGGCGCGGCCGCAGCCCTCCCGGGCGCGTTCCGTCGACATCGAGGTCTGGGGTTACGAAGGACGTGCTGCGGACTGCGGGGACGAGGTGGCCGAACTGCTGAGCGCGTTCCTGGGCCGCTCATGCCGGCTGGTCATGGCCGGCCCGGCACTCGGGCGGCGCAGCGACGATGGCGCTTCCGGCATCGCGTTCGCCGACGGTTACCCGCTGCTGCTGATCGGCGAGGCATCACTGGCCGCCTTGAACGAGCGGCTTGAGCAGCCGCTGCCGATGAACCGGTTCCGGCCCAACATCGTGGTCGCCGGTTCCGGGCCGTTCGAGGAGGACGAGTGGCTGCACGTGGAGTTGGGCACCGTCGGGGCCGATGTGGTCAAGCCCTGCCTGCGCTGTGCCATCACCCGGGTAGACCAGGCCACCGGCGTCCGGGGCGACGGCGAACCCCTGCGCACGCTGGGTCAGTTCCGCAAGGTCAAGGGCGGCGTGCAGTTCGGCCAGAATCTCGTCCACACAGGCACTGGGACGCTGTCCGTGGGCGACCCCGTCAGTGTGCGAGAACGGCGATCGTGAACGGCTGCGTCTTCCCCGACGGCGTCACGTGTTCGCGCTGCTCGCTCTTCTCCAGTCGCAGGTCGAGCACGTCGGCCAGTTCCTCCGCGGAGTACCGCTGAGCGGGCAGCCCGCTGCACATCTGGGGACCGTCCGGAGCGAACGTGGCAATGATGGCGTGCCCACCGGCCGCCAGCGACTCGTGCAGGTTGTGCCGGTACTTAGTGCGATCGGCCTCCTCGACCAGGAAGTGGAAAACGGCCCGGTCATGCCATAAGGCCACGGGCACGTCTGTGACGTAGTCGCGGACATCGGCGACCACGAGGTCGACAGCTGTGCCAACGCGCCGACGAGTCCGGGCAAGGGCCGCGGTGGAGATGTCCATGGCGGTCAGATTGGTGAACCCGTGCGCCAGCAGCGCGTCCACCATCATCGACGAGCCCGCCCCGATGTCGACGATCGGCGCCTCCGGGACCATGTGCAGATCCACGATCAGATCGGCCCAGACCTGGTGTGCCTCCTGCCACCAACTCACCGTGTTCATGTCCCGCGAGGAATGGATGCCCTCCCAATGCACGGCTTCCGACACGCGATCACCTCCTGCTCAACGACTGCCCGATCCTTGCCGGTCCAGTCATCGTGGGCGCCAACTGATCAACGATCGGGGTGGGCCATCGAGTCGACCACGGCGACGATGGCCAGCACCAGGGCGGCGTTCTGGCCCGGCTGCACCTCGACGCCATAGGTGTCGGCCACCCGCAACCACCGCTTGGACACCTCCGCGACCTTGTCGCCGTTGGCCTCCAGCGTGTATTCGTGATCGACGATGTTGCCCTGCACCTTGATGTCGGAACCGCCCGCGACCTCGACGTGCCAGCGCTCCCGCAGCGGCGAGATCATCGCCTTCTTGACAGTGGCAGCGTTACTGCCGCCGGCGTTCTCGATCTCCATAGTGTCGCGCACCCGCAGCATGCGTTCCTGGATCTTGAAGAGCTCTGTGCCGTTGGCATCCTCGAAGATCATCGTGTCGCGCACCCGCACCGCCTTGCCGTTGACCTTGAAGCAGCGGTTGCCGTGGTTGTCCTCGATCCAGAAGTCGTCACCGATGCTGAGCAGCTTCTGTCGCATCTGGTAGACGGTGATGCCCTGGTTCTCAGCGCGCCGTTCTTGCATCCGATCTCGCAGTCCCATGATCGAATTCTGCCCCCTGCAGGCGTTCGGCGTCTGCCCCTTGGCCACCGAAGTACCCTTTCCGAATGGCGCACCCTCGAGTCAAGGCCGCCGGTGGATTGCCCGCCATCCGCTACGTGCTCGGCAAGGCCTGGGGAACTGGTGAGTTCACGCAAACGTTGCAGCGTCTGCGCAGCAAGAACACGTGCAAGACCTGCGCCCTGGGCATGGGCGGCCAGAACGGCGGGATGGTCAACGAGGCGGGACACTTCCCGGAGGTGTGCAAGAAGTCGGTGCAGGCGCAGACCGCCGACATGCAGCCGGCGATCCCCGAGTCGTTCTTCGCCGCGAACGATCTCACCGCGCTGCGCCGCCTGAGCAGCCGGGAGGCGGAGAACCTGGGGCGCCTCGCCTTCCCGATCGTGCTGGACGGGGACCGGTTCCGCCGGATCGGCTGGGAGGCGGCCCTCGACCTGGCCGCCGGGGCGCTGCGGGACACGTCGCCGGACCGCACGTTCTGGTACGCGAGCGGCCGCTCAGGCAATGAGAGCGCGTTCCTCATGCAGCTCGCGGCGCGCGCCTACGGCAGCCCGAACGTGCACAACTGCTCCTTCTACTGCCACAACGCGTCGTCGGTCGCGCTCACGGAGATCTACGGAAGCGGCACCGCGTCGGTCACGCTCGATGACCTCGGTACCTCGGACCTGGTGCTCGTTGCGGGCGCGAACCCGGCGAGCAACCACCCGCGACTGGTCACCCAGTTGATCAACCTCCGCCGCCGCGGGGGGACGGTCATCGTGGTTAACCCGATGTCCGAACTGGGTTTGCGGCGGTTCCGGCTGCCATCGGATGCGCGCAGCCTGGCAGTGGGCTCGCAGGTCAGCGACATCTACCTGCAGCCCCGGATCGGTGGCGACATCGCGCTGTTCACCGCCCTGCTGAAGATGGTTGCCTGGGACGAGGCGTTCGTGGCCGATCACACCCACGGTGCCGAGGCGTTGCGAGCCCACCTTGCCACCCTCGACGTGGACGAGTTGCTCGCTGCCGCCGGGATCGCCCGGGCCGACGCCGAACGTGCAGCCGCCGCGATCAGCGCCGCAAACTCCGGCATCTTCATGTGGTCGATGGGCCTGACCCACCACACGCACGGCACCGACAACATCAGGGCGCTGGGCAACCTGGCCCTGGCGCGAGGTTTCTTCGGCCGGCCCGGCGCCGGGCTGATGCCGATCCGCGGGCACTCCAATGTGCAGGGGGTGGGCTCGATGGGCGTCGCGCCGGAGGTCAAGCAGGCCTTCGCCGAGGAACTCGAGCGCCGCTACGGCGTGACCGTGCAGCCGGGCGGGCAGGACACGTTTGCCTCCATGCAAGCCGCGCATGACGGACGCATCGACGCGGCGGTCTTGGTCGGCGGGAATCTGTGGGGCAGCAACCCCGATTCGGAGTGGGCCGCCCAGGCGTTGCAGCGAATCGGGACGACCGTGAGCCTGACGACCAAGCTCAACCCCGGGCACTTCCACGGCAACGGCCGCACCGCGCTGATCCTGCCGGTACTGGCCCGCGACGAGGAGGCGCAGGCCACCACCCAGGAATCGATGTTCAACTTCGTGCGGCTGTCAGAAGGTGGACAACCGTTCGTGGCTGGCGAGTTGCGCGCGGAGACGGACGTGCTCGCGACGCTGGCCGACCGGGTGCTGGGCCGTGAGCGGTTCGATTGGACCACGCTGGCGGACCACGCCCGGCTGCGGCAGGGGATCGCGGCCGTCGTGCCCGGCTACCAGTCGATCGCGCGCATCGAGACCGACGGCGAGTTCACCGTCCAGGGCCGCACGTTCCGTGAGCCCAGCTTCGGCCACGCGAACTTCCACGTGGTGCAAGTGCCACAGGCAGTTCCTGGCTTCCAGCTCATGACGATCCGTTCAGAGGGCCAGTTCAACACGGTGGTGTACGACGAGGAGGACCTGTACCGCGGTAACACGACCCGCGACGTGGCGATGCTCAATGTCGACGATGCTGTGGAGGCCGGGATCCGGGAGGGCGACCTGATCGAGGTCCGCAGCGAGATCGGTGCGATGCAGGTGCGGGCCGCGATCGTGGACATCGCCCGCGGCAGCGTGGCGATGTACTACCCGGAGGCCAATGTCCTCGTGACGCCCCGCCTGGACCCGGACTCCAGGACGCCGGCGTTCAAGAGCGTGCCGGTGACGGTTCGGCGAGCAGGACACTGACGGTTTTGTCGCGAAGTAGGCGCGACACGCCGACGTTAACGGCGACAACGCGACAAAACTCGCCCGGCTACCGCGCAGCCAGCAACTCCGCGATCTGGATGGCGTTGAGTGCCGCGCCCTTGCGCAAGTTGTCGTTGCTCACGAAGAGCACCAGACCGTTGTCGCCGTCCTGCCGGAACCGGCCGACGTAACTGGGGTCCTGGCCCGCGGCCTGCAGCGGCGTGGGCACGTCGGTCACTATCACGCCGGGCGCGTCCTGCAGCAGCTGCCGGGCGCGATCCACGGTGAGCGGCCGGTCGAACTCCGCGGTGATGCTCAGGCTGTGCCCGGTGAACACCGGCACGCGCACGCAGGTGCCCGACACCCGCAGGTCCGGGATGTCGAGGATCTTGCGGCTCTCGTTGCGCAGCTTCTGCTCCTCGTCGGTCTCCCCGGATCCGTCGTCGACGAAGTTGCCGGCCTGCGGCAGAACGTTGAACGCGATCGGCCCGGGGAACTTGGCGGGCTCTGGCAGCCCCACGGCAGCACCGTCGTACGTCAGTTGCGCCAGATCGTCCTTGGCTCCGGCCTGCACCTGCTCGTGCGAGCTCCTGCACGCCGGCCAGTCCGGCACCGGACACGGCCTGGTACGTGCTCACGATCAGGCGGTTCAAGCCCGCGTCCTCGTGCAGCGGCTTGAGGACCGGCATCGCTGCCATCGTGGTGCAGTTCGGGTTGGCGACGATGCCCTTCGGGATCGAGTCCAGCGCCCCGGGGTTGACCTCGGCCACGACCAGCGGCACCTCGGGGTCCATTCGCCAAGCCGAGGAGTTGTCGACAACAGTGGCACCCGCAGCCGCAACCTTCGGCGCGAGCTGCTTGCTCGTGCCTCCACCCGCGGAGAACAGCGCGATGTCGATCCCGTTGAAGTCCGCGGTCGCAGCGTCCTCCACCGTGATGTCCTGACCCTGCCACGGCAGCGTCGTCCCAGCACTACGCGCGGAGGCGAAATAGCGGACCTGGTCGAGCGGGAAGTTGCGTTCGGCCAGCAGGGTGCGCATCACGCCACCCACCTGGCCGGTGGCGCCGAAGACTCCGACAATCATGCAGTCCAGGGTAACGGCCGCGACGCAGCCGCTCAGGCCCCCAGGGGCGTGGTGGCCCCCGTACCGTCCACCGGCTCCGGCGCTGCAGGCCGCTCGTCCGAGGCCAGGATCTGAATCAGGAACAGCGCCACCAGCAGGCCCACAGTGGTCCACACCACCAGCCCGGGGGTCTTGTAGCGCTGCATGAAGATGAACAGCACCGCGATCAGTGCCGCGCCCACCCGTAGCGCGTTCGCCTGCCCGCGCACCCAGTCCCGGACCGAGTCCATGGTCAGCCCGAGGGAGCCCAGCCAACGCTGGATACCGGCTGCGGCCGCCACCGGCACCCGCCGCACGCCGCTGGCGACCCGCCCCGGTCCCATCAACAGCCCGGCGACGAAGACGATCGCACCGGCGACCGCAGCCGCGCGCAGCGACTGCCGCAGGAACAACGAGAACTGGTCGAAGAAGGCCGTCGCTGCCGCCTGGTTCACGGTGTCGGGCAGCGCGTTGAGGTAGGACATACGTCCCACCGCCAGCGCACCCGCGGCCGCAAGCATCGCCAGCATCAGACCGAAGCCCAGCCAGGTCAGCGCCTTGCGCGGCGTGTGCGCGATGAACACTCCGATGATCGCGAGCAGTACCGCCAGCAATGGCAACCAGAAGCCCACGGTGTTGAGCGTCGAGTAGGCGGTCTGCATCGCCGTGGCGTTCGGGGCTTCGAACAGCACAATGGTGGCGTCGGTGCTGGTGGGGATCTTCTCGGCAAGGGTGAAACCGCGGTCGAGCAGGCGCTGCTTGACCTGCGTCAACAGGTTGCTGAGATCCAGCACCACCTGGTTGTTCTGGACCTGAATGGCGTTGTCCGTGTTCTGCCCCGACAGCGCAGCCTCGAGTCGCTGATGGGCTGCGGTATTCGCCTCCACCCACAGTGCGGCGAACTGGTCGGATTGCACGACCTTCGTCACCACATCGTTGGTGTAGCCCTCGATCCCCGAGACGAGCGGGCCGCTCAGCGCAGTCAATGCCGCGGTCTGCTCCGGTGTGAGATTCCGGTTGCTGGAGATCGCTCCCACCGCCTGCTGCGTGAGGGCTGTGAGGTCGATCTGGGCCAGGATCGCATTCGTGATGCGGGTGGCGGCCGCATCCTGGATGGCGGGGTCGGAGGCCAGCGGCGCGACCGTGGCGACGTACCGGTTGGTGTCGGTCACCTCACCGCGCGCCCAGACGGACACCACGGACAGCGGCGCGAGCAGGCAGGCGATGACGATGAGCACCGTGGACCAGAACGTCCGCACCCAGTGCCGTTTCGGTCGCGTCGAGGCATCCTGCAAGCGAGCCACCTCATCCTGCAACCTGCGAATCTCAGCCTGTTCCGGCGTGGACGACGCATCGCTCATCGTTGGACCTCCCAATCCAGCCTGTCCCATGTGGGGAGCGGCGGGGATCACCCTACGCGGGGGAAACCTGTCGTAGTGGGATGTCGATCACATGGGGTGCATCTTCTGACGTATTGCGCCGGGGAGATGCCACTCACCAGGGGAAACCGTGTCCGGGTTGGCGTTCATGGACATCTCGATATGAACACCGTCTGTCAGTGCTTTCCTAGGCCTGAGAGTCAGCCGGCTTCTCACGCCTGACGGAAACCGGCACCCCACGAAAGCCACTTGTCAGACAACCCGGCCCCGCCACTAGCCCGTAACCCACCGACGAAGAGCACGGTACCGACCACGGCGCCGACCTGCAGAGCCTGCCGCAGGAACGCGGTGAACTGTTCGAAGAACGCTGTCGCCGCGGGCTGGCTGATGTCGGCTGGCAGGGCGTTGAGGTAGGCAACCTTTCCGAGCCCCAGTCCGGCGGCCGCCAATCCCATCGTCACGATGAGCCCGAACCCCAGCCAGGTCACGGCCCTACGCCGGTTGTGACACACGAGAATGCCGGCCACCGCCAGTGCTATAGCAACAAGTGGCAACCAGAACCCCAGGGTGTTCAACGTCGAGTAGGCGGTCTGCATGAGCGTTGCGTTCGGCGCCTGAAACAGCACGATCGTGGCCCGTGTTGTGTCCGGTATCTTCTCGGCAAGCGTGAAGCCCCGGTCGAGTAGTCGCTGCTTGACCTGGCCCACCAGTGGGTCGAGGTCGAGCACGACCTGGCTGTCCTCCACCCGGATCGACCGGTCCGCGTTCTGCCCGGACAATGCCGCATCGAGCCGCTGGTGAGCGACCGTGTTCGCCTCCACCCACACCGTGGCGAACTGCTCGGACTGCACAATCTCGGTGACTGCATCTTCGGTGTAACTTTCGATGCCGGAGGTGAGCGGTCCGGTGAGCGCTGCGAGGGCGGCGGTCTGCCGATCCGTGAGATCGCGGTTGCTGGAGAGGGCGCCGACTGCCTCGTGAGCCAGCGCCGGAACGTCGACGGTGGCCAGGATTTCGTCGGCGATCCGGGTTGCTACTGCCTCCTGCACGGCCGGGGTGGAGGCCAGCGGAGCGACTGTCTTCACGTACCTACTGGTATTGGTCACCTCCGCGCGGGCCCACACGGAGACCACCGACAACGGGGCCAGCAAGCACGCCAGCACGATGAGGACGGTCGACCAGAATGTCCTGACCCAGTGCCGTGTGTCTGCCTGCGCCTCGCTCACCGTGCCAGCATGGCAGCGGCGGTGCCAACGACGCGCTGGTCAAGCGGTGTGGATGTCAATGACGCCGAGCTCCTGCTCGCGGCCGTTGATGAGAACACCGATGCGATGGGGCCCGGGGTAGTGCCGGCGCGTGCTGAGCTGGGCGAAGGAGATGGTGCGCCTGATCACCGCCGTCGGGTCCAGCACGACCTCGCCACCCTTGAAGACTTTCCGGGACGTACTGCCGTTGGCCCGCACGTAATGCACCACAATGTCCACCAGCGCCTGGCCCTGGCCGGTGACCTCGACGGCCAGCCGCAGTGACTCGCCGATCGCCAGCGTGCTGGGCAGTTCAGCGCGCGCTGTTGCTTCGGACGCCGAGTATCCAAGCAGGCTCAACGCGGCGGGATCACCGGCCTTGATGAGGTTGCGCAGACCCCGCCGCACCACATCCGGATGGTCGGGAAACCAGCCGGCCGCTACGGTCAGCGCGAGCTCCGGATGGTCCTTGGCGATGTCGTTGAGGTTGTTGCCGACCGAGCGGCGCACGTAGTCGGAAGGATCGCCGGCGAGAAGCTGCAGCAGCTCGATCACCGGCGTTGGATCCGCAATGAAGGCTGGCAAGCCGTGGCGGCCCAGGGCAAGCGCGGTCTGGTCCCCTCGCTGACCAGCCGGCGGACGTGTTCGTCGGGATCCCCAGCCCACTCCCGCAACTGCGCCATGGTCTGCGGATGGCGCACGATGAACGGCCGGATGCAGAACTCCGCCGTGAAGACCTTCGTCAGGTCGTGCATCGCGGCCATGGACTCCGTGTAGGCGGGCAGGCCGTAGGCGCCGATGAACATGGCATGGGGGTTGTAGTAGAAGCTGGCCATGCCGCTCGCGCGTTCGCGGCCGATGGCGGCGTGCACTTGCTGCACCGCGGTGGCCGGGTCCTTCGCCAAGTGGTCATGCATCACCGCAGCGACGTGGCGCGAACGGTCCATCAGTTCCAAGTCCTCGAAGCCGTCGAGGCAGGCAGCCATGAACGCGGTCTTGTCGACTGGCAGCGTCACTGCAATCCGCGCGATGACCTCTGGTCCGAACTGGTCTTTCAACTTCCGCGCCATGACACCTATGCTCGCTCGAATGGACTGCATCTTCTGCGCCATCGTCGCCGGTGAGTTGCCTGCACACGTCGTGGCCGAGACCGAGACCGCGCTGGCGTTCATGGACATCAACCCGGCCACCCGCGGCCACTGCCTGGTGATCCCGAAGCGGCATGCGGCGGACCTCATGGAGATTCCCGAAGACGACCTTGCCGAATGCATGTTGCTCGCCCGCGATCTAGCCCGCCGCGCGAAGGACGCGCTCGGTGCAGATGGGGTCAATCTCCTCAACTCCTGCGGGGTGGCTGCCTGGCAGACGGTGTTCCACTTCCACATCCACGTCGTGCCGCGTTACCTCGGTAGGGACGGCCTGGAACTGCCCTGGATTCCGACGCCCGGCGACCCGGAGGTGATCGCGGAGGCGGCGAGCGCCCTTTCGCATGGACGTTAGCCCCGGGTTCTCGTCCCCGAAACGTCCGATGCGTGAGCATTCCGGGCATCCGTGAGCACCGCGGGCGGGTTTTCGGCGCCCAGAAGGCTAACCGCTGCCCGGGATGCTCACGGATTGCTGGGTTAGTCCCCACGGCGGCGAAGGTCGCGCTCTGGCCGCGGTTCTGATATTCCGGCGCTGCTGTTAACGGGTAGACGGGCGTCCGGGTCTCACAACTGCGTGGCCCAACCCTCAGGACCAGCGGTCGGCCAGGTCCTGGGCCTCGCGTCGGGTGGTCACGCCGAGCTTGCGATAGATCGAGGTTGCGTGACTCTTGACGGTCTCTCGTGACAGGAACAAAGCCTCGCCGATCTCCCCGAGAGTCATGCGGCTGCTCAGTAGATCCCAGACTCGCGATTCCGCCGCAGTCAGCGCCGCGAGTGGCGACGACGCGTCATGATGTAGGCGCGCCGCAGCCGCCCACTGGCCGACCAGGCCCTCCACCGGGTAGGTGGACCCATCGCATCCGGCCAGGTGCTCCCGGCAGGCATTTGCGTCACCGAGGCGGCACATGACATTGGCCAGTACCGCATGGGACAAAGGGTCGTACCAGGGCAGTACGTGCTCGACGCGGTCCCACATCCGGCGCTGCTCGGCGATCGCCAGCAGCACACGCGCCCGGCCGCCACGCACGGACTCCAGCGCAACGTCTCCCAGAGCAACCAGCGCTGCAACGGGAAGCATCTGCGACAGATCGTGACGCATGTAGAGCGCGCGACCGGTGGCCAGTGCATCGCATCCCGCAGTCGGTTGGCCTGTGGACAGCAGGTGCAGTCCAAGCACTAACTGCGCGGCAACGGCTGTCGCCGGACTGTCAAAGGCCTCCGACAAGGCGAAGGCTGCAACGAGGTCCTTCTGGCCCCCAGCATTTCCGAGCAGACATCCGTGCAACCCGCGGGTGAAGATCGCCAGACAGATGGCGGGATCGCTGCGGTCGATTGCAGCCTCAGCCAGCACAGCTCGTTCCAGAGCGGCCTGCGGGGAGTCCAGGCCCATTCCTGTCACTGCCTGGAGAAGGGCGAGGTACCCGGCGAACGGGAAGTCGTCAGGTCTGCTGGGCCAGTCGTCCGGCATCAACTGCAGGGACTGCATCCCGTGGCGCAGTGCTGCCCCGAACGAACCGCGCGCGACGTCCGCCCACGCCGCAGCGAGAGTCAGAGCGGGTTGTCGCGCCACAACCGACGGGTCCACCAGGTGCAACCAGGAGTCCACGCTGCTCGTGCGGCCGAGCAGCAGTGCGTCGGCCAGCGCGTTCCACACCACGTCGGCGAACACGGTGTCGTCGCCGGTCGCGGCGGCCAGGCTCACTGCGACATCGAAATCACTGTGATCGAGGTGCCACCGCGCGCCGCGTGCACGCAGGGCGCTCAGACGATGTGGGTCCTCCCGCTCCAGATACGAGGTGCAGCACTCCACAAGCAGAGGGTGGTAGATGTACCAGTCGGACTCATCGACCCGCAGCAACTCGGTCGTCATCGCCTCGGACAAGAAGTACGGCACAGAGGCATCGGGGTTCGCGTGGACGTGTGCCGCAAGAGCTGAGTTCACCGTCCCGAGCGGCGCAGTATCGAGGACGAACTCGCGCAACGGCGCTGGCAGGGCATCGAGCACCTCCCTGCCTACGTAGTCGTGAATCGCGGGCCCACTGTCAACCTGCGAGAGCAGGAAGACCATCACGGGCCAGCCGCCGCTGATCTCCCGGATCTCCTCGGCATTCTCCGCATTGTGTACTGCTTCCATCGTCTCGTCGGGCCGGAAGACCAGCTGCTCGGCTCGCACGTCGGCGACCCGGCCCTGACCCCGCCAGAGAGCGACCGGAAGCGCCTGCAAGTCCCTGCCCACGAGGGCGACGCGGGATCCGACCGGCAGTGCGTCCACGACTGCGCGCAAAACATTGATCGCCCGGGTGCTGCGGAGCTGCTGGACGTCGTCGACCACGAGTGTGACGGGCCCGGGCAACGCGGCGACCGATGCCAGGAACTCCGGGCGCAACTGCCGGCCGTAGGTCGCCGAGTCAGGCGAGACCCAGGCAGGAGCGTTGAGCCGAAGCGCCGCTGCCAGCCCTGCGATCAGGACCACGGGGTCGTCATCTTCGTCATCGAGGCTGAACCAGGAGACGGGCAAGTCCGACCGGGAGGCCCATTGGATCGCAAATGTGCTCTTGCCGAAGCCCGCCGGAGCGCAGATCGCCAGGATCTCGCGGTCCGCGGCATCGACGTCCGCCAGTAGGTGCGTGCGCGTGATCTCCGCGTGCCGCACCCGCGGTGGCCGGATCTTCGAGGCCGGAATGGCGGGACTGCTGATTCTGACTGACGCCATCGCACTCCCTCCTCGAAGACCAACTGGTAACGCATTTCAAGGATACGTGCCAAAAATCGTAGAGTTCCGTCATTTACAGTCTACGTACGTAGACATGTGAGGGTTAGACTGAGCCGTGCTCATCGAGACCGATGACCTGCTCGACAGCAGCGACGTCGCGACTCTGCTCGGCTTGAGCCAACGCAACAGCGTCCTCACCTACGCCGCGCGTTACCCCGACTTCCCGTTGCCCGTGGTGGACCGCGGCCGGATCAAGCTGTGGGCGCGCCACGACATCCTGACCTGGCTCGGCCGCGGCCAAGCCGCCGAGCCGGACTCACGCACCAGAACCGCGATCCTGGTCGCGGCTCGCACATTGTTCGCCGAGCGACCGGCCAGTGAGGTCACCATCCGCGACATCGCGGCGGCTGCCGGGGTTCAGCACGCCACCCTCTACCGGCACTTCGCGAACAAGGAGCAGTTGCGCAGCGAGGTCGTGGATGACGCCGTCGCGACGATCCGGGCCGAACTGCCGCCCACCGCGAGTCTGCACGAGTTGGTGGTCGCCACGATGCGACGCGGGGTCGGACACCCCGATGCCATCCGGGTCATGGGCTACGCATTGCTGGCAGGAGACCATCACTTCCCGGCGCTGCCTGTGATGTCCGACGTGGTTCAACGCATGCGCCAGGAACCGCCTTCCGCACCCGGGCCGTTGGCTCCACATGAAGCCGTGGCCGTGCTCGGAGCGCTGGTCCTCGGCTGGGTCACCTTCAGTCCCCGGCTGCGAGCGGCGACCGGGACGCAGACCACCGAACTGCCCGCGGACGAGCAACTGGCCGCGACTGTTCTTGCCCTGGCCGGCTACTCGGGTTGAGCGACGTCGCGCACCAGGTTCGGGGTCTCGGCCAGCGCCGCTTCCTCGTCCTCCTCGGTGTAGTCACCGTCGTACGGCGAAAAGTAAGCCAGCGGATAGCGGCGCGAGAAGTTCTTCATGAAACTGGTGATCAGGGCTGCGATCGGCAGTGACATGAACGCCAGCATTGGGCCCCCGATCGCACCTCCCGCCATGGCGGCGCCGAAAGCGATCCCCCCGTTGATCTCCATCGTCCGGGCGCTGATCTTCGGGCTCAGGAAGTAGTTCTCCAACTGCTGGTAGATCAGGGTCCAGACGAGCAGGATCACGGCCGCGCTGATGCCCTGGATGCCCCAGGTGAGCAGGATCGGCACGGCCGCGCCGATGTAGGTGCCGATTGCCGGGATGAACTCCGCCACGAAGCCTTCGAAGATGGACATCGGCAGGGCGATCTTCCAGTCCACGCCGACGAGCATCATGACGAAGAAGAACAGCCCGCCGTTGATGACCATGAGCAGCATGCGGGAGTACAGGTAGCCGCCGGTCTGCTCGATGGCGGTGTCCCAGGCCCAGCCCAGTCGCTGTTGATGCGCCGGCGGAAACTTGCGCAGGATCGCGCGGCGGATCCGCGGGGCGTCCGCCGCGAAGTAGAACGCGAACATCGCGATCGTGAAGAACTGGAAGATCAGCCCGATCGTGTTGCCGGCGAACCCCATGATGTCCGACGCGTTGGTCTGGATCCAGTCCTTGACGTTCTGCTCGGCCGATGCGAACGCGGGGTCGGTTTTGGAGGTCGGGAAATCGGTCCCGAACTGACTGTTGATCTTGGGGATGGCAGCCTTGAGGTTGGCGGAGATCTCGCCAGCCACGTTGATCAGACCCGGGATCATGATGAACGTCAGGGTCACCAGGAAGACGGCTGAGATCACGAAGACCAGGCCGGTTGCGGCCCCTCGCTTCATTCCCCGCTTCATGTGCAGGTGGTTAACCGCCGGTTCCATCGCAATCCCGAAGAACAGGGCGACGAACAGCATGCTCAAGAGACTGCGCGTGCGCGATGCCATGGCGAGCAGCACCAGGACGCCCAGGACGACCAGCACGACGCGCCAGATGATCCGTCGGGCTGCCGGCATGACCCAGGCGGGCGGCTGCGGCGCTGCGGGCTCGGGGACCAGCTCCGGCGGAGTCGGGAGAGCGTCACCGAAGGCGCCTTCGGCGACGGGCGGGGTCTGGTTCATGTGACCTCCCAGGCGGATGTGCGCTCAGTATGGCGGGCTGGAACCCTTCGCTCATCGACTCCCGGGAGTGTGTCGCGTCGCAGGGAGGGGAGCATCGCCCATCGCGGGGGATCATCCGGAGGCTCGTCGGCGCTCTCACCCTGCACGGGTGATGCCCGCCTGCGCGTTACGACCGACCATTGCAGCAGGGGGTCGTCCGGCCCCAGCGAGAGGGAGGTTCGCACATGTCAACGTCGAAGGATGCCCAGCCCACGGGCTGGACCGGCTGGGTCGTGTTCGCTGCTGTTCTGATGGTCGTTGCCGGCGGGATCTGGGCCATCCAGGGCCTGATAGCCGTGTTTAACGACAACCTGGTGATCTTCGGCACCGAGGGGGCGATCCTGTTGGATGTCACCGGTTGGGGCTGGATCCACATCATCCTCGGCGCGCTGCTTGTCCTGGCAGGCATCCTCGTGCTGCGCGGCAACATGTTCGGACGCATCATCGCCGTGATCCTGGCCATGCTCAGCATCATCGTGAACTTCGTCTGGATGCCGGTCTACCCGGTGTGGGCGATCGTGATCATCACCTTGGACGTCTTCATCCTGTACGCCGTGATCATTCATGGTCGCGAGATGAAGTCCCTATAGGGCTTCTACCTGCCTACTATTGCCCGGAGAGGAGATCACATGACAGAAACCGCACTTGATGATGTTCAACTCGGACCGATCGACTACTTGGTGATCGAGTACGCGAACGGCCAGCCCACAGGTGAGGCCCTTCCTCACCTGCTCGACCTCGTGGAGTCCGGCACCATTCGGCTGCTCGATGCCGCGATCGTCGCCAAGAGCGCCGACGGCGAAGTGAGCGCCGTGGACATGGCCCAGCTCGCTGAACTCGGCGGGGGTGAGCTCGGTCTGCTGGAAGGGGCCGCCACCGGAATGCTGGACGAGGAGGACATCGCACAGACCGGGGACATCCTGTCGCCCGGAGCTGTCGGTGCGATCCTGGTGTACGAGAACACGTGGGCCGCACCGTTCGCCACCGCTGTCCGCAAGGCCGGCGGCCAGTTGATTGCCAACGGCAGGATCCCGATCAACGCGATCATCGCGGCCCTGGAAGCGCAGGAGGAGAACTGATGCCTGGTTTGATCCGCGGGGTTGCCCGCACCGCCGTCATCGCCGGAACCGCCACCGCCGTGTCCAACGGGGTGTCCCGTCGCCAGTACGGCCGCTGGGAGCAGAAGGCTGCGCAGGAGCAGGCGCAGCAACAGGCCCAACAGCAGCAGTACGCCCCGCCGGCACCAGCGCCCGCTGCTCCGGCCGCGGAGAGCATGGACGACAAGATCGCCCAGATCCAGAAGCTCGGTGAGCTGCATGCCCAAGGCATCCTGACCGACGAGGAGTTCGCCGCCCAGAAGGCGAAGCTGCTCGGCTGAGGTCTCGCGCAAAGGCGCCTGGTTCGTGTGCGGACCGGGCGCCTTGGCGTTTGATCGGATCAAACAGAGGGATCGGGGCCACATGCGGCCCGCTTCCACACGTTTGTGCAGGACGCCGCTGCAAACGTAAGGATCGGGGTCAGATATGGCCCGCTTCCGCGCTTTTGTCGCTATCGGCGGGCGCAGGCGCCCTGCTGTGCAGCGCATCCCAATCGACATCAGCCGCCATTTCCCGCTCCAGGCTCGCCAGGCCGCCCCGCACGCCGAACAGCCGCTTGGTCCAGACCAGGTACGCCAGGATGACCAAGTTCGTGAGCAGGGCAAGCAGTTTGAGCACGCTCACGCCGTTGATCAACTCCACGATCTCCAGTGGAAGGAAGGCCGCGGTGGCGACCACGGTCAGGTACTCCGCCCACCGTTTGCCCCGCCACAGAAACACGCACTCGACGGCTTCCAGGGCCGCGTACCCCAGCGCCATGGCCGCCAGTAACCACACGTGCTGCCCGTCGAGTTCGAGCAGTCGGTTCAGCCAGCGCGACAGCAGGTTCTGGCCGCTGCGGGTCTGGTCGAGCAGGGGCAGCAGCAGCTGCGCGTCCTGCTTGAGGACCGGAAGTCCCGCCTCGAGCAGTGCAAGCCCCAAAGCCAGCACGAGGAAGAAGATGACGTGCAGCCCGCGTTCCAGTGCGATCGCCCGGATAACGATGAGTTCTTCCAACGCCCGCCCGCGCATCGGTCGCGGCAGCGTGGCGGGGTCACCGTTGGAGTCCGGCACCGCGGTGGCAACCCACGCGTCGCAGCGCAGGCAGCGGGCCAACTGGCCACCATCTGGAAGATCGACGGAGAGTTCCCGGCCGGGGTAGCGCGCGTGGGCGGCCGGCGTCACGTGACCCTTCAGGGAACACCACCAGGTGTCGGTGCTCCAGCTGCGAGGGATCAGGCGCACCTGCCCAGGGTAGAGGCGTGGCAGGCTGTGACGGTGATCGTGGTGACCGAGCACCGGGCTGGTGACGAGTTCGGGCCATTGGGCCGTGGGCTGCTTGCGGCCTTGTCCGTGGCCGACGGTTTCCTCGACGGCCGGCTGTGTCGCAGCCCGGACGAACCCGACGTCTGGCTGATCGTGTCGAGCTGGCGTGATGTCGGTTCCATGCGCCGCGGGTTCGGCACGTTTGATGCCAAAGTGGCAGCCGCGCCCGTCATGCACTCGGCTGTGGACCGGGTCAGTGCGTTCGAGGTGCTGGCGCAGGCGGATGTCGACGGGGTGCGGGACTTCAGTAGCGACCGGGCGTGATCATCGGTGGTGGTGGCCGTCGCGCGCGACCGCGAGGGTCGCACGGTTGCCCACCCGCGACCGCGAGGGTCGCACGGTTGCCCGTTTCAGGCCTTGGAAAGGGCAACGGCGCAACCCTCGAGGCGCGTGAGCAGGTGAACCGCACAAGTAGCGATTGGTCGCGGGGGTGGCGGGAACCGTCGGCGCTGGCGGGGGACTGACGCGACCTTCGGTCGCGCGGGGTGGCGGGAGCCGTCGGCTTGCTGCGCAAGCCTCCTCCCAAATCCGTAGCCATGCCCGACACATGAAACAGGGGCCCCACAAAGTGGAGCCCCTGTTTCATGTGTCGGGGTGGCGGGATTTGAACCCACGACCTCTTCGTCCCGAACGAAGCGCGCTACCAAGCTGCGCCACACCCCGGTGCGTCCAATGATACGGACGGGCTACCGTCCGCGGGGCAGCAGGTGCAGCATGGTCGCCTCGGGCGGACAGGCCAGTCGAATCGGGGCGTACGGATTGGTCCCGAGCCCCGCGCTCACGTGCAACGCGGCTCCCTCATGGCTGGACAAGCCCTTGGCGCGGGCAGGATCCAAGTCGCAGTTGGTAACCAATGCGCCGTAGCCGGGGACGCACACCTGGCCGCCATGAGTGTGCCCGGCGATGATCAGATCGGCACCGTCGGCTGCCATAGGATCGAGCACCCGTAGGTAGGGGGCGTGCGTGACTCCCAATCGCAGCCCGGCGTCGGGATCGAACGGCCCGGCCACCTCGTCGTAGCGGTCGTACCGAATGTGCGGGTCGTTGACCCCGCGCATGTCGAACCGGTTTCCCGCGACTGTCATTCCGGCCCGGGCGTTGTTGAGCCCGACCCACCCGGAGTTCAGCAGCTCCTGCTCCAAGTCTTCGGTCGGCAGCCGGCGGGTGCTGGTCACGATATTGCGACCCTTCATGAAGTACTTGAACGGGTTGATCGCCTTGGGTGTCCAATAGTCGTTGGAGCCGAAGACGAACACCCCGGGCGTGCCCCGCAACGGTTCCAGCGTCTTGGTCAGATACGGCACCGAGTCCATGTGCGCCAGGAAGTCGCCGGTGAGGATGACGAAGTCGGGCTGCAGGTCGGCCAGCGACCGCACCCACGCCATCTTGTCCTCCTGCTTCGGCGTCAGGTGCAAGTCAGTCAGCTGCAGCACGCGGACGGGCCGGGAGCCCGGGACGCAAAGCCCGCACCTGGACGTCACGCAGGCGGAACTGATGGGCTTCCCACAGGGCATAAGCCAGGGTGGCCGCGCCTACACCAGCGCCGGCGAGACCGGTTCGGACGAGGGGATGCACCCGCTCATGGTCGCACGCGAAACAACCTTGGAGCCATGACGCGGGTCACATGCCAGACTGGCGCTATGGCCCTGAAAGATCAGTTGCAGTCCGACCTGCACGCCGCGATGAAGTCCCGCGACGAGCTCACCTCCGCCACGCTGCGCATGGCGCTGGCCGCAGTGACGAACGCCGAGGTGGCAGGTAAGCAGGCCAAGGAGCTCAGCGACGACGAGGTCCTGATGGTTCTGGACAAAGAGGCCAAGAAGCGCCGGGAGTCGGCCGCCGCCTACCGCGACGGCAACCGTCCGGAACTTGCCGAACGCGAAGAGGCCGAGCTCGGGGTGCTGACCGGCTACCTGCCGCAGCCACTGAGCGAGGACGAGGTGTCGGCCATCATCGACTCCGCGATCGCGGAGGTGGCCGAGACCGGCAAGACCGGTATGGCCGCCATGGGTCCGGTGATGCAGAAGGTCACCGCGGCCACGCGCGGCCGCGCCGACGGCAAGACGGTCTCGGGCATCGTGCGGGAGCGGCTGCAGGGGTAACACCCCGGTGCGTCATGCTCAGGCCGGGTTGCGGCGCAGCGTCTCCTCGATCACTTCGTCCCACGGCGTCGGCTTGAGCCCCAGTTCGGTCTGCGCGGCGCTGGAATCCATGACGAACGGCCGGTCGAACTCGTAGAGCATCTCCCGCATCTCGCGGATCTCGGGGTTGAACAAACCCGCAATCCGTACCAGTGTGGCGGGCAACGGCCGGACGCGAGGAGCAGGCAGGCCCAGCGCGGCTGCCAGATCGCCGACGACCTCCGTTTGGGTGCGCGGCGCGTTGCTCGGCACGTGCCACGCCCTTCCCCACGTGGATTCATCAGTGGCCACCCCCGCCAGCGTGGTCGCCACGTCGCCTGTGTAGGTCCACGTGTGTGGCTGATCGGCGGCCCCGAGCACCCGCACGGTCTTACCGGCGCGCACATTGGGCACCACCCGCTCGCCGAACATCACCTGGCCCCCGCCTTCGCCGATGTAGTCGCTGGCCCGTACCTCAACCGTACGGATCCGGCCCTCGTCGTGAGCGGCCAGCGCCTGCTGCCACATCCGGGCCCTGACGCCTCCTTTCACGGTGTGACCGCAACCATCGGCGTCTGTTCGGTCATCGCGCCCGTGACCGGGCCGTACCCGTACAGGTTGCTCAAGGTCACCAGCACTGCCCCCTCGGCTTCCGCGCACGCAAGCAGGTTGTCGGCCATCGGCGGCCAGTCCGACCGGCCAGCGGTGATAGCGCGGATTCAAGCAGTTGTAGATGACGTCGGATCCGGAGGCGGCCGAGCGCAGGGAAGCGAGGTCACTTGCGTCCGCTTGCAGGCCCTGCGGCCCGTTGCCGGTCCGGCTGAGCAAGCGGACCGTGTAGCCGCGGGCCAGCAGTAGGTGGGCAAGGCGGGTGCCGACCTGACCGGCTCCGACGATGGTGTGAGTGCTCATTGGGTCTCCTAAAACGAGAGCAGTGCTCTCACTATAGAACAGTGCTCTCGCTATGGGTAGTATGGGTTCTGTGGAAGGACTACGGGCACGCAACCGCGCCGCGCTTATGGTGGCGATCACCGAAGAGGCGAACCGGCAGTTGCTCGAGGTCGGACCGGCTGCGCTTTCTGTACGGTCCGTGGCTCGCGAGCTCGGGATGGCATCCAGCGCGATCTACCGCTACGTGAGTTCCCGCGACGAGTTGCTCACGCTGCTGATCGTCGACGGGTACAACGACATGGCTGACGCGGTCGAACGCAGACCGGGCAGGGGTTCGGTCCCGGCGAGGTTCCGCGCGATCGGCCTGGCGTGCCGGGAGTGGGCACTGGCGCAACCGCACCGCTTCGCCCTGATCTACGGTTCACCGGTCCCCGGCTACGCGGCTCCGCAGGACACAATCGGGCCGGCCACGCGGATTCCGGTGCTACTTGTGAGTCTGTTGCAGGAAACCGGCGCATCCCCGCAGTCCGCCGCGTACAGCCCGCGGGTCGGGCGAAGCTTGCGGCCACTGCTGCGGGACTTCGAGCAGTGGAGCGGGCAGGCGGATCGTAGGTTTTCACCGGAAGCCATGGCCTTGGGCCTGATGTCCTGGACACACATCATCGGGGCCATCTCCTCGGAACTGTTCGGCCACCGGCACAACGTCGTGGGTGACAGCGAGGCCGACCGCAGGGCCTACTTCACGTTCGAACTCGACGTGTTTGCCGGCTTGCTCGGCATAGCCTGAACTACGGCGTGGACACGGGTGCGGGAGTCACCGGCGGGATGTAGTCCGTGCCGCCACCGCGGGCCGTGCGCAAGCCGTAGAGCGTCTGCAGGTCGAACGACTCCGGCGGGGTGTCGGACAGAGCCCCCAGCATCGCCTGCTTCCAGATCGGCCCCGGCAAGCTGGAACCGAAGACCTGACCGTAATAGCTGCCGTTGATGTAGACGTTCTTCATCGGGTACTTGAAGCCACCTCGCGGGTCACCAACCCACACCGCGGTGGACAGGCTCGGGGTGTACCCCGCGAACCACACAGCGGCCGAGGTGTCGGTGGTACCGGTCTTACCGGTAGTGTCGCGGCCCAGGCTCATCGCAGCACCCGTGCGGCCGGCGATCCCGCCGTCAACCACGTGCGTGAGTACTGCGGTGGTCGAGTCGGCCACCTCACGGGAGACGGCTTCCCGGCACTGCGGCTCGACCTTGGCCACGACCTTCTTGTTCGCGTCGTTCTCGTCGACGATGCGGTTGATCGCGTGAGGTTTGCAGTACACGCCGTGGTTGGCCATCGTCGCGTAACTTGTGGCCAACGCCAGCGGCGAGATCTCGACCGAACCCAGCGTGAAGGACTGCACTGTTGGCAACTCGCCCCCGCTGGCCAGCGTCATTCCGGTCCGCTTGGCGATGTCGACAGTTCGGCACAGACCCGCCAACTGCTCCAGACCAACGAAGTACGTGTTCACCGAGAACGCGGCGCCCTGCAGCATGTTGAACTGCCCGGATGAGGTGGAGTTACTGACCGTGTAGGGCCCGAAGTAGTTGTCGGTGCATCCCCAGGGGCCAGCGGCGAACGACTTGTCGTCGGAGGCATCCAGGACCTGGTAAGGAGAGACGCCGGCCTCCATGGCCGCTGCGATCGTGAAGATCTTGAACGTCGAGCCCGCCTGCATACCGGTGGTGCCGCCGTCCTTGAGGTCGACGGCGTAGTTGTACGTGGTCTTACCCTTGCCCTTGGTGCCCCAGAGCCGGCTTTGCGCGAGAGCCACGACCTCGCCGGTCTGCGGGTGGACCATGGCGATGGCGGCGGCTTTACCACTCGGGTCGGTCGGCGGGATGGTGCTCATGACCGCGTTCTGGGCGGCCGCCTGGGCCTTCGGTTGCATGGCCGTGTGAATGACCACGCCGCCACGCTTGAGGAAGTCTTCGCGGTCCTGCAAGGTCTTGCCGTAGTTCGGGTCGTTGAGGATCTGTTTGACCGCGTAGTCGCAGTAGAAGGGGTACTGGCTGGCTGCGCAGCCGTTGCCGACCTTCTTCGGGTGCAGCATCTTGGCGATCGGGCGCGCGACCGCCTTGTCGTACTCATCCGGCGTGATGAAGTCCTGGGATTCCATCACCGACAGCACGGCGTCGCGCCGGACCTTGGCAGCATCCGGGTTCACCAGTGGGTCGTAGCCGACCGGCGACTGCACGAGACCGGCAAGCAGAGCGGATTCCGACACGGTCATCTTCTTGGCGCTGTGCCCGAAGTAGCGCCGGCTGGCCGCCTCTACTCCGTAGGCGCCGGACCCGAAGTAGGCGATGTTCAGGTAGCGGTTGAGGATCTCGTCCTTCGACAGCTCCCGCTCGAGCTGGACGGCGTAGCGGATCTCCTGCAACTTCCGCGCGGTCGTGCGCTCCAGTGCGGCCTGCCGCTCCTCCGGGGTGCGGGCAGCGGTCACCAGCACATTGCGCACGTACTGCATGGTCAGTGTCGAGGCGCCCTGCTGGATCGAACCGCTGGCGGTGTTTTCCAGCTGCGCGCGGATCAGGCCCTTGAGGTCCACGCCGTGGTGTTCGTAGAACCGCTCATCCTCGACCGCGACGATGGCGTCCTGCATGTTCTGCGAGATCTGGTTCAGCGGCACCTCGAGACGGTTCTCCTCGAACAGCGTCGCGATCTTGTTGCCATCGGCGTCGAGCATGACGGTGCGGACCGGCAGCGGCGGCGTCGCCAGCTCGTCGGGCAGGGCGCCGATCTGCGCGGACGCGACCTCGGAGGCTTTGCCCATGCCGGCGACAACCGGGATTGCCATTCCTGCGAGGATGGCGCCACCCACGACGCCGACGGCACCGACGCGCAGCACGCGAGTCAGGGCGCTGCGGGATGCGGGGGTGGGTTCATTCGACACAGCCATTGGATGTAAGGGTACGTGGCATCGGTTCCCTGCGTTATCACCGGCTCTTCGCGCGCCATTAGCGCCGTTCGGGATACCCCCCACTGGTCGTCGGCAGGCCGATGCGCCATGCTTGTTACCAGGAGGTAAAGAGCAGGGTCTTGCGACACGACGAGTGGCCCGAGAAGTTAGTACTAACGACCTAGGTTAAGTAGTACGAATGGCCCTCATGGAAGGCACGCTGGTTGCCTAGAGTGACCGAGAGGTTGCTAGGGGATGAACTTGAAACCAGAGGGGATGAACAAGGTGCTCAATGTTGGTGCGTGGAGTGAGCAGGCTGCATGTCGGGAGACCGACCCGGACGAGATGTTCGTGCAGGGGGCCGCTCAGAACCGCGTCAAGCAGATCTGCAGTGGCTGTCCGGTCAAGATGGAATGCCTGGCCGATGCGTTGGACAACCACATCGAGTTCGGCGTCTGGGGCGGCATGACCGAGCGGGAACGCAGGGCCCTGTTGCGCAAGCGTCCGCACGTGAAATCCTGGACCGAGTTGCTGGAGACCGCTGCCGCCCGCCAGATCCCGCAACAGGTCAGCCTCCGGCAGTCCGCCGCCTTCGTCTGACTTTCCGCGTAGCACTTCCCCCTCAGGCCGTCTTCCCGCTCGGGAGGACGGCCTTTGTGTTTGCGTGTGAACACACCGCGGCCCGCCGGGGGAGGCTCCGGCGGGCCGCAATGGCGGGCTGTGAGTGGTTCCCTTAACGGCCGCCTAGCGACGCGTTTGGCTCACAGCGGTAGTCTCAGGCGTTCTTCGTCGCCGAGACGTCCAGCGCGATCGCGATCTTGTCGCTGACCAGCACGCCGCCGCCGTCGAGCGGGACGTTCCAGGTCAGACCGAAGTCCTTGCGGCTGATCTCGGCCTTGCCCTCGAAGCCGGCCCGGGTGTTGCCCCACGGGTCTGTCACGATGCCGTCGAGCTCGACCTTGATCTCCACCGGCCGGCTGACACCCTTGATGGTGAGGTCGCCGGCGAGGATGAACTCGTCGTCGTCGGTCTGCTTGACCGCGGCGCTCGCGAACGTCATGGTCGGGAATTGCTCGACGTCGAAGAAGTCGGCGCTGCGGACGTGGCCGTCCCGGTCGGCGCTGCCGGTGTCGATGCTGGCCATCTGCGCCGTCAGCGTGATGGCGGAGTTGTCGGGGTTCGCGCCGTCGAGGGTCAGCGTGCCCTCGAACTCGGTGAAGGCGCCGCGCACCTTGGTCACCATGGCGTGGCGGGCGGTGAAGCCCAGCCGGGTGTGGGTGGGGTCGATGGTCCAGGTTCCGGTGTACTGCGACAGGTCAGGCACGGGGGCTCCTTAGTAGTGGTTGAGCGTTCAACAATTATTATTGACCAATCAACTTGATCTGTCAACCGCAACGTTTCCCCAACAGCTACGGTTTGATCCAAATGCGCCCAGTAGGACTTGTCGCTGTTGGAACGAACCGTCGCTCTTGGCCGTACGACTAGCGCGCGAGCAGATCGCCGATCGTCTGCAAGCCCTCGAGGTCGTGCACGTCGTCGGCCAGCGCGATCACCGAGGCCACCGGCACGCGGGGATGGGCGCCGGTGAACGACCGGGTCAGCCGCTCCTGCCGGGCGGCGCTGTCCATACGGTCGGCATGAAGGCGCAGAAGCTCGGCAACCAGGACGTCGTCGTCGCCGAGCCGCTCGGATCCGGCCCGGGCCGTGGCAGCCGACAGTTCCGGCAGCCGGACGTCCTGCACGCGGTTGAGCACCAGTCCCGCCAACGGCATCCGCTCGGTCTCCAGGCGTTGCACGAAGTAGCTGGCCTCGCGTAGCGCGTCGGGTTCCGGGGCAGCCACGACGAGGAAGCGAGTGTCGGGCGCCTGCAACTGCGCGTAGGTCTGCTCTGCCCGTTCGCGAAAACCCCCGAAGAGTGCGTCGAAGCTGGTCACGAACAACTGCACGTCGCGCAGCACCTGGCCGCCGAGGATCTTGCTCATCGCCCCTGTGAACAGCCCGATGCCGGCCCCGAGCACGCGGGCGCTCACCCGCCCTGCGCCGCGGGCAGGCGCTGCGAGCACCCGGATCAAGCGGCCGTCGAGGAACGAGCCCAGCCGCTTGGGCGCGTCGAGGAAGTCCAGCGCCGACCGCGACGGCGGGGTGTCCACGACGATCAGGTCCCACTCGCCGAGTCTGGCGCAACTGGCCCAGCTTCTCCATCGCCATGTACTCCTGCGTGCCGGCGAAGGAGCTGGACAGCGCCTGGTAGAAGGGGTTCTCCAGAATGGCGGCGGCCCGCTCCGGCTCGGCGTGCGCCTCGACGATCTCGTCGAAGGTGCGCTTCATGTCCAGCATCATGGCGCTCAACGAGCCGCCCTCGATGTCGAGGAACGGGCCGGGGGGTGTTGTCCAACTCGGTGAGTCCCATGGACTGTGCAAGCCGCCGGGCCGGGTCGATCGTAAGGACACAAACGGTGCGCCCGCGTTGGGCAGCCCGCAGCGCCAGCGCCGCAGCTGTGGTGGTCTTGCCGACCCCACCCGAGCCGCAGCACACGATCACGCCCACAGCGGGGTCGTCCAGCAGCGCGTCGACGTCCAAGCGTGGTCATGCCGGCAACCCTTGGCTGTGCAGGTCCTCGGCCAGCCCGTACAACGCCGCGAGGTCGATGCCGCCCGGCAGATACGGCAGCTCCAGCGTCGGCAGCCCGGCATCCAGCAACCGCTCGCGCTCGGCGTCCTGCAACGCCACACGGGCGGCGTGGTCGGCGGCCTCGTCCTCCAGGGCAGCGATGACGGCCGACGTCGGGTCGATGCCCGCCCGCTGCAGACCGTCGGCGATGCGAGATTCCGGCAGGGAGCGGGTGGCCGCAAGCTGCAGGTCCTCGGGGCGCAATTCCGACTGCCGGGACTGGTTGATGACGACAGTCCCGAGCGGCAGCGCCGCGGCCCGCAGTTCCGCGATGCCGTCCAGCGTCTCCTGCACCGGCATCTCCTCGAGCAGTGTCACAAGGTGCACGGCCGTCCGGGCCGAGCGGATGACACCCATGACCGAGTCCGCCTGCGACCGGATGGGCCCGACCTTGGCCAGTCCCGCGATCTCGGTGTTGACGTTGAGGAAACGGGTGATGCGCCCGGTGGGTGGGGCGTCCATGACGACCGCGTCGTAAGCCAGCCGGCCGGTCTTCTCGCCGCGCTTGACTGCCTCACTGGCCTTGCCCGTCAGCAGCACGTCGCGCAATCCCGGTGCGATGGTGGTCGCGAAGTCGATGGCCCCGAGCTTGCGCAGCGCATAACCCCCGCGCTTGAGCCCGTAGAACATCTCCAGGTACTCCAGCAGCGCCGCTTCCGCGTCGATCGGCAGCGCGTACACGACCCCACCGTCCTCGGCCACGGCGATCCGGGTCTCCTTGTACGGCAGCGGCGCGGTGTCGAAGAGCTGCGCGATGCCCTGCCGGTTCTCGACCTCGAGCAGGAGCACCTTCTTGCCGCCGCGAGCCAGTGCCAGGGCCAGTGCCGCAGCGACCGTGGTCTTGCCCGTCCCGCCCTTCCCGGACACCACATGCAGGCGCACGCGCGACCAGTTCGGGGCACGGTTGCTCATTGGTCCAGAGTAGGACTTCTGGCCGGTCGGTCTGCGTGAGCCTCTTCCTGGTTTCGGTACTTCACGTGCCACCAGGAGTGCCGTGAGGTACCCAAACAGCCCTCGCCTTGTTCGCCAACGAGCGCGGCCCTAGGGTCAAAGCCATGACCAACTGGGAGTACCTCACCGCACCGTTGCTGATCCACAACACCAAGGCGATCCTGGACAACTTCGGCGCCGACGGCTGGGAGCTGGTGCAAGTGGTGCCCGGCCCGACTCCGGAGAACCTGGTGGCCTACTTCAAGCGGCCGACGTCATGAGTGTGGCCCAGCGCCTCGCCGATCTCGGGCTGGTGCTGCCGGAGGTTCCGGCGCCGGTCGCCGCCTACGTTCCGGCAGTGCGCAGCGGGGCGATGATCTACACGGCCGGACAGTTGCCCTTCGTCTCCGGGGAACTGCTGCGCACGGGACTGGTCGGCGCCGAGGTCGGCGTGAGCGACGCCGTGGAATGCGCCCGGCAGTGCGCGCTCAACGCCCTGGCCGCGGTGGCGTCGCAGGCGAACCTGGACGAGATCCGAGTCGTCAAGGTGGTCGGTTTCGTGGCCAGCGCCGCGGGCTTCACGGCCCAGCCGCAGGTACTCAACGGGGCCTCGGAATTGATCGGGGATGTGCTGGGGGAGAAGGGCGTGCACGCCCGCTCGGCGGTCGGGGTCGCGGCGCTGCCACTGAATGCCCCGGTCGAGGTCGAGGTCATCGCCGAGGTGCTGTGATGCGCATGCCACCGGAGCTGGCCGAGCGCGCCCGGGCTCTGGTCTACGGCGGGGACTGGACCGCCCCCGAGCCGCGGCCGGCGTCCACTGTGGTCTTGTTGCGCGACGGTGTTGCGGGCGTCGAGGTTGCTCTATTGCAGCGGGCGGCCAACTTGGGTTTCGCGCGCGGCATGTACGTGTTCCCGGGCGGTGCGCTCGACGTTGCCGACGCCGAGCTCGGCGATCCCTGGCTGGTCGCGGCGGTGCGCGAGACGTTCGAGGAGTGCGGCGTGCTGCTCACCGACCCCGCCCCACCGGCCGCGGCCTTCGCCGACCGACGAGCGCGACTTCGCCGGGCTGCTCGCCGAATTCGGGCTGAAGCCGAGACCTGGCCGCGCTGCACCCCTTCGCCCACTGGGTCACACCTGAAGTCGAGTCGCGGCGCTTCGACACCCGCTTCTTCGCTGCGGCCTTGCCGGCCGGGCAGGACCTGGCCGACTTCACCACCGAGCACCAGAACGTCGGGTGGTTCGACCCGGCGGCGATTGACGGGCTGCCCATGCTGCCGCCGACCACCGCTGCACTGGCTGACATCGCCCGCTTCGACACGGTGGCGGAGGCGCTGGCTGAACACCGTTCCCCGGTACCGATCATGCCCAAGCCGGTGCCCGCCGACGGTGACATCACGTGGGTGCTGGTCAATGCCGTGACGGGGGAGCCTCTGTGACCGGTTTCGTCGCGATGCCGGGCAGCACCGGCCCGTGGAGTGGCGGAACGTTCGACGGCGCGCAGTGCGTGCTGGCCGGCAACCCCGGGCCGATGACCCTGGACGGCACCAACACCTGGCTGCTGGACGCCGACGCCGACTCGGTGGTGCTGGTCGATCCGGGGCCGGACGACCCCGCCCATCTGGCGGCAGTGCAAGCGGCGCTGGACGGCAGGCGGGTGCGCCAGATCGTGCTCACGCACGGGCACCTGGACCACAGCGCCGGCGCTGGCTTGTTCAAGCAGACCTTCGGGGCGCAGGTCCGGGCGCTGGACCCCCAGCCCGGCCACGAACGGCTGGCGCCGGGTGAAGTGGTGGTCGCCGGAGATCTGGAAGTGCACATCGTGGCCACGCCCGGGCACACCAGCGACTCGGTCAGCCTGCACCTGCCGCAGCGGGCGGCTGTCCTCACCGGTGACACGATCCTGGGCCGCGGAACCACGGTTGTGGCGCATCCGGACGGGCGGCTGGCCGACTACCTCGCATCGCTGCAGCTGCTGCAGGAGCTCGTCGAAGCCGCCGGCGCGACCGCAGGTCTGGCCGGGACACGGGCCCGCCCTTCCGGACGCGGCCGCGGTTCTGGACGCCTACCTGGCGCACCGCCACGAGCGGCTCGAGGAGGTGCGGGCGGCGCTCGCCGAACTCGCCGAACCGACGCCCCGCGCAGTGGTCGAGCGGGTCTACGCCGACGTTCCGCAGATTCTGTGGCCGGCCGCGGAACTCAGTGTCCGGGCGCAGTTGGAGTACCTGGGCCTTCACCCCGATCGGTGAGCATTCCGGGCATCGGTGAGCATGCCGGGCGCCCAAAACCCGCCCGCGGTGCTAACGGATGTCCGGAACGCTCACGGATTGGCCCTGGTCAGACTCCACCCGCCGCCAGTACCAGACCGTGCAGGCAACCCCCACCACCAGCGTGAGCCACGTGAACGTGTTGGCGAACACGATGTTGTCAGCGGCCGGCGGCACCAGCCGTTGGGCCGTTTCCAGCGGCCGGATCACGCCGTACAGCAGCGCCCCGGCCAGCAGTGCCGCCAGTACGCGCAGCAGCAATACGGGCTCGTCCGGGAAGACCGCGACCAGCAGCAGCGGCAGAATCAGGATCCAGTGGGCACTCCAACTGATGGGCGATATCAGCAGGATTGCGGCAAGCACCAGCGCGTCGGTCAGGTGCGGATATGTGCCGAACAGGTGGTGGGCCAGTACCAGCACGGCCATGGCCACCATGGCCGCCAGTACCAGCCACAGCAGTCGCGCCAGCTGCGGGTCGGAGACCGCGCGCTGCAGCAGCCCGTTGATCGACTGGTTGCTGATGTAGGACACGCCCACCCGGTCGGACTCCAGGAACGTCCCCGTCCAGAACACCCGGGAGGCGTGCGGGAAGACCAGCGCGGCGACCAAAGTGCAGACGACGAACGCGCCCACAGTCCACGCCGTCGCCCGCACCCGGTGGGTGACCGCGTAGTAGACGGCGATGAACAGCGGCGTCAGTTTCACTGCGGCCGCGATACCGGTCAGTACGCCCTGCGGCACACGCCAGGTCCGGCGGCTCAAGTCCAGGACGAGAAACAGGGCCAGCAGGATGTTGACCTGCCCGAAGTTGATGTTCGACTCGGTCGGTTCCATCGCCAGGGCGAACGCGACCGTCACCATGTAGACCGTCGGAGTGTGGAAGCGCTCGGCCGCGAAGTTCCACACACACACCACGGCATAGACGACGACGGAGACCAACGTCACGAGTGTCCACATGACCTGCGCACCCACGTCCGACAGCCAGCCCAACGGCGTGAGGAACAGGATCGCGAACGGCGGGTACAGGTAGGGCAGTCCGATGTCGGTGTACCGCAGTCCGTAGAGGTCCCCACCGGACCAGGCCACTTCCGCCGCGTCCCGGTACACGTCCAGGTCCAGCAGATACGCCTCGCGGGCCTTGGTCAGGTAGTGCCAGCAGAGGGCGACGGCGACCCCTAGGGCCACCCAGCCGATCGCGGAGAGGCGGCGCCTCTCAGCGGGCACGCTTCTGCAGGCGGTCGATGTCGATCAGCACGACCGAGCGCGATTCCAACCGGATCCAGCCTCGGCTGGCGAAGTCGGCCAGTGCTTTGTTCACGGTCTCGCGCGACGCTCCGACCAGTTGTGCCAGTTCTTCCTGTGTCATGTCGTGGGTGACGTGCAGCCCGTCGGGCATCTGCCGGCCGAACTTGTCGCCCAGTTCGAGCAGGATCTTTGCGATGCGACCCGGGACGTCGGAGAACACCAAGTCCGCCATCGCCTCGTTCGTGCGGCGCAGGCGCTGGGCCAGGGCTTGCAGCAACGCCTCAGCCACCTCCGGCCGCCCGGTCAGCCAGGGTCGCAGCGCTGAATGTCCCACGGCGATGAGCGTGGCGTCGGTCAACGCGGTGGCCGTCGCCGTGCGCGGCCCCGGGTCGAACAGGCTCAGTTCGCCAAGCAGTTCCCCTGGCCCGAGAATCGCCAGCAGGCTCTCCCGGCCGTCCGCGGCAGTGTGCCCGAGTTTGACTTTCCCCTCCGTGATGACGAACATCCTGTCGCCCGGCTCACCCTCGAGAAACAGGTCCTGGCCCTTGGACAGCCGGACCTCCACGGTCGAGGCCTGCAGGGCGGCTGCCGCCTCGTCATCGAGTGCTGTGAACAGGGGGGCTTGGCGCAAAACGTCATCCACGCCTACCAGTGTGGCGCAGATCACCCGATTGTGGCCCGGTTTGGCACGGATTCCGGATGTGACGTCCACCCCAGCGCGAGCGGGCGGTTCGTGCAGCTCAGGCGTTCAGGCCGACTGGCGGCGCGTGGGCAGAGCCGTGAGTGCCAACGCGGGGTTGGCCTTGTAGCGCTGGATCAGCTCGTGGGTGACGAGGTCGATTTGGCTGTGCAAGGCTCGGCGGTTGCGTGACAGCGAGGCCTCCATCTGCTGCAGCAGATGGGTGTAGGCCTCACGCTGCACCTCGTCATGGAGATCGACCACCCGGCTCCACAACTCCTGCGCCTCCGGCATGGAGGTGTCGATGTCGGCCGGATGCAGCCCCAGTGCCTGCCAGCGGCGGGGGGCATAGGAGGCGTCCTGCAGAACCCGCCGCACGTCGGTGGTTTCCGCCTCGTCACTGTCGGTGAGCATGTCCAAGCGAGCCTGGAACAGCCGCCGCCAGTAGGAGACCCGGCTCTCCTCGTCAGTGAGTTGCTGGCGTACTTGCCGTAGGTCATCCAGGGACAGGTCCCGCAGAGTGGGGGGCGCGTCCTGGAACGTGGTCATGAATCCAATATCGGGTTCTGCACCCCCGGCCCGTACCCCCGATTGAGTGATGAGGCGGCTCACCGGCCGGGCGGATACCCTGGATGAATGCTCAAACCGCCCGTGGCCCTCGTGCGTCGGGCCCGGGCGGTGGACCGGATCCTGGCGCAGACCTACCCCGACGCACACTGTGAACTGGACTTCCACAACCCCTATGAACTGCTCGTCGCGACCATCTTGAGCGCCCAGTGCACTGACGAACGGGTCAATCAGGTGACCCCCGCAGTGTTCGCCCGCTACCCGGATCCGCGCGCGCTGGCGGCAGCCGACCGCGCTGAACTCGAGGACATGATCCGCTCGACAGGCTTCTTCCGGAACAAGGCGGCGTCCCTGCAGGCGATGGCGCAGCGGGTCTGTGACAAGTACAAGGGCGAGATTCCGCAGCCCATGTCAGCACTGACCACACTGCCCGGAGTGGGCCGCAAGACCGCCCATGTCGTGCGCGGCAACGCGTTCGATCAGCCCGGCTTTACGGTGGACACCCACGTCACGCGGCTGAGCAACCGGCTGGGCTGGACCACCAATTCCGACCCCGTGCGCATCGAGTACGACCTTGACGCCCTGTTCCCGCGCAAGGACCGGACGATGGTCAGCCACCGGCTGATCTTCCACGGCCGCCGCTGCTGCTTCGCCCGCAAACCCGCCTGCGCGGCCTGCCCGATCCGCCACCTGTGTCCGTCCAACGACATCGGTGAGCAGGATCCGGTGAAGGCCGAACGGATGCGCAAGTGAGTGACCTACCCGGCTGGCTCGACCCCCTTGTCGAGGCCACCCGCCATCTGGACGGCACCGAGCTTTCCCGCTTCCTGCCGCCCGATGACACGGGCCGGCAATCCGCCGTGCTGATCCTGTTCGGCGACGGCCCGGACGTGCTGCTCATCCAGCGCGCTTCCGATATGCGCTCGCACGCAGGGCAGCCCGCGTTCCCCGGTGGCGCGCTCGACCCCGGCGATGACGGTCCGGTGGCTGCCGCCCTGCGGGAGGCCCAGGAGGAGACCGGTTTGAACCCGGCCGGCGTGCAGGTGATCCACGAACTGCCGCAGTTGTGGCTGCCGCCGTCCAACTACGTCGTTACACCTGTGCTGGCGTACTGGCGCGAGCCGTCGCCGGTGGCTGCGATCGATCCGGCCGAGGTCGAGTCGGTGCATCGAGTTGCCATTGCGGACCTCACCGATCCGGGCAATCGGGTGAAGGTGCGTCACCCGAGTGGCTACATCGGTAACGGCTTTCGAGGTGGCGGGGATGCTCGTCTGGGGGTTCACCGCCGGCCTGCTCGACCGGATCATTCAGCTGGCCGGCTGGGAGCGGCCCTGGGATTTCGGACGTACCGTAGACATCGGATGGACTGGATGAGAGAGCTATGGGTGCCGTCGATCTGATCGTGATCGGCCTGCTCGTGCTTGTCGCGCTGATCGGCTGGCACCGCGGGCTGGTTCGCAGCGTGCTCTCCGTCGCAGGAACAATCGGGGGCGCGATCGTGGCGTCGGCCGCCCTGCCGTTCGTGCTGGATTACCTGGGTGTGCTGGGGCCCGCGGCGGCTGCCGTGAGCATCGGCGTTCTGCTAGTCGGCATCGGTCTGGGTAACGCGCTGGCGGTGTTCATCGGGCGACCGATCTGGATGGCACTGCAGCACGGACCGGGACGGGTGGTGGATGCCGCTGCCGGTGCGCTGGTGAGCGCCGTCGCCGGGCTGATCGTCTTCTGGCTGGTCGCGGCAATGGTGGCCTCCTTCCCGTCCCCGACCTTGTCCTCGGCCGTGCGGTCGTCGGCCCTGCTGAAGCAGGTGGAACGGATGGCGCCGGCACAGGCCTCCGACCTGGCCTACTCCGTGCGCCGCTTCCTCGCCGACGTGAACCTGCCCGACGTCTTCTTCGGCCTCGAGGGCCTGCCCGGGACCAAGGTCGAACCGCCGCCGAAGAACATCCCGCAGGCTGCAATCACGGCCAGTTCCTCGGTGGTGCGGGTCTCCGGGCCCGACGCCGTCGTGCGGGCAGGGTTCCACCGGTTCCGGGTTCGTCTACGCCACCGACCGGATCGCCACCAACGCCCACGTCGTGGCGGGTATGAGCCAAGTGCGGGTGACTTCCGGCGACGGACGCTCCTGGGGTGCCGACGTCGTGTACTTCAACCCCGACCTCGACGTGGCGGTGCTGTTCATCCCCGGCCTCGGACTGCAGCCGTTGAGCGAGTCCCGGTTGTCCGACGGCGATGCAGCGGTCATCGCGGGCTATCCGGGCGGCGGGCCGTTGGACCTGCGCAGCGCCCGGGTGGTCGCCCGTACCTCCGAGAGCCCGGTCTTCAGCGACAACATCTACGGCGAGTCGGTCAAGCCGCGCGAGATCTACGTGGTCCGCGGCCGCGTCATCCCCGGCAACTCCGGCGGGCCGCTGCTCACCCGGGACGGCCAGTACGCCGGGATCGTATTCGCCAGCAGCCAGCAGTACGAGCGCACGGGCTTTGCGCTGACCACCAAGACCGTGGACCAGGCGCTGGCGCGGGCGGCGAACCGGACGATCCCGGTGGCGACGGGGTCCTGCGCGCGCTGAAGCTTTGCGACCAACCGCTTTGTGACTCACAGACCAGAAACTGGTCGCTGACTCACATTTCCCGCGGAAAGGCGCGGCCGGGACCTAGCCGATTGACCCCAACCACTCCAGCAGCAACGGCAGCACCACGTCCGGCCTTTCTTCGTGCGGGAAGTGCCCGCAGCCGTCGATCGCCTCGCCCCGGTACTCCCCGGCGACATGTAGCTCACTGCCGGTGGTCGTGGCCGGGAGCACCGTCGGATCCTGGCGGCCATGCAGGTGGAGCACCGGCTGCCGGATCGGCTCCGCGCCCATCAATGTGTTGAACCGCCTGCCGTCCGCGCGCACGTAACTGCGCCAGGCCCAGCGGTGGTACTCCATCGCGCAATGCGCCGTGTTCGCTTCGAGGAAGGCTGCCCGGAAGTGCTCGCGGACATGCGGCGTCAGCCATTCCTGGCGCACGGACCAGTCGCGCAGTACCTCGGCCACTCGGATCGCGTCGTGATCGGCGAAGTCGCGCTCCGGAAGCCAGGGCCATTGATACCGCAAGGCATAGCGCCAGGCGTTCACCTGCTGCTGGGTGCGAGCGGCCTCCCGCAACCGCACGGGGTGCGGCGCACGACAGCGCCACCAGCCCGCGGACCGAACGGGAACGCCGGGCCGATGGTCCAGCCGATGTGCCCGCCCCAGCCGTGGCCGACGACGACCGCCGACTGCTCACCGAGGCAGCGCGATCACCCCCAGCACGTCGTTGGACAACGTGATCGGGGTCGTAGCCGCGCGGTGAGTGATCGGACCCGGCGTAGCCCCGCAGATCCATGGCGGCCACCCGGTAGCCGGCCTCGGCCAGAGCGGGCAGGTAGCCGCGCCAGGTCCACCAGTACTGCGGGAAGCCGTGCAGCATGAGCACCAACGGCCCGGCTCCGGCTTCAGCAATATGGAACTGCGCGCCGTTGGCCGACACCAGCCGATGGGTCCACGGCCCGGGCGCGTGGATCGCCTCGTACGGCGTGAGGGAGAGCGTCACTCAGCCTCGGAACGTCGCCTTCGTCGCCTCTAGGGCCGCCATCGACCGCTCGGCACCCTGCACGCTCTTGGCGCGCTTGCGCCCGAGCATCACGAGGATCGCGCCGACGATGAACAGGAAGAGCGTGACAATGCCGAAGCCGGCCCATACCTGCAGTCCGAGTTGCACGAGTACGTAGGCGATCGTGACCAGCAAGAAGATGAGCCCCAGCCCGAGGATCACCCCGCCCACGGCAAGCAGGCCGAACGACGAACCGGCGGTCTTGACGCTCTGCTGGATCTCGGTCTTGGTGAGTTCGATTTGCTGCTTGACGAGCTCGGTGGTGTCGGCCGCTGCCGAGCGCACGAGTTCGACGAGGCCGGGCTCGCTGTTCTTGGTGGTCAAAGCCATATGGTCACGATAGTCCGCGCTCATGGTTATACACGTCGGGAATGCCATCCTGATCCTCGTCGCGTTCCTCGACGTCGTACAGGCGCTGGTACTGCCGGGCGCGCAACTGCAGAGCAACAATGGCCAGCATGGCGGCCAGCAGGCTCGCGGACAGGATGCCGACCTTCGCGTCCTCCTGGGTCACGCTGCCGTATTCGAAGGCCAGCTCGGCGATCAGCAGGGACACTGTGAACCCGATGCCGGCCAGTAGACCGATGGCCGCCGACGTCGCAGCCAGGACAAACCCTTGGCCAGCGATGCCCTCGTGAATCGCGCTGTCAGAGCCTGCCCCGAGTAGCACGCCGATCGGCTTGCCCAGGACCAGGCCGAGCGATGATGCCCAGCGCGACCGGCTCGCTCAGCGAATCCAGCAGGCTCTGACCGCGCAGGTCGACACCGGCGGCGAAGAACGCGAAGACGGGCACGCAGAAGCCGGCCGACAGCGGGTGCAAGCGGTGCTGCAGGCGCTCTGCGGGGGATTCGTCCTCACCCGGGTCGGTGGTGATGCGCGTGAGCATGGCCAGCGCAACACCGGCCACGGTCGCGTGGACGCCGGACTCGTGCATGAGCACCCAGGTGAGCCCCGCCAGCGGCACGTACAGCAGGCCGGAGGTGATCCGTGCCCGCTGCGCCAGCCAGTAGGCAGCCATGCACGCCAGCGCCCCGAGGAACGGCAGGACGTTGAACACATCGGAGTAGAAGATCGCGATGACCAGGATTGCCCCGAGATCGTCCACCACCGCCAGCGTCAGCAGGAACGCGCGCAGGGCCACTGGCAGTCGGCGGCCGGCGACAGCGAGCACCGCCAGCGCGAACGCGATGTCGGTGGCCATCGGGATACCCCAGCCGCTGGGCTCACCACCTGCCGCGCTGACGTTCACCCCGAAGTAGATCAGCGCCGGGATGACCATTCCGCCCAAAGCCGCGGCCACCGGGACCGCCGCCTGCGAGGGCCGGCTCAGCGAACCCTTCACCAGTTCGTACTTCAGCTCGAGGCCGGCCACGAAGAAGAAGATCGCCAGCAGGCCGTCCGCGGCCCACGTCGCGAGCGTCAAGTTCAAATGCAGAGCCGACGGGCCGACCGTGAAGTTGGCGAGGTCGTAGTACAGGTCGCCAGCCGGGGAGTTCGCCCACACCAGCGCGATCGCTGCGGCGATGATGAGCAGCGCGCCGCCGACCGTCTCACTCTGCAGTTGCCGCAGCACCCAGAGGCGCTCCGTCAGCGGCAGCCGCTGGAAGATCTCCGATCGGCCGTCAGTCGTCACCCTTGTTCAGGCCCTCACTGATCAGGTTCATCACCGACGGGTCCGCCAATGTGGTGACGTCCCCGAGGCTGCGGTTCTCCGCGACGTCGCGCAGCAGCCTGCGCATGATCTTGCCAGAACGGGTCTTCGGCAGTTCCCCGACCACCATGATCTGACGTGGCTTGGCGATCGGCCCGATCTCGGTGGCCACGTGATTGCGCAGCACTTGCGCGACGTCGTCGGGCGCGGCCATGTCGGTGCGCAGGATGACGAAAGCGACGATGCCTTGGCCTGTGGTTTCGTCCGCGGCTCCCACCACAGCCGCCTCGGCCACCAGTTCGTGGCTGACCAGTGCCGACTCGACCTCGGTGGTCGAAATGCGGTGGCCCGACACGTTCATCACGTCGTCGACCCGGCCCAGCAGCCAGATCGCGCCGTCCTCGTCGTACTTTGCGCCGTCCCCGGCGAAGTAGTACTGCGGCCAACGGAACCAGTAGGTGTCGATGTACCGCTGCGGGTCTCCCCAAATCCCGCGCAGCATGCTCGGCCACGGTTCGCTGAGCACCAAGTAGCCACCACCGCCGGGACCGACTGGCTCGCCGTTGTCGTCCACGACGTCGGCCCGGATCCCGGGCAGCGGTCCCATGGCCGAACCCGGCTTGCATGCGGTCACGCCGGGCAGCGGGCTGATCATCATCGCGCCGGTCTCGGTCTGCCACCAGGTATCGACGATCGGCACGTCGCCGCCGCCGATGTGGTCGCGATACCAGATCCAGGCCTCGGGGTTGATCGGCTCACCGACCGCTGCCGAGCAGCCGCAGGCTGGACAGGTCGAACTGGTGCGGGGATGTCGTCGCCCCACTTCATGAACGTGCGGATCGCGGTGGGCGCGGTGTAGAGCAGGGTCACCCGGTACTTCTCGATGATCTCCCACCAGCGGCCCTTGTGCGGAGTGTCCGGCGTTCCCTCGTACATCACCTGGGTCGCCCCGTTGGCCAGCGGCCCGTAGACGATGTAGGAGTGGCCGGTCACCCAGCCGACGTCGGCGGTGCACCAGTACACGTCGTCGCGTTTGAGGTCGAAGACGTTGTAGTGCGTGTAGGCGGTCTGGGTTAGGTAGCCGCCGGAGGTGTGCAGGATGCCCTTTGGCTTGCCGGTCGTGCCCGAGGTGTAGAGGATGAACAGCGGCTGTTCGGAGTCGAAAGCCTCGGGTGTGTGCTCGGGACTTGCGGCATCCACCACGTCGTGCCACCAGACGTCGCTTGTCCGTCCAGGCGACGTCCTGGCCAGTCCGGCGCACGACGAGCACGTGCTCCACGCTCGGGCAGGCTGCGACAGCCTCGTCCACGGCGGGTTTGAGCGCCGACGGCGTTGCCGCGCCGGTACCCGCCGTCGGAGGTGATGACGACCTTGGCCTCGGCGTCCTCGATGCGGCTGCGCAGGGCTTCGGCGCTGAAGCCGCCGAACACCACCGAGTGCGCCGCCCCGATCCGGGCGCAGGCGAGCATGCTGATCGCCGCCTCCGGAATCATCGGCAGGTAGATGGCCACCCGGTCGCCGGCCTGCACGCCCAACTCGGTCAGCGCATTGGCGGCGCGGCTGACCTGGTCCTTGAGGTCCGCGTAGGTCAGGGTGCGGGTGTCGCCCGGCTCGCCCTCGAAGTGAATCGCCACCTTGTCGCCGAAGCCCGCGTCGACGTGCCGGTCCACGCAGTTGTAGGCCACGTTCAAGGTCGCCGCCGACGAACCACTTCGCGAACGGCGCCTCCGACCAGTCCAGCGTCTGCTCCCACGGCGTCTCCCAGTGCAGCCGCCGGGCCTGCTCATCCCAAAAGCCCAGCCGATCTGCTGCGGCCTGGTCGTACATCTCGGCCTTCGCATTGGCCTGGGCAGCGAACTCGGCGCTGGGCGGGAACGTGCGGTTCTCGTGCAGCAGGTTCTCGAGGGCTTCGTCGGACATTGGGCCTCCTTACGGACTTGGGTTCATCCGATCAGGTGCGGCCCGGTCACGCAACGCTCAGCGGTTTGTTGCGCTGTTGTCGCTCGGGTCGGTGAATCGCCCCGGGTTCGGTGCGCACTTTAGTTTTGTGCGCTGACCGGTTGGTCGGCTGCTTCATAGTAGGCCTGCTCGGCCTCGTCTGGCGGGACAAGACCGATGCGATGTAGCAGCCGTTCGGTGTTGAACCAGTGGACGTAGGCGGCGGTGAGCCGTTCGACGTCGGTCGTGGTGTTCAGTGGCCCGTCACGGAACGGGGAGTCGGACCGAATGCATTCGGTCTTGTATAGACCGATGATCGTTTCGGCCAGGGCGTTGTCGAACGCGTCACCGACGCTGCCGATCGAGGGCAGCAAACCGTGCTCGGCCAGCTCGGCCCCGAACGCCAACGACGTGTACTGGGTGCCGGCGTCGTTATGGGCGATCACCCCGGTCACCTGTCGGCCTTCCCGGGCCCGGGCGGCGACCGCGTTGCTGACCGCGGTGATGACCATCAGGGCGTCGGCCCGGGATGCGGCATGCCAGCCCACGATCCGGTCGGCGAAGGCATCGATCACGAACGCCGCGTAGGCGAACCGTCCACAGTCCAGGCGCACATAGGTGAAATCAGCCACCCACAGCCGGTCCGGGGCCGGTACCGCGAACTGCCGGTCGACCAGGTCCTTGGCCCGGGCGGCGTGCGGGTCAGCGATCGTGGTGCGCACCTTCTTGGTGCGCCTGACCCCCTGCCAGCCGTGGGCGGCCATCAGCCGTTCCACCGTGCAGCGGGCCACCGGGATGCCCTGCCGCTGCAGATGGGCGTGCATCTTCCTGGCCCCGTACAGCGATTCCGGTCGGGGCCGGCCGTCGGCCGGGGCGTAGTAGCCGGCCAACAGCCCGACGATCACCGCGTCCCACAGTGCTCGCTTCGATGCTGCCCGAACAGTCCAGGCGGCGTGTCGCGAGAACAGCGCGACAGAACGGGCTGCCCGGGGCCCCGGTAGCGTCGGACCCGTGGATGCCTTCGCCGCCGTCGCCGACCTGCCCGGCGTCGCCGATGCCGCCGCCTCAGCCCGGTCCGCCTTCGACGCGATGTTGTGGGACCGGGGGCTGCGCGCCAAGAGCGAGGAACTCGCCCGCCGTTCGCCACTGGCCGGCGCCGCGAGTTCGGCCGGCATCGACGGCATCGAGGTGGAGTGGAAGGTGTGGAAGGCAGGTCAGGCGGCCGACGACACCCCGATGGGGCGCGCGGCGGCCGGGATCGTGGCGCTGTACGCCGAACTGCCCGCTATCCGCCCCATTTGGGAGAACGCGCCACTACAGGCGCTGGCCAAACTGCACACGCTGGTCGCCCGCCCGGTGACGCCCGACGATGTCGGCCGGCCTCGCCCCGATGCCCCGAATGACCCCCTGCTGCTGGCCACCGCTCCGGACCCGGCCGCCGTGCCGCCACGGTTGGCCGACCTGGCGCTGCGGCTGACCCGTCCGACCCAGGCACCGGCGCTGGTCGTGGCCGCCATCGTGCACGCCGAACTCATGACGATGCAGCCGTTCACCTATGGCAGCGGGCTGGTCGCCCGAGCGGTCGACCGCCTCGTCCTGAGTAGCCGCGGGCTGGACCCGGACAACTGGTCGGTGCCGGAGGCGGGGCTGCAGGAAGCCGGACGGACCGCATACGCGCGGGCGCTGCGGGGATATGCGTCGGGTGAGGTGGTGGCCTGGATCGAGTTCCACGCCGGCGCAATGGCCGCGGGGACGCAGGGGCTGGCCGAGCTGGTGGGCTGACGTGGCCCTGACCCGCTCCAGCCTGCGCCGCTCGGCAGCGATCGGTATGTTGCCGGTGCGCGCCCTGGGCCGTTCGCTGCGAGTGCGGGCCAAGCGGATGAGCGCCGCCCAAGCGCGGGCGGCCACTGCCGACGACACTCGGCGCACGCTCGGGGAACTCAAGGGCGGTGCGCTCAAGGCCGGCCAACTGCTCAGCACGGTGGAGACCCTCTTTCCACAGGACCCGGAGGGGAGTTGGCGCACGGCGTTGACGGGCCTGCAAGAGAGCAACGTCGGGCTCGCGTTCAGGGACGTCGAAGGCGTGCTGCGTGAGGACCTGGGCCGCGCTGGCGCGAGCAGTTCGCGACGTTCGATGAGACGACCGTCGCCGCCGCCTCGATCGGACAGGTCCATCGCGCGACTTTGCCGGACGGCCGGCAGGTCGCAGTCAAGGTCCAATACCCCGGGATCGCCAAGGCTATGGCGGCGGACGTCCGCGCGCTGTCGTGGGCGTTGCGCGCGACGTCGCTGATCGCCCGCGGCCTGGCCATGCCACCACTGGTCGCCGAACTGCGCACCCGGCTCGGCGAGGAACTCGACTACACCCACGAGGCCGCCGCACAGAACCGGTTTGCAGACGCCTATGAGGCCGATTCCGAGGTGGTCGTGCCTCACGTCCTGCAGGCCACCCGCCGGGTCATGGTCTCGGACTGGCTGGACGGCGTGCCGTTCGCTGAACTCGCCCTGAGCGGTAGTTACGGCGATCGCGACCTGGCCGGCCAGTTGTACCAGCGCTTCTTCCTGGTCAGCCCGAAGCGTGTGGGCCTGCTGCACACCGATCCGCACCCCGGCAATTTCCGGCTGGTGGACGGGCGGCTCGGCGTGCTCGACTTCGGTTCCGTGCTCCACACCCCGGGCGGCCTTCCCGAGACGTTTGGGCGCCTGATCGCCGGGATGCTGGTCGGCGATTCCGAGGCAGTCGAATCCCGGCTTCGGGCTGACGGCTTCATCCGGCCCGGCCGGCACCTGGAGGTGGACAAACTCGCGGGCTACCTGGCGCCCTTCACGGAACCGGCCCGGCACGAGACCTTCACCTACTCGCGAGAGTGGCTGCGCAGCACGTTCGGCACCATCAACGACCCCCGCAATCCCGACTTCGCCGTCGCACTGCAGATGAACATGCCGGCCGAGCAGCTGTTCACCCACCGGGTTTGGTTGGGATTGGTCGGGGTGTTGAGTGGCCTGAACGCGACCGTCGACGTACGCAGCGAACTCGTGCGGTACCTGCCGGGATTCGCGCAGGGTCTCGCGCGACACGATCCGTTGGGGTGAACCTGCGGCGTGTCGCAGGAAATGCATGACGAGGCAGCCGATGGGGAGGTAGAAAGGCAGTAGATGGCAAACGTCATCTACAACCGGGTCCGAGAACCCACGCGGCGCTGAACCCCACGTCGGGAGAGGCCGGCTTCGACCGGCCAGCGTGCACGCTTGATCACTCGGGCCCGGTTTTTTTGACCCTTTCGCCCCGCGTTGCCGCCGCATTAGATTTGCGGGCATGACCGGGGACTTCGCGCGCGCTGCACAGGTCGCCAGCCGTCAGTCTGTCCAGTTCCACTGGTCACGTGCGACTGCGCAAGTCCACGTCCAACCTCTTCCGGTCCCGGCCCGCCACCGCCAACGACGCTGGACCTGTCGGCCTTCGAAGGGGTGTATCGGCGTGGACACTTCCGCGTCGCACCGCGAGCGTCGGCGGCCTGACGACATACGAGGACCTGGTCGCCGCAACATTGCCGCATGGCCTGGTGCCCTTGTGTGTCCCGCAGTTGCGGACCATCACACTGGGTGGGGCAGTCACGGGACTGGGCATCGAGGCCGCGAGCTTTCGCAACGGGTGCCCGCATGAATCCGTGCTCTCGATGGACGTGCTGACCGGCACGGGGGAGGTCGTCCACGCCACCCCCGACAACGAGCACAGCGACTTGTTCTTCGGGTTCCCCAATTCCTATGGCAGTCTCGGCTACGCCCTGCGCCTGGAGATCGAACTCGAACCGGTCTTGCCCTATGTGGCGCTGCAGCATGTACCGTTCACGTCGGCGACTGAACTGGCCGCCGCCATGACCCAGACGCACGATGTCGACTACATGGACGCCACGCTGTTCGCGCCCGACGAGATGTACCTGACCCTCGGCCGCTATAGCGACAGCGGCGAGTCATCCGACTACACCGGCCAGCAGATCTACTACCGCTCCATCCAGCAGCGCCGGACCGACACCCTGACCACGCTGGACTACCTGTGGCGCTGGGACACCGACTGGTTCTGGTGTTCGGCGGCGTTCGGGGTCCAGAATCCGGCAGTGCGGCGGGTCTGGCCGGACCGTTTCAAGCGCAGCGACGTGTACTGGAAGATCATCGCTGCGGATCGCCGTTACGGCTTCTCCCGCCGGCTCGATGGGCTGCGTGGGCGGCGGCCCAAGGAGATCGTGGTGCAGGACGTCGAGGTGCCCGCGCAGGCACTTCCGGAGTTCCTGGAGTTCTTCCATCGTGAGGTCGGCATCACCCCGGTCTGGCTGTGTCCGCTCAAGCAGCGCGACCCTTCCCGGCGGTGGTCGCTGTACGCCTTCGACCCGGGTACGACCTACGTCAACGTCGGCTTCTGGTCGCGGGTGGAACTCGCCGCGGGTGAGGATCCCCAGGCCGGCCGCGTCAACCGCGCCATCGAGCGCAAAGTCAGTGAACTGCACGGCCGCAAATCCCTGTACTCCACCTCGTTCTACACCCCTGAGGAGTTCTACGACATCTACGGCGGCGCCGAGTACGCCGGATTGAAGAAGCTGTACGACCCCGACGAACGTTTCCCGCAGTTGTACGACAAGACAAGGACGCCATGAAGATCGCTGAAGCATTCGACATGCTCGCCGGGCCGGACACCGACGTCGAGTTCATCGCTTATGACGGCAGTAAGGGTGGGCGGATCGGCTCGGACGTGCGCTTGGAGGTGCGCTCGCCGCGGGCTATCGCCGCATTACTCGGAGCGCCGGGGCAGCTCGGCCTCGCGCGGGCCTACGTGACCGGTGACCTCGAGGTGAGCGGGGATTTGTACACGGCTTTCGACCGGTTGGCCACGGCCGCCGGACGGGAAGTGAGCGTGGGGGAGAAGGCGCGCCTGGCCCGCGGTTTTGCGCCCTTCTTCCTGCGCAAGCCGCCGCCCCCGCCCGAGGAGGTGCAGCATTCCGGCAGCAAGCACAGTTGGCGCCGGGACGCCCAAGTCATCTCGCACCACTATGACGTGTCCAACCGTTTCTACGAGTGGGTGCTCGGACCGACGATGGCCTACACGTGTGCTGTGTTCCCCACTGCCGAAGCCACGCTGGAGCAGGCGCAGGAGGAGAAGTTCGACCTCGTCTGTCGCAAACTCGGCCTTGAACCGGGGATGCGCGTGCTGGACGTCGGTTGTGGGTGGGGCGGGTTCGCGATGCACGCGGCCCAGCACTACGGGGTGGACGTCATCGCCGTCACGTTGTCCGAGCAGCAGGCCCGCTGGGGTCAGCAGGCCGTGCGCGACGCCGGTCTCGAAGGGCAGATCGATATCCGCCACAGCGACTACCGGGCCGTGACCGAGACCGGCTTCGACCGGGTGGCCAGCATCGGCCTGACTGAGCACATCGGCAAGAAGAACTACCCGGACTACTTCTCCTTCTTGCGCGGCAAGCTCGTCGACGGCGGCCGCTTGCTCAACCACTGCATCACCCGCACCGACCCCACCGAACGGACCTACACGCGCAACGGCTTCATCAACCGCTACGTGTTCCCGGACGGCGAGCTGGTGCACGTAGGCGTGCTCGTCGACGCGATGGAACGCCAACACCTCGAGGTCCAGCACGAGGAGAACCTGCGCGTGCACTACGCGCTGACGCTGGGCCACTGGCTGACGAACCTGGAAGCGCACTGGGAGCAGGCCGTGGCTGAGGTGGGCTTGCGCAAGGCACGGGTCTGGCGGCTCTACCTCGCGGCGTCGAAATGGGGTTTTGCGCGCAACCGGATTCAGTTGCACCAGGTGCTGGCGACCCGAACGTCGCCCGCCGGTGACAACGGGATGCCGCTGCGGTTGTCGCTGGAGCGGTAGGCGGGGAGTTCTGTTGCGTTGTCGTCGTTAACCTCGGCGTGTCGTGACCACAACGCGACGGTGCGGGCAACTTCGCGACAGAACTAGCGGCCCCGCACGACTCACGCGAGTGCCAGCGCGACAGAACTAGCGCCCGCGCCGGTACCGCATGTACCACGCCAACCCCAGCGCCACCGCCCCGGCAGCCGAGGCCGCCGCAGTGGTCCGCTGCCGGCTCGCTGAGGCGGCCTTCATCGACACCGGCTTGTCGAACTCCAGGATCGGCCAGACCCGTTCCTTGGCTACCCGCCGCAACTGCTCGTCGGGATTGACGGCGAACGGATGCCCGACCACTTCGAGCATCGGCAGGTCCGTGTAGGAGTCGCTATAGGCGTACGACTCGGCGAGCTCGTAGCCCGCGTCTGCGGCCAGTTGTTCCATGGCCTCGGCCTTGCCCGGTCCGTAGGCGTAGAACAGGATCTCGCCGGTGTACTTGCCGCCCTCGACGGCCATCTGGGTACCGATCGCCTTGTCCACGCCCAGCCGGGCGCCGATGGGTTCCACGATCTCGGTACCCGACGAGGAGATGATGATGACGTCGCGGCCAGCCGCCTGGTGCTCGGCGATCAACTTGAGCGCCTCTTGGTAGATGATCGGCTCCACGATGCTGTCCAGGGTGTCCCCGACGACGCTGCGGACCTGCTCGACATCCCAGCCCGCCGACAGTTGCGACAGGTAGACCCGCATCCGCTCCATCTGGTCGTGGTCGGCGCCGGAGGTCAGATAGACCAGCTGTGCGTAAGCGCTCTTGAGAACGTCGCTGCGGCCGATGAGCCCGCCCTCGTAGAGGGGTTTGGCGAACGCCAACGAGCTGGATTTCGCCAAGATCGTCTTGTCGAGGTCGAAGAATGCCGCTGCTTTGGAACCCACGCAGACATGGTCGCATGCCCCGCGGCATCAGCCGAAACGATGATTTCGCCGCCTGATTGAGCGAAATTACTCCAATCTTGAACTTCTCCGCTTGCATCTGTGGGAGGCGAGGGTAAGACTTAGGTAGCCCTGAGAAAGGGCACCGGCCGATCTTTCCCCCCCAACTATCGGCCCGAAGACCCCCGCATCCCCCCCCTGCGGGGGTCTTCCCATGTCCCCCCTGTCCACAGATCGCACAAACCCGCCAGGTACCGACGGGTGGCTTCGTTAAGCAGGAGACGTGGCCGATGTCCTGCTCGTCTCCGACGACCCCGATCTCATCGACCATGTGCTGGCGATGACCTCTGCCTCGCAACTGACGGCTGAAGTCCTTGCCGGACCGCAGGAGGTCGCGCAGGCGTGGCTGCGCTCGGTCGTCGTCGTGATCGGTGTCGACCGCGTTTCGGAGGTCGCCCGGGCGGGGCTGCCCAACCGCCCACATGTGGTGGTGCTTGGTCATCCGCGGGATTCCGACTGGCGGGTGGCCTTCGAACTCGGTGCGGATGCGGTCGTCGAACCGCCGGGGGATCCCGGCTGGCTGGCCGACCGCGTGCAGGCGCGCCGGCGACGAACTGCCCACGGGCCGGGTGGTCGGGGTGATTGGTGCCCGCGGCGGTGCGGGCGCCTCGGTCTTCGCTGCTGCCTTGGCCATCGCGTCGGTCCGGGCGGGGCACACGCCCTACTTGATCGACCTCGATCCGCAGGGCTGCGGCCTCGGGATCGTGCTGGGCCAGGATGCCGGCGCCGGCCTGACCTGGGACAGCGTGAGCGCCGGGGTGGGCAGGATCCCGGCCCTGTCGTTGCAGGCCAGCGTCGCGCAGGTGCACGGAGTGGCGTTGGTGGGGTGGTCGGACGACCGGGTCAGCGACCTGTCCCCCGGTGTGGCCGGGTCCGTCGTGGATGCGGCCAGGCTGTGCACCCCGCTGACCATCGTCGATCTGGGACGGGCCGCAACGTTGGCGCAGGACGAGGCGCTGGCCCGCTGCGACCGGGTGCTGATGCTCGTGCCCGCCGATGTCCGGTCCGTCCGCGCCGCCACCCGCATGACCACACGCAAAGCCCTGGGCATGTGCGAGCTGATCGTGCGGGGGCCCAACCCTGGCGGTCTGGTGGCCGAGGACGTCGGGGAAGCCGTCGGACTGCCGGTGCTCGCCGCAGTTGGGGCAGACCGCGACCTCGACCGTCGCCTGGAACGCGGGGAACCGCCCGGCATGCGGGCCCGCAGTCCACTGGGACGCGCTGGCACCGGGATTCTGCAGGAGGTGCTCGGGTGAGGGAGGACCTGGTCGACCGGGTCCGGCGCCGGCTGGCCACAGAAGGCTGGCAGGCGACGCCGGTGTCAGTGACCGATGCGCTGCGCGCCGAGGGACTCGTGCTTCCCGAGACGACTGTCGTGGAAGTGGTGCAGTCGCTGCGGACCGAGATGACGGGTCTGGGCGTGCTGGAACCCCTGGTCCGGGCCGCGGGCGTTACGGACGTGCTGGTCAACGCTCCCGACTCGGTGTGGATCGACGACGGCGACGGGCTACGCCGCACGCAGGTGCGGTTCACCGACGAGGGGGCAGTGCGCAGGCTGGCGCAGCGACTGGCCGAGCAGCGCGGGCCGACGCTTGGACGATAGTTCCCCGTTCGTCGACGCCCGTTTGCCCGAAGGCATCCGGCTGCACGCGATCCTGCCGCCGATCAGTTCCGACGGCACGTGCCTGTCGCTGCGCATTCCGCGTCGCCGGGTGTTCTCGCTGGCCGAACTCGTGGACTCAGGCATGGTGCCCGAAGCAGGGGCCCAGATGCTCGCCGACCTGGTGGCGAGCCGCCGCGCCTTCCTCGTCAGCGGCGGTACCGGCTCGGGCAAGACGACGCTGCTGTCCAGCCTTCTCACAGAGGTCGGTTCCGAGGAGCGGATGGTGCTGGTCGAGGATTCCGCGGAACTTCGGCCGGATCATCCGCATGTCGTCCGGTTGGAATCCCGTCCGCCCAACACTGAAGGCAGCGGTGAAGTGACACTGCGGGATTTGGTCCGGCAAGCCTTACGGATGCGACCCGACCGAGTGGTGGTGGGGGAGGTGCGAGGGGCCGAGGTGGTGGATCTGCTGGCCGCACTCAACACCGGTCACGAAGGTGGCTGTGGCACCGTGCATGCGAACAGCGCGGCCGACGTCCCGGCCCGTTTGGAGTCGTTGGCGCTGCCGGCTGGGCTGAACCGTTCCGGCCTACACGCACAAGTGGCAGCGGGCCTGGACGCGGTAGTCCACATCATCCGTGACCGCCGAGGCGTGCGCCGGGTGGCTGGGATCGCCGTGCTCGAACGCGACGATGCGCTGGTCCGCACTGTGCCTGCGGTCGTGTTCCGGGATGGCGGCATCATCAACGGCCCGGGCCGGGACCGGCTGCCCGCATGAGTGCCTGGTTGCTCCTGCTGGCTGGTGGCTGGCTGCTGGTCCGACGCCCCTCCCGCTACCGACTGGGCACAGGCTCGCTGCAGCTGAACTGGCGCTTCCGGCGGCGTCCGGGGGTAACCACCGAGACCGTCGTGGAACTGATCGAGGCGCTGCGCGACGAACTCGCTGCTGGCATCGCGCTGCGCTCCGCCTTCGAGCGGGCGGTCACCTCCACCGGACGCGATGTCGTGCCGCAGGCGCTGGCTGTCTGTCGCATGGGCGGCGACGTGCCTGAAGCTCTTCGTGCCGACGCCGGTGACGAGCAGTTGCTGATCTCCTTGGCAGCTTTGTGGCAGGTGAGTGAGGGGTCGGGGGCGGCGATGGCCGCGGCGTTGGACCGGCTGATCGATGGCGCCCGGGATGCGGCACAGGTACGCCGGGAGGTCGCGGCGCAGCTGGCCGGCCCACGAGCAACGGCCAAGGTGCTGTCACTGTTGCCCCTGGTGGGTGTGGGGCTGGGTGTGGCGATGGGGGCTAATCCGCTCGGCTTCCTGATGGGCACTGTGTGGGGATGGGGCTGCCTCGTCCTTGCGACGCTGTTTGAAGCGGCCGGTTTGGTGTGGATGCGCAGACTCGTGCGCGGCGTCGAGGGGCAACTGTGATCGCAGCAGTCCTGGTTGCACTCGGGACCTGGTTCTTGATGCCACCCGGCAGTCGTCGGCGTCTTCCCCTCGAAGCCGAATCCCGCCGCCTGCCATTGCCTGCCATCGCGGCGGGCGCAGTCGGTCTCGGCGTTGCGACGTTCATCGGTGGGTTTGTAGGTGTCGCACTGGGGGCGGGGGCGGCTGCGCTGGCGCTGTGGATCGTTCCTCGCCTGAGCAACGCCGACGAGAAGCCCAGGCTTCAGGCACTGGCCAGACAGGCTCCAGATGCAGCCGAATGTCTCGCATCATGTCTTTCGGCGGGTGCGCCGTTGTGGTCAGCGATGGCGACCGTCGCGGATGCCTTCGGTGACCCCCTGGGAACACTTCTGCGGAGGTGTCGCGACCGGCACGAGTTAGGTTCCCAGCCCTCTGAGACATTCGGCGAGCTCATCTCCGAGCCGATACTCGCGCCCATTGGCCGGGTTCTGCTGCGTTCCTCGGAGTCCGGAGGGGCACTGTCGAATTCTCTCGTGGCCTGCGGGAGCAGGATGCGAAAGGAGCGGGCTGGGCAGCTGCAGCAGAAGGCCCAGGCAGTGGGAGTCAAGTCGGTGATGCCACTGAGCGTGTGCTTCTTGCCGGCGTTCATCCTGGTCTCTGTCGTTCCTGTGATCGGCTCCCTGGTGACTCGCTTCTTCTGACCCTGTGGATGCACTTGCCCCTAGTTCCCCAGTCGGCAGCAGACGGTTGTCGCGGCACTACGGGCCTCGGCAGATTGAGGACACCGCCCGATCGTGGCGGGTCTCTCACATCTCAGGAGGTATTGGATGAACGCTGCCCTTGTGCCCTGGAAGGACGACCGCGGCATGTCGACTGCGGAGTACGCCGTCGGAACGTGTGGTGCCATCGGCTTCGCCGGCATTCTCTTGAAGATCATCACCTCGCCCGAGATCATCGAGGTCATCAAGAACCTGATTCTCGATTTGCTGCAGAAGTTCGTCGGCGGATGACTCGGTGCTTTCGGCCGGGCGGTGGTGCAGTCTCGCGGCTGCACCACCGCCTTCGTTCATCCGACGGGATGGTGACCGCCGAGATCGCAGTAGGCATCCTGACCCTCACGACGATCGCCATCAGCGTGTTCGCCATGGTCCTGCTGGGCGCCGAGCAGGTCCGGATCGTGGAGTCGGCCCGGACAGCGGCCCGCATGGTGGCCCGGGGACAGACCACGCTGGAAGCCCAGGAGCTGGTGGTACGAACTGTTCCTGCGTCGCACGTGAAGTTCGACGAGCGGGGCACGGACGTGGTGGTCACAGTCAGCCGTCAGGTGGAACCGATCGCGCTGCTGCCAGCGTTGACGCTGCACGCGACGGCGGTCACGCCGGCCGAGGTGCCAGATGAAGGATGAGCGTGGCGCCGGCTCGATCCTGGTGGTGACAATCGCCGGGCTGTTGCTGTTCGCCGCAATGGGCGCGGCGACAGCGGTCCGCATCTACGTTGTCCATTCGCGGGTGTCGTCCGCCGCCGATCTCACCGCGCTGGCCGCCGCCCGCAGCGCCAGTTGTGACGAGGGCCGACGGGTGGCGCGGGCCAACGAGGTCGAGTTGCGTTCGTGTGAGCAGGACGGCACCGACTTCCAGGTGGTCACGGGCAGCGACGTTGTGCTGTTCGGGCAGACGTACCCGGTGGAGGTTGCCGCCCGGGCGGGCTATTGATCTCTCGCACCGCCGACGTGGCTCATGGCAGAGTGAACCGTAGGGGATAGCGAAAGGCTCGCCATGCATTTAGAGGTCGGAACCGAAGCGTTCGGGTCGGCCACAGTCGTCGATGTGGCTGGGGAACTCGACCTGCACACGGCCGGTGATCTCGACGCGGCCTTGCAGCAGGCGCGGGGTGCGCAGACTCTGGTCGTGGACCTGGCCCGAGTCGATTTCATGGACTCCACCGGGCTGTCAGTCATCGTCAGTGCGATCGCTGCGGCACGTCAGGACGGTGGCACCATTCGGGTGGTGACCGCCTCCGACAAGATCACCAAGGTCTTCACGCTGACCGGTGTCGACCAGCAGGTCGACATGTTCGGAACCCGCGAGGAAGCGCTGGCCGGATGACCACCGCCACCCTGCGGATCCCTGCCCAGACCGACCAGGTCCGGGTGGCGCGCATGGTGGCGTGCACTGCCGCCCGGCGGGCGGGGGTGAACGAGGACGACGTCGAAGACGTGCGCCTGGCCGTCGGTGAAGCAGTGGGCCGGGCGGTCCTGCGCCACCAGGCCGCCGGATGCGAGGACCCGGTGACAGTGGAGTTCACCGAGGACGCGGGCGGTTTCGAGGCAGTGATCATCGCGCGAGCCGAACAAGGCGACCAGGACGAGGATTTCGCCTACGCCGTCATCACAGGGCTGGTTTCCGGCGCGCAACTGGCAGCAGAGCCCGGCGGCGGGCAGCGGCTGGTCCTGCGCTGGGCCGTGTGACACACCCGGACCTGCGACCGGGCTTTTGTTACCCACGGGTAAACTCACCAGCATCATGCCGGTCCTGGGAGGGCCGGAGCCACCGTACACATCGGTTGGGGGGAGCCCTGAACCGGCGTGTCGTGACCCGAGGAGTAATCGCACATGTCCGTAGGCACTCTCGCCGCGAGCACAGTGTCCTTGTCGGGCGGCAGCTACACCACAGTCATCGTCGTGGCGCTCATCGCGCTGCTGGCGCTGGCCGTGGCCGGTCTGCTCGTCCGTGAGGTGCTGGCCTTCAGCGAAGGCACCGAGAAGATGCAGGAGATCGCGGGGGCGGTCCAGGAAGGCGCAGCGGCCTACCTGAGCAGGCAGTTCCGCACACTGAGCATCTTCGCCGTCATCGTCTTCTTCGTCCTGTTCCTGCTTCCCGCAGACACGACGAACGAGAAGCATCGGCCGTTCGATCTTCTTCCTCGTCGGCGCGGTGTTCTCCGCCGTGACCGGCTACGTCGGCATGTGGCTGGCCGTCCGCGCGAACGTGCGCGTGGCCGCTGCGGCACGCGACGGCGCCGGCAGCGAGACCAAGGCGATGCGCATCGCCTTCCGCACCGGCGGAGTGGCCGGCATGTTCACCGTGGGCCTGGGTCTGCTGGGCGCCGCGATCGTGGTGCTCGTCTACAAGGGTGAGGCGCCCAAGGTCCTTGAGGGCTTCGGCTTCGGTGCCGCCCTGCTGGCCATGTTCATGCGTGTCGGCGGCGGTATCTTCACCAAGGCCGCAGATGTCGGCGCGGACCTCGTCGGCAAGGTCGAGCAGGGCATTCCTGAGGACGACCCCCGCAACGCCGCAACGATTGCGGACAACGTGGGGGACAACGTCGGTGACTGCGCCGGTATGGCCGCGGACCTGTTCGAGTCCTACGCGGTGACCCTGGTGGCGGCCCTGATCCTCGGTCAAGGCAGCCCTGGGCGAGCCTCGGTCTGGTCATCCCGCTGGTCATCCCGGCGATCGGTGTCATCACCGCCATCATCGGCATCTTCGCGGTCTCGCCGCGACAGGGCGACCGTTCCGGCATGAGCGCGATCAACCGTGGCTTCTTCATCTCCGCGATCATCTCCGCGGTGCTGGTCGCCGTGGCCGCCTTCATCTGGCTGCCCGACCGGCTGACCAAGCTCACGGACTGGACAGTTGTCGGCGACCGCCTGCAACTCGACGTCACGACCGTTGCGACGCTGAACCCGCGCTTCCTGGTGATCGCCGCGGTGATCATCGGCATCGTGCTGGCTGCTGCCATCCAGCAGCTGACCGGCTACTTCACCGAGACCAACCGGCCGTCCGGTCGATGACGTCTCGCGCACCTCGCTGACCGGTCCGGCAACCGTGATCCTTTCCGGTATCTCGCTGGGTCTGGAGTCGGCGGTGTACTCCGCGCTGCTGATCGGCGCTGCTGTGTACGGCGCGTTCCTGCTGGGCTCCGGCTCGATCACGCTGAGCCTGTTCGCGGTGGCGCTGGCCGGTACCGGTCTGCTCACCACGGTTGGCGTCATCGTCGCCATGGACACGTTCGGCCCGGTGTCGGACAACGCCCAGGGCATCGCTGAGATGTCCGGCGACGTCGGCACGGGCGAGGGTGCGCAGGTGCTCACCAGCCTGGACGCGGTGGGCAACACCACCAAGGCCATCACCAAGGGCATCGCGATCGCCACCGCAGTGCTCGCAGCGACCGCGCTGTTCGGGTCGTTCCGCGACGCGGTTACGACGGCCACGCAGAGCGCAGGGGATGCCGTGGGCAACCTCGGATTCGCAGGACGCGGCTGCAGTACGCGGGCATCCTGGACGTTGCCAACCCGCGCAACCTGGTCGGGCTGCTGATCGGTGCCGTCCGTCGTGTTCCTGTTCTCCGGGCTGGCGATCAACGCCGTGGCCCGTGCTGCGGGTGCGATCATCTTCGAGGTGCGCCGGCAGTTCCAGCGAGCACCCCGGGATCATGGAAGGGCACCGAGAAGCCCGGAGTACGGCAAGGTCGTCGACATCTGCACCCGCGACTCGCTGCGTGAGCTGAGCCACGCCTGGTCTGCTGGCGATCCTCACGCCGATCGCCGTCGGCTTCGGCCTCGGTATCGGCGCTCTGGGCTCGTTCCTGGCCGGCACGATCGCCACGGGCACGCTGATGGCGGTCTTCCTGGCCAACTCCGGTGGTGCCTGGGACAACGCCAAGAAGTTCGTCGAGGACGGCAACTTCGGCGGCAAGGGCTCCGAGGCGCACTCCGCAACCGTCATCGGTGACACCGTCGGTGACCCGTTCAAGGACACCGCCGGCCCGGCGATCAACCCGCTGATCAAGGTCATGAACCTGGTCTCGCTGCTGATCGCCCCGGCTGTGGTCTCGCTGGCACTGGACGGCAACTCCGCGGTCTCGTGGGCGATCTCGCTGCTGGCCCTGGCCATCGTGGTCGGCGCGGTTGTGATCAGCAAGCGGCGCCCCATCGCGGTGAGCCCCGAAGAGGTCTCCGCGGCCTCGAAGTAGGTGTAGGTCCAGGTCACAACGGCCCCCGCCCTCGATGGGCGGGGGCCGTTTGTGCGATCCGTGTCGGGTCGCCTGGTGGTGGCCCCCCGCCCTCGATGGGCGGGGGCCGTTTGTGCGATCCGTGTCGGGTCGCCTGGTGGTGGCCCCCCGCCCTCGATGGGCGGGGGCCGTTTGTGCGATCCGTGTCGGGTCGCCTGGTGGTGGCCCCCCGCCCTCGATGGGCGGGGGCCGTTTGTGCGATCCGTGTCGGGTCGCCTGGTGGTGGCCCCCTGCCCTCGATGGGCGGGGGCCGTTTGTGCGATCCGTGTCGGGTCGCCTGGTGGTGGCCCCCCGCCCTCGATGGGCGGGGGCCGTTTGTGCGATCCGTGTCGGGTCGCCGGTGGTGGCCCCCTGCCCTCGATGGGCGGGGGCCGTTTGTGCGATCCGTGTCGGGTCGCCTGGTGGTGGGCCCCGCCCCTGGATGGGTGGGGGCCGTTTGTGCGATCTGTGTCGGGTCGCCGGTGGTGGCCCCCCGCCCTGGACGGGCATCCACCGCTGCCACGCGCGCCGTTCACTCACATCTGCGTTCGGCGTCCGTTTCTTCACACCCCCCGCGGGCTCTGGGGCCGTCTGGAAGACTGACCGCGTGAGTGTCGCCATCGTGACTTGCAAGGTCCTTCCCGAACCCGACGCCGACGAATCGTTGCTCATGCACGCCCTCACCGACGCCGGGCTGTCGCCAACGCTGCTGGCATGGGACGACGACAGCGTGGACTGGAGCGCGTTCGCCGTCACCGTCCTGCGGTCGCCGTGGAACTACATCGATCACCTCGACGCCTTCCTCGATTGGACGGTTAAGGCTGGCGCGCAGACCCACCTCTACAACCCGGTCGAGGTCGTGCAGTGGAACACCCACAAGGGGTATCTGCGGGACCTGGCCCGACGCGGCGTTCCGGTGGTTCCGACGGCGTGGATCGGGGTGGGCGAAGAACTCGAACTCGCCGACATCATGGCCGACCGCGGGTGGCACGATGTCGTGGCCAAACCCGTGGTGGGCGCCGGCTCGTTCCTGACCGAGCGCGTCACAGACCCGAGCGACCACGCAGGCGCAGGCCTTCTGGCGTGAGCTCTGCACCGACCGCGAGGTGATGGTCCAGCCGTACCTGACCAGCGTCGAGGAGTACGGCGAGCGGTCCTTGATGTGGATCGACGGTGAGCTCACCCACAGCATCCGCAAGAGCCCGCGCCTGGGCGACGCCCCCGAGCAGGTCAGTGACGCGCTGCCGATCGCCCATGTGGAGCGAGAACTCGCCGAAGCCGTGATCGCCGACATCCCGCAATCGCTGCTCTACGCCCGGATCGACCTCATCCGTGACGAGCACGACCAGCCGCTGCTGGCCGAGCTGGAACTGGTCGAGCCTTCGCTGTTCCTGCGGCAGGAGCCGGCTGCGCTCAAGCGACTGGTGCGGGGGATCGCCGCGCGGTTGTAGATGGGAGCAATCCACCCCAGATGCGAGCAATGAACCCCGGGGCTATTGCTCTCATCTGCGGCGCTTCGCTCTCATTTGCAGCCAGGGCCGGACGTGATCGGCTTCTCCGGAGTCGTTTCGCTGCGAGCGAGCCCTGCCCGCGGACATACTGATCGACATGTCCCAGCGACTGCGCGGCAAAGAGATGTTCGGGTACGCGTTCGGCTCCTTCGGTACTGGCGGTTTCGCGACGGTTCCCGGCCTGGTCCTGCTCTTCTACATGACTGACGTGCTCGGGGCGGCGGCGTTCGTCGCCAGTCTCGTTGTGTTCCTGCCCAAGGCCTGGGACGTCGTGGTCGCGCCTTACGCGGGCAGTCTGTCCGACCGCACGATGGTGCGCACGGGTTCGCGGGTGAAGTGGCTGCTGATCGGTGGGCTGATCCTCGGGCCCATGTTCTTCCTGACGTTCGCGGCTCCCGGCGGGCTGCAGGGTAACGCCGCCGCGATCTGGGTGGGGCTGTTCTTCCTGCTCGCAACGACCGGATTCGCGACGTTCCAAGTCACCTACCTGGCACTGCCGGCGGAGTTCACCGACGACTACTCCGAACGCACGCGGATCATGAGCATCCGGATCGTGTTCCTGACCCTGTCGATCCTGCTGTTCGGGGCCGGTGCGCCGCTGCTGGTCAAGGCCTTCGGCTCGGGCCGCGGCGGGTACACCGGCATGGCGCTGGTGGTCGCAGTGCTGCTGCTCGTGTCCACCATCGTGTGTTGGGCGATCCTGCGGCACGTGCGCTCATACACCCAGGCCGAGAGTGAACCGAGTCTGCAAGAGCGGTTCGCGGCCGTGCGGGAGAACCCGTGGTTCCTGCGGCTGGCGACGACGTTCGTGCTGCAGGCGGTGGCGACCGGAGCCATGCTGGCGGCCGTTCCGTACCTGGCCACGTATGTGCTCGACGGCGGCGAGACCGAGCAGACTTTGGTCTTCGTGTGCCTGGTGGCGCCGGCGATGATCGTGATGCCGCTGTGGGCCATGGTCTCGCGACGCCTGGGCAAGCAGCGCGGATTCCTGCTGGCCAGCGCAGTGTTCCTGTTCGCAGCGCTCGGCCTGTTCTTCAGTCGCAGCCTGCCGCCGGCGGGCGTGTATGTGCTGGTGGGTCTGGTCGGCGTCGCCTACGCCGGTATGCAGATGTTCCCGCTGGCCATGCTGCCTGACACGGTCGCTGCCGACGCCGCCCAGCGCGGCCAGCAGCGAGCGGGTGTCTTCAGTGGTGTCTGGGCCGCCGCGGAGACCGTGTTCCTCGCGCTCGGCGCAGCAGGCGTGGGCCTGATCCTGGCGATCACCGGCTTCGTCAGCTCGGAAGCTGGGGAGCGTGCCGCACAACCAGGCAGCGCGTTGACCGGCATCGTGATCTCGTTCTCCCTGTTCCCAGCACTGATGATGCTGCTGAGCCTGCCCACCCTGTTCAAGTACGACCTCACCGAATCCCGTCTCAACGATCTGCGAGGTGCTCATGACCCTGCCGTCACTTCCTGAAAGCGGCCTGCCCAGCGCCGAGATCCTCGACGCGCTGGCACAACTGCGCTCCCTGGACCTCGACTACACCAAGGCCACGAGCTACCACTTCGAGTCCGGAAACCCTGAGTTGCGCGAGGTGGCCCTATCCGCGGCGGCCACCGCCTGGGGGCGCAACGGTCTGGACCCGACCGCCTTCCCAAGCATCGCGGCCATCGAGAACGACCTGGTCGGCGCCGCGCTCGACGTGCATGGCGGTGGTCCGGATGCGGTCGGTACGGTCACCAGCGGCGGCACCGAATCCTGCATGCTCGCCGTGCTGGGCGCCCGCGAGCGGTACCGCAGCCAGGGTGGGCAGGGGCGTCCCACGATGCTGCTACCTGTCACTGCACACTCGGCCTTCCGCAAGGGCGCGTGGCTGTTCGACGTGGACGTAGTCGACATCCCGGTTGGCAGTGATTTCAAGGCCGACGTTGCCGCGATCGAGGCCGCGTTCGACGAGCGCACTGCCTTGGTCGTGGTCTCCGCGCCCAGCTACGCGCACGGCGTGGTCGATCCGGTGGCCGAAGTGGCCGCGCTGGCTGCCGAACGTGACGTGTTGTGCCACTTGGACCTGTGCATCGGTGGCTGGGCGCTGCCGTTCATTCTCGCCGACGAGGGCCGGGCGCCCGTCGACCTGAGCATCCCAGGGATCACGTCGTCGTCGATGGATCTGCACAAGTACGGCTATGCGCCGAAGGGCGTGTCGATTCTGCTGCACGCCAACGCGAAGCTGCGCGAGTACCACTTCTTCGCCGACGCCGACTGGCCCGGATATCCGCTGATCAACAACACGCTGCTGTCCAGCCGTTCAGTGGCACCTGCCGCCTCCGCCTGGGCGGTGCTGCACCTGTTGGGACGCGAGGGGCTGCGAGAGCTGGCGCTGAAGTCCCGCGCCGGGGCGTTGCGGATCGCGGCGGGTGTTGAACAGATCCCAGGGTTGCGGGTGGTCGCGCCGCCGGAAGCGTCGCTGGTCTGCATCGGAGACACCGGCGATTCGGATGGTCCCGACGTGCGGATCGTTTCCGACGAGGCCCACAAGCTGGGCTGGTCGCTGCAGGTGCAGCCGGCCCGGCGAGGCGGTCCGACGAACATCCACGTCACCGTGTCGGCCGGGATCGGGGACCGCAGCGACGAGTTGCTCGAGGTGCTGCGGGCGGCGGCCGAGGCTGCGACCGGCAAGGGTCGGGCGGACATCGACCCTGCGCTGGCAACTGCTGCGGCCAGCATCGACGTCGCCGCTTTGGACGAGGCCGCAGTCGATGGGCTGCTGCAGATCGCGGGATTCAAAGGCGAGGGCGGCGTCGCCTTACCTGAGGAAATGGCCGGCATCAACGCGCTGATGGAGGCGATCCCGGCGCCGTTGGTCGAGGTGTTGCTGAAGGGTGTGTTCAGCGAGCTGTTCACGCCGACGCGGGACTAGCCAGATCCTCGCCACTTCGCCAAATCCTCGCCAGTTCTAGGCGGCGAGAATCGTCACAAGTGGCGAGGATCGCCGATCAGCACGATTACAAACCCAGCAGGCGTCGCAGCCGCTCCGGGTCCATCTCGGTCCCACTGCGCGCCGGCGGGAACGTGTCCAGCAGTCGGATCAGATCCTCGCGGCGGGTGGGATCAGCCGCTGCCTCCTTGGGTGTTGCCCCACCCAAGGCCGGGATGGAGTCGTCGAGCCACCGCTGTTCATAGGAACGGATGAATTGCGCAACGAGGGCGTGCTCCTCGGAGGTCGTCGGCGGCGATTCGTGTAGGAAGTCGTCCGGCGCCAGCGTTTCGATCGACTCCTCGGATCGCTCGAGAACAACGGCAGCAGGCAGCGCTGTTCTGATTGCTGCCAGGCACTGGGCGAAGCGGGTGGTAGTCATGGCCTCTACCTCGAGCCGGTCGCCTCGCCGCCGGATCTGCGCTCGTAAGGTCTGGCCGTTCAGGTCCACCCATCCCTCGTTGGCGGGTGTGAAGACCTGGTCCAGGACGCGGACATCGCCCTGGGGGTCGATCGTCGCCTTGCACGCGATCAGTTGTTCCCCACTGCCTGCGACCAGGCTCGGCGGTCGCAGGTACGAGGTGTAGATGTCGCAGCGTTCTGCCAGGTCGACATTGGGGTTGTCCATGGCCTCCATCACCGTTTCCAGCCACGGCGGCGACACGCGATGAACCTGACCGAACATGTGGTACTCGCCTCCGGCCGGCGCCACGCGAGTCAGGATCAACTGCCCCTTCCGCAGCGTTCGGGAGGCGGTGCGCTCCACCACCTCCCAGTTCTTGCCAGTACGCAGATCCCGAAGCTGGACTGATGCACCGGGCCGCACGGCCTGTACCTCAAATACGGAGCGCGGCTGGCCCTCGCGCCACAGCTGCGCTAGTTCGAATTCGTCGGCGGGCAACATCTGCCCGATGAGGGCGAGGACGGCGTCGATCAGGCCGCCCTCGAAGAGCAGCAACTCGTATGACAGCGGGTCGCCCACCGCTTCCTCGGCGGGTATCCCGTTGGCCATCAGCACTCGAGTGAGGTCGATCAGGGTTTCGGAATCGAGTTCCGAAGCCATGTGGTACAGCTTGCGGCTGAGCCAGAAGTCGCGCTGGCTCAACGGCGACAGGGTCTTTCCCAAGTGGCACTTCTTGAACTTCTTACCCGAACCGCACGGGCATGGTTCGTTGCGACCTACAACTGGGGAAGCGTCGACATAGCGTCGCCATACATCGACCATGTCTTCCTGCGGGGCGCCGGACCTCTCATGCAGATCCAGCGCGCGGTGCGCGTCCCCACGCAGCCCGGCGAACTCTGCCATCAGGGCAAGCGCCGGTTGGTTGCTGCTGTCGAGGCGAACTGCCTCTTCGACGGCGGACTCTGCCGCCAGATAGTCGCCCAGTTCGCGCAAGGCAAACCCGCGCAGGTAAGCGACAGCGGAACCGGCAGCACGCGGTGGTTCGCCCAGCCAGTCCAGCGCCTCGAGCGCCTTCGCGGGCCGCAATGTGGCTGGCAGTTCCAGTAGTTCACAGGCGGCATCGGTGTTGCGGCCGATCGCCGCCAGAATCTCCGCCCGGTCGAGGCGATCATCGATGCCCCGGGCTGCGGCGGACTCGAACTGCGCCAGCGTCACACCGTCCTGCAGGTCGGTCCCGTGAAGACGCTGCAACTGCTGGGCCATCTGCTGGTTGATGTGGGGCGAGTAGTCCACACCAGGCCTGCGCAGGTCGCCTAGTCTGACGCCCTTTAACCCCGCCGCCCTGGCGATCTCGCCGAGAGGGAGCACTGGGCTGCGGAATGCCTCACCGGAGAAGACGAGCGACCAAACCTCGTGCTGTACCAGAACGGGAGCTGTTTCCGCCGCCGCCCATAACCTCTCCTGTACTTCCATGCCGTTCCCGGGATCACTGACCTTCTCCCACGACCAGCCCTGCGGCCCGAACCGGAATCCGATGAGGTCTCCCTGCCGGAATTCGTTGTCTGTGAGCCAGTGTGGTGGGAAGGCGAACAGGATCTCGACGTCTTCCAGCGCTGCGGGGATCTCGATCTCAGACTCCGGACTCCACGGGCCGATGGAGGTCACAGGTGTGCCGTCGGTAAGTTCCCAATCGTCGACCGCCGGGTCGGTGAGGTTGAGAACCACGCCAAGGTCCGCCAGCACCTCCAGCAGATCGCTGTCAACTTCAGCCTCCGTCAGGCGGTGGGTAAACACTCGGTCGTACATCCAGGATTCGCGGACGAAGAGTTCGTCGTGTATGGCTACGACATCCCCGGCAGAACCGGGGCGGAACTCCCGGTGCGACCAGCCCGGGTATCGGTCCTGCAGCGCCCCTTCGAGGTCGTAACCCTCCATCGGACCAGCGGTGTCGAGTATTTGTTGAATGGCTTTGCTCACAGTCACGTCCGTAGTATCGCCTGCCCGGCTTGCCACCCGAGCCTGGGCGAGACCAACGTTGTGAACGCTGTTTCCGGCATCCGTGCACTGGCAGGCCAAACGTGCAAGCTCGTGCAAGATGTGCAGCCTTAGGCCATCCAATGGCTTCACGTCTTGTACGAACCTGCACGGGTGACACCGGCCTGCACGTCTGGGTCAGTCACCAGCGAAGGCGGAGCCACTGCTTGCGACCGCCGGTCCTCCCGGCTGGCGCAACTCACCCCCGCCGTCGTAGGGTGCCCATTCGTACCCGCATCATGGGGACAAACCCCCCACGGAAGGACACAATGCCCACGAACACGCCCCGCCGCCTCGTGATCGTCGAGTCGCCCGCCAAGGCCAAGACGATCCAGGGTTATCTCGGCGACGGGTTCGACGTGACGGCCAGTGTGGGGCACATCCGCGACCTCCCCGACCGGGCCGCCGACATTCCGGCCAAGTACAAAGGGGAGGCGTGGTCCCGGCTCGGCGTCGACATCGAGCACGACTTCGCGCCGATGTATGTGGTGAACGCGGACAAGAAGTCCCGGGTCAAGGAACTCAAGGACAAGCTGCGCGACGCCGACGAATTGCTGCTCGCCACCGATGAGGACCGGGAGGGTGAGGCGATCGCCTGGCACCTGATGGAGGTGCTCAAACCCAAGGTCCCGGTGCGTCGGATGGTGTTCCACGAGATCACCCGGGAAGCGATCCAGCGGGCGCTGCACGAAACGCGGGAGCTGGACAAGGATCTCGTCGATGCGCAGGAAACGCGGCGAATTCTGGACCGGCTGTACGGCTACGAGGTCTCCCCGGTGCTGTGGAAGAAGGTCATGCCGCGGCTGTCCGCGGGGCGCGTGCAGTCCGTGGCGTTGCGGCTGGTCGTGGACCGCGAGCGGGAGCGGATGGCCTTCGTTTCTGCCTCCTACTGCCGACATCGAGGCCTTGCTGGACCCGGGCAGTTTCACCGCGACGTTGACCCACGTCGACGGGCAGCGGATCGCGCGCGGGGACTCCGTTCGACGACCGCGGCAATCTCACCAAGAAGGACGTCCGGCACCTGGATCTGGCCGCCGCCGAGGCGATCGTGGCTGGGCTCGGCGCGACGATGCGGGTGGACAGTGTCGAGGAGAAGCCCGGCACGCGCCGGCCGTCGCCGCCGTTCATGACCTCGACCCTGCAGCAGGAGGCGTCGCGCAAGCTCCGCTGGGGCGGGCAGCGCACGATGCGCGTGCGCGCAGGGGCTCTACGAGCGCGGCTACATCACCTACATGCGTACCGACTCCACGACGCTGTCGGAGACCGGCGATCCGCGCGGCCCGCGCGCAGGCCAAGGCGCTGTACGGCGAGGATCACGTCGCCCCGCAGCCGCGGACCTACAACCGCAAGGTCAAGAACGCCCAGGAGGCGCACGAGGCGATTCGGCCCGCTGGTGACTCCTTCCGCACCCCCGGGCAGGTGGCCGGCCAGTTGAGCCGCCGACGAGCTCGCACTCTACGACCTGATCTGGAAGCGCACGGTCGCCTCGCAGATGGCCGACGCCAAGATCGCGACGACCACGCTGCGGCTAGGCAGCGACCACCTCCGACGGGGTGGCGACGACCGTTCACCGCGAGCGGAACCGTGGTCACGTTCCCCGGCTTCCTGGCCGCCTATGAGGAGAGCCGCGACGAGGACGAATCCGGGCAGCAGGCCCGCCTGCCCCGCCTCAGCGAAGGCGACGAAGTCACAATCAGCGCGCTCAACGCCGAGGACCACGCGACGAAGCCGCGCGCCCGCTACACCGAAGCCACGCTGCTCAAAGCACTTGAGGAACGCGGTATCGGCCGGCCGTCCACGTGGTCCAACATCATCGGCACGCTGCTGGACCGTGGCTATGTCTTCAAGCGCGGCACAGCGCTGGTGCCCGCGTGGCTCGCGTTCGCGGTGGTGCGGCTGCTGGAGGACCACTTCACCGGACTGGTCGACTACGACTTCACGGCCCGCATGGAGGAGATCCTGGACGTGGTGGCGGCCGGCGATGCCTCCCGCACGGCCGTTCTCGGACGCTTCTATTACGGCGATCCGGGTGAGTTCACCGGTTTGCACCCGATGATCGAGCGACTGCCGGAGATCGACCCGCGCGAGAACTCCTCGTTCCCGGTGCAGGACGACATCGTGCTGCGCGTGGGCAAGTTCGGCCCATACCTGGAGCAGGGCGAAAAGCGCGCCAACGTCCCCGCGGATCTGCCCCCGGACGAGCTGACCTTGGACAAGGCGATCGAACTGCTCAACGCGCCGAAGGAAGAGCGCTCGCTGGGCGTGGACCCGGCAACCGGGCACGAGATCGTCACGAAGAACGGGCGGTTCGGCCCGTATGTGACCGAGATCCTGCCGGAGCCCGAGGAAGGCGCGAAGAAGCCGCGCAAGACGGTCAAGCCGCGCACGGCCAGTCTGCTCAAGGACATGGAGCCGACCGAGGTAACGCTGGAGGACGCCCTCAAACTGCTGTCGCTGCCGCGCGAGGTGGGGAAGCATCCCGAGGACGGCGAGCCGATCATGGCCCAGAACGGCCGCTATGGGCCTTACCTCACCCACGGCAAGGACTCCCGCTCGCTGCCCGATGAGGCCGCGATCTTCACCTGCACTGTCGAGGAGGCGCTCGCGCTGTTCGCGCAGCCCAAGCGTCGCGGCCGGCAGGAGGCGGCGCCGGGCAAGGAGATCGGCACCGACCCGATCACGGGCAAGAAGATCGAGCTCAAGGACGGCCGCTTCGGTCCCTACGTGACCGACGGCGAGACCAACGCCAGCCTGCGCGTGGCGGACGACCCGCTGTCGCTGACGCTGGAGCGGGCCAGCGACCTGATCGCCGAGAAGCGCGCGAAGGGCCCGGCTCCGAAGCGGCCGCGCAAGCGGACGGCGAGCCGCAAGTAGAGCGAATCCGTGAGCATTCCGGGCACTCGTTAGCACGACGGGCGGGGTTTGAGCGTCCGGAACGCTCACCGATGCCCGGAATGCTCACGGATTGGGTTTCGAGCAGACCTAGCATGAGTTGTGCTCCCTCTCGCGGCAGTCATGCTCGCCGGATGCCCAGTGTTCCCGGCCGACAACTACTGGAACACGCCCATCGACGGGCTGCCGGTGCACAGCGACTCGGCCGCCTGGGTGGGCTCGATCGGACAGACCGACTTGCATCCGGACTTCGGCGGCCCCTACGGCATCCCGATCACGGTGACCAGCGCCAAACCGCGCGCCAAGGTCCGCTTCCAGTACGCCGCCGAGAGCGACCACGTGCGGTACCCACTGAACGGGCGTACCCGCATCGAACCGGCCAGCGACCGGCACGCCATCGTGCTGCACAAGCCGTCCTGCCGGCTGTTCGAGACGTGGAACACCAAACGCACCGCCGGTGGCTGGACGGCAGGATCCGGCGCCACCTGGAATCTGCGCTCGAACCGGCTGCGCCCCCGCACCTGGACTTCTGCCGACGCCGCGGGCTTGCCGATCCTGCCAGGTCTGTTGCGCTGGTCCGAGGTGCGCAAGGGCGAGGTCCGGCACGCGATCCGGTTCACCGCGCCCAGTACCGCGCCCCGCTTCATCTGGCCGGCGCGTCATCAGGCCGGTGACGATCCGGCGGCACCGCCGATGGGCGCGCGCTTCCGCCTGCGGGCCGGCTTCGACGTCAGCGGCTACTCAGCAAGGACCAGAGTGGTGATCACGGCCATGCAGCGCTACGGCCTGGTCCTGGCCGACAACGGCACCGGGTGGTACTTCCAGGGGGCCACCAGTTCCCGATGGCCGGACCGGTTGATCGCCGAGCTCAAGAGCATTCCGAGTTCGGCGTTTGAGGCGGTGGACACCAGCGGGCTTGTGCGTTCCCCGAACTCGGCCAGGACGCAGACACCGCCGTTCGGGGGATCGTGAGAGGCTGAACTCGTGAGTGGTTTGTTCATCGCGTTCGAGGGCGTGGACAGGTCCGGCAAGACCACCCAGTTGCAGATGCTGGCGCAGCGGCTCGGCGAGAAACACGAGGTCGTGGTGACCCGTGAGCCCGGCGGAACCCCGGTCGCCGAGGCGATCCGCGTACTGCTGTTGGCCGACGACGTGGACATGACCGCGCGTTGTGAAGCACTGCTGTTCGCCGCCGCCCGGGCCGACCACGTGGAGCGCACGATCCGGCCGGCACTGGAGCGCGGCGCCATCGTGTTGACCGACCGTTTCATCGACTCCTCGTTGGCCTACCAGGGCGTTGCCCGGGGCTTGGGCGTAGAGCAGGTCGAGGCATTCAACATGTGGGCCACGGACGGCCTGGTGCCCGACGTCACGATCATGCTCGACCTGCCGATCGGTACGTCGGTGATGCGGGAGGGCGAGAACGACCGGATGGAGAACGAGGGCCAACTGTTCCAGGCCCGCGTACGCCGCGGCCTGATGGAACTGGCTGCCCGCCGGCCGGACCGCTACACAGTGATCGATGCATCCGGCCCGATCGAGCAGGTGGCCGATCTGGTGTGGGCCGCACTGCCGGACCAGTGGCGATGAGCGTCTTCGACTCGCTGGTCGGGCAGGACCACGTCATCGAGGTGCTGCAGGCGGCTGCGGCCGATGCGTCGGTGGAACCCGCCGGTCCGGCCATGACCCACGCCTGGCTGTTCATCGGGCCGCCGGGCTCGGGACGGTCGAATGCCGCCATCGCGTTCGGGGCGGCGCTGGTGTGCCCGAACGGTGGCTGCGGGCTGTGCGAGGACTGCCGCGCCGTCCGGGTCGGCAACCACCCGGACGTGGAGGTGGTGCGTCCCGAGGGTCTGTCCTACAAGACCGAGGAAGCCCGGGCCCTCGTCGGGCGTGCCGACCTGGCGCCGGCCCGTGCCCGGTGGCACGTGATCGTGATGGAGGACGCCGACCGGCTCACCGAGAGCGCCAACAACGTCCTGCTGAAGAGCATCGAGGAACCGGCCAGCCGGACCGTGTGGCTGTTGTGCGCGCCGAGCGTCGAGGATCTGCTGCCCACTGTGCGTTCCCGCTGTCAGGTGATCGGGCTGCGCACGCCGTCGACCGCTGCGGTCGCCGCCTTCCTGCGAGCGGCAGGGAGTCGATGCGGGAACCGCCGCCTTCGCCGCGCGGGCGTCGATGGGCCACATCGGCCGGGCCAAGGCGCTGGCCACCATCGAGAGCGTGCGCAACCGTCGCCACGACGTGCTGGTGATGATGCGCGACCTGTCCGACCTGGCCAGTTGCATGGCGGCGGCGGGCAACATCGTCGAGGCCGCCAAGGCCGACGCCGAGGCGCTGCTGGCGCAGCGAGAGGACGCCGAGCGCGAGGAGATGATGCTGGCGCTCGGTGCGGGGGCTGAGGGCAAGGGCATCAAGCGAGTCACCAAGGCGGCGCTGAAGGACCTCGAGGACCGGCAGTCGGCGCGGCGCAATCGCTCGGTCCGCGACGAACTGGACCGGGTGCTCGTGGATCTGCTGGCCTGGTTCCGGGACGTGCTGGCGCTGCAGCAGGAGGCACCTGTGGAACTGGTCAACGAGGAGATGCGTTCGGCGCTGGCCCAGATGGCCGACGACTCCGAGGTGTCCGACACCCTGTTGCGGATCGCCGCGATCCGCGACGCCCGGCAGGCCCTGAGCATGAACGTGGCGCCGCAGTTGGCGATGGAGGCCATGGTCGTCAAGGTGCGGGCGCCGCGGCTCGCGATCAGGTAGGAAGGCGCCATGAGCAAACCATCGATCAGCCCTTCCGTATGGACTCCGCCCGGGGCGCCGACCCCGCCGCCCACCGGCACGTTGCCGCAGTTGCACATCCTGCCCGTCCCGGGTGAGGGCCCGGAGGATGCCCTGTTCGTCGGCGATGCGATCGTGACCGGCTTGAGCGACGGCCGGATCATCAAGGTCAGCCTCGACGGCTGGCAGATCGAGGTGCTGGCCGACACCGGCGGCCGCCCGCTGGGGCTGGAGATTCACCCCGACGGAATCGTGGTCTGCGACGCCGAGAAGGGGCTGCTGCTGCTCGACGAGGCCGGCACGCTGACCACGCTGATCGCCAAGGGTGAGCACGACCTGCGGGTCTGCAACAACGCCGCGGTGGCACCGGACGGCACCATTTACTTCACCGACTCCAGTCAGCGCTTCGACCTCGAGCACTGGACGGCCGACATCATCGAGCACTCCGGTACCGGCCGGTTGCTCAAGCGCAGCCCGGACGGCAGCGTCCAGGTGCTGGCCGGCGGTCTGCAGTTCGCCAACGGTGTGGCCCTGACGCCCGAGTTCGTGGCCGTTGCCCAAACTGGCCTCTACAGCGTCGACCGGGTCTGGCTGAACAGCGGCCGTCATGAGCCGTGGATCACCAACTTGCCCGCCTTCCCGGACAACATCGCGACCGGCGACGACGGACTGGTCTGGGTCACGATGGCCAGTGGTCGCAAGGCCGCATTGGACAAGACCGCCGGGCGCCCCTTCCTGCGCAAGATCATCTGGGCCCTGCCGGAGGTGCTGCATCCCAAGCCCGACCACTTGGTCTGGGTGCGCGCTTACGACACCGGTGGGCAGTTGGTGCACGAGTTCTGCGGCGAGCACGACCAGTTCTTCATGTGCACGGGCGTGCGGGCGCAGAACGGCCGGGTGGCGATGGGCAGCCTGGAGACGACGACACTGGCGTGGTTCGAGCTGTAGCCCGTCAACGCAGCTGTGAGCGACAGGCGCCTCGTCGACTGGCCGTCACATCTGTGCCGTTGTCTCACCGGAACGTCCGCTGAACCGGATCAAGCGGATGGCCGGGCCCTGGCACTGTCCCGTACCGTAGGTATGTGGCCAAGCAGAAGAAGGCGAACGATCACTGGATGCAGGTGGTCGGCGCCGGGGTGTCTGCAGGGCTGGAGCGCTACCAGCAGTACCGGGCCCTCAAACCGACCAAACCCACGCAGCGCGAGGTCGTCGCCCAGCAGCGCCAACTGATCGTCGCCCAGCACCAGAACCGGCTGGCCGGGTTCGAGCGCCGCAAGCAGCGGATGCGCAGCAGGGAGACGATCTACACCGCCGGGGCCGCCGGCGCAGGAATCATGGGCGTCGTCGGGATGGCTACGCCACAACCCTCGCTGCTGTGGTTCACGGCCGCCGGTGTGAGCGGGCTGTTCGCCTATCTCACCCGCGAGAAGCGGCAGACCCTGCAGGCACCGGCGATGCCCGAGTTGCCCGCCATGCCCGTCGAGCCGCTGCCGGCCGGGACGCCCGGCGCCGACGAGGTCGCGCGCTGGAGCCGTGCCGCGCACCGGTGGGACGAGATGCTGCCATTGGTCGACCACATGCATCCGGATGCGGGGGAGCAACTGCGGCGGGCGTTGCGTGAGGTCGATCCCGCGCTGCGCTCACTGGTGGAACGTCTGGGCACTTTGTACCGGACGAGCCGGGAGATGCCGGGCACCCAAGCCGCCGCTGCTGCGCACCGCGCCAGCAACGAGGTGGCCGGGCAATTGCGCGATGGGGTCGAGGCCTATGAAGGTCTGGTGGCCGCGGCCGCCGAGCTCATCGCCGCTCCCGATCTCAACCGCTCCGTGACCGAGGTCGTCGGCCCAGCCGTGCTGGACGTGCAGGCCTACACCAGTGGGCTGCGCAAAGCAGCCGACACGTTCTAAGGGGAAGCAATGCCGCGCGAAGCCGTGCCCGTGATCGTCGATGTCAGCCTTGCGAGTTCTGACCGCAACTACGACACGACCGTCGACTTCCTGGAGAAGCCGTTCCGGATCGTACGCATCGGAACCGACGGGGACGTCGACCGCGCCGAGGAACTGATCAAGGAGTGGACCGACACGGCTTCGGTCTTCGCGATCACTGGCGCCCGGGACGCGCGCACGGTGGGCATCCTCAGTGGTGACGAGCGGGCGGCCCTGCGCCGCTTGGAGTCGGCGACCGGCGACACCCCGACGACCAATGGCCACAGGCTGCGCGACGTCCTGCAGGAGTGGACGGTGCGCAAGGTCGCTGCCGAGCGGTCGGGGCTGTTCAGCAACGCCCGCACCGTCGTGCTCGGGGGGTCGAACCACCGCCGCACTGCGCGGGTGCTGCGAGAGTCGACCGAGAACATCAAGTTCGCCGACGCGATCCTCACGTACGGGCTTCCGTCCATGCTCGACTTCGACGCGCTCGAGCGGTTCTTGGGTGTCAGCAAGTGGATGCTCGACAAGGTTCCCGACGTCATCGCGGCGCCAGTGACCGCCCCGGGCCGGCGGTTCAACCAGTCGATGCTGCGCCGGGCCGTCGTCGAGGCGGATGTCCTCGTCGCGACCTACGACGAGCTCATGATGTTCCACCTCGAGGAGCTCGCGGGCAAGACTCTGATCACCTCTTCGGTCTCCGACGAGCGGCTCGAGGAACTCAACCACCGTGGCGTCGACCTGGTGCTGGACGACACCCCGCAGCCGTTCCCGGACGTCACCATCAACGCGGCCGTGCTGGAGGCCTTGATGCTGGCCGCGACCGGCGCCGAGGAGTCCAGCCTGACCGACGACGATCTGCTCGACATGATCACGTCCGCGGACCTGCAGCCCCGGGAGTTGTACCCCGGCGGCTACAAGCGCAAGAGCCGGTTCGCGTTCGTCATCCACCCGCTGTCCCAGGAGTACCTGCGCAACGTCGAGCCGCTGAACACGATCTCCAAGGTCGCGCCGCAGGTCGTGATGGACGGTGTGGAGAAGGCAATCGCGTACGCGCCGGCGTTCAAGTACAGCCACGTGACGGGCATCGTGTCGCCGACCGGTGACGAGGCCGAAGGGCTGGCTGATCACCGTCGGCGGAACGCCGAAGCAGCTGCTCGCGCACGACCCGGAATTCACCTACAAGCGGCTGCTGCAGGCTGCCGACATCGCCAAGAAACTCGGGGCCCAGATCATGGGTCTGGGAGCGTTCACGAAGGTCGTCGGCGATGCCGGGGTGACGGTGGCCAAGCGCGCACCGCTGCCCATCACGACCGGCAACAGCTACAGTGCGTCGGGAGCTTTGTGGGCCCTGCACGACGCGATCCGCCGGCTGGGCGTCTCCGAGGTCGACGAGCAAGGCCGGCTGCGCGGCAAGGCCATGGTGGTGGGGGCGACCGGTGCGATCGGCTCGGTGTGCGCGCGACTGCTCGCGATGGCCTGTGACGAGTTGTGGATGGTCAGCCCGGAGGCGGCCAAGTTGCTCGCGCTCAAGGCGGACATCGAGAGCGAGAACCCGCGGGCCACGATCTACGTCGCCGCCACCCCGGACGAGGCGCTGCCCGAGATGGACGCGATTGTCACGGCTACGTCGGGTGCGGGAAAGCGGGTCCTGGACATCATGCAGGTCAAGCCGGGTGCGGTCATCACCGACGTTGCGCGGCCGCTGGACCTGTCCGCGGAGGACGTCGCCAAGCGCCCGGACGTGCTGGTCGTGGAGTCCGGCGAGATCCAGTTGCCAGGCGACGACATCCACATGGGCAACATCGGGCTGCCGCCCGGCGTCGCCTACGCCTGCCTGGCCGAGACGATCGTGCTCGCGCTGGAGGGCCGGTACGAGACGTTCACGATCGGCCGCAACATCGAGTGGCCCAAGGTGAAAGAGATCTACAAGCTCGGTCTGAAGCACGGCATGGAACTCGCGACGATCTCCGGCGTGAATGGGGTCTTCACCGACGAGGACATCGCCCGGGTGCGGGAGCTGGCGTTGGCCAAGCGGGAGGAGTTGGCCGGGACTTAGTGTCCGGATTTGCAACCCGTTCAGCCCGACACGCCGTGATTCCCGAGTTTTTTTCGGCGCGTCGCACCCCCCAGCCTCGAACGGTTTGCGAATCCGGACAGTGGCGCATCTCACACAGACGCGCCGCATCAAATGCCGTGACACGGGGCAGCCTTGCGCTATGCGTCTTTTCCGGATCGGCACCGCTGCGGTTGCCGGCGTCCTTGTAGTGACGCCTGCAGCGGCCGCTCCCGAGTCGAAGCCCAAGCCCGTCAACGTCTTCATCGAGGGTGACTCGCTGACCGTAGGTGCTGCCGGGGGCCTGCGGCAACGATTGCGCCCGCACGTCAAGAAGGTCAAGATCGACGCTCAGGTCGGCCGATTCACATCCACCGGGCTCTCCCGGGTTGCGCGCGCCAGCCGTGCCCAGCACGCCCGCGTGTGGGTGCTCGCACTGGGAACCAACGACGGTCCCTATCCCCACCAACTTCGCCAGCACGTGCTCCGCAGCCTACGGATGGCCGGTCCCAGCCGCGATGTGGTGTGGGTGACGATCAAGCGCCCGGGTGGGTATCGCCGTGTGAACACGACGCTGCGGGCCATGGATGCGCGCTACGACAACCTGCATGTCGTGGACTGGGCGAAGACAGTCTCGCGGTATCCCGGGCTGATCGGTGGTGACCGTGTGCACGGCACCACGCGGGGTTATCAGGTACGAGCCAAGATGATCGCCGACGCGACGCTGGCTGTCGTCACTGCACGCGGGGCTTGATCAGGTAATCCGCCGGGGCCATGCCGTATCTGCCTGGCCCGACCACCGACAGTCCGTGCAGCCAGGTCATGGTCAGCCCGTAGGTGGTGGAGGCGTTGTCGGCGCTGCGGCGGAAATCGTCCGGGCGTCCGCGCATTGGCCACGGTCCCGGCAGGTAGAGCACGACCCGGTCGGTCACGGTTGCCAGGTCGTTGCGCACCTGCTGGGCGGCCATGATTGCGGCGGTGCGTAGCAGTCGCCCGGTCGCTGTCTCCTCCTGTTGAGGAGCCATAACCGTGAAGCCGCAGTCGAGGACAACGATCGTTGCCGCGCCCTGGTCCGCCGCGATCCGGATCGGAACGTTGGCCACGATGCCGCCGTCGACCAGCCTCCGGTCGCCGCGATGCACTGGCGGGAAGACCAGAGGAATTGCGGCGCTGGCCAGGAGCGCCGACACCAGGTCGCCACTGTTGATGGGCACGGGCTGTCCGGTGTCGAAGTCGGTCGTCACCGCGGTGTGGGGGATGGCAAGTTCCTCGAAGGTGCGCGCCGCGACAGCGTTCTCGATGACTTCCCGCAACCCGGTGTTGGGCACCGCTGACGCCTTGCCCTTCGCGAGGTTGACAGCGGTACCCAGCACATTGCCGAATACCGTCTGCCGGGTCATCCCTGCCCACAGGTCCACGAGCCGTTCCGATGCCGACCCCGGATGCTCGGCCACGACTGCGCCGTTCAAGGACCCAACCGAGGTGCCCACCACGAAGTCCGGCGTGATGTCGGTCTCCGCCAGTGCGCGCAAGTGGCCGACCTGCACCGAGCCGTACGACGCGCCACCGCCGAGGACGTAGGCGATGGGCCGGGGCAGGGATTCCACAAGGCGGATGAGACTCACAGAAGGCATTGTCCCCGCAACTAGAGTCGGTGGGGTGAAGCGCGTGCTGGCTGCCGGATTCGTGGCCCTGATCTCCCTTGCCGGATGTTCGACCTCTGAGCCCGAACCCTCCCCGACTCCCACCGCTTCCCCCTCACCCGACGATCCTGCGCTGTCCGCCATCTACGGCCAGCAACTGTCCTGGCGTTCCTGCGGCGGCCGGTTCCAGTGCACGACGATGAAGGTCCCGCTGACCTACGACCAGCCCGATGGCGACACGATCGACCTCGACGTGGTGCGGCTGCCGGCGCAGGACCAGAGCAAGCGGCTGGGCTCCCTGGTGATCAACCCGGGCGGCCCGGGTGGCTCGGGTGTGGAGTACGCGCGGGCGGCCCGGGGCGTGCTCACCGGCGATCTGATCGAGCACTACGACGTCGTCGGCTTCGACCCGCGCGGAGTGGGCGACAGCACCCCGATCGAATGCCTGACCGACGGTCAGTTGGACCGCTTTTTGGAGGTCGACCCCAACCCCGAGACCGACGAGGATGTCGCTCGCACCGTCCGGGTGTCGCAGCGGTTCGGCCCGCGTTGTGAGCGGCGCTCCCCGGACCTGACCCCCAACATCGGCACCCCCTTCGTAGCCCGCGACCTCGACGTCTTGCGCGCGCTGCTCGGCGACGAGCGACTGAACTACTTGGGTAAGTCCTACGGGACGTTCATCGGTGCGATCTACGCCGACCTGTTCCCGAGCCGGGTCGGACGCTTCGTCCTCGACGGGGCGGTCGATCCCAAGCTCAGCACGGCCGAGATCAGCGAGGGGCAGGCGCTCGGTTTCGAGAAGGCCCTGCACCGGGTCGCCGACTGGTGCCTCAAGCAGAAGGACTGCCCGATCGGCCCCGACGCGGACGCCGGCGTGCAGCAGATCGCCGATTTCCTGCAGCAGTTGGAGACCCAGCCGATCCCGGCCGAGACCGGTCGTCCGCTAACCGCCGCGCAGGCCACGACCGGCATCATCGGCTCGCTGTACACGAAGGACGGCTGGCAGGGTTTGGTCTACGCCCTGCAGAGCGCGATGCAGGACAACGACGGTCTGGGGCTGCAGGCCTTGGCCGACTGGCTGACCGAACGGCGCCCGAACGGTACCTACGGCAGCAATGCCAACGAAGCGCTGTACGCCGTGAACTGCATCGACCGGCCCGACCGCTGGACCCCCGAGCAGACCCAGCAGCAGGCCGACGAGTGGAGCAAGGAGGCGCCCGTTTTCGGAGCGGCTCTAGCCTGGGGGAACCTGCCCTGCTACTACTGGCCGGCACCGGCCGTGGACAAGCCCCGTGCGATCGAGGCGCCCGGCACTCCGCCGATCGTTGTCATCGGCACCGAGTTCGACCCGGCCACGCCGTACCCCTGGGCCGTCAGCCTCGCCGACCAGCTCAGCCAGGGCGTGCTGGTGAGTTGGATGGGCGGCGACGGGCACACCGCGTACTACTCGGGATCCCGCTGCATCGACAAGACCGTGGACGCCTTCTTCGTGGAGGGGACGGTGCCGCAGGACGGGGTTGAGTGCCGGTGATCGGCCTAGTCTGATCCTCATGGACAACTTGCTCTGGGCGCTGCTGGTCTCGGCCCTCTGCGCCTGGTTCTGCTACTTCGTCGCCGCCCGCAACGACATGAACAAGGTCGGCTGGCCGATCCTCGGTTTCATCCTGCCGCTGATCGGGGTGTTCGTGACGCTTGCTGTGGCATTCATGAAGCAAAAGGACACCGTCTGAGCGTGTCGCTCGTTTCGTGGCGGCGCCCTGCCCTAATGTGAGCCGCTGACACGAGGAGGACGTATGTCATTCGGTGAGGCAGTTTCCAGCGGTTTCTCGAACTATGCGAACTTCAGCGGCCGGACTCCCCGCAGCGGCTACTGGTGGTGGGTGCTGTTCACGATCATCGTCTCCGTCGTGGCCAGCGTGGTCGACAACGTCGCCGGGCTCAATTACGAGAACCAGAACGCCGGATGGGTCAGCACGATCGCGGGGCTTGCCTTGCTGATCCCCAGTATCTCGGTGCTGTTCCGCCGCCTGCACGACATCGGGCGCTCAGGATGGTGGTGGCTGCTCGGTCTGATCTGCTGCATCGGGCAAATCATCCTGTTCGTGTTCGCCCTACAGGACAGCCAGCCGGGCGACAACCAGTACGGCCCGAACCCCAAGGGGCTGGCTGCCTAATCGGCTGCGGGGCGGGTACGTCCATGCATGCGTGAGTTGGTCGCGGTGGGTCTGGTCTCGCTGCTCGCTGGCGGACTGTTCGGAGTAGCGGGCCCCATGGGAGTCGAGCGGCCTGAGCCGGTGAAGCCAGGCATCACGGCGCTCAAACAGGCACAGGACGCCGCTGGTCAGTGATCGGCGCTACCGGCGGACTCTGAGTACGAGTGACCGCTCGCTGTGCAGGCCGCCCACCTGGACGTCGGCGACGAACCCGTAGCGCCCGGTCGTGCGTGGCTTGCCGCGCAGGATGCCACCGGTAGTCAGCCGCACACCCTTGGGCAACGCTCCGGAAACCCGCGTCCATCGGCCCGCCGCCGAGACCTGCAGCCGTGCCCGATAGCGGACGCCCTCATGCGCAACTGGCAGCCGCCTGGTGATGATGCGTGGTGCCTGCGGGGCGACCGTGACGGCTGTGTTCGTGGGTGCAGGCGTGACGGGTGGGAGGGGCTGCACGGTGAGAGTGAGTTGCGCGCTTGTGGTCGTTGCTTGCGCGTCGCGCATCTCGATGGTCGCCGAGAAGTTGCCGGAGGTCGTGGGCGTCCCGGACAGCGTGCCATCTGCGCTGAGCGTGAGTCCCGGCGGCAGGCTGCCACCGGCCACCCGCCAGGTGTACGGCGTGGCGCCGCCACTTCCGGTGAGTTGGTACGAGTAGGGCTGACCGACGTCGGCGGCAGGGGCGGCCGGCCGGTTGATCAGCAGCGGGGTGGTTGTGCCGAGGGTGAGCCGGTACGGCCCGAGCGACCCGTAGTCGGAGTAGCCGGTAGCCAAGGGGGAACCGTTGCCCGTCCCCTCGATCATCACCGTGTACTCGCCCGGCGCCAGCACAAGTTGCAAAGCTGCGGACAAGCCAGCCGCGATGTCGGAGGAGACCTGGGTGACGGCCGGGTCAGACGAGGCGACGAGCGCGCCGTCTTCGTCATAGACGGCTATGACAACGTCGAGATCGGGTGAGAGTTCGGACGGTTCCGCGGTCAAGGTGGTCGGGCCGGTTGCGGTGAAGCGGAACCAGTCCGTGTCACTGGGGCTGCTGACGAGCCCGTCGAGAGTGCCCGGCTCGATCCGGGAAGCCGCTGCCGGATTGTCCGCGGCGTCGTCCGTCATGGGGGTGGCGCCGTTGCTGGACATCACGGCGAGGTCGTCCTGCGTGTTGGTCGCGTTGGTGTAGTCGCCCTTCGACCATTGCGTGAGGGGTCGGTAGTAGCCGACACCCATGATCGGCGCCCACGCCCCTTGCCCGCTGTAGTAGGTGGTCTTGCCGGCGCCATCATGAGACAGACCGAGGTTGTGTCCCGCTTCGTGCGAGGCTGCCTCCGCTATCCCTTTGGACCCAGTGCCGACACCTCGGGTGAAGACCATCGCGGGCTGGTAGTAGCTGTGGTTCGTTTGTGTGTCGAAGACGCCCAGGTAGGCGATGCCTCCGCAGGAGCAGCTTGTGTACACGTTGCTGGTCGGGCTGATCAGGACGCGTGTGCCGTACGCGGTATCGCTGGCGCCCGTTCGGGTGATGTCCGCAGGGTCCGGCTCCTCGGTGGTCACATCGACATCGAAGGGTGCGTAATCCTCAGCCACCCGCCGCCAGACCTCGCCGATGGTGTCGAGTTCACTCTGGCTGAACGCCGGGTCGTTGTCCTTGCTATAGGGCTCGGCGGTGAAGTCGTTGCCGCCGGTGTAGGTGTCGTTCCAGGCAGTCCCCGTCACGACGGCCCCGGTGAAGTCCAGGTAGAGCACCCGCGACGCGGCGGGCCGGCTGTGCAGGCCGAACGCGTCGGCTTCCGTGGCCGCCGCCGGGTCGTCTGCTTGCGCCAGGGTCTGCGGTTCGGCGAAGAACGCCCGGCCGCAACCGTCCACCCACAGGGTGTGGTCCTCGCGCAGGGTGCGCCGCAGCCGTTTGCTGGTCAGACCGCTGGCCTGGGCTGCCTCGGGCAACTCGTCAGCGAGGGCGGTCACTGCGGCCTCGCCATGCTCACGCTGCCCGAGGTCGACCGTGCAATCCGGGGGGTTCGACCACGCCGCAGACGCCGGCAGAACCGCCATCGTGAGGGCGAATGCCGGGATCACCGCGCGCATGACTCACCCTCCTCCCGCTGGATATCGGTGGTGAGCGGGTGGATCTTGAGGCTAGCGGCGCGTGCACATCCGAGGCGCGGGTGTCAGCCCACCCGTTTGCCGGGTGGTCCGCGGCCTTGGATCAGGATCGGGATGCCGTCGTCGCCCATGGTCACGTTGAAGTAGCCGAGGTGTAGGTCGTGGTGGCATCTGGCGCAGAGCAGGACCAGGTTGGTGATGTCGGTGAGGCCGCCGTCTTTCCAGTGGATGATGTGGTGGGCTTGGGTGTAGCGGGGTGGTTTCCCGCAGCGCACGCAGCCTTTGTCCCGGGCCTTCAGGGCGTCCCATTGGGCTTTGGAGGCCCGCCTAGAAGTGCGGGTCAGGTGCAGCGGTTCGAAGCCTTTGGGCCGGTTCAGCCCGAAGATCACACTCATGGCCACGGTGCAGGACAGCAGGTCGAAGCCGTCGGGGCCGAGCAGCCGGCCGTCTTCCAGCGCGGCTTTGGCACCGTCCGGGCAGGGTGTCGATGTCGACCAGCACGCTCAGCCCGGACACCCCCAGCGGGCTGCGGCTGGCCCGGGCCAGGCTGACCACATCGTCCAGGGCGTCGGCGCGGCGCTGCTTCGGGCCGCGGGGGTCATCGGCACCCTCTTTGGCCATCAACGGTTGCAGCAGGTCGTTGAGTTTGTTCCCGGCGATCGCATCGAGTAGTCCGTCGAGTTTCCACATGCCGTCCTGGCGCTCGTTCAGCGACACCCCCCGCTTGCTGTGCTGCTTGTCCAACTCGAGGTCGGCGTGCTCGGGTATCGACTGGGTGATCAGCACGTCCAGCAGCCGGCGCAGCTCTTTGGGGTCGACCCGCTCAGCGACCTGCACCAGGTGCTTCTCATGCACGCCGAAGTCCTCGATCCGGGAGGCGGCGTGCTGCAACGCCAACACCTGCCTGGTGCCGATCCGGCCGGCCGTGAACGCCTCGCGCGACATGCGGCATGTCCGGCCAGGGCATGCCCGGTACTGACCATCCCGGAACCGACCGGGCCGTTGGTGTTCAACGCCGCCGCGACCATCGTCCCGGTGGTCCCGGCGCAGAACACCTGCGAGGCCTTACGGGTGTCCGCCTCCGCAGCGATCGTCAGTCAGCCATGGCGTCGAGCTGGTTCGACCATCCGGCCCGGCACCCCCAACGACCCGACCAACTCGTCCAGACCAACCAGATCGGCAGCCGCGGGCAGCCTGCCCGAGCCAGCTCCTCGACCTCGATCCAGCAACTGCGGGTGTTCGGTGGGCAGCGAATCCCGGATCCGGGCACGGCGCATCGCCAACGGACTGATCTCCAACGACACGACACACCACCCCCAACCCAGAAGAAGAAGAAAGAGAAGAACGGGCTCCCCCCGCACAACCAACCTACGACGGACCTACGACAAGAACTCCCGACCAAATCCACAGGCCCGCCCGACCGATACAACCAACCTAAGTAAGGGGTACGACAAGCGTGTTGGAGGTTATTCACAAATGCCGGCCGGATTGGCACCGTCGCGCGCATTGAGCGGAGATGATCAAAACGGCGTACTGTCGGCCTCATCCAAGGGAGGTCGATCATGAACAAGACACTTGCGATCGTGGCTGCGGCGGGTGTGGCGGGGGCGAGTCTGATGGCCGCGCCGGCCGCCCAGGCTCAGACGGTCAAGGCCTGCGTGAAGAAGTCCAACGGCTCAGTCAAGATCATCAACAAGAAGTTCAAGAAGTGCAAGAAGGGCTGGGTCAAGACCAGCTGGAACACCGAAGGACCGCAGGGGGTGCCAGGTGCCGCCGGACCGGCGGGCCCCAACTGGCTGGTGAAGGACAAGAACGGCGTGACCCTGGGGACCTTCTCCGGGTACTTCAGCGTTGGCTTGGTCCCGAGCGTCCAGGTCACCACAGACGATGGCAGCGTGTTCCGGTACGGGATGGATGGCACCCTCGCTAACGACAATGGCGGGCTGTACTTCGTCAACAACGGCTGCACCGATGCTGCCGTCTACGGGACCAATGCAAGCCTGCAGCCCTACCTGAAGTCGGCTGGCGGCAACGGCCGCGCGGTATTCCAGGTGACCGATGCTCCGACGGCCAGCGCGTGGAAGGTCGCGTCCACCACGATCACCACCATTCCCGTGGCGGCCAACTCGCTGTTCCAGAAGAACTCGACCACCGGGGCCTGCGCTGCAGCTACGCATCTGGGCGGATTCATCGTTCCCCTGACCCCTGCGGCTGCTCCTGTCATCGCAGCCCCTGGGCCGTTGCAGATAGTGAGGTAGAAGTCAGACAGGGTCGATGAGCGACGTCGGGGAAGGCGCCGCTTTAGGAGAGGATCTTGCAGGGGTAACCGTGCGCGCAGTCCTCGTCGAAGACGGCGACTTCTGTGACCATGTAGAGATCTCGGCCCGGTAAAGCCTGCGCGGGTATGGCGGCTAGTGCTGCAGAACTGGCGAGAACGAGACCGGTGGCCAGCGGTACAAGTTCATGGCGCTGCCTCCCGTCAGCATCACGGGGCGCGAGACGGCACCGCATCCGATCGGGCATGGCGCTGCATCGAACCACTTCCAGACTGCGCCGCATTGCTCACGCCTCTGCCGCCTTCTCTCCACGCGCCGATGGGAACGCGCGACGCAATTCACGCGACGTGGAGCGGGCTAGGTAGAGTGGTCTGGTCGGGCGGCCCGCCGCCCACGCCGCCTTAGCTCAGTCGGCCAGAGCGACGCACTCGTAATGCGTAGGTCGTCGGTTCGATTCCGACAGGCGGCTCCAGTGACTCGCATGATGGCGTGGATGTATGTCCAACTTGTAGATAGCCGATACGACATTCTCGACTCTGTTCTTGTGACCCCGCATACGCTCCGGAGCAACTGTGTAGATGTGCCGTACGAACCAGCATTGGCTTTCATGCGTGCGGACTGCCGAGTTAGGCAAGCGCGAGCATGTGCGTCAGGAAGCGTTTCCCCCGCGCTACACTCGGCGGATCATGAACGCGCGCCGGTCAACGCTGCGTTACCTCGTCATTGTGCTCGTTGTCTTCCTGCTCACCCGGGTGGTGGCCATCGTTGCAGCGGCTCTGACTCACCCCCCTGGCACTAGCCTGCTGCACTCACTGACTCAGCTGTGGGACCCGTTTTGGTATCAGGACATCGCTGCCAACGGCTACGACGGCGCCTCCGAGTTGTCACCTGGCCTGCGAGTAGCGTGCACCGATGTCCCCCATGCAGGTTGTCTGCCGGGAAGTCACGATCGGCACTCGAATCTGGCCTTCTTCCCGCTCTTCCCCGTCATGATCCGGACTCTTACATACCTTGGTCTTGATCCGCTGGTGGCGGGTCTGCTGCTGGCGTGGTGCGCAGCTGCCATCGCAGCCATTCTGATCGCCCTTATCGCCCGCGATGTCGCCGGTCCGCGAGCTGGCCTGATCGTCGTGGTTCTCTGGTCGGCCATGCCCGCGAACATCGTGCTGTCGAGCGGAAGGCCGGAGCCGCTGTTCATCGCGCTGACATCTGCCTGTCTCCTGCTGCTCCTGCGCGGGAAGTTGATCCCCGCAGCGGTGCTGGCGGCCCTGGCCGGACTGTCGCGACTACAGGCGCTCGCGGTAGTCCTTCCCGTCATCATGGCTGCTTGGCTTAGGCCCAACACCTGGCTGTCGCGAGTTGCCGCCACCGTCATCGCCCCGCTCGGAGTGCTCGCGTGGCTAGGCCTCGTGGCTTTCCGGACCGGCAACCTCTCGGGCTGGTTCGACATCCAGCGCGAGTGGGTGTCCTTCAACGACTGGGGGGCCTCAAAGGCTCAATTCATTGCAGAGCACCTGTTCGACGGCCCGCTCAACTACTCGGTGGCAGCCTGGACGATCGTGATCGCCTGTGGGCTATGGGTTGTGTGCTGGATAACGAGGGTGCCCTGGCAATTGAACGTCTACTCAGGCGTGCTCCTCGCGGCGGTCGTGGGGCAGACGTTTATGCATCTGCAGAGCATGCGTTACCTACTGGCAGCTTTCCCGCTGCTGATCCCAATTGGCCAGTACATGAAACGCTGGCCCACCGCGGTAACGGTCCTCACGTTGGCTTTACTCACGTTGCTGTCAGCAAGTTTCCAGTATTGGCTCTGGCAACTCGACTTCTGACGTGCTGCAATGCCGCCTTCGCACATTGTGCTGGATACGCTTGCGTGATGACGGCTCCCGTCCTGTGCTCTGTCGTTCTGCCCTGTCACAACGAGGCGGATTCCCTTCCGCAAATCCTTCCAGGAATCCTGAAGGCAGCGCAGGATGCCGAATGCCGCGTGGAGATCGTGATTGTTGACGACGGCAGCACGGACAGCACGCTGGAGGTAGCCCGCGACTGGAGCGGGAAGTGCGCGGAAGTGCAGTACCTCTCCTTGTCGCGAAACTTCGGTAAGGAGGCAGCCATGTATGCCGGGCTGAAGGCCGCGAGTGGCGATCTTGTGCTGATCATGGACGCCGACGGCCAGCACCCTCCGGAAGTGCTCCCACTGCTTGTACGTGAACAGGAAGCGACCGGTGCGGATCAGGTGGTTGCGAGGCGGGATAGAACAGGCGATCCAAAGGTCAGGACTGCGGTCTCGAACCTCTTCTACCGCGCCTCTAATCGCCTCAGCGAAGTCGAACTGGTGAACGGGGATGGCGACTTCCGGCTGCTGACACGTAAAGCGGCGCAGGCCGTTCTGAATCTGCAGGAGACCAACCGGTTTTCGAAGGGCATCTTCGCGTGGATCGGATTCAGCACGACCGTTGTGAACTACCCGAACCAGCCTCGAGTTGCCGGAACCTCCAGTTGGAGCAATTCGCGGCTCGTTGACTATGCCGTGGAGGGGCTGATCTCCTTCAACACCCGGCCCCTGAGATTGGTGATCCACATGGGCTGGGCCGCGGTCGTCGTGGCGCTCGGCTATCTCGTCTGGCTGCTGATCTATACGGCCAAGAACGGGATCGAGGCTCCGGGTTATGTGACCGTGATAGCCGCTATCGTCCTCATCGGCGGAATTCAACTGATCAGCATCGGCGTCGTCGGCGAATACGTCGGACGCATCTTCCTAGAAACCAAAAGACGGCCGATGTTCCTCGTGGCGGAGTCGTCGGTGGTCAATGGCGAAGAATCACGAGAGACGCCGGATGTTCCAAACGGTGAAGGCGTTCAACTCGACGGCGGGCACTCGAAAGGGCAACCACCGAACTGATACCGCGTCATCCCGAAAGGCTTCCCGTAACTGAATGCGGATTGATCGGTAGTGGTTGTGGTGACCGATGGCATCGGCCAGGGCGCTCTGCCGCGACCTGCCCGACTTGCGAGCGTAGCGGCCAGTCGTCAGAGCTTTGCCCCACCTGTACGCCGCCCCCGGATCGTTCGGAACCAGGATAGTCAGCAAGCCTCCGACGCGCGTCACTCGTCGCAGCTCGAAAGCGGCGTCGTAGGGGCTCTCGACATGGTGAAGCACGCACGTGACGACGACGCGGTCAAACGTTTGGTCACGTGCGGGCAGTGCCGCTATGTCACAGGCGAGTGGCTCGATGCGTGGATCTGCGGCCACTTCCGCCAGTAGTTGTGGCGGTTCGATATCTGAAGCGATGTACCTGTGGAATTCGTGATGGACGTAGGGAATGTGCTCTCCGCGATTGGCGCCTACCTCGAGCACGTTGGGAAAGGCCATTCCATGTGACCATGGCGGCTCCATGGCGGCATGGGTGTAGCGCTCGAAGAAGGATCCGTTGGCCGAGGCGTTGATCGATGAGTAGTCGTCAGCGAACCAGTCCCGCATGAATTCCGCGCTGCGAGTGGCCATGGGCTTCAGCATATCCGCGCGGCGAGGTCGCCCACTTCCGTTCCGGACGCGCCTCAGGCGGGGCAGTCATGCGACGTTCTCCGCGGGTATGACACGGTGTGGAGCGTGTCGGCAGGGGTGGAAGTGAGTGTTGAGGGCGGCCACAGTACGTGGCTCAGGCGGGTCCGCCCCTGGCTGTACTTGGTTACCTCTGCGAGCGCGACCCTGGTAGCGGCTGTGTTCTTGGAGCCATGGAACGGCACGGACCTCTCGATCTTCCCGAGGGGAGTGGATGAGCTCTGGCAACAGGCCATGTTTCAGGTGTTTGGGCTGGCCGGACCGGTTGGCACCACAGATCATCTGGCCTATCCAATCGGCATGAGCGGATGGGCGTTGCCCCAGATGGGTCTGTTCGCCGGACTCTTCGCCTGGCTGACAGTCGGAGTAGGAGACGTGCCCGCTGCGGCCAGCGTGCTGTGGTTCCAAGCTGTCTGTGCGGGGCTGAATGCCATGGCGATGCTGTTCGCTGCCCGCTCCTTCCCAGCGGGACGCCGAGGCTTGCTCCCCGTTGCCATAGCGGTAACCATGGGGGCTTCCTGGTGGACCGCGTTTCACCAGCTCAACCTCGCCTTCTTCGCGGTGCTGCCGGTGGTGTTGGGTGTGGCGGTGAGGGCCGAGGTGAAGGGTGACCGCCGGATTCCTATCGCTGCGATGGGAGTGGTCTTCCTCTGCACTGCCATTTCGCCGATGTGGTGGGCGGTGGTTCTGGTGATGGTGCTTGCCGCTGCGGCCGTGGCACCGCTCCTGCGTCGGAACTGGCTGGTCTTGCGAATGATCCTGCAGGTGTGGGCCGCGGTGCTCCTGAGCTTCATCGTGCAGGCAGCGCTCGCGGCTTGGCATCACGGACCAGGATCGGATGCGAGCAGAGAGGCATGGCAGAGCAACTGGGGTGGCGGTCACTTCGTCGACCTGATCCTCGGCTCCCCGCTCGTGCAGGAGATCCTGCCACGCGACCAACTTCTGATCCCGGGAGCCTCGGTCGAGGCTGCCTGGGGGATCGCCCCCGTGCTCCTGTCGGTCATCGCGCTGCTCGTCCTCGTGCGGATCCCGCCCGTATCGGTCCATGCCCGTAGCACGTTGTTCCTGGCAAGCGCCACCGTTGTCTCGGCCCTGTTCTGGCTCGCCGGTGGTTTAGGAAACTTGCAGGCGGCGATGGCGGTGTTGTTGGGAACCGTCAGTCCGGCTCGGGCGTGGTACCGAGTGATGCTCGTCCTTGCGATTGCCGGCGGCATGTGGCTCTTCGCGGTCCTCTCGCGTCCCAGCGGACCCCCCAAAGCGGAGCGCAGGTTGCTTGCCGTGGTCGGGGCCATCCTGCTCGTCGCCGGGGCACTTGACCTGATCATCGCCCACCGCAATTACCCGGCACCCATCCCCGCCACGAAGTATGCGGCCATGGTGGACAGTGTGCGTGGCAAGGTACCAGCAGGATGTGCTGTCGCACAGTTGCCGAACGAGACGGTGCCCAATCAGCGTGCGAGCCAGCCCGGCATCGTCTGGGACGATCTCACCTACCGCAGCTATCTGCCTTTCGCGTTGGCTCCGGAGTTCCGTTGGTCGGGTGGCTCCTATGTAGCCGGACAGACAGCGTCTGATAACCCGGTGACTGGAGTAGCGCAAGAGGCCACAGTCCAGGACTTCGACAGACTGCGCGATGCCGGGTACTGTGCGGTCCTCTTCGACAAGGGCGTAAGTCAGGCGGCGCTGGATAACCAGGCAGCGATCGAAGGGCGGACCATCGAAGAGTCAGTGGGGCAACCAGTTTGGCAAGACGACATCTACGCTCTGTATCTCTTGAACTGACGTAGATCTTCGGCCTGAACTCCATTTCCGCGTGAGTTTTCTGTCTGGCCCGGAACATCGCCCCTTCGTCAGGTCATGCGCGCTGTCTACCCACTTTGGGGGTCCTTCGGATTTCAGCGGGGGGGTCAGGGTGGGGAGTAGGTTCCAGTTGACGCCTCCGGCGTCGAGTAGGACCCGGATTCGGTAGTTGCGGAAGGTGCGGAAGCCGAATCCGACGCGTTCGGAACCTGTCAACCTGTTTGGAGTCGGTCGAGGGGTTGTTGTTGGTTCAGGACGACGCAGGCCATGGGGGTTCTGGCTTGCGGGCGTCGGCGGTAGCGGCCGGGGTTGGCCTGGTAGAGCTGCATCGAGGGTGGCCTGGCGTTGGTGGTGGATCTGGACCCAGCTGCCGTCGTGGACGCTGGCCGGGGTGTGGCCTTCCAGCGATGAGTGCCGGTGGGTGTGGTTGTACCAGTCGATCAGCTCTACGGTCTGTCGGGCCGCCATCGCCGTTCCATGCGGGTGCGCGCTGCTTTCGGCGCGCTGCGCAGGAGAGCTCTCGCCTGCCAGGTCGGCCTGCGCATCTCGGTGATGTGGGCGTACAGGTCCGTCACTTGGGCCTGCAGATCGTAGTTCCGCGCCTGTAGCGCGTCGAGTTCGCTTTCCAGAGCACGGATCTGCGCGGTCAGGTGATCGACCTCGTCGCGCATGGCCTGGTTCTCATGCAGGAGGCGCTGCCAGGATCTGTCGGAGGAACGGTGGGTGCGTTCATCGAGGTCCTCCCAGCCGTCGAACGCCACACGAACGTGGGCGGCCTGCGCGCCGACCAGAGCCAATTCCAGCGCAGTGCGTGCATCGGCGCCGTCCACGGCCTGCATCAAGGAGCATGGATCCGCCCGGTAACGCTGCATGTACGCTTCATGGGTCTGCTGGGTCCATGCGTCTTCGGGGAGCCGCACGTCAACTGGATCAGTCCCCTTCACGGCCACGCCGATCCCCATGTCCGCCGCCACCGTGAACCAGCAAAGGCCGTTCGCGGTGCACAGGTCCCGGAAGGCGGCGAAGGTCGTGCCGCACCAGTTGCCGGTGATGAACTCGGGTGCCGTGTACTCAAGTGGGGGAAGGCAGTCGTGCACCAACAGCACTCCTGAGGGCCGCAGCATGCCCAGTGCCAGCTCAAGACATTGCATCGACGAGTCATAGGTGTGGTAGGGATCGACCATCGCGAGGTCGAAGGTGCCGGCAAAATCGCCGCGCCCCGCCTCCATTGCGAGATCGGCCAGCGAAAGTCCGCCCGGCGGGTCCTCCCCCACGTACTGCAGAGCCAGGACCGCATCTGCTTTGGCCAGGTCGAAGGTTCCCAATGCAGGATTGCCCGTCGTGACGGAGGTGATGATGACCACTCGTCCGAAGCGCGGGTCGCCCAGCAGTTCGTTGGTGAGCGTACCCATTCCCACAGAGACCACGGGCGGACTCTACAGCGCGTGGGGTGCCGGGCGCACACGACCTCGGGGCTGGAGGAGTCAACGAAGGCCACCGAGAAAACGATCAGGTGGCGCATCGTGACTTGAGTTCTCAGACGCATCGCGATCCGGATGGCCCCGGTCCCTTCTGACCGGCGTGGTCGTGGCTCAAGCCCACGCGCGTGCCGATGCCGCGAGTGCGCGTGGCCGGCGAGTCCCGGATGGACAGGTGACCTTTGGTGTGGATCCGGTCCGAGTTGCAGGCAAGGGACTGCGGATCTGCCTGCCCCCCGCTTGTGTCGTGTACCCCATTTGAAACGTGCTGAAGGTCCCAAACGGGGCTGGCCGACGGGATTGCCGCGTCAGCACGACCACCACCACCGCGTCGGGTCGCACCATGGGGGAGTCCACGGAACGGGTGACCTGACGACCTTCGGCGGCCACTCAACCGTCTTGATCAGAGGGACCGTATCGCCCGATTGATCCGCAGCCAGGAACAGCAATCGGTCGTCGCCGAGCCAGGCCGGTGACCAGCCACCGCGGCTATCCAAAGGACCACCCTGCCAGCCGAGGCCACTGGCCAGAGTGGACACGTTCGCCAGTCGGTGGCTGCCGACGTCACGGACGAGCACGTTCTCGCAGTTCAGGTTCGCGAACGGCACGACGTTTGTCCAGCATCCCTTGCGCTGCCTTGACAGGAACGCGATCCGATCCCCCGAGGGCGAGAAGGCATAGCCACCGATCACGGCCGAGCGCGATCGTCCCGGAAGAAGAGGCTCAAGTCGCCCCGAGGCGAGGTGCTTGATGAAGACAGTCCCTTGCGATCGGAACGCGACCGTCTTGCCGTCGGGCGACCACTGGAGGGCCGGTTCACGACCCGAGGGTTTCTTGGACACCTGGCTCACAACACCGGACGCCAGGTCCTTGATGAAGACGCCGGTCGTCGAGCTGAAGGCCACCTTGCTGCTGCCCGGTGACCAGACGGCGCCGTTGGCGTTCCTGCTCATCAGGGTCGTGCTTGGCCGTTGCCAGGTCGGTCACGTAGATCGCCGACCGAACCGCGTCGCCCGAAGACTCGAACGCCAGGCGTCGACCGTCAGGGGCCAACCGCCATGCGTCGACCTGATAGCGGGAGGGCACAAGTTCCCGGGTCTCGCCCGTCGACAGGGTTCTGATCCGGATGCCGGAAGACCTGCCTGACACAACGAGGTGGTCGTCGTCCGACCAGGCGGCGGCCGTGCCCGGCACAAGGACGAGGTCGCCGGCGGCGACGTTCGCGATGGCCAGACCGGCGTTGCTCAAGAACGCAATATGCGTGGAGTCAGGCGACCAGGAGAGTCGGCCTTGAGCGCCATCTGCAAGCTTGGTGACGAGGCCGGTTGCGAGGTTCCGGACCAGCAGGCGCCCGCTGGACGTGAACGCCACTAGCGACTTGTCCGGAGACGGCACCCAGTTCCACCCGGTCGCGGGCTTGCCGTCGTTCCCGACGTGCCAGAGGCTCCAACGGCCCAGGGCGAGAGACCTCGTCCTGGGCGTAGTCGATGCGGACAACGCGGCCGCTCGAGGCTGTGAACTGCTGAACGGTTGCAGTCGAAGAATGGCCAGCCCGAATGGGTGCCGGAACGATGGTCACGAGACCGGCCCGGACGCGCAGGGTTCGCGACGCAGCCACCCTGACCATGTGCTCGCCTGCCCGGTCGAAGATCCGCAGTTTCGCGGGCTTGTGCAGCAGCCGGCCGCTCACGACAACCCTGATCGTCACATGGCCATCAGCGGCAGCAGCCGGTACAGGCGCGAGGACGGCGAGCGTCAGCCCACTGGTCAGAACGGCTCTGGCGAACATGGCGCTCCCTCGGTGCCAGAGTAGATCAACTCCGAGAGGCCGACCATCGACCTAGGACCATGGTCGTCTTGCCGCAGACCGCCGCGAGTTACAAGCATCGATGGTGTGAGAAGGACGAAAACAACGGCGGTCGCAGCACTTGCGCTGGCGATAGTGGCCACGGCCCCGGCAGTGGCACGGCCCGGACAACCGGCTGGTGGTTCGGACCGCATCGTGACCACTGGTGTCTGCGATGCGGGCAGCACCTGGACGCTTTCGGGGCGTTCCCGGTTTCTGCGGGTAGTCGTGAGCGCCAGGATCGACACCACGCCCCGGCAGCGCTGGGTGCTGCGGGTGCAGCACAACCAGGTGACCGTCGCGTCGCTCTCACGCAAGTCGTCGGGCCGGGGGGTCGTGAAGGTGAAAGGCCGGGTGCGCAATGAGCCCGGTATGGACACCTTCACATTCACTGCCCGCAATCGGAACACCAACGAGATCTGTCAGGGAACCCTGACTTTCTAGAAGAGGGAGAGAACACCGATGAGAGCACGCAAGACGGCTGCGATCGCAGCCGGACTGATGATCGGCCTCGGCGCTGTCGCCCCGGCCGCGAACGCTAAGGCGCCGGTTGCGGTCACAACGTCGGTCGCAGCACACCCCGGACACAACTGGGTCGTGCAGGATGCCCGCCGGGCGTTCCGCGCTGACCTGCGGCAGGCCCGGCGCGACTTCCGTGCCGACGTGCGCGAGGCGCGTCAGGAATTCCGCCAGGACATCCGCGAAGCGCGGCAAGAACTGCGTGCCAAGTTCAAGGAAGCCCGACAGGCGCTGCGGGTGGCCTTGCACCAGGCGCGGGTGACCTTCCGGACTGCGCTGACAGCGGCGAACGACGCGTTCGAAGCCAGCATCACCACCAGCCGGAACACGCTGCTTGCGGTGCTGGAGAACCCGGCTTCCACGCGGGAGCAGCGGCGAGCAGCGGTCGCGCAATACCGGACCGAGGCCCAGCAGGCGCGCGAGACCCGCAGGGCCGCTGTTCAGGCCGCGATCGGGGACTACAAGGCAGCCCGCACGGCAGCCTGGCAGGCGTTCCGCGACGCCCTCGGCAAGTAGTCCGACGAGAACCCCGCCCACCGCGCACGATGCCGGTGGGCGGGGTTCCGCCATGCCGCCTGGGGGACAATGGCCCATGGTGGACGAGGCATCGCAGACAACACCGCGCACGGTCGTGCGTCGCGAGGTGCTGCGGTTCGCCATTCCCGGCGCCATCGGTGTGGTGCTGCTGGTGACCGCCAGCCTGGTCGCAGCAGTCGCGGTGGCGCGCGAGCAGTCCGTGCAGGACGCCCACACCGCTGCCCAGTGGCTGGTCCGGACCGTCGTGGAGCCCCGGATCGATGAGGGGCTCAAGACCGGAAGCCCAGCGCGGATGGCCGAGCTCGATGCGGCCTTCTCGGCGTCCATCAGCGGATCGGACGTCAAGGCCATCCGGCTGTGGAACGAAGACGGAGTCATCATCTACTCCAACGATCCGCGGCTGATCGGCGAGCAATTCCCGCTGCCGTCCGGCATCAACGACGGCGAAGAGACCCAGGGGATGGCCGATGTGAGTCGACCCGAGAACCGCTACCTGGACCCTGCCGCCGACTGGGTGGAAGTGAGTCTGCCGATCGTGGGCGGCGACGGGTCGCGCTACCTGTTCCAGGTCAGCAAGTTGCAGGCGAGTCTGCGCCAGGAGGCGCGCGACGTCTGGGTGGCATTCGCGCCGATCCTGGCCGGTTCGATGCTCCTGCTGACCGCCTTTCTGATCCTGCTGGCGGTGCGCATGGCCCGGCGCATAAGTGCGGAGTTGCGCACCCGGGAGGAACTCTTGCAGCGCGCCGTCGATGCCTCCGAGCTGGAACGCAGCCGGATCGCCGCGGACCTGCACGACGGCACCGTGCAGAAGCTTGCCGGACTCTCCTTCACGCTGGCCGGAATGGCAGCGCGTGCGGAGGCTTCCGGTGACGGCCAGACGGCGCAGGTGCTGTCAGACGCCGCCCAGACTTCGCGTACGTCGGTGCGCGAGTTGCGCACCCTGGTAGTGGACATCTACCCGCCGGAGTTGGAGAGTTCGGGGATGGTGGCGGCCCTTGACGACCTCGTCAACGGACTGCCAGACAGCCTCGTCGTCGAGTCGGAATTGGCCGAACCCGCAGGGTTGGACGCTCGCGCTCAAGCCGCGCTGTACAGAGTGGCGCGCGAGGCGCTGGGCAACGTCGTCAAGCATGCGGCCGCGTCGAGCGTGCGCCTGAACCTGTCACAACGCGGCGCAACCGTCGACGTTGACAGTCGCGGACAACGGACGCGGCTTCGACCCAGACCGCGTGCAAGCGGGCCATCTCGGACTGCGGCTGATGGACGACCTGGTGGCATCCATCGGGGGCCGCTTCCGGGTACGCAGCGCCCTTGGCGCGGGGACGACGGTCACGGTGGAGGTCTAATGATCACTATTGCTTTGGTGGACGATCACACAGTGGTGGTGGAGGGGCTGAAACTGCTGCTCGACTCGTTCGATGACGTGACCGTGGTGGGCACCGCTCACGATGGGCAAGCGGGTGCGCAATTGGTCGTTTCCCTGCGGCCCGATGTGGTGCTGATGGACCTGTCGATGCCGGTCCTGGACGGGGTACAGGCGACCCGGCTCGTCACCGAGGGTGCGCCCGATACCGCCGTGGTGGTCCTCACCACGTCAACCGATCGCGACCTAGTGCTGCGCAGCCTCGATGCCGGAGCCGTGGGCTACCTGATGAAGGACACCGATCCGCAAGCCCTGCACGAGGGGATCAAGGCCGCCGCGGCCGGGGGTTCGCCGATCGACCCGCGGGTGGCCCGGGCGCTGGTCGATCGCCGGCGCACGCGCACAACCGGCTCGGGGGCCGTGCTCACGGATAAACAACGCGACGTGCTGGATCTCGTGGCACAGGGTCTGCCGAACCGGTTGGTCGCCAAGGAGCTGGGCCTGAGCGAGAAGACGGTGAAGGCGCACCTCACCCAGATCTACGCCGCCATCGGGGTGGCAGATCGGGTGCAGGCGGCCTTGTGGGCGCGCGACAACTTGTCCGAGTGAGGAACCACTGATTCAGTGCCCCGGATCTGTGAGCATTCCGGGCATCCGTGAGCACCACGGACGGGGTTTGGGCGTCCGGCATGCTCACCGATGCCCAGATTGCTAACCGATTGTGTTCTGAAGGATTCGGACTGACGGGCGCGCGACCGAATTCATGATCGCGCAAGTGATCGGCGTAAGAACGGGAAGGTGACCCTATGAACCACGCCGAAGCGCCCGATCCGCGACGCTGGCGAATCCTCGGCGTGACTCTGACCGTGGGCTTCATGAGCTTGCTGGACGTGACGATCGTGAATGTCGCGTTGCCCTCGATACAGCAGGGATTGCAGGCCACGGCCGGCACTGTGCAATGGGTGGTGTCGGGGTATGCGCTCACGTTCGCCCTGACGCTGGTGATCGGCGGCCGGCTCGGCGACGCCGTCGGCCGGCGGCGCATGATGCTGATCGGATTGACCGCTTTCGTCGCGGCCTCGGCGGCCGTCGGCTTCGCGCCCACACCAGCGGTGGTTGTGGCCGCCCGACTCGCGCAAGGTGCCGCGGCCGGCCTGCTCACCCCGCAGAGCTCGGGCATCATCCAGGAGCTGTTCTCTGGACCAGAGCGGGGCCGGGCCTTCGGCGCGTTCGGTTTCGTCGTGGGGGTTTCCTCGGCCATCGGGCCGATTCTCGGGGGCCTGATCATCGCGCTGTTCGGCGCGCAACACGGCTGGCGCTACATCTTCCTCATCAACCTCCCGATCGGTGTGGTCGCGCTGTACTTCATCGCCCGGCTCGTGCCCGGCCGCCGGCCCGGACAACAGGACAAGCCGGTGGATCTCGACATCGTCGGCGCCCTGCTGCTGGGACTGACGATGTTGGCCGTGCTCTATCCCTTGATCGCGGTCATCGAGGACGCGGAGCAGTGGCTCCTGCTCCTGCTGCTTGTGCCCGTGTTTGCTTTCCTGTTCGTGCGCCGGGAACGGTCGGTCATAGCACGCGGGCGGGAGCCTCTGCTCGATCTGCAGTTGCTCAAGGAGACCAGGGGATACTCAAACGGCCTGTTGATCGGGCTTGTCTACTTCACGGGCTTCACGGGGATCTTCCTCGTGCTGACCGTCTGCTTGCAGGATCAGTACGGCCTGTCGGCGCTGCAGGTTGGCTTGTTGGTCACCCCGTTCGCTGCCGGTTCCGCGGTGGCGGCGCCCTTCGCGGGCCGGATCGTGTCCGTCCTGGGCCGCCGGCTGACCGTCTTCGCTCTGTGCACGATGATCCTCGGCACGTGCCTACTGATTGCAGTCGTGCCCGATGGTCCCTCGCGCTCGTGGCTGTTCTTCGCCGCGGCCTTGCTCATCGCGGGACTCGGTGGCGGCGCAGTGATCTCGCCCAACTTCACGTTGACGCTGGAGAACGTGCCCACGCGCATGGCGGGGGCCGCTGGCGGAGCTCTGCAGACCAGCCAGCGGGTGGGGTCGGCGATCGGGACGGCGCTGCTCATGTCCATCTACACGGCCACACTCGGCAACGGCATCTCCGCGCAACGGGCACTGCGAGTGTCGCTGGCGGCTGCGGTCGTCCTGCTCAGTCTGGCGCTGGCTGTGGCGATCCGGGATGCTCGCCGCGCAGAACCAGCCTTGTGAAACTCTCGGGAGTCGTGTCAGGCTCGGGCGCATGCTGCCGGCCATCTACGACCCGCTGCTGGCGATGCCTGACATCATCGCGGCAGCGCGGCCCGAGGTAGATCTGGAGATGGCCCGGGAGGTCTTCGAGGAGGCCGCAACTCTGCTGCACAACGGCTTGCTGCTGGATCATCTCGACGAGCACGACCAGCGCGTCGTGGTGGCTGCTTTGTGCGAGGACCTCATCGCGGATGACCCTGGCGCGGCGATCCGGGCGCGGGCGCAGGCGACGCCGGAACCGCAGCTGGCTGCCACCTACGAGCACATCGTTCGGGTGTTCCAACTCTGATGGTCGCGGCGCTGCTCACTGTGCGGTTCCTGCTGGAACTGCTGATGCTTGCTGCGTACTTCGCGTGGGGTTACGCCGCAGCCGGCATTCTCGGCGGGATCGGAGCCACGCTGCTGGTGGCAGTCGTGTGGGGTCTCTTCTTGTCGCCGAAAGCCACGGTGAAGTTGTCACCAGCAATGCGCACGAGCTTGGAACTGGTGGTTTTTCTGCTCGCAGCCGCCGCCTTGGCATCGCGAGGCCATTGGGTCTGGGGCGTGGCTTTGGTGGTGGCCGACATTGTCGTTCTGGCCGCCCTGACGGGTGATCGCGACCATGGCGCAGATCGCGCCTGACTCCTATACTCCGGGCATGATCGCTTTGCGCGCCGGCGCTGTCCTCGCCGCAACTGCCCTATCCGTCTCGCTGACCGCCGGTGCTGCCGGTGCGATCGTCCCGGCCAAGAAGGGCAAGCAGACGGTCTCGGGCAGCATCTCGTGGAGCATCACGATCACGAAGGTCGACGACAGCGACCCGAGCGACCTGTCACGGACGGTCGAAACCTCCACGACGCAGCAGGAGCACCGTCTGCAGGTCAATGCTGTGCGTGATCCGAAGTACACCCGGACGTATGTGTTCAAGCGCGGAAAGGCGGACTACAACTACTCGTACAGCGAAACCCGGGTCACCAAGAACTACACGATGGGCGCGCAGACCTGCGAGACGACGACGACGGAGAACGCCAACGGCACCGGCAAGACCGACATGAACCCGAGCATCTTCGGCAAGTACAACCCGAACAAGGACGTGCTGGTCATCGACAAGCGGACCAAGGGCATCTCGGTCGGCGCCGTGTTGCCGGCGACGGGCACCTCGACGACTGTCTTCCGTGGCATGGGGACCTCGCCCTGCGAGGACGGCTCGTACACAGACCCGGCCGAGGAGACAGGCAGCACGAGCCTGAACAACTCCAACAACATCTGCCTGCCCTCTGGCATGAAGACGCCGTCCAGCAGTCTGCGTCCCCTGTTCGGCAAGTGGAACAACGCCAAGAAGCGGTTCGACTTCAACTGCTCGAACTCCTTCACCAACGGGCCGACAACAACCAGCATCAAGATCTCGGGGTCCCTGAAGTACAAGAAGTGAAGAGTTGGGTGCTTATCCGGGCTGACTCAGACAAACGTGTCGATCGGGGCCAGATGTGACCCGCTTTCATCCGTTTGTTCTCAAGCCCCGCGCAAACGTGTGGATCGGGGTCACATCTGGCCCGGATCGGTCGTTTTGTCGAAACCCTCAATCCGGCGAGCGAACGCGTACTGCTGCTCCCGGTACGCCTCGTAATGGTCCCGTTTAGCAGCCACGGCCACCTGCGATTCCGGGTCAGGGAGGATGACGTCCTGACCCGCGTCGAATCCCTCGATGATGGCGCGCGCGACGTCGTCGGCAGTCAGTGAGGAGCGCCCGATCAGCCGGGCGGTCAGCGCTGCCGTCACCGGGTCGGCACTGTCCACTGACGCCGCGAGGTTGGTCTGGAAGAACCCCGGGCACGCCACGGCGACCCGGATGTTCCAGGCGTGCAACTCGTGGCGCAGGGTCTCGCTCAATGCCACAACGCCGGCTTTCGTCGTGGTGTAGCTGGCCATCGCCGGCGGGTGCACAAGCCCGGCCAGCGAAGCGATGTTGAGGATCGCGCCGGAACCCTGCTCCTTGAAGACCGGCACGAACGTGCGGCACCCGCGCACCGCGCCCAGCAAGTTGACCTCGATCGCGCGATGCCACTCGTCCATACCCGCGACGTCGATGCGGCCACCGGTGGCGATGCCGGCGTTGTTCACCAGCAGATCAAGCCGCTCGACCTGGCTGCGCATGCGTTCCCAGTCGGCGTCGGAGGTGACGTCGAGAGTGTCGACGTCGGTGCGTACCACCTCGTCCCCGCGCTGCTCGAAAGCGTTGGCAAGAGCTGCGCCAAGCCCGGAAGCAGCGCCAGTGACCAGGACTCTCATGCCAACGATTCAACCCGCGCCGGCACATGCTTGTGCCACGGGGTGCCCACCCATTCGTCGCGGTCCTGCGCGCGGGTCAACTCATTGGGTGCTATCCCGGCACCTATACCGAAACCGTTGGGCAGTGAGATGTGGCCCGCTCGCATCGCATCGGTGACGTCCACGGTGACTGCTGTGCTGCCAGACCGGGTGGTGAGCCGCACTGTTGCACCGGCCTCCACTCCGAGCCGCTGCGCATCGCTCGCACTCATCCGGAGGGTGCCGGCTGCGTCGCGCTTGCGCCACGCGGGATCGCGCATGATCGTGTTCGCGGTGAATGCGCGGCGTTCCCCGGCGGAGAGGGTGAATGGGAAGTCCGGGTCAGGCTGCGGGGGCTCAGCATTCACCACTGCCTCGAGTAACTCCGGCAGCTCGACATTGATGCGCTCCCGGGACAGTCGCTGCCACGATGCCTCGTATTCGTCGGTGGTGGTGACGATGCCGTGCTCACCCGCCAGGATCGCATCGAAGAGTTGCTCACCATCGGCATAGCCAGAGTTGCGCACTCCATCGGGGTTGGCCATCGCGAACTGGTGGGCAGCGGCCCACAACAGGGCTGCCGAGTCGGCGCCGTCGAGCGTCGGGCCCAGCGTGCGGTACAGCAAGACGGGCGCCAGGCGCCGCATGCCCGGGTCGGCCATCAGTGGCAGGAACGCCTGCGCGAAGGCAGCTCGGCTTTCCGCCGCTGCTGCTCGGAGAGGCGCGTAGTCCGCCTCGCTCAGAGCGCCGGTCGCTTCGACCAGCCGGGCGTGGATCTCGGGCTCGGTCAGCAGCCCCTCCGGAGCGGGCAGCACCGGGTGCCGCAGATGGAAGATGTTGCGCGGGAAGTCGAACGTGAAGAACGTCGCCTCGTACTTCTCGAACTGAGTGGGTACCGGCAGGACGTAGTCGGCAAGCTTGGCCGTTTCCGTCATCGCGACGTCGATCACCACGCACAAGTCCAGCGCCTGCAGCGCTTCCCGCATGCGCTCGGATCCGGCCAGCGAATGGGCGGGGTTGGAGCTCTCCACGATCATCGCCCTATAGCGCGCGGGATGGTCGGTGAGGATCTCGTCGGCGATGACGTTGCACGGCACGAGGCCGCTGATGATCGGTGCGCCCACCACTGGGCTGCGCGGACCCTCACCCGAGGGACGTCCGCGATCCCGGCCGATGCCGGACATGTTGGTCGGGATGTACTGCGCGCCCGGCTTGCCGAAGTTGCCGGTCAGGATCCAGATCAGCTTCTCGACGTAACTGACGAGCGTGGAGTTGCGGTTCATCTGGACGCCGAGGTCCTCGTAGACAGCCACTGAACTGGCTGCGGCGATGCGGCGAGCGGCGTCCCGCACCAGCGGTTCCGGAACGTCGGCGATGACGCAGTAGTCGGCGATCGGAACCTGCCGCAGCACACGTTTGACGGGCTCGTAACCCTCCACATGATCGGCGACGAAGCCGGCGTCGACAAGGTTCTCCTGCACCAACGTCGCAGCCAGCGCCGTGACCAGCCATAGGTCCGTACCTGGCCGTACCTGCAGATGGAAGTCGGCGAGTTCCGCGGTGTCCGACCGCACAGGGTCGATGACGATCATGCTGCGGCCGGGATCCTTCGCGATGTCCTTGAGCACTGCCCGGGCGCGGGGGAAGCCGTGCGACTGGTAAGGGTTCTTGCCGATGAACAGCGCCACCTCGCAGTGCTCGAAGTCCGCGCGCGTCGGGCTTCCGAGCATGCGCGCGCTGACCCAGAACTCCCCGGTCTTCTCCTGTGCCAAGGCGCTCGAACGGTACCGGGCGCCATAGGCGTGCATGGTCGCGGGGGAGTAGGCGCCGCCCAAATGGTTGCCCTGGCCGCCGCCTCCGTAGTAGAAGAGCGACTCGCCGGGCAGGGCCTGCAGCCGCTCGGAGATCTCGGCGATCGCGGTGTCCCAGTCGATCTCCTCGAATGTGCCATCATCGCGCCGGCGCAACGGCGAGGTGAGCCGGTCGGCGTTCTGGTAATGATCCAGGCGCAGCGCCTTGTTGCAGGTGTAGCCGGCGGAAGCGGGGTGTAGCTTGTCGCCGCGGATCTTGACGAACGCGCGGTCCTCGACCAACACCTCGATGCCGCAGTTGCACTCGCACAAGATGCAGGCGGTGGGTTTCCAGTTCATGCGGCACTCCTCAGCAGTAGGTGAAGTTCGGCGGTCACGTCGTTGAGCGGGCGCACGTCGCGCTGGGTGCGGGCCAGGACCAACGCACCTTCGATGCTCGCGACGATCATCGTGGCCAGCCTGCGGGCCTTGGCCCGGGGGCAGCCTTCGGCCACCAGTTGCCGCAGCAGGTCATCGTGCCAGCGCTGGAAGATCTTGCGGACGGCGTCCTGTAGCGGCGCCTCACTGGTGTCGATGGCAGTTGCCAGCACTGGGCAGCCCGCCCGGAAATCCGAGTCCCGCAGCCACTTCTTCCACATGCTGACGAACCGGTCGATAGCCGAGGCGGTGTCACCGGCGCTGAGGGACTGCTCGAGCACACCCGACACGATTTCCCCGGCACGTTCCACGGAGGCCAGCAGCAACTCCTCACGACCGCCTGGGAAGTGGTGGTAGACCGAGCCGCGGGGAGCGCCGCTGTGGGCCAGGACCGCGTCGACGGTGACCCCATTGGAGCCACGCTCCCGAAGCAGGCTGATCGTGCTGGTGAGCATGCGGTCGCGGGTCTTCATACTCTGGAGTATGGCATAGACCATAGTCAGGCGGCAGAGGTTATAGAACGGCGCAGTTGGTGGTCTTCGACGTCTAAACAGCCGTGCCGTTCTCCAAGCCCTGTGCCCAGGTGGGACAATTAACCACGTGGCCAGATCGGCGGTCGTCGTCGGAGCCGGCATCAGCGGGCTCGCGACCGCGCACTACCTGCGCAAGGCCGGCGTCGAGGTCACGATCCTCGAAGCGACAGGACGCACGGGGGGCAAGGTCAACACGGTCGAGGTGGCCGGACTGCCCGTGGATACCGGCCCTGACGCCTTCCTGACCCGGGGCGTCGAGCTCCAGGCGTTGGTGGCGGAACTGGACCTGGCGAAGGACGTGGTCGCGCCCGTCTCCGGCTCCTACATCTGGTCGCGTGGCGCACTACACCCCATTCCGCCGGGTGGCGCCTTCGGCCTACCCGACCGGATCATCCCTATGCTGCGCTCGCGGCTGCTGTCGACCAGTGGCGTGATGCGAGCGGGCATCGACATCGTAAGGCCCCGAACGATCACTGGCGACGACCCGTCGATCGAAGACTTGGTGCGGCCTCGCTTCGGCGACGAGATCTACCAGCGGATGGTCGAACCGCTGCTCGGCGGAGTACACGCGGGCGACCCGGCGAAACTCAGCGCGCGCAGCGTCGTCCCCGACATCTACGGCCTTGCAAAAGCCAACCGCAGCATCTTTCTGGCGTTGCGCAAGCGACGCAAGAACGCGGCCCCGCCCACGCCCCCGCTGGTGTCGCTGCGGGGAGGTCTGTCCCGGCTCACCAACGCCTTGAACGTCGACGTGCAGGCGGACACCCCGGTCACGAGCCTGCCCGACGCGGACGTGGTGGTGCTCGCCACGCCGGCCTACGTATCGGCCGAACTGCTGCGGCCGCGCAAACCTGAACTGGCCGATGAGCTCGCAGGAATTCCATACGTCGGTGTGGCCAACGCGACGCTAGCCTTCCGGCCGCAGGACGTGCCCGCACTGCCGCCTGGGACCGGCTTCCTCGTGCCTCCCGTCGAGGGCGAGTTCATCGTTGGCTGTACATGGCTGACCAGCAAGTGGCCGCAACTGGCCAACGACGAGGTCGTCCTGCTCAAGTGCATGGTCGGTCGAGCGGGGGACGACCGCTGGGAGTCCATGACTGACGAGCAGATCGTGGAACGGCTGCGCGAAGATGTGCGCCGGATCCTGCACATCGAGGCCGCGCCACACACGACTCGCGTGCAAAGGTGGCCGCGCGCCATGCCGCAGTACGTCGTCGGACATGCGGCTCGTATCGACCGCATCGACCGCCTCATGGAGGACCTGCCAGGCGTCCACCTCACCGGAGCCGCCTACCGCGGTGCGGGCCTCGCGGCCTGTGTGGCGCAAGCAAGCAAAACGGCCGCCCGCATCACACAAGGAGCGCAATGACCACCGTCACCCGCCCGTCCAAGGTCGACTTCTCCCAGCGACCCATGCTCGTGTTCTGGGAGGTCACCCGGGCTTGTCTTCTGGCCTGCCGGCACTGCCGTGCCTCGGCCACGCCGGACGCGCTCCCCGGCGAGTTGACTCACGAAGAGGGCCTGGCCTTGATCGATCAGGTCGCAGGCTTCGGCCGGCCTTACCCGATCCTGGTCCTGACCGGCGGGGACTGCCTACTGCGGCCAGACATCTTCGAACTGGTGGACGCCGCGACGGCTCGCGGTATCCCGGTGGCGATGTCGCCGTCGGTCACCCCGATGCTCACCTCCGATGCGATTGGCCGCATGGTGGACAGCGGGGTGAAAGCAGTGTCGTTGAGCCTGGACGGCGCCACCGCCGCGACCCATGACGGAGTACGCGGCATCCCTGGCCATTTCAACCAAACGATTCCCGCGATCCGCGCGCTGGTCGATGCGGGCCTGAAGGTGCAGATCAACACCACCGTGATGCAGTCCAACGTCCATGAGCTCGCCGACATCGCGAAGATCCTGGCCGACACCGGCGTCGACATCTGGGAGGTGTTCTTCCTGGTGCACGTCGGTCGTGGGGAGGCGACCGGCGCGATCACGGCCGAGGAGCACGAACAGGTCTGCCATTTCCTGCACGACGCTTCGCACTACGGATTCATCGTGCGCACTGTCGAGGCCCCGTTCTTCCGTCGGGTGGTCGCGCAGCGCCGCCAAGGGCTGCCGGCGCCGGACGGGCAGTTGTATGAGCGACTACGTGCCGGGCTGCTCACACTGCTCGGCGAGCCGAGGGAGCGTTCCTCGGCGCACACCGCCTCCACCCGGGACGGCAAGGGGATCGTTTTCGTGGCACACGACGGCGAAGTGTTCCCCGCTGGCTTCCTGCCTCTGCCGCTGGGCTCGGTCCGCACGACGCCGCTGGCCGACATCTACCGCGACCACCCAGTGCTGCACGAGATCCGGTCGATGAACTTCACCGGCAAGTGCGGACTGTGCGAGTTCGCGGACCTGTGCGGCGGTTCCCGGGCGCGCGCCTACGCCGCCACCGGGGATCCGCTGGCCGAGGACACCGCCTGCGCGTACGAGCCAGCTGGGGTTTGACCCCCGAAAGAACAGCGCCTTGGCTCAAGACTTCGTCCGTATCCACCGATCCGTTCGGTAGAGGTATGTGCATTTCGGCTCAGCATGCGATCAACGTCTGACCACTGAGAGTATCCGGGCGGGTGCATTCAGTGAAGGGACGGATCATGCGTCGAGGAATCGTCGGACTCGGTCTGGCAGCTTTGGTGGCGACGGGATTGACGGCTCCCCCCGCACAGGCGCAGCCTTCCGACAACGTCCAGGCGCAGGCCGTGACCCCGAGCACCAACCCCGCCATCGAGGAAACCTGCGGGCTGGACGCGACGCTGATCCTCGACGCGTCGGGCTCGATCAGCAGCGCTGGCGCGGTCAACACTGTCCGGGGTGCCGCCGATGATCTGATCGGCGCGCTCAAGGACACCAACTCCACGTTGCGGGTCACCCAATTTGCGACCTTCTCCGGGGAGCTGAGCGCACGAGTTCCGGTCAATGCCGCAACCACCGGGCCAGGTGGGGCCCTGTCGCACGCGGTCACCAAGTACTACAACCCGCTGCCCCCGCGGCCCAGCGGTGTCAACATCTATCGCGGCAACAGCATCGACAATAGCGCCATCCAGTGGACCAACTGGGAGGACGGCGTCAAGGCGATCGACCGTCCAGAACTGGCGATCTTCATGACTGACGGCGACCCGACCGCGTACAACGTCAGCGCTACCCGCACGAACGTTGATGCATCGTCCACCGGCACGGCTCTGGACAACGCCATCACACAGGCCAACATCCTGAAGAGCGCCGGCACGCGCATGCTGGTGGTGGGTGTGGGATCCGGTCTCACCAGCACCGCATCCCAGGACCGGCTGAAGAAGATCTCAGGACCGAATCTGGAGAAGTCGCCGGCAGCGCTGGCCGGGAAGACCATCAACCAGGTGGACGCCGTGGCGTTCTCCGACTTCGACGCGCTCGGCACGTTCCTGCGTTCTGTGGTGACGTCGTTGTGTGGCAACAGTGTGACGATCCAGAAGCTCGCGCAGACCAATTCCGGGGCCGACTACGTGCCGGCGACGGGCTGGGACATGACAGTGCAGCCGACGGTCACCGGCGGCTTCTCCTGGGTGGATCCCAAGGGCGCGGATGACAGCGCACAGACTCGCGCCACCTCCGGCGCTCAAGGCACTGCGGCGTTCCAGTGGAAGCCAAAGCAGGCCAATCAGAAAGCCACAGTGCAGGTGACGGAAGCGGTCAAGACCGACTTCACTGCCGAGAACTGGACGTGTGAGGTCAAGGCGTCGGATGGCAAGGTGACCACGAAGTCCGGCACGATCACCAACCAGGCGCCCTCATTCCAGTTCGAGATGAACCCCTCCGACGTTGCGGCATGCAAGATCTACAACGGTTTCGTCTATGCACCCCACATCGACATCACCAAGGTCGCGAAGGACAACCCCGTCCGGGGCAACGCCGCCGGCTGGGACGAGGAGTACACGTTCACGGTCACCAACACGGGAAACACCCCGCTGAAGGTCGCCAAGCCCGTCGACCCCAAGTGCACCTCCATCTCTGCGCCTACCGGCGACGGGGCAGGCACTGGCACACTGCAGCCGGGCAAGTCCTGGACCTACACCTGCCAGTCCAAGATCGGCCCGGTGGCGACTGTGACCACCGGACTGGAGCACAACAACACGGTGAGCGTGACCGGGATCGCGCCCAATGGCACTGCGGTGTCCGATCAGGATCAGGAAACGGTCGATGTCAGGACCCCGGCGATAGCGATCGACAAGACCGCCAAGAAGACCGACACGGGCACAGTCATCAACGACGGCGACACCGTCCCGGCCGGAACCCGTGTCACCTACGGCTACAGCCTTACCAACGCCGGCAATGACCCCCTGACCCTGGTCCGCGCGACGGCGGTGACCGACGACAAGTGCAGCCCGGTCACCTACAAGAGCGGCGACACCAATAACAACCAGGTCCTGGAGACCACCGAAACGTGGCTCTACGAGTGCACGCAGCGGCTCAATCCCCCGAGCACCGTGACCTCCGTCACCAACACTGGCAAGGTCACCTCCAACTGGTCAGGCTGGACTGCACAGGGCCAGAACAACGGGCCGGTCACTGACGAGGACAACTTCACGATCAACGTGGACGTCTCCGCCAGCCTTCGGATCATCAAGGTCACCAACCCGGGCAAGGTCGACCAGGACTTCCACTTCACTGTGTCGGGCAACAGCGTCCCGGTGCCGGACCAGAGCTTCGACCTCAACACGAACGGACAGGCCGCCCGCGACATCATGGTGGAGGTGCCGCAGGGCACGTACACGATCACCGAGACTAAGGTGAATGGCTGGGACCTGACGGATCTTGATTGTGACGCCACCTTCAACGAGAACCTGGCGACCGGGGTCATCACGCTGAGCATCGCACCTGCTCAGGACGTCACATGTACGTTCACCAACGAACGACTGCCGTCGCTGACGGTGAGCAAACAGACCAGCCCGAGCGGCGCCAACGACGTCTTCGGCTTCTCGGTCAGCGATGCGCCGCCGGCCTTCGACCTCGCCGACGGTCAGAACAAAGCGTTCCCCGCGCTGCCGGTGGGTCCCCGGACCATCACCGAGGACACCGTGCCGGCCGGCTGGCAACTGGACGACATCTCGTGCACCGGAACGTCCAGCCAGACCAAGGACGTGGCCAACCGCAAGGTGGTCCTCGACCTCGACTACGGCGAAGAGGTCCACTGCGTCTTCACCAACGCCCAACTGCCGCCTCCGAAAGCCGCGACCGTGAAGATCGTGAAGCAGGCCGAGCCGGCTGATGGCACGTCCTTCGACTTCACGGCCGCCGGTGCTGGTGTGCAGCCAGCAGACGAGGCCTTCTCGCTGGCCCCGAACGGCGAGCCGGCTAGCAGGACGCTGACCATTCAGACCCCAGCGGACGGCTCCAACTACACCTTCACTGAGGGCGACCTACCGATGCTCTGGAACTTCGCAGGTGTCCAGTGCGTCAACAACGGCGACGTGATGACCCCGGTGAGCGAGCCGGCGCAGGGGATCGAGATCGCCGTCGATCCCGGTGACACGATCACCTGCACCTTCCGCAACGTGAAGGACGCCAGCATCACGGTCGTTAAGCAGGCACCGAGTGACCCGCAACAGGTGTTCACGTTCGAGGGCAGTGACGGCCAGCAGACGCTGCCCTTCCCGCTGAAGGACCAGCAGTCCATCACGAAGCCCGATCTCAACGAGGGCAACTACGTCGTGCGGGAGACCGACATTCCCGCGGACTGGTATCTCGACGGGCCCAACGGGGCGCACCCCACCTGCACGGGCGCGGATGTCAGTTACGACGTGACACACGGTGTCACCGTGCACCTGAAGTACGGCGACAACGCCGTGTGCACGTTCGCGGACTTCTTCAACTACGAGCCCAGCCTCGAATTGGTCAAACAGGTCGATCACACGGTCTTCCTGGAAGGGAAGCCGGCGAAGTACACCTACGCGGTGACCAACACCGGAAACACCAATCTGTATGCCGACCCGGACCTCAATGGTGCGCTCGTCGACGACATGTGCGACGCCGTGACGGTGACGTCCGGCAGCAACCCGCTCGCACCCGGGGAAACCTGGGATTACGAGTGCACGGTCGCCTCCATGACGAAGGCGAAGGCCACCAACAAGGCCACCGTCACCGTCAAGGATCCGCAAGATCAACCGCTGAAGGCCACTGACTCGGTCACCGTCGAAGTGAAGGTGCCCAAGCTGGAACTGACGAAGACTGTCGACCAGTCGATCGTCTATCCGGGCACCGAGGTGACCTACACCTACGTCGTGCGCAACGCGGGCGAGACGCCGTTCCGTGGTCCTGCCAACAAGAACGCATGGATGTCGGACGACAAGTGCACACCGGTGACGTACGTGAGCGGCGACACTTCAGCGGACTCCATCCTCGGGGTCGGGGAGTCCTGGACGTACACCTGCTCGAGCACGATCAACGAGAACACCACCAACACGGCGACGGTCACGGCGACGCCGTTCTTGCCCACCGAGCCCGAGCAGGTCGGCGAGCAGATGCAGAAGACGGACACCGCGGACGTCGAGGTCATCGAGGAGGGAATCACGATCACGAAGACGCCCTCGGCTCCGGGCGCAGTCGTCAAGGACGGGCAACTGCTGGTGCCATCGGGCTCGGAGGTGACCTACACCTACAGAGGTCACGTCCGGTGACGCGACGGTGCCGATGAAGGTCCTCGATGTGACCGACGACAAGTGCTCCCCGGTGGTCTACCAGTCCGGGGACGACGGGGACGGATTCGTCGAACCCGGCGAGACCTGGGTCTACACGTGCACCTCGGAGTTCACAGGATCCAAGACCGTCGAGAACACGGTCGTCGTGACGGCCCTCGAGCCGATCCTGGGAGACGTCGTCACCGACAACGACAAGGCCACGGTGACCAGCTACGTGGGCAGCATCGGGATCAAGAAGAGCCCGAGCGCGCAGGTGGTGCCAAAGGGCTCACCGGTCACCTACACCTATGACGTGACCAACGACGGCAGCGTTGATCTCAGTGACGTGACGGTCACCGACGACAAGTGTGCGCCCGTGTCTTACAAGTCAGGTGACGATGGCAGCAACGTGCTCAAGGTCGGCCAGACCTGGAAGTACGCGTGCACCTCGGTACTCGACGACGACACGCTCAACGTTGCGACTGCAAGCGGCACGACCCCCAGCGGTGGAAAGGTGAGCGACTCCACCTCCGTGCGCGTGCTCGTGGTCGGCGGCTCGTTGAAGCCGGCGATCGCTGTCACGAAGAAGGCCTCAGCCGCAGTCGTGGAAAAGGGCGGCAATGTGACCTATACCTACGAGGTCAAGAACACCGGCAACATGGCACTGGCGAACATCCGGGTCACCGACGACAAGTGCGCGCCCTTGACCTATGCGAGCGGTGACGACAATGCAGACGGGCTCTTGACGTCGGCGGCGATCGGAGACGCCCCGGACGAGACCTGGACCTACGCCTGCACCACATCGCTGCAAGCGACGACCACGAATACGGTGACTGCCCTTGGTTCCCCGTGGTCGGGCGGTCAAGTGATCGGCCCGGACGTGTCCGCGCAGGCGCAGGCGACCGTGCAGGTCACCCCGACCGGCAAGAAGCCGCTGCCGGTAGATGTGAAGACCGACGTCACCTGCAAGGGCTCCACGTGCACATTGGTCAAGAAGTCGAAGACCAACAAGTACGGGAACCTGAAGTACCGCGTGCACTGCCGGCCGCTGAAGAGCTCGGCGGCAGGTGAGGTCAGTTACTGCCGGACGTCGGTCTCCAAGAAGGGGGCCGTAAAGGTCCACGTCAAGGGCTACAAGAAGATCCGCGTGACGCTGTGGATCGTGGCCACGCCCAAGCCCAAGTACAAGGACACGTGGAAGGCGAACAGCTGGAAGCGGACGTGGGTGCTGCGGCCGAAGCACTGAGCGCGGTGCTTCGTGCCTCCCCATGTGACCGTTCGGCCCCTCCCCGCTTTCCGGCGGGCGGCGTACGGTCGACCACGTGCGCCGGGTCAAGCCGGCCCGGTCAGCACCGGAGGTCACCATGCTGTCCGACTACACACCGATGCCCACGCTGGCCACGGCCGACCCGCAACGATCCCGCGCGTTCTACGAGGGGGTGCTCGGATTCCCGCCGGGCGAAGCGGGCGGCGACGGGGTGGTCTACCGCGCGGGGGCGGGGTCGTTCTTGGTGTACGAGTCGTCATTCGCCGGCACGAATCAGGCGACGGCCATGTCGCTGCAGTGTGATGCGGGCTTTGATGACGAGGTGCGAGCTCTGCGCGACGCGGGCGTGCAGTTCGACACCTTTGACTACGAGGGCATCGAGTGGCAGGACGGCGTCGCGGTCATGGGTGAGTCCAAGTCGGTCTGGTTCAAAGACCCCGACGGGAACATCATCAACGTCATGGCGTCTGCCTGAAGGTTTAGGCGGACCGTTAGCGCTGTCCGCCCAATCTATCCGCCGAAACCCCGCAGCACGGGCTTCCCAGAGCGGCACGATAGTGCCATGACGGAACTGCGCTTAGGGGTACTCGCGACCTCCCGCAAGGAGAACGAACTGCGCCTGCCGATCCATCCTGACCACATCGAGCGCATCGAACCGGATCTGCGCGAGCGCATGGTGTTCGAGACCGGGTACGGCCAGCGTTTCGGAAGGGTCGAGTTGCCGGCGGTAGCGAGCCGCGAGGAGATCATCGCCACCACAGACATCGTGCTGCTGCCCAAGCCCACGCTGGAGGACCTGCACGCACTGCGGGACGGGCAGATCATGTGGGGCTGGCCGCATGCTGTTCAGGACGCCGAACTGACGCAGATCGCGATTGACAAGCAGCTCACGCTGATCGCATGGGAGGCCATGCACCACTGGACTTCCGATGGGGAACACATGGTGCACGTGTTCCACCTGAACAACGAGATGGCAGGCTACTGCTCGGTGCTGCATGCCATGGCGCTGAACGGCACAACCGGGCACTATGGGCGGCATTTGCGTGGCGTCATTCTCGGTTTCGGCAACACGGCCCGTGGCGCGATCACCGCGCTGCACGGCATGGGCGTGCACGACGTCACCGCGCTGACAATGCGCGATATCACCGCGGTCGCTTCACCGATTCCTGCCGTGCCGATGGAGCATATGCACCGGGACAATGGTCATATCGAGGTGGGCGACACCCCTATCGCCGAGTACCTGGCGGACTTTGACATCATCGTGAACTGCGTCATGCAGGACACCGACCGCCCGATGATGTTCGTGACCGACGAGCAGCTCGAGTTGTTCACCTCCGGGGATCTGATCGTCGACGTCTCGTGTGACCGCGGCATGGGTTTCGAATGGGCCCGCCCGACCACTTTTGAGGAGCCGGCGTTCAGGGTGGGGAACGGGGTTACCTACTACGCCGTCGATCACAGCCCGAGTTACCTGTGGAACAGCGCGACCTGGGGGATCAGCGAGGCGCTGCTGCCGTTCCTGCGCCCGGTCATGGACCGGGACTGGGAGGAGCCGACGATCGCACGGGCAATCGAGATCCGCGAGGGCGTTGTGCAGAACCCCAAGATCTTGTCGTTCCAGAACCGGCACGCGGATCACCCGCACCACCGGTTCTAGCCCGCGCCGGTTTGTCGCGTTGTCGGCGTTTCGCCCGGCGTGTCGTGACCACTGCGCGACAAACCGGGGCGCACCTCAGGACGCGAGCGCCAGGTTCAGATGTTCGGCTGTGAACAGCCGGTCCAGCACGCCGTGCGCCAGCCCGATGACGCCGGAATCCCCCGCCAGGTCGCTGGCCCGGACTTGCAGATCCCGCATCGCCAGCGGCAGTGATCGCGAGTAGATCCGTTCGCGGATGCCCGCCAACAGGTGTTCACCGGTGGCCGACAGCTGCCCGGCGATCACAATGACCGCGGGGTTGAGCAGGCCCACCGCATCGGCCACCGTGGCACCGAGCACGCGCCCGGCGTCGCGCACCAGCCGGGTGGCCAGCGGATCCCCGTTGTGCACAGCGGCCACGACGTCGTCCACGGACTCCACCGGGCGTCCGGCAGCTGCGAGATCGCGCATGATCGCCCAGCCGCCGGCATAGGCTTCCACGCAACCCAACTGCCCGCAGCGGCACAGCGGAGGCTCGCCATCGCGCGCAACGTCGGCCCGGATGTGGCCGAGGTCGCCGGCGGTGCCTTGGGCCCCGCGCAACGTGCGGCCGGTGGCGATGATGCCCGCGCCGATGCCGGTTCCCACCTTGATCAGCAGCAGGTCGTCGACCTCCGGATAGCGCGCGGCTCGCTCGCCCATGACCATCGCGTTCACGTCGTTGTCGACGAACACGAGGGGAGTGAGATGCCCCAGTCGCTCGGGGATGTTCGTGCCGTCCCAACCGGTCATGATCGGCGGGCTGACGACGGTCCCGTTGGCGAACTCGACGGGTCCTGGCACCGAAGTGCCCACCCCCCACAGCGGAAGATCCGGGTCGCGCAGCTCGGCCAGACCGGCGGAAACAGCCTCGAGCACCACATCCGGGCCGTCGGAGATGCGGATCGGCTGGTCGTTACGTTGCAGCACGGTGCCCGCCAGGTCGGTGCGCGCCAGCCGCATGCCGGAGGCGCCGATGTCGGCCAGCAGCAGGTGCGCGCGCTGCGCGTTGATGCAAATCGTGCCGCCGGCCCCACGTGGAGGTGGAGTGCCGGCCGCGACCAGCAGCCCGGCGTCCACCGCCCGGTCCAGCGCTGGTTGACCGTGACCCGCGCCCAGCCGGTGCCTCGCCGATCGGCGCGGCTGAGCGGGCCGGTTTCGCGCACCAACCGGACCAGGTCAATAGACCGTCATCGAGCCATAACCAGATTCGACAGGGGAAGTCACACACACATCTCCCAGTAATGGACAGACATCGACGCATGATCGAATCCGGTGGGCTCGCGGTCGCCGCGCATGTGGCGGCGGTGGGTCTGACAGCGACTCCTCGGCGTCACCCAGCGAGGGTGGCAGTGACGCCAACATCGCGGCCGTCATCAAGGGTCTGGACAACCCGTTCTTCCAGGCGATGGAAGACGGCATCAACGCCCAGGCGCAGGACTCCGGCGCCCAGGTCGAGATCCAGGCTGCCACCAGCATCACCGACACCACCGGCCAGGCCGAGAAGCTCACGGCGATGGCCCAGCAGGACTACAACTGCTTCGTGGTGAACCCGATCTCCGGGACCAACCTGGTGCAGGCGTTGGCCCCGGTCGCCGCCAAGGACACCCCGATCGTCAACATCGACAGTCCGATCGATGCTGACGCGGCCGCCGAGGCCGACGTCACCCCGGCGACCTACATCGGCACCGACAACACCGATGCAGGCGGCAAAGCCGGCCAGTACATGATCGACACGATCAGCAGCGGCAAGGTGGCCCTGATCGGCGGCATCGCCGGTGACGTCACCAGCCAGGCCCGCCTCGACGGCTTCACCGCCGCCGTGCAGGGCAAGCTCGACATCGTGCAGACCGTCGCCGCCGACTGGGAGCGCCAGAAGGCCCTTACCGCGGCGACCGACCTGATGCAGGCCAACCCGGACCTCAAGGGGTTCTTCGCGGCCAACGACGACATGGGACTGGGCATCGCCCGGGCCGTGGCCAACGCCGGCAAGACCGGTGAGATCGCAGTGATCAGCGTGGATGGCAACGAGGACGCGCTGAAGGCCGTCAAGTCCGGTGACCTGACTGCCACCGTCGCGCAGTACCCGTACGAGATCGGTGTTCTGGGTGTGCAGGCATGTGAAGCGGTCCTAGCCGGCCAGGACATCCCGACCGAGATCGTCTCCCCGACCGCCCTGGTGACCTCCGAGAACGCCGACCAGGCGATCAGCGCCTTCCCGGCGCCCTTCGAGGAATTCGACAACCCGCTGTCAGGAAGCTGAACCGATCATGACAACCGTCTCCCCCACGGCTGAGGTGACCGACGAGCGGGCCGGCCTCGGTAGCCGGCTCGCCTCGGCCCCCTGGCCCGAACTGGCCGCCCCGATCGGGCTGGTCGTACTCGTGATCGTCTTCGGCATTCTGGACCCGACGTTCGTGTCCGGCGGCAACATCGAAGCGATGCTGCAGGCCAGTGCCATCCTGGTGGTCCTGGCCGTGGGGCAGACGTTTGTCGTGGCAACCGCGGGTATCGACCTGTCGATGGCCTCGGTCATGACCCTGGGTGCCATCGTCCTGGGCCTGACGTTCCAGGGCACTGACAACATCTTCCTGGCCATGCTGGCGGGGGTGCTGGCCTCGTCCGCGGTCGGCATGCTGAACGGAACCATCATCGCCAAGGGCGGGATCACCGACTTCATCGTCACTCTCGGTGCGTTGTCGGCCGCGTCCGGGCTGGCGTTGATCCTGGCGGATGGCAAGCCCATCCAGGTGATCAACAGGTTCCTGCTCAAGCTGTCCGCGGGCGGTATCGGGCCCTTCAGCTGGTCGGTGATCGTGGCTGCGGTCGTCGCAGTGGTGGCTCACGTCGCGCTGTTCAACAGCAGGTTCGGACTGCACGTCCTGGCGACGGGTGGTTCGACCGAGAGCGCGCGGGCGGTGGGTGTGCGCACCGTCCGCGTCAAGATCGCCGTGTACACGTTGAGCGGCTTCCTGGCCGGCATCGCGGCGATCCTGCTGGTGGCACGTGTGGGCGCCGCCGAGCCGGCGAGCAACACGAGTTTCCTCCTCAACTCGGTTGCCGCCGTGGTGCTCGGCGGGGTGAGCCTCTTCGGCGGCCGGGCCACGATCACCGGCCCCGTCATGGGTGCGTTGCTGCTGACCGCCCTGGTCAACGGCCTGACCCTGCTCGGGCTTTCGCAGTTCTACCAACCGCTGGCAGTCGGCATCGTCGTCGTCCTGGCAGCCCTGCTGACGAGGTTCCAGAAATGACCCCCGTACTCGACGCCCAACACATCCGCAAGAGTTTCGGCAACGTGCAGGCGCTCAAGGATGCGTCCTTCACGATGCAGCCCGGCGAGGTGACCGCGCTGATCGGCGACAACGGCGCCGGCAAGTCGACACTGGTGCGTTGCATCTGCGGCATCCATGCCCCCGACGCCGGCACGGTCCACGTGCAGGGCGAGCCGGTGCGCTTCAGCAACCCCGAGCAAGCGCGCGACGCCGGTATCGAGACCGTGCACCAGAACCTCGCACTGGTCGAGGACCTAACTGTCTGGCAAAACCTGTTCCTCACGCGAGAAGAGACGCGCGGCTTCGGCCCGATTCAACTGATGAACCGCCGCTCGATGGCCAGCCGGGCCACCGACATGGTCTCCACCCTGGCCATCAACGTGCCGTCGGTGAAGTCCCGCGTCCGGCGGCTGTCAGGTGGCCAGCGGCAGGCGGTCGCCATCGCGCGCGCCGCCGGCTGGGGCTCCTCGATCGTCATCATGGACGAGCCGACCGCGGCGCTCGGTGTGCAGGAGACCGCGAAGGTCGAGGAGCTCATCCACGACCTCAAGTCGCGGGGCATCTCGATCATGCTGATCAGTCACAACTTCGACCAGGTGCTGCGGCTGGCTGATGCCGTGACCGTCATGCGTGCCGGTCGCACCGTCGCGACCCGCCGCGGTGCCGACACCCATGGCGACGAACTGGTCGGGCTGGTCACCGGCGCTGTGGCGCCCGACGCTGAATTCATCTGAAAGGAAATCGCTGTGAACCCCCTGGGATTACATGCCCTCGTATGGACCGGTGAGTGGACGCCCGAGTCCGCCCGGCACGCCATCGAGAGCACGAAGCGGATCGGCTTCGACATCATCGAGATCCCGATCCTGGAACCCGAGCACTTCGACGTCGAGATGACCAAGCAGCTGCTCGCCGACAACGACCTGCGGGCCGCCTGCTCGCTGGGTCTGTCCGATGACACCGATGTGTCGAGCCCGGATCCCGAGATCGTGGCGCGCGGTCGCGACCGGCTGGCAGCGGCGGTCGATGTGGCTGCCGGCATCGGTGCAGGCAACTTGTGCGGAGTGCTCTACTCCAAGCTCGGCAAGTACCCCGAGCCGATCAGCGACGCGGGCCGGCAGCACGTGCTGGAAAGTATGGCGTGGCTGGCGCAGACCACGGCGGCGGTCGGCTTGCCGACCTCGTTGGAGGTGGTCAACCGCTACGAGAGCAACGTCGTGAACACCGTCGCCGAGATGCTTACCCTGATCGACGACGCCGGCGCGGACCTGACCGTGCACCTCGACACCTATCACGCGAACATCGAGGAGAACGGGTTCTCCGAGCCCGTCGTGACCGCCGGTTCCCGACTGGGTTACGTGCACGTGGGGGAGTCCCACCGCGGTTACCTCGGCACCGGGACCATCGACTTCCCCGAGTTCTTCAGCGCGCTGCGCACCAGCGGCTATCAGGGACCGGTGACGTTCGAGTCCTTCTCCTCGGCGGTCGTGCACCCGGAGCTGAGCAACACGCTGGCCGTATGGCGCAACCTGTGGAGCGACGGCGCCGACTTGGCGCAGCACGCCTACGACTTCATGGCCGGTCATCTGCGAGGCTGACCATTGTCGCGTTGTCGTTGCTGATCACGGCGTGTCGCTACCGCCTTCGCGACAGCGCGGGCAACTTCGCGACAATTCGGGTAGGTATCTGACATGTTCCTCGGGCATCGACCTCGGCACCAGCGGGCTCAAACTCGCGGCGGTTCGCGAGGACGGCACGGTGGCTGCGCAGGCCGAGGCGGCCTACGGGGTCGACCGGCCTGCGCCGGGCTTCGCCGAGATCGACCCGGCCGCGTGGGTTGCTGCGCTGGAGTCCGCGCTCGACCGCCTGGGCTCCCACAACTGGAACGCGGTCGGGCTGGACGGCCAGATGCACGGGCTGGTGCTCGTGGACGCCGACGGCGAAGCGGTCCGGCCGGCCGTCTTGTGGCCCGACCGGCGGGCCGATCTGCAGCGCTGGCGCGAGCTGCCTGCGGACATGCGACAACGGCTGGCGAACCCGTTGACCCCCGGCATGGCTGGCCCCATTCTGGGCTGGCTGCAAGAGCACGAACCGGATCGGGTGGACATGGCGCACGCCGCGCTGCAACCCAAGGACTATCTGCGCGCCAGGCTCGGTGGCGGGCTCGTCGCCGAGCGCAGTGATGCCTCGGCGACTCTGCTGTGGGATGTTCCAGCGGATCGGTGGGCTTCCGATGTCGTCGACGCGCTGGGGCTGCCGGCTCGGTTGCTGCCGCAGGTCGTGAGCAGTTCACACGTGGTCGGCACTGCGCGCCTGCCCGGTGACCCGGTGCTCGTCGCCGGGGCCGGTGACACGCCCGCGGCGTTGCTCGGGTCGGGCGGTCTGGCGACGGGCCAGGTGCAGGTCAATCTCGGCTCCGGTGCCCAGATCCTGATGGGCGTCGATGCCCCGCGTCCGTCGCCGGATCCCGTCACGCATCTGTACGCCGACGCCGGCGGGGCGTGGTACGGGATGGTGGCGTTGCAGAACGGAGGGCTTGCGCTGGACCGGGCGCGGCAGTGGTTGGGCTTCAGCTGGGACGAACTGTTCGCGGCGGCTGCTTCGAATGGCTCCGAGGGCGTCACGGTTCTGCCGTTCCTGAGCGGGGAGCGAGGTGCGGTGGCCGGGCCCGACGCCCGCGGTGCGTGGTTGGGCCTGTCCGACACGACGACGCGCGAGGATCTCGCGCGCGCTGCAGTGGAGGGCATGGTCTTCGCCGCCGCCGAAGGGGTGCGCGTTCTCGCAGGTTCGGTTCGGCAAGTTCGGATGACTGGTGGTGGGGCACGCAACCCGTTGGTGCCGCAGCTGCTGGCAGACGCACTGCAGGCGCGCGTCGACGTGGTGCCCGAACGCAGCGCCTCGGCTTTGGGCGCGGCAATGCTGGCGGCTTCCGGTGTGGGTGTTGAACTGCCACCCCCCGCAGACCCCCCCGTCGTTCACGAGCCGGGCGCCCCGCCGCCGGCCTTCGACCTGTGGCGCGAGCGGCTCCACCGATCTTCGTGACCGATTGCGTGGGGGGCTGGTGCCAGATGGACCAAGCGTGCACCTTCGTGCCAGATGTGAAAGCTCGGGCAAGACGTGCAGCTTTGGGTCACCGAAACTCGACCTGAAGCTTCACGTATGACACGAACCTGCACAGACGGCACAAGCCCGCTGGCATCTGTGTATGTGAGGCTCAGGCGTGCTGATCCGGGCTGCCCGAATCAGGCTGCACCGACCACTGCGGCGGGGAGTCTGCCCCCGACTCCTCGTCACGTTCGGCGTCCTCGGCGGTTTCCTGCACAATGCCGGCTGCGTGGTGCACGGGCGCGTAGATCGCGTACAACCGCATGGGCTCGTCGCCGGTGTTGATGATGTCGTGCCAGGTGCCTGCGGGAACCATGACGGCCCACCCGTCCTCGACGTCCTGCTGGAACGGCAGGTCGTCCTCGGCCGGACCCATCGTGACCCGGCCCTGACCAGCGTCGAGGCGCAGGAACTGATCGGTGTCGGGGTGTGACTCGAGCCCGATCGACTCCCCGACCGGAATGCTCATCAGCGTGACCTGCAGGTACTTCCCGCTCCACGCCACAGTCCGGTAGTTCGCGTTGTCGACCGTCTCGGTTTCGATGTTGAAGGCGTTCGGCTCCGGGCCGTTGTCGTGCACTGTCATGTCTCAAGCCTAGACGCGCTGCCTGGAACGGAATGCGGCCTGCGCCTCCCGGTTCCCGCACGTCGTGCTGCAGAATCGCCGGCAGCGGTTGCGGGAAAGGTCCAGCACCAAACCCTCACAACCGTCGGCGTCGCACACCAGCAGGCGGCTCATCTCGTCGCCGCGGACGACGTCGACCATGGCCATGGCCGTCTCCACGAGGATGCGTTCGTGCATGGGGCGATCTTCGGAGACCGCATGGATGTGCCAGTCGAGGTGGTCGTGGCGGACGAGTTGGGGAACCGCGCGCTGCTCGGCGAGGATGCCGTTGACCAGCGCGACGGCATCGTCGCGGTCGGCGAGCAGCAACTCGCGCAACCGCGGTCGCAGCGCCTGCACCGCCCGCAGTTCCTGCGCCGTCCGGGGTTTGGAACCGGTGTATCCCCACGCGTCGTAGAAGGTCCGCAAATCGCCAAGGGAGGGCATCGCCGAATTGACCAGCGCAACGGCCGCCCCGAGAGCCTCTTCCACGTCAGGAGCGAAAACCACATTGACACCTTACCGCAAGAACACGTAGTGTCAGGAGTCATGAGCACCGACACTCCTGACGTGCAGCGGACCTCCGGCGCCGGTATTGCGCTGGCCCTGACGTCCGCGGTGTCATTCGGGCTGTCCGGATCGCTGGCTCGGGCCTTGATGGACACCGGCTGGTCCCCGGCGGCAGCGGTGGCTATGCGCGTAACCATCGCCGCGTTGGTCCTGGTGATTCCGGGTCTCATGGCGGTCCGGGGCCAGTTTCGCGTGTTGCTGACCAACGCGCGGACCATCGTGATCTACGGCCTGCTGGCCGTGGCCGGCGCGCAGTTCCTGTACTTCCTCGCGGTGTCCCGGCTCGACGTCGGGGTGGCGTTGCTGATCGAGTACACCGCACCGGTCGCGGTGGTGCTGTTCATGTGGGCGTTCCGGGGGCAGAAGCCCGGGCCGCTGACATTCGTCGGTGCGGCCATCGCTGCGGTCGGGCTGGTGCTGCTGCTGGACGTCCTGAGCGGAACCAGCGTCGACGCGCTCGGCGTGCTGTTCGCACTCGGCGCCATGGTCGGCGCCGCGACGTACTTCGTGATCTCGGCTGACGACTCCAGCGGTCTGCCGCCGATCACGCTGGCTGCAGGTGGGTTGGTCTTCGCGGCCGTCGCCTTCTGGCTCGCGGCACTGGTCGGCGTGCTGCCGATGACCATGTCCACCTCGCCGGTCACGTTCACGCTCGGCACGGTGCCTTGGTGGCTGCCGGTCCTGGCACTCGGCCTGGTCACCGCTGCGCTCGCCTACGTCACGGGCATCGCCGCGGCCCGTCACCTCGGATCCCGGCTGGCCTCCTTCGTCGCGCTCTCGGAGGTCGCGGCGGGTCTGGTTTTCGCCTGGATTCTGCTGGACCAGCAGCCGAAACCCCTGCAGTTGCTCGGTGCGTTCCTGGTGCTAGGAGGGGTAGTAGTCGTCAAGCTTGGTGAGCGCGATGTGCTGGAAAGCGGCATCGATGACCTGTTGGTGGATGTCGTTCCTGCCGAGCATGAACCGCACGGCCGCTAGGCGCGCCTGGCGGGCGAAATCTCGATCGGTGAGCACTCTGGGCATCGGTTAGCGTTCCGGGCGCGAAAACCCCGTCCCGCCGGGCTAACGGATGCCCGGAATGCTCACGGATCGGCTGTCTCGCGATCCGGCAAGTTGCCGGTTCGCTCATGCCAGGCGTCCAGCAGCGCATCTCTCACGTCTGCCATAGGGGTGCCAGAGATCGGGCGTAGAGTGCGCCCATGCCGGCGCGCCACATCTGCCCCTTGTGTGAGGCCACATGCGGCCTGTTGATCTCGGTCGAGGACGACCACGTGAGCGCGGTGCGCGGAGACCCTGAGGACGTCTTCAGTCGCGGCTTCATCTGTCCCAAGGGAGTCGCCGTCGGGGATCTGCATCACGACCCGGCCCGTTTGCGCACGCCGCTGGTCCGCGACGAGGGCCAACTGCGGGAAGCCACTTGGGACGAGGCCTTCGACCGTATCCGAGCCGGTCTGCGCCAGATCATCGAAGCCCACGGCCCGGATGCGGTCGCGCTGTACCTGGGCAACCCCAACGCGCACAACGTCACCAGTACGTTCTACCTGCCGGCGCTGGTGCGGGCTCTGCGGACGAAGTACCGGTTCACCGCCAGCACCGTGGACCAGATGCCCCAGCAGGTAGCCCTCGGGCTGGTGTTCGGCACCGAACTCTCAGTGCCCGTCCCGGACATCGATCGCACCGACCTGTTGGTGATCCTGGGCGGCAACCCGCTGGTGTCCAACGGCTCGATGATGACTGTCCCGGACATGCCAGGGCGGCTACGTGCACTGACGGCCCGAGGCGGTCGGCTCGTGGTCGTCGATCCGGTGCGCACCCGCACGGCCGATGCCGCCGACCAGCACCTCGCGATCCGGCCCGGCACGGACGTGTTGCTGCTGGCCGCGCTTGTGAACACGGTCCTGGCAGACGGCGTGGATCTCGGCCCAGCCGCCGATCACGTCGATCCGGACGCGATCGCTCAATTACACGAGATGCTGGCGCCATTCCCCGCCGCCGCAGTGGCCGAAGCCACCGGCATTCCTGCGGAGACGATCGTCCGGCTGGCACGCGACATCGCGCAATCCCCATCGGCTGCGGTGTACGGGCGGCTGGGAACGTCGACGTCGGGCCTGCTGGTCGACGGTGAACCCACGAATTTCGGCACGCTCGCCTCCTGGCTGATCGTCGTGCTCAACGTCATCACGGGCAACCTGGACAGGCCGGGCGGGGTCATGTTCCCGCTGCCGCCCGCGGGCGGGCCGACGACCTTCGGCACGCCGGGCAGCGGCCGTGGCGTGCGCGTACCGGGCAGCCGCCGCACCCGGGTACGAGGGCTGCCCAGCGTCCTCGGCGAGTTTCCGGTGGCGGCGTTGGCCGAGGAGATCGACACTGCCGAGGATGACCGGATTCGGGCCCTTATCACAGTCGCCGGCAACCCCGTGGTCTCCACCCCCGACGCAAGCAGGATGGAGCGGGCATTGGGTCAGCTCGACCTGCTCGTCTGCCTGGACATGTACGTCACAGAAACGTCGCGTCATGCCGACGTGATCCTGCCGGCGCCGTCACCGTTGGCGCGCAGCCATTACGACGTGGTGTTCGGATCCCTGGCCGTGCGCAACGCGGCCCGCTGGTCACCCGCGGTGTTTCCGCTGGGCCCGGGGGAGAAGGACGAGGGTCAAGTGCTGCTCACGCTGGCGGCCATCGCCGCCGGCATCAACGGTGGCTCGGAACCGACGCCGGAGCAGATGGACGACCTCGTCGCGATGACAGTCGCCGAGGATGTCTCGCTGCTGGGTGCGGTAGCACCTCGGCGGGGAGTGGCACGCCTGATCGACATCTCCCTGCGCAAGGGACCGTATGACCTCACACTCGACGACCTGGAAAGCGCGCCGGCGGGCATCGACCTGGGACCTTTGCAGCCCCGCCTGCCGGAGGTGCTGCGGACGCCGAGCGGCCGCATCGAGTTGGTGCCGGAGCAGCTGATCGCGGAATGCCGCCGTCTGGCGGCGGCTGAGGTGGAGCAAGCGCCACTGGTCCTGGTCGGGCGCCGGCAGTTGCGCACGAACAACTCCTGGCTGCGCACGCTGCCCCGGCTAGCGGGCGGCTCCAGCCGTTGCACTGCCCAGGTCCACCCCGACGACGCGGTCGAGGCCGGCCTGATTGACGGCGGGCACGCGTGGCTGACGTCGGCCACGGGGCGCCAGCGCGTGGAGGTGGAAGTGACCGATGCGGTGCGATCCGGCGTGATCTGCCTGCCGCACGGCTGGGCGCCGGCAAGCGACGCGTGGGCGGTGGACGCAACTACCGGCACCAACAGCAACGTGCTGACCCCGTTGACGGGGTTGGACCCACTGTCGGGTACGGCTGTGCTCAATGCGGTACCGGTGACAATTTCGCCGGACTCGTGACGAAAAAGTGACGAACTGCCGGTATGTCCCGAACGCATGCGGTTAGTGGCGCCTTGTGGACAGGCAGGACAACAACACGCAGGTAGCGGGTCACCCGTGGCTGCGCCTGGTTGGCAGCTCCGCTCTGTGGTGCGCGACCTGTCAGGCGCCAGCGACCTCTGTGCCGGCGATATCGGGAGGACGACTACCCGATCCCGGCGCAGCGGTAGGGCGGGAGCGATCAGACCTCGGCGGTGTCGCCGCGCAGTGCCCGGCGGCGGGCGTACATCGCCCGGTCCGCTGCGTCGATCGCATCGTTGAGTTCGGAATCGGGCAGCCACGCCGCGGCGCCGAAGCTGCAGTGGGCTGGCAGGGTAGGAAGCACTCGCTGCAGCACCGCAACGGTCCGTGACTCGTCGGCGCCGACCAGCACGATGACGAACTCGTCGCCGCCCGACCGGGCTACCAGATCGGAGCGCCGCAGCGCGCCCTGCAGACGTTCCACGACCTCGATCAGCAGCCGGTCCCCGGCCGTGTGGCCGAGCCGGTCGTTGTAGGCCTTGAAGTGATCGACGTCCAGCACCGCGACGGTCGTGGGTTCACCCCGCCGGTGGGCATAGGCCCGCACCAACTCCGCGCGGTCGCGCAGACCCAGCCGGTTCAGCGCTCCGGTGAGCGGGTCGTGCTCGGAGGCGTCCACCACCTGCTGTACGAGTTGCCGGACGGTCAGCGCGGTGAGCGCGATGAACACGTACCCGATCAGGGCGGCAGCGGCCTGGTCAACCGCCGACCATCCGACGGCGAACACGAAGGCCGCGCCGGTGACCGTCAGCCAGCGGTAGAGCTGCCGGACGCTCAGGCAGAACACAGCGAACAGGCTGAGCACGAGCACCTCGATACCAGTCAGCATCGGGCTCAGCGGCCGGGCACTGACAGCCACTTGCACCGCGGCCACCAGCGAAGCGGCGTACATGGCGATCTCGAACGTGAACCGCTCCGGCCGTAGCTGCGGGATCAGGTTGAGTGCCGCGAGCGCGAGCCAGCAGAACGCGACGAGACCGTCGACGAGATCTCCTCGGGACCCGGCAGACAACGCCGCGAGCGGGGCCAGAGTCAGGGCGGCGAGAATTTGGAAGATGCCGAGCAGAGCATGCAGCGGACGCCGGGCCGTCCACGGGATGAGGCCGCGGTCCAACTCGGTATCGAGCATCGCGCACCTCCCGTTCTTGGGGCACCAGGGTATGTGCCAGGTACGACATTGCAGCGGAGGCGCGCTAGCTAGCTGCAGAACTGTGGATTCGAGCCAGATGCGGCCCCGATCCGTACGTTTGGGAAAGGCGCTGCGACAAACGCACGGATGCGGGTCACATATGGCCCCAATCCGCCGCTTTGTCAGCTAGCGCGACGATCGCCGGCGCTACCACCGGCGCGGCGGGCGCCGCGACCTGCAGGTCCGGGGCGTCGACCGGCTCGCCCGCCTGTAATGCCAGCGGTAGCACGCCCGCCCACACCGGAGCCGTGAGGTCGGCGGGATCGTCCTCGGGCGGGCCGTCGCCGACCTTCACGGACCACTCCTGCAACGGCAGTTCCAGTACCAAGGTGGCTGCGAGTTCCTTGCGGGTTGGCGCGGCGCAGAGTTTCCCAACGGCCGGGCAACAGGTGTTCAGTGAGAAGGCGAAGGGCGTCCAGCGGGTCCGGAACCGGGCGGGCTTGGCCGAACACCATCGCGCTGCGGTAGTTCATGGAGGACTCGAAGGCGCTGCGGGCGTACACAAGTCCGTCCAGCAGCGTCACCGTCGCGCAACACGCAGCACCATCGGCCAGGGCACGCATGAGCCGGCTGCCCGTGGAACCGTGCAGCAGCAGGCGATCACCGTCGCGGGCACACGCCATAGGCAGCACGTAGGGCTGGCCGTCGTCGACTACGCCGACGTGCGCCACGAGGCTGGCGTCCAGTACGGCATTCAGCGCGTGCTCGGTCCGGGCGGGCTTTCTCGGGCACCCGGCGCACTGTCGTCCTTGTCATGCCGCATCCCTCACCATGTGTGAAGAGCCGATCATGGGGTATTTCGTGGCCATGGACCTCATCTTGTGGATCATTGCAGCAGTACTGGTCATCGGCGGCATCGTGGCGCTTGTGCGTGGCCAGGTTCTGTGGGGAATCGTCCTCATCGTGGTCGGCCTAGTCGTGGGCCCGGGCGGGGTCAGCCTCTTCAGTTGACGCCGGTGGGGCGGGTGCGTGCCGGAAGGCCCGCACGAGGATCGGCACGCCCAGGCCCACCACGCCGATCAGCGTCATCGAGGTGCCGATCCACTTCGGCGCGCCCAGCAGTGACACGCCTCCAGCCGCGACCAGTACCAGCAACAGCCAGCGCAGTTCCTGGCCGTTGTAGCGGCTCGACACGCGGGCTCCGATGAACACGCCGGGAATCTGACCGATCAGCAGCGACACCACGATCTTCCAGTCCACCTCGCCCATGCCGGCGTGCGCGATGGCGCCCACGACCAGCATCGGCACGGCCTGCACGATGTCGGTACCCACCAGCCGGCTGGGCAGCATGGCGGGGAACAGGATCAGCAAGCAGGCCGCGATCAGGGTTCCCGAACCCACCGACGTCAGCCCGACCAGGATTCCGACCACCAGGCCGACCAGCCCAGCGATCGCCAGCCGACCGCGTGAGAAGTACATGGGCGCGTCGCTGTGGTCGTCGGCGTACTTGCGCAAGCGCAATCGCAGTGCGGTGATCAGTACGGCAACCAGCAGGACAACGCCGATGATGCGCTTGAGCGTGCCCTCCCCGGAGTCGGTGTCCGCCAGCATCGAGAACAGCCAGGTCCCGACCAGCACGCCGGGGACCGAACCCATGGACAACCAGCCGACGACTGGCCAGTAGGGGGTGCGTCGCTTGATGTGCACCGACGCGCCCACGGGCTTCATGACCGCCGCCGAGACCAGGTCCGTGGACACGGCGATCGGTGCCGGCACGTTGAAGAGCAGCAACAGCATCGGCGTCACGATGGCGGCACCGCCCAGGCCGGTCAGGCCGACGACGACGCCGGCGAACAGTCCGCCCAGGGACAACCAGGGGTCGATCACCCCGACATTCTGCGCGGTCCGGGCGCCATTTCACCGGCAATTCCGCAGGAATCGACCGGATGTTTGCGCACAGCCCTCAGATGAACGGGGGCGTGGGCACCTTCTTCCACGAGGCGGCCAGGTCCACGCAGTAGCGCAGCGGGTTTCCGGAGGCCGCTGCCGACTCCCAACCGGCCCGCCAGGCACGCACCCGGATGTAGGGGCCGCCGTAGCCGCGGTAGACCCGTTTGCCCCACGGGTTCGGATATCCGAACGGGCTGCGGGTCGGCCGGGCGTCGTCGTAGGGATCCGCACCCGCGTAATCGGCCTGCGCGGCCCACTGGTCGAAGGCGTTCATGCGCAGACTGCCGTTGGCCTTCGCGCGGCGCACAACCGCTCCGGACAGGCAGTCGGCCATGGTCTCGGGGGCGAAACCGTACCTGTCGTATTTCGAAGCGCCGATTTCGTAGCGGTCGGCCCGGGTCTTGTACCAGCTGTCGATCCCGTTCTCCTGCAGGATCTGGTGTGCCATCTCATGGGCCAGGACGTTCACCTGGGAGGCCGCCGGGTAGCCCTTGCGCAATCTCGCGACGGAGACGCCAACCCGTTTCGCGTCCTGCCGCAGGATCTTGGTGCCGGCCTGGCGCGCGTAGCGCCGGGTGGACTCGTCGGCGATGCCGAGCATCATGTACACCGTCGAATTGTCAGGGCAGTAGAACGAGCTGAACACGCCACCGTCGGACAGGTCGTGGCAGGGGTTCTTCGGGGGCTTCAGGCGAAACGTCACCACGCGGGGCGCAGTCCAGCGGGCAGCGGCGCTGGAGGCGATCTGCGAGTAGGCGGTGTCCAGGGCAGGTGCCGAACGCTGCAGGCATTTGCGCACGGTGGCGCGGGCGGCGTCAGTGGGGCACTGCACACCAGCGGCGGCGGCCGGGGACGCGACCAAGATCAGCGATGCGCTGAGTAGAAGACGGATCACGACCGTCACCCTAATGCCGGTGCTGCGTGGCGTGCCGGTGAACAATGGCGGTGTGAGTGACGTGCAGACAGTGCAGGCCAACGGCATCGAGATCGCCTATGAGACGTTCGGGGACGCCAACCGTCCGCCAGTCCTGCTGGTGATGGGTCTGGGCACCCAGATGATCGCCTGGCCCGACCAGATGTGCCAGGAGATCGCCGACCGCGGATTCTTCGTCATCCGCTACGACAACCGCGACAGCGGGCTGTCGACGCACTTTCACGATGAGCGGGCGCCTTCCATCGTCGACGTGATGGTGCGCCGCCGCAAACCCCCCTACACGATCGACGACATGGCCGCCGACGGGGTGGGGCTGATGGACGCGTTGGGCCTGGACTCGGTGCACTTGGTGGGCGCTTCGATGGGCGGGTTCATCGCGCAGACCATGGCGATCAAGCATCCGCGCAAGGTGCGCAGCCTGACGCTGATCATGACCTCGACCGGCTCCCGCCGGGTCGGCAACCCCAAGCCCGCAGTGTTCGGTGCACTCACCAAGCGGCGGGTGCGGCTGGATCGGCAGTCGGCGCAGCAGGCGGCCGTCGAGACGTTCCGGATCATCGGCTCCAAGGGCTACGCGTTCGACGAGGAGTACCTGATGGACCTCGGCGGCCGTTCCTACGACCGCGGCCATGACCCCGGCGGGTACCTGCGGCAACTGGCGGCGATCATGGCCCAGCCCGACCGCACCGAGCAACTGCGCCGGATCCGGATGCCCGCCCTGGTCATGCACGGTCTGCACGACCCGCTGGTCAACGTCAGCGGCGGGCTGGCGGCCGCCAGGCTGCTGCGTAACGCCAAGTTCGTCGGGTACGCGGGCATGGGGCACGACCTGCCACGAGATTTGTGGCCGGACTTCGCGTTGGAGATCGGCGGGCTGGCCGAGCGTGCCGAGCAGGAGTGGCACGCGCACACGAAGTCGCAGGCATGAGACTCGCGGCCGTGTTGGTCGCCCTGCTGCTGGCAGGGTGCGCATCCGGAAGCTCTGAACCCACCGTGAGCGCGTCGCCTTCCGGCGCGCCGGTCCCCGCCGAGTTGCTGCCCGGCGATGACTGGGTGCTGTTCACCTCGCAGCTGGTGCCGGACGCGCCGCAGTTCAACGTCACGCTGCGGTTCGACGACGGCAAGGTGTCGGGCAAGGCCCCGGTGAATCGTTACTTCGGAACGGCGGCAGTGGGCGACGGTTCCGTGACGTTCGGGCCGCTGGCAACAACCCAGATGGCCGGATCACCCGAGGCGATGACGGCCGAAACGCAGTACATGGAGGCGCTGGCCGGGGTCACCGCGTGGCAACTGTCCGGTGAGGTGCTGACGCTGTCAACCACGGACGGGCTGTTGCAGTACGGGGCGCCCGACTCCGCTGGCGCGTTCGCCGTGACGTTGCTGGGTAAGCCGCGCGGTGCGGCGAAGGCTGCTGCGATCGACGCCGGGTACGAGTGGCGGGTGGTTTCCATCGACGGGGAGTCGCTGGTCGTGACACAGGACTACCGCCCGCAGCGGATCAACGCCTCCATCGAGGACGGTATCGTCACCGCGGTCACGGTCGGCTGATGGACTCCCGCGTCGTCGCGTTGCACACCGGTAGCCGGCTCGTCACCGACATCACCGGTGAGGCCGCGAACTTCGTCGCAGGCAAAGGCGACGGCTTGCTCAACGTGTTCGTTCCACATGCCACCGCGGGAGTCGCGCTCATCGAGACCGGTTCGGGCAGTGAATCGGACCTGGCCGATGCGCTCGAGCGCTTGCTGCCGGTGGCCGACATCTACCGGCACCGGCACGGCAGCACCGGTCACGGCCGCGACCACGTGCTGCCGGCGTTCGTCAGTCCCAGCCTCGTGGTCCCGGTTGTCGGGGGCCGGATGGCGCTGGGCACCTGGCAGAGCGTGGTCGTCGTGGATTCCAACGGTGACAACCCGCAGCGGGAAGTGCGGCTGTCGTTCGTGGCCGGCTGAGGAATCCGTTAGCGTGCCGGGCATCGGTTAGCTTTCCGGGCGCCCAAAGACCCGTCCGTGGTGCTCACGGATGCCCGGAATGCTCACCGATCGGCCTTAGGCGTCAGCCCAGGGTGCCGACCTCGAAGCCGGCCAGGGTCTGCTCCGGCTTCGGCTGGCCCTGGTGCTGGCCGTCGAACGCGCTGGTCCCGTCGGTGCCGCACAGGTTGAGGATCCGCTGGGCACCACCCGGGTGTTGGTCGATCCACGACGGTGACGTTGTAGACCGTGCCGTTGATGGAGGTCCAGCAGTCGGTCGCGGTGTTGTGCTTGGCCACCTGGGCGGCGGTGAACGTGGCGGCGCCGGTCGCGGTGGCCGTGGGGCTTGCGCTGGGTTCCGGCGTGGCGGAGGGCTCGGCTGTCGCAGAGGTATCAGTGGACACCTCGCCCTCCCACACCGAGCGGGCGCCGGTGTCGCCCACCTTGAAGATGAAGAACAGGCTCGCGCCTGCCACCACCAGCGACACGACCACGGCCCCGATCGTCAGGCAGCCCCCGCTGCCGCGTGCCCGCACCAGCCACATCAGCAGACAGGCGAGGAACAGCACGCCAGCCACGATCGGCATCCGGTCGCCCCACTGCGCGTGGTCGAAGCCGGGCTCACCGACCATCTTCTCCAGCTGCTCGCCGGACTCCTTGGCCACGAACGCAGCGCCGAGGGCGACGCCGGCGGTCAGTGTGACCAGCCACCCGAGCTTCTGACCCACCTTGGGGATGAGCGCCATCAGGATCAGGCCGATCGCGGCCAGGGGGACGAACACCACGGCGGCGTGCACGACCAGAGGGTGCACGGGCAGGCCTTGGATGAGAGCGAAGGGACCGGAGGCGGAACCGTCTTCCAACGGAATCATCGAGGAGATCACGTTCGTGAGTATGCCTGAGTTGAATGATCAACCACTGGCTTTGCGCGTAGCCTTAACGCCGTCCTAACGTGATCCGGCTCACATGGCTCAGGGCCACTCGTCGTGTCCGGCGCGCCGCTCGTCGCACGCTGGCGGACCTTCCGTGACGCCGTCCGCGCCGCTCACCGCAGCGGCCCGCGAATGCGATATCCACGCTCGTCACGGTGACTTCATACCGTGTGCTCACCGCGGGCGGTGAGTGTCCGAGGGACTGATGAGAGGCATAACCCATGACCATCAACAACAACGTGCCGAAGGTCGGAGGTGGCGGCACCCCCGATCCCGAGGCGTACGTGACTGCGCAGCGCAGCCCGGAGTTCCAGGAGTTGCGCAAGCGCTACCGCGGGTTCGCGTTCCCGATGACCGTCGCGTTCCTCGTCTGGTACTTCGCCTTCGTGCTGGCCGCGGTGTTCGCTCCGGTGTGGATGTCCCAGCCCGTCTGGGGCAACGTCAACCGCGGCATCGTCTTCGGCCTGCTGCAGTTCGTGTCCACCGGGCTGATCACGTGGCTGTACGTGCGGCACGCGAACCGCAAGCTCGACCCGCTGGCCACCGAGATCCGTGAAGAACTTGAGGGGACCCACTGATGACTTCGACTGCAGGCAGCCCCGCTGTCAACATGGCCATCTTCCTGGCGTTCGTCGCCGTGACGATGGTCATCGTGATCCGGGCCTCGCGCCAGAACAAGAGCGCCTCGGACTACTACACCGGAGGCCGCTCCTTCAGCGGTGGCCAGAACGGCACCGCCATCGCCGGTGACTACCTGTCCGCGGCGAGCTTCCTCGGTATCACCGGCGCTATTGCGCTCAGTGGTTTCGACGGCTTCCTCTACTCGATCGGCTTCCTCGTGGCCTGGCTGGTCGCGTTGCTGCTGGTGGCTGAGTTGTTGCGCAACACCGGCAAGTTCACGATGGCCGACGTGCTGGCCTTCCGGCTCAAGCAGCGCCCGGTGCGCACGGCGGCTGCCATCTCCACGCTGGCCGTGTCGTTCTTCTACCTGCTGGCCCAGATGGCCGGTGCGGGTGGTCTCGTCAGCCTGCTGATGGGTGTGACCGGCGGCGTCGGGCAGTCCATCACCATCGCGGTGGTCGGCGTGCTGATGATCGTGTACGTCCTTGTCGGCGGCATGAAGGGCACCACGTGGGTGCAGATCATCAAGGCCGTCCTGCTCATCGCGGGTGCGGCGCTGATGACCGGATGGGTGCTGAGCAAGTACGGCTTCAGCCTGTCCCACCTGATGGGCGCGGCTGCGGACAACAACCCGCTGGGCGACAAGCTGTTGCACCCCGGTGCGAAGTACGGCAAGACGACGATGACGAAGATCGACTTCATCTCGCTGTCGATGGCGCTGGTGCTGGGCACGGCTGGTCTGCCGCACGTGCTCATGCGCTTCTACACGGTGCCGACGGCCAAGGAGGCCCGCAAGTCCGTGGTCTACGCGATCAGCCTGATCGGCGTGTTCTACCTGTTCAGCCTGGTGCTCGGCTTCGGTGCCGCCGCGCTGGTGGGTGCCGACGTGATCGCCAAGGCACCGGGTGGTGCCAACTCCGCCGCTCCGCTGCTGGCCTACGAACTCGGTGGCACGCTGCTGCTGGGCTTCATCTCCGCGGTCGCCTTCGCGACGATCCTGGCGGTGGTTGCCGGGTTGACCATCACGGCCAGTGCCTCCTTCGCGCATGACGTGTACGCCAACGTGATCAAGAAGGGCGGCGTGTCGGCCGAGCCAGGAGGTGCGGGTCGCCCGAATGGCCGCGGTTGCGATCGGGGTGGTCGCGATCATCGGCGGCATCCTGGCCAAGGACCAGAACATCGCGTTCCTGGTGGCGCTGGCCTTCGCGGTGGCAGCTTCGGCGAACCTGCCGACGATCCTGTACTCCCTGTTCTGGAAGAACTTCACGACGCGCGGCGCGCTGTGGAGCATCTACGGCGGCCTGATCTCCTCGATCACGCTGATCATCTTCTCGCCGGTGGTGTCGGGCAAGCCGATCCCGGAAGGCGCGACGAAGAGCCCGTCGATGCTGCAGGGCGTGGACTTCCACTGGTTCCCGCTGGACAACCCCGGGCTGATCTCGATCCCGCTGGCCTTCTTCCTCGGCTGGCTGGGCAGCGTCACCGACCCGAACAAGTCCGACGTCGTCAAGTACGCCGAGATGGAGGTGCGCTCGCTGACCGGCGCCGGTGCCGAGAAGGCCACGGTCGCGCACTAGCGCTCACCCTCCCCCAGACCCGGCCGGGTGGTGCGAATTGGCCCCGCCACCCGGCCGGAACTCATCTTCTGAAAGGACCGCCATGACCCTCGCCAACCTCGCCACCGAGACCCGCAGCTTCCCGCCGTCGCCCGAGTTCGCTGCCCAGGCGAACGCCACCGCTGCCATGTACGACGACGCGGCTTCCGACCGGCTCGGTTTCTGGGCCAAGCAGGCCGCCCGTTTGGATTGGGCGACGCCGTGGACCGAGGTGCTCGACTGGTCGGATGCGCCGTTTGCGAAGTGGTTCGTCGGCGGGGAGTTGAACGTCGCGTACAACTGCGTCGACCGGCACGTCGCCAACGGGCTCGGATCGCGCACGGCCATCATCTTCGAGCCGGAGCAGGGCGAGGCGCAGAGCATCACCTACGAACAGCTGCATAAGCGCGTGTGTCAGGCGGCCAATGCGCTGACCTCGCTGGGCGTGCAGGCCGGCGACCGGGTCGCCGTCTACATGCCGATGATCCCCGAGGCGGTGGTGACGATGCTTGCGTGCGCCCGCATCGGCGCCCCGCACTCGGTGGTGTTCGGCGGCTTCTCGGCCGAAGCCTTGCGCAGCCGGATCGAGGACGCCGAGGCCAAGGTCGTGGTCACCACTGACGGGCAGTTCCGGCGCGGTGGTTCAATGCCGCTCAAGCCCGCGGTCGACGAGGCGGTTGCGCACTGCCCGAGCGTCGAGCACGTGCTGGTTGTGAAGCGCACGGGCGGCGAGGTTGCGTGGACCGAGAAGGACGTCTGGTGGCACGACGTCGTGGCGACCGCGTCTGATGTGCACGAGCCGCAGGCGTTCGACGCCGAGCACCCGCTGTTCATCCTCTACACCTCAGGGACCACCGGGAAGCCGAAGGGCATCCTGCACACGTCGGGCGGTTATTTGACACAAACCGCCTACACGCACCACAACGTCTTCGACCTCAAGCCGACGACGACGTCTACTGGTGCACCGCGGACATCGGCTGGGTCACCGGGCACTCATACATCGTCTACGGGCCGCTCGCGAACGGCGCGACACAGGTCATCTACGAGGGCACGCCGGACACCCCGCACAAGGGCCGCTGGTGGGAGATCATTCAGAAGCACGGCGTGACGTTGCTCTACACCGCGCCCACTGCGATCCGCACGTTCATGAAGTGGGGCCGGGAGATTCCGGACGGGTACGACCTGTCGTCGCTGCGGCTGCTGGGATCGGTGGGTGAGCCGATCAACCCCGAGGCCTGGATGTGGTACCGCGACGTGATCGGAGGTGGGCGCTGTCCCATCGTCGACACCTGGTGGCAGACCGAGACTGGCGCCATGATGATCAGCCCCTTGCCTGGGGTGACGGAGTGCAAGCCCGGGTCGGCGATGGGGCCGCTGCCCGGCATCGGCGCCGTCGTGGTGGACGACCACGGTGAGCCGGTTGCGGCTGGCGGCGGCGGTTACCTCGTGCTGAGCGAGCCGTGGCCGAGCATGCTGCGTGGGATCTGGGGTGACAACCAGCGCTACGTGGACACCTACTGGAGCCGCTGGTCTCACTACTACTTCGCCGGCGACGGCGCCAAGCTCGACGAGGACGGCGCCGTGTGGCTACTGGGCCGCGTGGACGACGTGATGAACGTGTCCGGGCACCGCATCTCGACGACCGAGGTGGAGTCGGCGCTGGTGTCGCATGAGGCTGTGGCTGAGGCGGCTGTCGTCGGGGCTACGGACGAGACGACCGGCCAGGGGATCGTGGCGTTCGTGATTCTGCGAGGCGGCGTCGAGGACGGGCCGGAGTTGGTGCAGTCGTTGCGCTCTCACGTGGCTACAGAGATTGGGCCGATCGCCAAGCCGCGACAGATCATGGTGGTTCCGGAGTTGCCCAAGACGCGGTCCGGGAAGATCATGCGGCGGTTGCTGCGGGATGTTGCTGAGAACCGGGACCTCGGGGATGTGACGACGTTGGCTGACCCGACGATCATGAACCTGATCAAGGGTGGGCTGGGTTAGGCGCTCGCCTCGACAGAAGGGCTAGCTCATCTCCCGCGGGTCCAGCCGCGTCAGCCCCTCGATTCCATCGAAGGCCGGGTCCGGGCTGATGATTTCGGGGATGCCGTGCCGTAGGGCAGTTGCCGCGTGCACTGCATCCCGGCCGCCCATCCCATGGCGGTCGATCAGGCTGAGCGCGACGTCCAGGATCTCCCGATCGAAGGCGTACAGCCGGCAGCTCTGCGCCACCCGTTGCGCCTGTCGAATGGCATTACCATCACCCATCCGCATGCGGTGGAACACCACTTCCTGCACCATCTCCACGGTCGCGCACAACTCGAGCTCCTCGTCGTCGATGACTGCCCGGCAGGGTTTCTTGAGTTCGTGGTCCTCGCCCAAGGCGTAAACGAACACGGCCGAGTCGATCAGGGCAGCGCCTCATTTCAGTGCGTCCTTCAGCACGGCGGCCTTGTCGAACTCGGGGTCCCGACGTGTGCACTGGTCCGCATCCGCAGAAGCGCGCGCCGGGCGGCCAAGCGTCGCGTAACGTCCTCTTCGAGCAGCAGGTCGATGGCATCCCGGACGGTCGCGCCAACGCTTTGCCGGCGGCGGTTGGCTTCCTTCTCCAGTCGCTCATATCGATCATGGTCGAGCAGGATCTGCATACGTCTTTCAAGAGCTGACATACACATACATTCACATGTGCGGATAATGCTTGCAAGTGTCGAACAGATGTTCTACACTAGAAGCAGTCGAGGAGGTGATATGCCGGTTCCCAGCCACCCTGATCTGCGCTCAGCAGTCGCTGCGCTGCCGGCGGGTCACCCTTCGACCTGGAACGTCGAGCAGGCCAGGGAGGGCATCCAGCAGCTGGTGGCGATGGAGAATCAGCTGGCTGCGTGGAAGCTGGCGGCGATCGCCACCTTCGACGCTGCTGATGGGGCCCGGGCCGATGGGCATCGCACGACCGGGGACTGGCTGGGCAAGACCACCCGGATCTCGCATGCCGGGGCCGAGGTGCACACCGCCCGCGATCTGCGGGACGTGCTGCCTCTGACAGCCGAAGCACTCGAGGCGGGGCAGATCATCCGCCGAGCATGTCCGGGCGATCCGACGGGCCTACCGGGTCTTCGACGACTTCGCCGAGGTCGAGCAGACCCTCGTGGAGTACGCCAAGATCTCCACCGCCCGGCAACTGCGCACCCTCGTCGACGTGATGGTCCAGCAGTACGCCCCCGACGGCTCCGACGAGGACGCCGAGAAGGCCCGGGACAAACGCGAGCTCTACCTGTCACAAGGCTTGGAGGGCTGGTGGCACCTGAAAGGCCTGCTCGACCCCGCCACCGGCGAGAAGCTCAAGGCCGCGTTGGACGTGTTCAGTGACCCGTGCGGGCCGGACGACGACCGGGACGCCCCCGCCCGCCGCGTCGACGGGTTGCTGGAGATGGCTGAGCGGGCGATGGACCCCCGCGCGGTCGGTCACGGCCACGTCACCATCACCCTCACCCCGGAAGAGGCCGAATCCAAACTGGGCGTGACCTGGCCGTCCGGGTCGCTGGCCTCCCGCACCGACCTCGCCCTGCACGCCTGCAGCGCTGAGGTCTCGTATGTGGTCGGCCACAAAACCGACGTCGCCTGGCAGCCGCTGGCCGTCGGCTTCGCGCAACGGTTCGCCACACCCGCCCAACGCCGCGCCCTGATCGCCCGCGACGGCAACACCTGCGCCCACCCGGGCTGCACCGTGGCCAGGCCTGGCGGGCAGTGGCCCACCACATCATCCCGTGGGATGAGGGCGGTCCGACTGACCTGTCGAATTTGGTGCTTGCTTGTGCCGGTACCACCATCGGCAAGTCCACTACGGCCGGCTGAAGGTGGTCTTCCAAGAAGGCCGGGCCACCACCGCACCCGGACCCCGAGCACCACCCTGACGCGCCGATTCCCCCGCGGGAGCGGGTGACCTCACCTTGATACATGCGAGACCTTGATTCTGAAGGGCCCTGCCGCCGAGGCGTGGTCCGCGACGAGGAGATGGCATGCGCGTCAACGTGGACAACTTCGTACGGGCTGAGACTGCGTTCCAGTTCGATCGGTGTGTCGTCGCCGGGAAAGCCAGGCTTGAGCGACACGAACGCTTTGATCCGCTCGCCTCCGATGTGGCCATCAGTTCGTCGAACAGCACAGCGCCCGGGATGTCGGTGGGATCGTCCAGCACGATGATGTGGCGCAACGTCGGCAGCTGGTCGCGGACGGGCGCGATCTTCTTGCGGTACAAGGCGGCCGTCGTGACCATAGCGACGCCTTCGCCTATAGCAACCCGCTGCCGTATGGGTTCAGGCCCGAATGCGCTGAACAGACGGTGCGAACACACTGCGCGCCTTGAGCGTGCCGAGTACTGCTGCGTACAACTCCGGCACCCGCCCGACCAGGCTGAACACCCGATCGCCCGGCCCGACGCCCAATGAGCGCAGGGCATTGGCGAAGCGGTTGGTGAGGCGAGCCAGTTCCGCGTACGTTACGTCCTGCTGCCCGTGTTTGGTCAGGCAGCGCAGAGCGACGTGGTCCCCCCGGCCGTGTGCGACATGTCGGTCGACTGCTTCATACGCGATGTTCAACCCGCCGTCCGGAAGCCCGTCGAGCCAGCCGCGTGCGTCGTCTCCAACTGAACGGGGCGCCATACTCAGGCAGGTTGGGTTCAACGAGAAGATCCGCAGGATCCTTGCGGATGACGGGGAGTTCCGAAAACCCACCCATATCTCCGGTCTACACCTGGCAGATGTCCCAAGCAGCCGTTTCAGATCACCTGAATGGCGCTACCTTCAGCCCATGACCTGGCTACTGGCGCTGGCGGCGATCACCGGCGCGGTTGTGCTCGGCGTGCTGGTGGCCCGCTGGGTCCGCGGCCGAGCGCGGATGGGCACCGAGTCGCAGATGGCGACGTATCGGACGCTGCACGTGGCAAGCCAAGCCGCACCGAATCTGCGCGCCGGACTCACTCAAGCTGGGTCGCAACGCGCCATCAAACACGTGCGCGCGCTGCTCGGGGTGCCCGCAGTGGGGATCACCGACCGCTTCACCACGCTGGCCCTGGACGGGGTGGGCGACAAGCACCGGGAGCGAGTGATCGAGCACGCGCAAGCCGCTTTGGACGCGGGCGAGGCGGTGGTCATCAGCGCCGACCAGGCACGCCAGGTCTCCGAGATGTTCCGGGCCGGCATCGCCGCGCCGCTGACCAGCGAGGATGTCGTGATCGGTGCGCTGGTCGCGTACACGAACACACCTGCGGGCCCGGCTCTGATGCGCGCGTTGGAGGAGGTCGCCGGCTTCCTCTCGGGGCAGCTCGAACTCGCCGAACTTGATCGCACGCGAGCGCGCACGGCGGAGGCCGAGGTCAAGGTGCTGCGCGCGCAGATCAGTCCGCACTTCCTCTTCAACTCGTTGACCGCGATCGCGTCGTTCGTGCGGACAGACCCGGATCGCGCCCGGGATCTGCTGCTGGACTTCGCCGAGTTCACCCGCTACTCGTTTCGGTCGCACGGCCGCTACACCGCGCTGGCCGAGGAGTTGCGCAGCGTCGAGCAGTACCTGCTGTTGGAACAGGCCCGCTTCGGTGACCGGCTGCAGGTGAAGTTGCGCGTCGACCCCGAAGTGCTCAGCGTGCGCATCCCGTTCTTGTGTATCCAGCCGCTGGTCGAGAACGCCGTGCGGCACGGGCTGGAGAACCGCGATGCACCGGGCACGATCAGCATCACTGCTCTGGAACGGGGTCCGGAATGCTGGATCAGCGTGGAGGATGACGGTGTGGGAAACGAGCCGGACATCATCCGCCGCAGCCTGTCGGGCGAGCCGGGCGACCATGTCGGTCTGGCCAACGTCGACGAGCGACTGCGGCGGGCGTTTGGAAACGATCACGGGCTGGTGGTAGAGACCGCTCCCAACGCGGGTACCAAAGTAACCATGCGGGTGCCGAAGTTCGCCGAGGCGGTGGCCGATGAGTGATGACGGCTTGGTCGTGCTGGCCGTCGATGACGAGGCGCCGGCACTGGCCGAACTCGCCTATCTGCTGTCCAACGCCGACGGGGTGGTCGAGGTCCGGCAGGTGCAGAACGCCACCGACGCGCTGGAACTGCTGCAGGGCGACGACGTCGATGCCGTCTTCATGGACATCCGGATGCCCGGCATGGACGGCTTGGCGCTGGCACGGATCATCGGCCGGTTCGCCGCGCCGCCGCCGGTGGTATTCGTGACGGCCTACGAGTCCCACGCGGTGGACGCCTTCGACATCGCTGCGGTGGACTACCTGCTCAAGCCCATCCGGCCGGAACGGCTCGCGCAAGCGGTCGGCCGTGTCCGCAAGTACCTCGACTCGGAGCTCGAGCAGAAACGCAGCGGTGCCCATGCAGTCGATGAGGACGAGACGATCGCCGTCGAACTCGGTGGCGTCACGCGCTACGTGAAGCGCTCCGACATCGTCTATGTGGAGGCGCAGCGCGACTACGTGCGCCTGCACACGCGCGAGGCGGGGCACTTGGTCCGAATCCCGCTGGCGGCGCTTGAAGAACGCTGGGAACCTGCTGGGTTTCTGCGCGTGCACCGCCGGTATCTGGTCAACGCGGCGTTCGTGGTGGGTCTGCGATCGGTCGGCGGTCGCACGACGGTGGATCTCGGTGAAGGCCAGGCGGTCCCGGTCAGCCGCAGGCACGCCGCAGCCGTCAAAGAGGCGCTTGTCGCCAGCCGTCGGCTGGATCGCTAAAGACGACCGCTAAGCGGCGCACACCGTTCGTCCGCATCACCCGACCGCCCGGCGCATCTGGGGTGGGGTTGCGGCGCGCAATCGCTACTGTGCAGAGCATGGCGGAGCGTCCGAAGCGGGTCGTCATCACCGGCCCGCGCCGTGATGTCCGCCGCCGCCGTCCGCGGCCCATCACCGACGAGATCGCCGACCAGACCCGGGTTGGCAAGGTCTACCTACGCTCACTGATCCGCACCCAACTGCTCCTGGGTCTGTCCACGGTCGCTTTGGTCGTGTTACCGCTGGTCCTGATGCCGCTGGTCTTCGGTGCCTTCCCGGGCGTGCGGGAGCTGCGGGTCGGGCCCATGCCGTTGTGGTGGGTCTTGCTGGGGGTGCTGGTGTACCCGGCGATCCTGCTGGTCGGCTGGCGCTACGTGCGGCAGGCCGACCGCATCGAGACTCAGTTCACCGACCTGGTCGAGGGGCGCTGATGCTGGCCGCCGCCGGAATGGCGCTCACCGTCCTGGTGACCATAGGACTGGCCGCGTACTCGTCGCGGCTGGCGCGGACGACCGGTGACTTCTACGTAGCGTCGCGATCGGTGCCCGCCTGGTGGAACGCTTCTGCCATCTCCGGGGAGTACCTGTCGGCCGCGTCCTTCCTCGGCGTGGCCGGGCTCATCATGGTCGGCGGTGCGGATGCGGTGTGGTTCCCGGTCGGATATGCGGTCGGCTACGTCCTGCTGCTGGCACTGGTGGCCGCGCCGCTGCGTCGTTCAGGCGCCTACACACTGCCGGACTTCGCCGAAGCCCGGCTGCGCTCGCGGCGGGTGCGGTTGATCGCCAGTGCCCTGGTCATCCTGATCGGGTGGCTCTACGTGCTGCCGCAACTGCAAGGTGCTGGGTTGTCCCTGCAGATCCTGCTCGACACCCCCGTGTGGGTGGGCGGGCTGCTGGTGTCCATCACGGTGCTCGTGGTCATCGTCGGCGGTGGGATGCGCAGCGTGACACTGGTGCAGGGCTTCCAGTACTGGCTCAAAGTCGTGGCCATCATGCTGCCTGTCCTGTTCCTGCTGGCAGCATGGCGGGCGGACGGAGCGCCGAGCGCACTGGCTGACACCCCGCCGACGTTCGCCGAAACCACGACGGTGACTGTGAGCACCGACGTCACCGTGCAGGTGCCGCAGGCGGTGATAGTCGACGTGAACGGTCAGCCGCAGCAGTGGCCGGCGGGGGAGCGCACTGTCGAGCCGGGGACCGTGACCTTCCCGGCCGGGGCCGAAGTCCCCCACCTGGACACCACGCCGATCCTGACCGGAAGCAGTTGGGGGCAGGCCCTGCAAGGGGGACAGGAACACGCGCTGTACCGCACCTACGCGCTGATGTTCGCACTGTTCCTGGGCACGATGGGGCTGCCCCATGTGCTCGTCCGCTTCTACACGAACCCGGACGGCCGGCAGGCCCGGCGCACGGCACTCGTGGTGATCGGACTGGTCGGGCTGTTCTACCTCGCGCCGTCGGTCTACGGGATGCTCGGCCGGCTCTACACGCCCGAACTGCTGATGACCGGACGCACGGATGCGGTGGTGCTGCTGTTGCCGCAGGCATTGGTGCCGGGAAGCATGGGCCACTGGCTCACCGCCCTGGTCAGTGCCGGTGCTGCCGCCGCGTTCCTCGCCACCGCGACTGGCCTGACTGTCACGGTCGCCGGAGTGCTGAGCCAGGACATCGTCAGCCGGCGGGTGCGCAACCCGATCGTGGCGTTCCGGATCGCTGCCGCGGCCGCAGTGATCGTGCCGTTCCTGCTCGGCCTGTTCGCTGCCTCGCTGCCGCTGGCCAGGGCCGTGTCCCTGGCCTTCGCGGTCGCTGCCGCAACGTTCTCACCGTTGTTGCTGCTGGGGATCTGGTGGTCGCGGCTCACTGACGTCGGAGCGGCAGCCGGGTTGGCAGTCGGGGGGATCATGGCCACCGTCGCGATCGCCGTCTCAACGCTGGTCCCGCTGTCCGGCTGGCCGGCGGCACTGCTGTCACAACCGGCCGCGTGGGCGATGCCCGCCGCGCTGCTCACTATGGTCGTGGTGTCGCGGCGCACACCACACCGGATCCCGCGCGGCGTCGACCGCATCATGATCCGCCTGCACACCCCGGAGGCCGTGGCAGTGAACCAGACCTGGAGCGCGCGGTGACCGAACTCGTCGAGGTGGCGCGAGCGGGCGGGTCGTTGGCCGCTGCAGCCGATGCCCGCACCCGCCTGCTCATCGATGGTTTCCTGCACCAGGCCGGGCCCCCGCCTGCCCGGTTCGCCTGGGTGCTGCTGGGCAGCCATGCCCGCGGGGAGTTGCACTGTGCCAGCGACCAGGACCACGCCTTGTTCTGGGAGAAGGCGCCTACGGGAAGTTACGCGGCCGATCTCGCTGCCACCGTTATCGATGGCCTTGAACAGTTCGGTATGCGGCGATGCGACGGCGGCTACATGGCCGACAAGTGGTCCTATAGCGTCGCGGACTGGGCTGACATCCTGCGGGAACGGGTGAATGCGCCCACCCCGGACGCCATCGTGGACGCCGATGTCTTCCTCGACATCCGGCCGCTCACCGCGGGCGTCGATGTGGCGCCGGCCCTGGCGGAACTGGCGTCGGAGTCCCCACGCCTCCTGCACGGGCTGGCCGTAGCCGCGAACTCGTTCCCGACCCCCTTGCACGCCTTCGGCCGACTGCCGAAGGGCGAGGTGGACCTGAAGAAGACCGGGTTGGCGCCCACGGTGCTGCTGGCCCGGCTGTACGGTCTGCGGGCGCATTCGACCGCGGTGTCGACCGACCAGCGGCTGGCCGAGGCGGCGCTCGGTGCTGGGCGAGGAGTTGAGCGACCGGCTGCGGTCGGGATACGCACTGCTGACGGACTTGCGCCTACGCAATCAGTTGCGGCAGATCGAGCAGCGGGAGTACGTGACCGACCGGCTCGATCCCGACGAACTGCCCGACGACGAGCACGAAGCCCTGCGGGAAGCGTTTCGCGCCATCCGCAGCGCGCAGAACGTGACGTCCGTGACCTTCCGGACCGACCTATGACGAAGCTCAAGGTGCTGGCCCTGATCGCGGTAGCCACCCTGGTCCCGGCGCTGACCGTGGCCGTCGTGCTCGCGGACATGCCGCCCTCGGACCGCACGGCGCTGCTGGACTCCGTGCGCGGATCCCTGGTCGTGCTGGCCCTGGGGCTGATCGTGCTTGTGGGTCTGATCGGCTGGATCGCATGGAGCACGTGGCGTTCCGAACAGCGCCGGGATCAGCGCACTGCCAACGCCGTGCAGATGATCATCGACGTCAACCCGGACCATCGGTTGCCGGGCGACTCGGCGACCGAGCGAGCCGTCAACGACCTAGCTGAACGACATGCCGGTGCTGAAGCGCGACTACAGGAAGAACTCACGGCCGCCCACAGCGAACTGCGGCTGGAGCGCGACAGTCTCATCTCGGTGCTGTCCGGGCTCGATGTCCCGGTCGGCGTCGTCGACGACCGCGGCCGGATCCTGTTGGTCAATCCTGCCGCGCGGCGCACATTGGCCCCACGCAGCCGCACCCCGTTGGTGGCGGGTCGCAGCATTTTGGGTGTGTTCGACGCCGAGGACTTCCTGCCGGTGCTGACCCGGGCCCTGGCCGGAGAACGGCCCAAGGCGGTCGTGGGCGATCAGCAGCTGCGCCTGGTGCGGCTCACCGGACCGGACGAGCCGGCGATGGTGCTGATCGCCGGGAACGAGGCACCTGCCGGACGCTGCCGGGAACCGTCGTGGGTTTGAGCGTGGACATGGCCCGCCCCTCGCGGCCCGTGGTGTCGCGCGAGCAGTGGCTGCAGACGCCCCTTGCGGACATCACGTTCACCGTGGTCGACTGCGAGACCACCGGACTTCATGTGGATGCCGGCGACCGGCTTGTTGCTATAGGCGCGGTACGGGTGGACGCCGCTGATGTCCGCGCCGACGACACGTTCGACACCCTCATCAACCCGGGCATCCGGATCCCGGAACTCTCCACGACGTTCCACGGCATCACCGACGAGATGGTCCTCGACGCGCCAGCGCCCGGGGCGGCGGTGGCCGACTTCGCGGCTTATGCGGCGGACTCCGTGCTGGTCGCCCATCACGCGGGCTTTGACCTGGGCTTCCTGCGACCGGCGGCTGCTTCTGCCGAGGTTGCGTTGGAGCCGCTGTTCCTGGACACCATGCTGCTGTCCAGCGTGCTCGACCCGGACCCGGAAGCCCGGCACGGCCTGGACTACGTGTGTCAGCGCTACGGGGTCGAGGTGTTCGGCCGACACACCGCGCTCGGGGACGCGCTGGCCACCGCGGAGGTGTTCGTGCGGATGCTTCCGCAACTGGCCCAGCGCGGGATCGTCACGCTGGGTCAGGCCCGGCAGGCCTGCGCGGACAGCGAGCTGGCAAAGCGCATCGAGGCCGGCTGACCAGGAATGCTTACTACGCCAATCGGTGAGCACTCTGGGCATCGGTGAGCATCCCGTGCGCCAAAACCCGGCCCGCGGCGCTAACGGATGCCCGGCATGCTCACGGATGGGTCGGCGGTGCTCAACTAGGCCGACGGTTCGGCTGCCGGTCCGGGTACACCACAGGCAACGGCGGGGTCCGAGGTCCGCTCCATGGCGCCGGCACCGCGTCGATTTCCGCCGCGATAGCGAAAGCGAGGGCCTCATAGTTGGCCCGCCAGCCGCGGAAGTGCAGGTAGGCCTCGTTCGGATCGCGCTGGCAGGTGTACCCGGCATCGGTGACCATCCGGCACGCCTCCAGCCAGTCCTCCACAGTGACGGCCGTCGGCGTCTCCGGCAACGGGTCCGGGTCGTAGGGGATCCGCAGCACTTTGCCCAACTCCTGCAAACACACGATCCCCTGCCGCAACGCGACCCGGGCCGCGCCCTGTGACTGCTGCGGGTTGAGCGACAGGTGCATGGCGGCGGTGTCCATGATGCACAGCAGCGAGATGAGCCAGTTGCGGTACGGCCGGGCCGAGCGCATGTGGATCAGGACCGGGAAGTTCGTGTGGCTCTCACCCACCTCGGCGGCCCAACGCTCCCACGCCGGCCACAGCGAATCCAGCCGGTCGATGTTGCGCACCAGTGCATGCCGGCGCAATAGCTCCGGTGCCCAGTTCGGCTCCCCGCCTCGACCGAGCAGCACGGTGGCTTCGCTCTCCCGCCGCTGGTAGGCCGAGTAGAACGTCGGCAAATAGCCGATCAGCAGGCCGATGACGATGGGGCCCGTGGCGGCGGCCACGAAGTCCATCGCCGTCAGCGTCGCGCGATCGGTGCTGGCGTAGCCGAGCGTGAACAGGCTGGATCCGGCCTCCCGCAACTGCGTCATGAACGGCAGCGTCGTGGTCGAGTACATGATGAGCCCGTAGGCCAGAAAGAACATCAGCAGCCACATGATCAGTGACGTCACGATCGCGACCGGTGCGAACCACGACAGCACGCGATCCCGGAAGAAGTAGTCGCCACGCCGGGCGATCAGCCGGAACAGCCCGAGCAGCGCGGAGTTCTTGACCCGGTTCAGTCCGGAACTGCCGCGGGAGTGGATGAGCGTGCGCATCACTGACGAGACGGCGGCGAGCCAGAGGGCCATTCCTGCGACGAGGGCCAGGATGCGCACCTGATCACATTAGCCAGAACCGGGCGTACGCTTGAGCCATGCGCAGGATGATCGTTGCCGGATTGGTCCTCGGCTTGGCGAGCGTCCCTGCCGCCGCCTCGCCGATCCCGACCGGTTTTGCGCGAATCACCGTCGATGAGGGCTGTCTCGCGCGCGTGGTGAAGGGTCCGTACAAGAAGTCCGTCTCCGGGCGCACTGAACTGCCCACGGGGAAGTACCGCATCGTGGTGAAGCCCAAGACCTGCAAGTCCACCAAGCGCACCGTCACGGTCCACGAGGGCAAGCTCGTGAAGGCCCGGGTCGTCAACGAAGTGCCGCCTGTGGAGCCCACGCCGACCCCGACGCCTTCGCCCAGCTGACGATCAACCGCCAACTCCCCGTAGCCTGCTGCGGGTGAAGGATCCACGTCGCTGGTGGGCGTTGACGGCCATGTCGCTGGCCATCTTCCTCGTGGCTGTCGACGGGACGGTGCTCAGCCTGGCCACGCCGAGCATCGTGCGGGATCTGCAGCCGACCGCGGGCGAGGTGCTGTGGATCGGCGACATCTACTCGTTCGTGCTGGCCGGTCTGCTCATCACGATGGGCAATGTCGGCGACCGGGTCGGACGCAAACGCCTGCTCTTGATCGGCGGCACCATGTTCGCGGTATTGAGCATCGCCGCGGCTTACGCTCCCACAGCGCAGTGGCTGATCCTGTGGCGCGCGCTGCTCGGCGTCGCCGGCGCCACGCTCATGCCCTCGACGTTGGCCCTCATGCGGTCGACGTTCACCGATGCTGCGGAACGGTCGTTCGCGATCGGGGTCTGGAGCGCGATGGGCGCCGCCGGTGCTGCCGCTGGCCCCTTGTTCGGCGGCGTGCTGTTGCAGCACTACTGGTGGGGTTCGGTGTTCCTGGTGAACGTCCCGATCATGGCTCTCGTGCTGATCATCGGCCTACCGACACTGCGGGAATCGCGCGACCCGAATCCCGGTCCGCTGGACGTACTGTCGGTGGTGCTGTCCATGGTCGGGATCCTCAGTGTCGTCTACGCGATCAAGGAAATGGCCATCCGCGGGTTCGCACCCGAGTACGTCGTCGTGGGCGCAATAGGGGTAGCCGCATTGGTCTGGTTCGTCCTGCGCCAACGCCGTCTCGAGCATCCGCTGGTCGACGTGCGGTTGTTCGCGTCCGGCCCGTTCAGCGGCGCAGTCCTCGGCATGCTGCTGTCAGTGTTCGGCCTGGCCGGCGCATTGTTCTTCTTCTCGCAGTACCTGCAGTTCATCAAGGGGCTGGAGCCGCTGGCGGCTGGGTTGTTCGAACTGCCCGCAACTCTGGCCGCGCTCGTGGCAGCGCTTGCCGCCGGGCGCATCATGCGGCGCTTCGGCCGCGGTCCGGTCACGGCGGTTGGCCTGCTGGCCATCGGGATCGGGATGGCGGCGATCGCCTTCGCACTCGACGACAGCCACTACCTCGCGTTCGCCGTGCCGCTCGTCCTGATCGGTGCGGGGGACGGGGTCGCGCTGACCATCGCGTCCGACACCGTGCTCGCGGTCGCTCCGAAGGACCGGGCGGGGGCGGCGTCGGCGGTGTCGGAGACCGGCTACGAACTGGGCACAGCCCTGGGGATAGCGCTGCTCGGAAGCATCCTGACCGCCGTGTATCAGGGAACGCTGAACCCCCCTGCCGGGCTTCCGGCAGGGGTTCGGGAGGCGGCCAACGAGTCGCCGGGGGAGGCGTTCGAAGCGATGGCGGGACTGCCAGACGACTTGGCTGCATCGCTCACCGATGCCGTCCACGTGGCGTTCACGCACGCGTTGCAGGTGACGACGTGGGTGGGGGCGGCGGTCCTGATCGTGGGCGCGGTGGTGACCTACCGCCTGCTGCCGGGACGTTCCGAGGCGGTCAACGAGATGGTCGCGCACTAGCCTCGAAGACGTGGAAATCACCTGGCGGGTTGAACCCGGCGAGCAGATGCCCGCGCCGGCGACGGGCGAGGAGGCGGTGTTCACCCTGCAGCGTGGCAATCGGTTCTTCGCCGACCTCGATCGCACGCAGAAGTGCGTGATCCCGGTGTCCGCGGAGGAACTCGGTCTCGGTGGCGAGCATCCGCAGGCACCGATGGCCGCAGTGCTCGGGTGTGCCGACGCCCGGGTGCCGCTGGAATTGGTGTTCTCGCAACCTGCCAACGACCTGTTCGTCGTGCGGGTAGCCGGCAACGTGCTGGGCGACGAGACGTTGGGCAGTCTGGACTTCGCGGTGGAACGGCTGGAATCGCTGCGGGCGATTGCGGTGGTCGGGCACACCGGCTGTGGCGCCGTATCGGCGGCCGTTGACGCCTACCTCACGCCGCAGGACCATCTCGCACTGTCCGCCCGGCTGCCGTTGCGCAGCATCGTGGACGCAGTCCTGCCGAGCGTGCGGTCAGCAGACGTCGCGCTGCGCGGTCACTTCGGTGAGAACGTTGCGCAGCGCCCGGGCTTCCGCTCAGCGGTGCTGGACGCGGCGGTGGTGCTCAATGCTGCGACCACCGCGGAAGCGTTGGCCCGGCTGTTCGGCGAGCGTACGCACGTGGTTTACGGCGTGTACCACCTGGCGAGCCGGCTGGTCGGGGTCCCGGATCTGGGCCGGGAGTGGCGGCACGGGCTGTTTGCTCCGCCTGCTGATTTCCCGCAGTTCGCCCTCGACCTGGTGCGCTCGGTGCACGTGCGTGAGGTGCTGGGTTAAGCCACCTGCAGGCTGCGCTTGGACAGACCGAACGCGTACCCCTCGATCGGCGTCGCAATCGCACCGTCAGCGGCGCCGAGCGTCACGAACAGCGGCGTGAAGTGCTCCACGGTCGGGTGCGCGAACGGCAGGCCCGGCGCATTGCTAGCGGAAAGCGGCGAGTTCGTCGACGATCGTTGCGCGACAAGGCCTCGGCCGCCCAGGCGTCGAACTCGCGTGACTCCAGCCCGGGCATCTGGTTGCCGAAGAACATCTCCGGGGTCAGATGAACGGCAGGCCGTGGGTCATGAAGCCGGAGCCGATCACGAGGATGCCGTGCTCGCGCAGGGCGCTGCAGGTGACGCGCCGAGTTGCACCAAGTGACGTCGGGTCGTTCGGTCGGCAGACTCAGTTGCAGCACGGGGATGTCGGCGTTCGGGTACATCACCTTGAGCGGTACCCAAGCGCCGTGATCGAGTCCGCGCGAGGCGTGCTGGTGAACCGGCGATGGGCACGACGCTTGTGCACCAGTGCGGCGAGTTCCTCCGCGGCCGGGGTCGTCGTAGCGCATCCGGTAGTAGCGCGGGTCGAAGCCGCCGAAGTCGTAGACCACGTTGGCTGGCGCGACGGCGCTGAGGCTTAGCGGTGCGGCCTCCCAATGCGCGCGACACGATCAGGATGCCGCGCGGAGTGGGCAGGTCATCGGCCCAGTCCAACAGCTCGGCGCATCCAGGGCTCGTCCTCGAACAGCGGCGGCGCGCCGTGGCTGACGTAGAGCGCGGGCAGCGGCTCATCCCCGTCCTGCCAGGCGGTGCGCTGGGCCTGCCTGCTGCGGGCTTCGGCCTCGAGAGTGTCGAACGCGATCATGCCTCACACAACATTGTTGAACTCCCAACTATTCCCTGAGCGAAGGGTGACGGCGGATCTTGACCCGGTTCTCCGGTGACGACACACTGAGCGCGAGGTGATTCACATGGCACGACTGGAACGGGCTGCACCGATTGCGGCCGTTGGGCTCATTCTCGGTGCCTCGGGAATCGCAGCATACGCAGCCAAGACCGCAGATGACGACGTCTTCTATGCGTGCTTGAAGAAGGGCCGGCTGACCGACGTCGGCACCTCGAAGCCGTCGAAGTGCCCGAAGAGCGACATCGTCAGCTGGAACAAGCAGGGCCCGACCGGAGCACCCGGTGCGCAGGGCGTCCCGGGTGCGAAAGGTGAACAGGGCGTTCAGGGTCCGCAGGGGCCGCAAGGTCCGGAAGGGCCGCAAGGTCCCGCGGGTCCCAGCGTCACGCTGCCGGCGCTGGTCTGCGACACATTGGGCGTGAGCAAGCAGGACGGGGATTCCAGCCTCGTGGCGTTCCTGAAGCTCGACGGCATTCCGGGCGATACCGTTTCCGCCAAGCACAAGGGCGAGATCGACATCTCCTCGTTCTGCATGGGCGGCGCCACGTCCCCCGACGCCGGGATCTTCACTGTGGAGAAGACCCCGGACAGCTCAAGCATCGCAATCCTGCAAAGCCTCGCCGACGACACCGAGATTGCGACGGCTCAGGTCACGGTGCATCCCCAGGGCAACGACAGCACCGTCATGAACAGGTATGCCTTCACCGGTGTCAAGGCGGCGGGATTCCGCTTCGGCGGGCACGACTCATCGGCCGAGGACGTGTCCTTCTCCTGGTCCTCAGTCACTATGACCCCCTACACGCAAGGCGCTGGGGGGACCTGGACGCCGGGGACGCCGGTGACCCTCGACGCACCCGCTACCAGCGATCAGACGGTCCCGGTCTGCGATGGCATGACGACGACAGCGGACCCTGTGAACGCGCCACAGTACGACGGATTCCTCAAGATCACCGGAGTCACCGGCGGCTCGCAGGTGGCCAAGCACGAAGGGGAGATGGGCATCCAGTCGGTCTGCTTCGGCGCCTCTCGAGCGACCGGGAAGCCTTCGTACACTTCCGTATTCCTGTCCAAGCGGGGCGACCAGGCCACCGCTGTGCTGCAGCAACTCGTGGCCAGTGGTGCAGAGGCCACGGGTGCGCAGGTCAGCATGGTGCGGACCGGTACCTATCCCACCCGGCTCTACGAGTTGAGCTTCACGGGGCCGAAGGTGGCGGAGATGCGCACGGGCGGACGAGGGGGTCCGCGCCACGACGACCTGGCGATCTCCTACGACTCCGCGACCTTGAGCTACTACGCGCAGAACAAGGACGGGAGCGCAGCAGCGCCGGTGAGCGTGACCCTGACCAAGTGAGCGCTTCGTACGACGAGGTCGCCTACCCCAGTGTCCCGCTGGGACAGACCCAGCCGGACCGGATGGCGGTCATCGCGCATCTGCGTGGTCTGGAGCCGGCGGATCCGCAGATGGCTCGCGTGCTGGAGATCGGTTGTTCCGACGCCGGGAATCTGGCCGCCCTGGCCGCGTATGCCCCGGACGCCGCGTTCGTGGGAATCGACCTGTCTGCCGCCGCGGTGGCTCGTGCCCAGGACGCGGTAGCCGCGCTGCCCAACTTGACCGTCGTGCAGGCCGATCTGCGCGACTTCGACCAGGGCGGGTTCGACTACGTCATCGCCCACGGCGTCTACTCCTGGATTCCGCGCCCCCAGGACCTGCTGGAATGCGTGGCGCGCAACCTCGCCCCGCGTGGGATTGCGTACATCTCCTACGACGTGAAGCCCGGGGCACACCTGCGCACGATGGTCGCCGAGATGCTGCTGCGGGAGTCCAGCGGTATTGCCGATGCCAGAAACCTCCTGCGGGTAGTCGAGAAGGCGGAGGCGGCCGGCAAGTACGCCGAGATCCTGCGCGCCGTCGCGCGACGGACGTCGGCGAAACCGGACTATGTGCTGCTCCACGACGAACTCGCCGCCGAGCACCATCCAGTCTTCTTCGACGAGTTCGCTGCTCGCGCCTCTGAGGTGGGGCTGGGATATCTGGGCGAGGCGCATCTCGCGGACTTCGCGCGTCCGGTCGCGGACGCGCCGACCGGTGAGATAGAGCGTGAGCAGTGGTGGGACTACGTGTCCAACCGCACGTTCCGGCAGAGCCTTTGGACGCGCGATGCCGCAGGGCCGATCGACGCGGAAGCTCTCGGCGAGTTGTGGCTTGCGGCGCCAGCCCAGCACCTGCAGACCCGCAGTCAGCAGTCACGTCTGCGGTTGTTACGGGACGTGGAGGTGAGCGTCGACCAGGCCACGCGCGACGACCTGTTGCGATTGGGTGCTGCATGGCCGGGCTGCGTCCAGGCGTCAGACCTGAAGACCGACCCCGCGGCCTGGCTGCAGATGCTCGCTGCCCGGGCCATCGAGGTCCGGTACCGGCCGGTGCCGTGCGTGCGGCCCGGTGCTGCTCCCCGGGTTGTGGACTACATGCGGGAGCAGGCCGCCGCCGATGGGCTGGTGACCACGGCTCGGCACGAGACCCTGCGGCTCGAGGACGAGCTCAGCCGCACTGCCGTTTCGCTCATGGACGGGCAAACCACTCGCGCGCAGATCGCCGATGAGTTGCGGGTACGGGCCGACGACCGGGTGCGATCGGACCTGGATGCGTTGATCGAGTCGCTCGGCCAGTCCGGGCTGTTCGTCGCGAATCCGTGAACATCTCGGCAATCCGTGAACACAGTTTCACGGCATTCTGTGTTCACCGATTGCCGAAACGTTCACCGATTTGAAGCGCTACGGGCGCAGCACGTACTTCTTCACCCGCTTCCACGGCTTGTAGGCTGCAGTGCCGCGCGCAAACTGGACCACGGTCACCCGCATGGCCCGGTGCCCGACGATCTTGATCCGGATCGTGCCGTTCTTGCTGCGCTTGACCTTGCAGTACGACGTCTCGCCAGCTGCCGAGGACTTCAGCGGGGTGCAGTGGACCTTGGTGTGGATCTTCTGCCCCTGGTTGGTCTGGCTGGACGGCAGGACGCTGGGGTCCTTCGGCAGCGGATTGGCGGTCTGCTTGGCCTTCTCGACCGAGACCTGATCGGACGTGCGGTTGTTGTCCGGGTTCGGGTCCGGAATTGGCGAGGTGACCTCGGCCGGGTTCACGACGGAGGGGAAGGCGCCTGCGACGACGTCCACCCGGATCGAGAACTCCGAGGACTGACCGACGATCAAGCCGGTCGGGTGGGTGCAGGTCACAATGCGATTGGCCGCAGTGCACTCCCAGCCGTCACCAGTGGCCGCGACGAACTCGTTACCGCGGGGCAGTTGGTCGGTCACGGTGAGCGGGCCGGGGTTGTCCGACGGTCCGTTGTTCGTCACCTTCAACTGCCAGATGCCCTGCTTGCCGATCGTCCAGGGCCCGCCTTGGTGGGTCTTGACGATGGCGAGGTCGGACTTAGCGATGACGTCCACCGTGGAGATCGCCGGGTCCGGGTCGCCACCAGGCTGCGGTGAGGTGGTGGTCACCGTCGCCGTGTTCTTCAACGTGGTGCCGCCCGGCACTGCCTGGTCCACAGCGGCAGTGACCACGATGTCGGACGGGGAGTCCTTCACCGGGAAGTCCGCCCGCTTGCAGGTGACGGTGGTGCCGGTCCCGACGTCGCAACTCCAGTCCTTGCCGGTGGCGGCAGTCGCCCGCAGTCCCGGTTCGAGCACGTCGACGACCTGCACGTTCTTCGCCTTCGCGGGACCGGCGTTTGTCACCGTGATCGTGAACTGGGTCTTCTCGCCGGCCGCGACCGGGTTCGCGCCCGTGGTCTTCTTGGTGATCCCGAGCTGGACCTCAGAAACGACAACATCCTCGACGGAGTCCTCGTTGTTCGTCAGGTCGTAGTCCTCTGTGGTCGGCGTGACCTTGGCCGTGTTCACGGCCTCCGGAGTGCCGGGTGCCTCGAGCACGTCGACCGTGATCTTGATCAGATCCGCCTGAGTGTTCGGCTGCATGTCGACGTCACTCGTGCAAGTGATCTTCGTCGCCGGTCCGCTCTTAGGCGTGCAATCCCAGGCGCCGCTGTCGATCGAGGCGATGGACAGCCCGGCGGGCAGAGTGTCCTCGACCGTGATCGGCGCGACCGAAACCGAGGGGCCGTTGTTCGTCACCGTCAGTGTGTAGGTGACCTGACCGCCCACGACGTACGGCTTCGTGCGGCTCTTCTCGATGGCCACGTCGGCCAGCGGTCGGGGCGTCACGGTGTCGTCGTCGCTGTTGTTGATCGGCTTCGGGTCGTAGGTAGGGCCGGTCACCTTGGCGGTGTTCTTCAGATCGCCCGGTGGCATCGAGGGCGACACTGACGTGCAGCAGCAACGGCGGCAGGGACGAGCCCTTCGCCAGCGTCTGGCCGGCCTGTCCAGTTGTGCAGGTGATGACCTGGCCGTTGGGCGTGCAGGACCAGTCGCTCCCGGCGCTGTTGTACGTCACGCCGACCGGCAGCGTGTCCTCGATGGTGAACGGTCCCATGCTGGGGTCGGGCCCGTTGTTCGTGACATCCATCCGCCACACGAAGTCCGTGCCCGGGACGACCTCATCCGCGCCGACGTTCCACGTCTTCGGGTAGTCAGTCTCGTGGGTCTTCACGAGTCTGCAGGTCGGCCGAGGCGATCTCGGTGTAGGCGGTCGCGTTCTCGGACTCGTCAGTGCCCCAGGCGGCCGTGGGACCGAGATCCCAACTAGTCATCGCCGTGTTCGTGTGATGGGTGCCGAGCCCGACGCCAGGACTGGTGACCACATTCGGACCCGGTGTCGCGGTCAGCGTGATCGTGAGTGTCTTGCCGTCGGCCAGGTCGGCCAGATCGGTCCAGGTCAGGGTCTGCCCCGAGATCGTCGTCGGGTCGACCTGGGTCGTCGAGCCGCCGCTGATCGTCACCTTCGCTGAACCGGTGTTGTAGGTCCAGTTCGGCGGCAACGTGTCCACGACATCCGGCTTGTACGCTGTCGCTCACCGGACGCGTTGGAAACCACGATCGTCCAGGTGTACGGCGAGCCGATGTAGGCCTGGTCGTCGGAGTTGTCCTTCGTGATCGTGAGCACCGGCAGAACCGGGTTCACGGTTGCGGTGTCACTGGGGCCGATGTACTCACGGCCCTGGTCGTTCTGCAGGCTGTTGTACGAGTCGATCTTGGCGCTGTTGACCTCCGCTGTGCCCGGCTGGGCGCCCGGGGTCAATCGGGCCTCGAAGGAGAACGTCGCCGATGCCCCCTGGGGCAGGATTCCGATCGAACAGGTCACCTTCCGGCCGTCAACGCTGACGGCGCAGCCCTGGGGAAGTTGCCCAGCCACCTCGACGTGAGGGGGCAGCGTGTCAGTGACGTCGATGTTGTAGGCGGTGCTGACGTTCACGCCGCTGCCGTTCGTCACCTCGATGCTGTACGTGAACGTGTCGTCAGGGTTGGCGCTGATCGTCTCGAGGTCGTTCACGGTCTTGGCGATGGTGAGGTCAGGCTCGACGATCGTGACTGTGTCACTCACCGGGTTGGTTGTGCCAGGCAATGCCTCGAAGCCGGCGATGGTGGTCGGCGGGTTCGGCAATTGCGTCGGGCTCCAGTAGGGCTTGGCGCTGTTTGTCAGCTTGCCGCCGGCCTTGTTGCCCACTACGTCGGCCACAACCGCCGTGTACTCGATGGTCACGGTCCGGTGCTGCGAGGCCGCGAGGATGTCGCCGAACGACCAGCCGATCTTCTGCCCCGAGGGGGTCAGTGGCGTCCCACCGATACCGCACGCCGTGGTGTCGGCGTTCTTGCAGGTGATCCCGACCAGTTGCACGGACGCCGGGTTCACACCCGCGGGCAACGTGTCGACAACGCCAGCACTGTAGTAGTTGAGGTTCTTCGCGATGTCGACCGTGATCTTCGAGGTGAATCGCTCGCCGATGGTCGCGGTATCCGGGTCTGTTTGCTTTTTGATGCCCGAGCCAGGGGACTTCCAGGTGGCCTTGGTCTCGGTCGTGTACAGGCGCTCCCCAGTCACGTCACCCGGCATGCTGCTGCCGGTCAGTGTGGCGGTGTTCGTGTACGTCTGGCCGGCCGGCAGCGAGGTGTTCGCCTTGATCTTGAAGGCGACTGAGTATGGGACGCCGCCGGCAGGGATCGCTGTGTGTGTGGCATCGCCACTGATAATGAGGCAGCCACTTACGTTATCGACGTTCAGCCCGCTCGGCACGGTCGATATGGAGCCCGGAACCAGTTCAAACGGCTCTGGCAGACAGTCCTTGACCTGCCAGTCGTGCAGCGGTGGCCGCCCGCTCGAGTTGCTGAACGGAATCGACACGTTGATTTCTTGATCGGCCGAGGTCATCTGCGTCGGGTCCACCAGCTTGAAGACACTGGGGTTCGGCTGCACGATCTCCATGTCGTAGCCGATCTGCCGGTTTAGCGCCGAACCGCCCACCGCCTGCGTATAACTGCGGAACTTGGCGTTGTTGGTCAGCTTGGTGCCGGTGCCCGGTGCCGGTGGCACCACGCACGGGCTGGTCGCACAGGAGATCGCGGCGGGCAGCAGCTTGGCTGTCACTTTGACCGCAAACACCTGGTCGGCGTTCGTGTCGTTGCTATAGGGGTTGGGGAAGGTCAGCTTGCCCGTTGGGTTGGTCCCGATATCCGTGTTGAGCGTGAACCCCGCTGGCTTGTCGGTGAAGCCGTCGCGGCCCCAGTCGTCGATGGACACCAGGCCAATCCCGGAGGGCAGCTCGTCCCACAGCTCACCCTGGTAAACGGTCGACTTGGCCGGGATGGTCACCGAGTAGGTGTAGGTGATCGTCTCGCCGATAGTCGCCTGCGTCTTGAGGTTGTTGCCGGTCTCGTTGACGCTGGTGTCGGCGGTCTTGGCCATTGTGACGTTCTTGATGTAGACGTTCGAAGGGTCCTTCAGCGGCGGAGTGTCCTGGTCCTCGACCGGGACCGATGGGTCGACGTTGTTCTTGGGAAAGTAGGTCGCGGTCTGGTTCGGGATGTCGGTGAACGCGTCGAAACTGCGGACATAGGCAGTGTTCTGGTAGTTCGTACTGACGCTGGCCTCGTTCGGGATGGTCATCGGGTAGATCAGCGAAACCGTCTGGCCGCTGGCAACTGAGTAGTCGTTGGCGGAGTCCGGAGTGGGGAATACCCACTTGAGCATGCCTGCGTCACAGGTCACCCCAACGCCGGCGGGCAGCGCGGCAACGGTCGCGGTCCCAGGCTTGATCCACTGCAGGGAGCCGAGGTCCACGTTGCTGCAGCTCAATTGTGTGGGCAGCGCGTCCCACACCTGCAGGCCGCGCACGGAGTAATCCGCACCCGGCAGATTGCGTGGGTTGTTCGCGATGTCGATCTGGAAGTACGCCGTGGACCCCTGCTGCACCGGCTTGTTGTCCTGCGGGGGATTCCAGGTGCCAGCGGGCGCGGTGGTCTGCCGCACGCCCTTCGCAATGGACAGGTCCGGGGGCGGGACCAACCCGTAGTCCGCCTGATCACGGTAGGACTGTGCGACACCGGCGGTGTTCTCCGTGCGCATCTTCATCAGGTTGCCGGTGATCTCCGGCTTGGTGCCGGTCCCGGGCTTCAGGACCTGCACGGCGAACGTCGCTTCGAAGACTCCGCCCGCAGGCACGAAGCCGCCATCGCCGAGGGTGAGGACGAACTTGGTCGGGGTCAGGTCGACACTGACGTTGACGTTGTTCGCAGTCGTGAGCGCGTAGGCGTTGTTGCCCGTCACGGGGTCATTGGTCGTGACGAATTCGGTGTCGACCGGCGGGAAGTCGGTGACCACGGCGTTCTTCGTCTGGACGGATGAGGGGAAGTCGACGCGCAGCTTGAAACAGATCACGTCGCCCTTGCGGAACTGGCTGTCCGCCTCGGCGATGTCAGCCGCGTCTTGGTAGACCGGAGCGACACTCGGATCGCATTTCATGCCCGTGGGGTAGTCGGGCGGAGCGGCGCGTTGCTTCATCTGCTTGCTGATCGTGGGCAGGGGAGTGCCCTGGGTGTACTGGGAGTCGTCACCCACCGGCACCCGGTCGCCGTCCACGTACGGTATCGGCTCGGTGGTAGCGAGCAGCTCGACATTGTCCTCGAACGAGTCCCCGGCCACCGTCGGCTTGCCCGTTGCACGGTACGTCGCCAGCATCCGGGCCGGCAAAGTGATGACGGTTTGCTTGTTGGCCAGCACCGAGACCGGATCCAGCTTCACGGTGTAGGCGTTGGTGTTCCATTGTGTGCCGGCGGCGTACCCCAGCGGTTGGGCCGCCCCGCCATTGGTGCTGACCTGCGGGCCCACGCCGGGAGCGCAGCCAGCCGGGCCGCCGGGCCAGTAGTTCTCGGTCAGTGCCAGCGGGCAGTAGCCATCCGGCAGCGTGTCGATCACGTCGATGCCGTCGGCGTTCATGTACTCGCTGGCCTCGATAGTGAACGTGAAGTCGACGGTGTCGCCTGGCGTGAACGTTTTGGAGTCCGCGTCCTTTTGCATCCGGACGTCCTCGATCGTGACCGTGTGGTCCTCGGTGACTACCACCGGATTGGTCGCTGCGGTACCCGTGAACACGCCGGAGGCGGAGACCCGGTTCGTGAGCGAGTGCTCGGGGATGCCCTCCCGAGTGGAGGTGCCGTTGTTGTTGTCCAGGTTCGAGCCCTGCGGCCCGTCGGTGTCCGGGACCTGGCCGCTCGGCCAGGACATCGTGTTCTCGAACAACGGGATGCCGGCGACGTACTTGATCTCGGTCGGGGGATCCGTGGGTGTTAGCGTGCCGACGTTCCAGGTGACGGCCGTGTAGACGCCGCTGAGATCACCGAGTCCCGGCACGTCCTGCGGGCTGTCGACGGTCTCGACGCTCACCGGCGCCGGGCATGGAGTGGGGTTCACGGCCGGTGTTCCCAGCGGCCCGGAGCCGGTGTACTCCTCGGTCACCACCTGCGAGTTGTCCTCGTCACCGCAGCCGAGAAATTCCAGGCCGGCTGGTAGGTAGTCGGTGACGGTCACGTTGTTGGTGGGCACTGCCTCGTTGTTGCGAATTGTCAGCGTATAGGTCGAGCGTTGGTCGTGGACGCCACGCAGCAACTCGCCCTCGGGGCTGTTGGAGCTCTGTTTCACGACCTCGAAAGGCGCCCGTGCGGTCGAGGCGGTGTCGTTGCTGCTGATGAAGCCCGCCTTGGGCGTACCGTCGGCGTTGAACTTCGGCACGTCGCGCTCATTCGTCGAGCCGGACACGTACGCCGTGTTGGTGTCGGTGGGCACGATCGTGGTCGGCAGCGGATCCTTCAGCTTGGCCTTGAAGTCGATCGTGAACGACGACGCCTGTTGCAGGTCGGTGATGTTCGTCCACGTGAGCACGGTCTGCCCACCCGGTGCAGTGCTGATCGCCGGCTCACCCGCCGAGGCCGGGTTCGTGGGCCCCACGTACTCGAAGCCGGCGGGCAGAACATCGGAGAAGCTGACGTTGTACAGCGGGTCGTTCCCCGCAGGATTGCTGGCCTTCAGCGTGTAGGGGACGGGTTTGCCGAGCAGCACCGAAGCGGGCGCAGTCTTGTCCAGCGTGATGCCGGCCGCCGCGTGTGCCGGCGGGACGGCTGCCGCACCCAATCCTGTGGTGAGCATGGCTGTGGCGACAACGGAAGTGAACCAGCGCACGGAATCTTCTCCAAAGTTTGATCTTGCGGTGCCCAAGAAGCCTACGGCTCATCTATCGGGGATTCCTGACGAGTGCTTGAACGGCAGTCCGCTTACCGGGAACCGCCTCAACGACGCAAGATGTCCAGCGACGGGTCACCCGGTGTGCAGCCCGGCGGCTGTGAGTTTCCGCTGATCATGAAGTCCCCGCAGGTGAAGAATTCCTGCTGGTACTTGCCTACGCCGAACGCGCCCAGCACGACCACCAGGACCGCTGCGATGACGGTGATCCGATCGCGCGGCTCGGCGTCCTCGACCAGATCGGGAGCCGCGAATCGCACCAGGATCCACATCATGGCCGGAGCCCCGAACAGCGTGACCAGCGTTGCCAGCCACGCGGGAGCGGCGTACTTGCCCGGCGCGACCTCCAGTGCCAGGAGCAACCAGCCGGTCGGAACCAGCAGCGCGATCGCCCACCAGCGCCACCGCCGCCGCAGGTCGACACTCAGGGCAACCAGGACGAAGGCTGCTGTGGACACCGCCCACAGGCTCATCACTTGCGAGAAGAAGACGGTGCCCCAGGCGCCCAGCGTGAATGCCGGCCACCACGCGACGGAGCTGAAGGCGATCACGGCCACGCCGGCCAGCCGCCGACTGGGAAGGGTGTGTTGCTCCATGACTGGCACCCTATTGCGCGCCGTTTGTGTGGCCGTGAGGCAACTAACGGGTGAACATGGCCCCAACGCGCCACAATGCGGATGTGCGGGTTCCGATCATGAGCTGGATCAGGACCTACCCCGTGCGCTACCTGGGTGCGGACATTCTCGCGGGCGTGGTCGTCGCCGCGTTGGCGATGCCGCAGTCGCTGGGTTACGCGGGAATCGCCGGCGTCCCAGTGCTGGTCGGTCTGTACTCGATCCCGCTAGCGCTGATCGGATATGCGGTCTTCGGCTCCTCGCCGCGGCTGGTAGTCGGACCGGTATCCACCGTGTCGGTGCTGTCCGGCTCGCTGATCGCTGACCTTGCGGGAGGCGACCCGGCCAAGGCCGTCGCCTACACCTCGGCGCTGGCCCTTGCGGCCGGCGTGTCGCTGATCCTGGCCGGGCTGTTCAAGCTGGGCTGGGCCGCCGAGTTCATGTCCCGGCCGATCGTCACCGGCTTCGTGTTCGGCTTGGTGCTGCTCATCATCCTCGGCGAGATTCCCAGTCTGCTGGGCATGCCGCCGGTGAAGGGCGACGTGCTGAGCCGAGCCTGGTCGATTTTCACATCGCTGGGCGACATCAACCCGCTCACGGCCGCGATCGGCGTCGCCGCGCTGGCGGCGCTGTTCCTTGGTGCCCGCTTCGCGCCGAGGCTGCCGTGGGGGTTGATCGTGCTGGTCGCCGCGATCACCGCGTCTGACACGTTCGGGCTGGCCGGCCGCGGCGTGGCCACTGTGGGCTCGGTGCCGACTGGCCTGCCTGGAATATCGCTACCGGGGGTGGGTTTGGGGGACGTGCCGCAGATCATCACCGGCGGGCTGGCGTTGGCCTCTGGTCGGGCTGGCCGAAGGGGTCTCTGCCGCCCGGCTGCTGGCCGCTCGCGGTGGCTACAGCGTCGACACGAATCAGGAGCTCGTGGCTACCGGTGCCGCCAACATCGGCTCCAGTGTGCTGGGCGGAATGGGGGTGGCCGGGTCGCTGTCCAAGACCGCCGCGGCCGAGCGGGCCGGCTCGAAGACGCAGGTGACGGGCATCGCCGCAGCGGTGATCGTGGTGCTGGCGCTCATCGCATTCGCCGGCGCTTTGGAGCCACTGCCGCGCTGCGTGCTGTCGGCCATCGTGATCCAGGCCGTGTGGGGACTCATGGACGTCGGTGCGCTGCAGCGCTATCGCAAGGTACGGCGCAATGACTTCACCTCGGCAGTTGCCGCATTGATCGGGGTCCTGCTGCTCGGCCCGCTCTACGGCTTGCTGACTGCGGTCGCCCTGGCGGTGCTCGGGCTGGTCTACCGCTCAAGCCGGATCGACCTTGAGGTGATGGGCAAAGTCCCCGACGAGAAAGCGGCGTGGGGCAGCATCCGCGGGCACACGGAGCGCAAGACCTACGACGGGCTGCTGGTGCTGCGACTGGACGCGCCGTTGTTCTGGGCCAACGCCAGCCAGATTGCCGACGGTGTGCTCGAGCAGGCCGACGCCGAGCCGGACCTGCGGGCAGTGCTGCTCGACCTGGAGGCCACCAGCCAGCTCGACACGACCAGTGTGGACGCCCTCGAGTTGATCCGCACTCGCCTGGAACAGCGCGGTGTTGCGTTGTATCTGGTGCGGGTGTTCTTCCAGGCCCGCCAGGTGCTCAAGCGCTCCGGTTTTCTCGAGCAGCTCGGTGACGGGCGCATGTGGCACAGCATCTCGGCCGGGTCGCGGGCGGCGCGCAAGGAGTTTGCCATCGAGGGCAAATCCCACCCCCAGGCCGAGGACGAGGTGGAGTCCGAGCAGATCGCGGCGGACGACGAGGCCACCCCGGGCTACTGCGACCCGGAGCCGGAACCGCGGCGTTGGTGGCAGCACTGAATCGTCGGCATCCGTTAGACCTTCGAACATCCGTTAGGCCGAATTGCCCGATTTGTCGCTAACGGATGGTCGAAGGTCTAACGGCTGTCCACAGATGCCCTGTGCTGCTCGCGCCGACGCTCAACCCGGGCGAGGCTCAGCCCCATGTTCCGCACATCGAATGTCAAAGCTGTGGGCCTCTCCAACCGAGAGGCTGCAGCGATTCGCAAGAAGCAGCGGCGAGTTCTGCCCGGCGTGTTCAGTGAGGCGAAAGAACCGTGGGAACGCTACGCGGATCGCTGCCTGGGCGTATTGGATCAACTGAAGCCTGGCGCGGCATTAGCTGGTCCTTCAGCGGCCGCATTGCTGAAGATTCCGCTGCCTGCCGTCCCACGCAAGGTCTATGTGCGCAATATCGCGCGCGGTGCATACGGTGAACATCTCGTGGTCATGCCACCCGGGCCGGCTGAAGAGGTCGGTGACGTGCTGATCTCGCAGCCCGCCCGGGTTGCGGCTGACTGTGCGCGGCTGCTCAGTTCGCGTGGCGCGCTGATCGTCGCCGATGCCCTGTTGGCCGGCGATTGGTGTGATTCTTCCGATCTGCATCGCGTGGCTGATGAACTGGCTGGCACAACGCGCGTTCAGCGTGTTCGCTGGGTTGCCGACAATGCCGACCCGTTGTCGGAATCGCCCGGTGAGACCTGGAGTCGTTTGGTACTGAGCAACCTCGGTTACGACGTCGTCAGTCAGTTCCACGTCGTTCTCGGGCAGCGGGAAGCGTGGCTGGACCTCTTGATCAGAGGAACCCGGCTCGGTGTCGAGTTTGACGGCCAGGACAAATATGCGACCTATGGACCACGCAAGGTCGTGCAGGAGAAGATCCGGGACGGCGATCTTGAGGCCGAGGGCTACCGTCTGATCCGGGTCGTGTGGTCACAACTGTTCGATCACGGCAAGGTGGACAGTCGCGTACGGCATGCGGGAGGTCGTCCAGTGCGCAGGCCGATCACCATGAACTGGTGACTCCTCCATCGGTTAGACCTTCGAACATCCGTTAGGCCGAATTGCCCGATTTGTCGCTAACCGATGGTCGAAGGTCTAACGGATGTACACCCGCTTCGGCCGCTCAGTCCCATGGCAGCAGCAACGCCTACGCGACCGGCGGCGTGCCCTTCAGGTGCGGAGTCGGGTCCTGGTCGAACTCCCCGAGCTCCTTCTCGCTGGGGATCTCCGCGATGATGTCGTCGGCGTGAACGGTGGAGCGCATCGCTTTGACCACCCAGATGGTGAACGCGATGACCACGGCACCGACGGCGATCCAGGCGCCGAACGTGGGCAACTGGGTCAGCCAGTACATGCCGAACGAGATCGCGGCGGCGAACGGGATGGTCAGCACCCAGGCCAGCACCATCTCGCCGACGACCTTCCAGTTCGCGCCCTTGCCGGAGGAGACACCCGCACCGACCACGGAGCTGGCGGCGGCCTGCGTCGTGGAGATCGGGGCGCCCATGGCGGTGGCACCGAAGATGGCCGTCGAAGCGCCGATGTTGGCGGCGGCGCCGGAGTTGGCGTGCAGGGTGGTGATTCGCAGGCCCATCGTCTCGATGATCTTCCAACCGCCCCACAACGTACCGAGCGCGATCGCGGAGTAGGCGGCCAGCTCAACCCACAGCGGCAGCACGATGGTCTTGCCGTCGGCGGCGAAGTCGGTGTAGCCGGCTCCCAGCAGCAGCGCCCCGATGACACCCATGGTCTTCTGCGCGTCGTTCGCGCCGTGGCCGAAGGACAGGGCAGCGGCCGAAATCAGCTGCACACCCTTGAACCCCGGAGTGGTCGTCATGCATCTTGAACAGCTTCTGGATCCCGAAGATCAGATACATCAGGATGAACGCGATCGTGAACGCGACGAACGGGCTGGCAACGATGCCGATGGCCGCCTTCTCCACGCTGCTCCACGAGATGGCAGCCATGCCGCCGGCAGCCAAGCCGGCTCCGACGAGCCCGCCGATGATCGCGTGACTGGACGAGGAGGGCATGCCGATGTACCAGGTGATGTAGTTCCAGGCGATCGCCGCGAAGAGGGCGGCGAAGATGACCGCCTCACCTGCGTATTCCGCCTTGACCGTCTTGCCTACCGTGCTGGCAACCGCGGTGCCCACGACGAACAGGGCGACGAAATTGAAGAACGCGGAGAACGCGGGAGCCCACTTCGCCGGCAGCGCGCGGGTGGCGACGACGGTGCCGACCGAGTTGGCGGCGTCGTGGAATCCGTTGGTGAAATCAAAGATGAGGGCCGCGCCGATGAGCACAGCGATCGTGATGAGAGTCCAGTCCACCCGGGTATACCTTCCACGTTACAAATCAGTTACTTTCATGGTGATCGCTGGAACAACGGCAGGTAAACCTGCCGGGCGAAGTTCACGACATGTTCACCTTCTGTACCACTGATCGTTTCCGATAATCTGACGGCATGCAGAAGTCCCAACTGGCCATCCTCACCGACCCTGAGCGAATGCTCGTTTTGGAGACCACCACCCACGCCATGGCTGGCCTGGACGAGGACGCCGTCGCCGAGTTGCACAACCGCATCCGCCGGGCACGCAACAAGTACACCGGCATGTACCGCCGGGGTGGTGCCGAGCGCGTGCGCACGGCTGGCGGGCGGGGCAAGGCGTACGGCAAGAATCAAGCCGGACGGGACAAGGCCGAGGTGTTTGAGGATGCGCTGGCCCGGGTGAGCCGGCGGTTGGGTGCGCTGGCCAAGCAGGCTGCCGATGAGCTCAAGGCCGAGCGGCTGGCAGCAGCGAAGGCGGCCAAGGCCGGGCAGAAGCCGGCAGCGGCCGCGCCCCAACCCAAAGCGCCGCGCGCGACGAAGCCGGCCAAGCGCGGTGACGCTGCTCTGAGGTCCCCGCGCACGACCAAGCAGCGCGCCAGCACCCGGGCCACCGGTGCCCGCCGGCAGGCGAAGCGGGACGCGCGATGAGCAACCGCAAGTGGTCGGATTTGAGCGGTGGCCAGCAGGTGGCCCTCACGGGATTGGCTGCCGTCGAGGTCGTGCTCACCACCGCCGCGATGGTCGACCTGATCAGGCGGCCCGCCGAGCAGGTGCACGGGCGCAAGGTCGTCTGGGGGATGGCCCTGTTCGTGCAACCAGTGGGGCCGATCGCCTACTTCCTGGCCCACCGGCGGTAACCGGATCGCGACGCCTGGCCCGCCGCGGTTGTCTGAGCGCCGCAATGACGCACCGCAGGCGGTACGGTGCCGTTCATGACGACGTGGCCGCAGCAGCCGATCGACAGTGTGCAGGTCCCGCAGGCCGTGGGGTTGAGCCCCGAGGTCGCGTTCAACATCGTCGGACAAGCCGGACTGGCGCCGAACTTCCAGGCCCAGGCAGCGCCCGGCCAGCCAGTGCCCGGCGTACCCAGCCAGTGGGGTCAGGTGCCTGCAACGTTCACAGGCCAGCCGCCCGCACCTGGCCAGCCGGCCACTCACGTGACTGGTCAGAGCCCTATGCCCGGAACCTGGGTCCCGCGGGGTTCCGTGGTGTATCTGGAGTGGGCCGAGATCGAGCCAGTGGTGGAGAAGAGGTCGTCCGCGGGCTGGATCGTCGCGGCGGTTCTTGCGGCGTTGGTGGTGCTGGCCGGGCTGGTGTGGTTCCTCACCAGCGGCGGCGACGCGCAGCCTGAGCCCTCGAAGACCCCGACCGCCACCGAGACCGTCACGGAGAGCCCCTCACCGCGGCCGACCAAGACGGTGACCGAGACGGCCACGGCCACTCAGACGTCGACGTCCACGGCGACGGCGACAGCCACGGAGACCTCAACGGTCACCAGCACCCCGAGCCCGTAGTTCTCGCACGCCCGGCGGCCATAGGCTGCCTGAGTGCCCACCTTGCGCGAGGCCGCCCGGGTCTGGACCTATGTCGGACTGAACAGCTTCGGCGGCCCTGCCGGCCAGATCGCTGTGATGCACCGGGAGGTCGTGGACGAGCGCGGCTGGATCAGTGAGCGGCGGTTCCTGCACGCGCTCAACTTCTGTATGTTGCTGCCCGGTCCGGAGGCGCAGCAACTGGCCACGTACGTCGGATGGTTGCTCAACGGGATTCGCGGGGGGCTGGTCGCGGGGCTGCTGTTCATCCTGCCGGGCGCAGTGGTCATGCTCGGCCTCTCGGTTGTGTATGCGGTCTACGGCGAAGTGTCGTGGGTCGCGGGTCTGCTGTTCGGCTTGCAAGCGGCAGTGGTTGCGATCGTCGTCCAAGCCCTGATCCGAGTGGGGCGGCGGACGCTGCGCTCGACCCGGCTCGTGATGCTGGCGGTGGCTGCCTTCGGGGCGCTGTTCTTCTTGGCAGTGCCCTTCCCGATCGTGATCATCGCTGCCGGCCTGGTGGGGTGGCTGATGGGCCGGGGGCCGGCCGAGCACTGGGTGCCCGACGAGGACGAGGCCGTACCGCAGCCGGCAGCCCGTCGCGCGCTGGTCGCGGCAGCTGTTCTGCCTGGTTCTGTGGCTCGGCCTGGTCGGTCTGCTGCTCGCCGGTCTCGGGGCTGATCATGTCCTGGCGCAGATCGCAGTGCTGTTCTCCAAGACTGCGCTGCTGAGTTTCGGTGGTGCCTACGCCGCCCTGACCTACGTCGCTCAACAAGCCGTGCAGAACTTCGGCTGGATTTCCACTGCCGACATGACGACCGGGCTCGGCCTGGCCGAGACCACCCCCGGTCCACTGATCCTCGTCCTGCAGTTCGTGGGCTTCCTCGCCGCGTTTGACGCGCCGGGCACGCTGCCGCCGCTGGTGGCCGGAGTCCTGGGGGCGGTGGTGACGTTGTGGGTCATCTTCCTGCCGTGCTTCATGTTCATCTTCGCGGGCGCACCCTACGTCGAGGCCCTGCGGCACAACCGCGGCTTGCACGACGCGTTGACGGCGGTGAGTGCGGCCGTGGTGGGGGTCATCGCCAATCTTGCCGCCTGGTTCGCGCTGCACACGTTCTTCGACACCCGGACCATCGACAGCGGTCCGTTCACCATGACGGTGCCGGTGGTGAACACCCTCGACTGGGTCGCTGTCGCGCTGGCCGTGGTTGCCGGCGTTGCTGGTGATGCGCAACTGGCCCACGTGGCGGGTGTTACTGGTGGTCGCGGCTGCTGGGGCCTTGGTCTCGATCTGGCGGTGAGTGGGCGCTAGGCCCCCATGACCCGGTCTCGCCCGGCCTGCTTGGCCTTGTACATGGCTGCGTCCGCGCGGGAGGTGACGTCCTCGGCGTCCTCGCCGGGCAGCGCCACCGTGATGCCCACACTCAGGGTCGACCGCACTGTCCCAGTCTCGGTCTCGACCGGATCGTGAAGGCAGTTGCGCAGTTTCTCGCCGATGAGCAGGGCGTGCTCCAGGGTGTGAACGCCGGGCAGCACGACCAGGATCTCGTCCCCGCCGACCCTGGCGATGACGTCACCGTCGCGCACGATGCCCCGGATCCGACGGGCCGTCTCGACCAGCAGGGCGTCCCCCGCGGCATGGCCCAGCGAGTCGTTGACCTGCTTGAACGCGTCGACGTCGCAGAACGCCACGGCGACCGGTCCACCGCGTTCGCTGGACAGCAGAATCCGCAACCGGGTGAGCGCCTCATCCCGGTTGAACAGTCCCGTCAGCTGATCGGTGCGAGCCCGCCGGTCGAGTTCGGCCAGCGCCTCCATCTCGGTCTGGATGTCACGGCACCCACCAACGAAGTGCACGACGCCGTCGGCGCCGGTGACCACGCGCAGGTTGGCTTCGATCCAGCGGGGATGACCGGCGCTGTCGAGCAGTCGCAGCCGCATCGTGGAGCGCAGTCCGTCCCGGGCCTCGCGGAACGCGGCGAGCCCGGACTCCCGGTCGACTGGCGCGACGAGGTTGATGATGTCGCGGCCCAGGTAGGACTCCGCAGATCCGCCAAGGATCGGGGTCACTCCCTGCGAAACCCACTCGACGATGCCGTGCAGGTCGAGCCGGAAGATCATGTCCGTGGCGTTCTCGGCGAGCAGGCGGTAGCGCTCCTGGGAATCGGCGATGAGCTTGGCGGCCTCCTCGCGCTGCGTCACGTCGCGCATGGTCAGGCTGAGGTCGTCACCGACCCGCACTGCCCGGATGTCGAATCGCCGGACGACGTCTGGATGTCGCGGACTGATGAAGATGGCCGCGTCCTCGACCAGTGCCTCGCCGGTCTCGATCGCTCGGGCGAACTTGTCGATGAACGGCTCACCGTGCCCTGGCATCCGCTGCAATGTGACGTCGAGGATCTGCTCGCGTGTGATGCCGGTATGGGCCAGTGCAGCATCGTTGGCTTCCTTGAGGCGAAAGTCGACGATTTCCCCCGCGCCATCCCGGATGGGGCCGATCAGGAAGTGCGGGTCGACCATCGCGTCCATGACGGCCTGCAGCCGAGCGCGGTCGGCCTGCGCGGCGGCCTCGCTGCGGCGATACTGCGCCTCCGAGTCGCGCAGCGCCTGTTCGACCTCCATCTGAGCAGAGACGTCGACGATCTGTGTCACCAGATAGCGCGCCCGCCCTCCCTCATCGCGCACGCACGACACCGAGATGTCCCCCCAGACGACCGTTTGATCCGGACGCAGGAACCGCTTCAACAGCCGGTAGGAGTCCCGCCGGCCGGACAGGACGTCATCGACCAGCGAGACGTCAGTGTGCAGATCGCCCGGGTGGGTCAGGGTCTGCCAGGTGGTGTCGCGCAAGGTCACCTCGTCGCGGTCGAGCAACTCGCACAACGCCTGGTTGACTCCCAGGAACTGACCGGCGGGGGAGACCAGACACATGCCGATGGCCGCGTGCTCCATCGCATTGCGGAAGCGGTCTTCGGACTCACGTAGCTCCGATTCCAGCAGCCGCAACGCCGTCACTTCGCGGGTGTTGCCCTCAATCGCCTCCGACCCATCCGGACGCACGACCTTGCGCATCCAGTGCTGGGCCACCACCACACGGCCGGTGGCATGCTGCCAGCGCATCTCCAGGTAGTGCGACTCACCGGGCGCGATCGAAACCGCGTGCAGGAGGTCGTCGGCGTCGCGCGGATCGGCGATGGACAGCATGAAGTCCAGGCCGCCGTCGCACATCTGCTGCGCCGAGTAACCCAGGACGTCGAGCACGCTGTCGGTCATGAACTCCAGACCCTGATCCGGTGCTGTGCGCATCACGTAGAAGACGTCACCGGCCATAAGCGACAGGTCTCGATACCAGTCGCTGTCCGGGCGGGTGTGCGTCACGCCGGCCTCCTCACGCGTGCCTGCGAGTCTACGGGCGATCGAATCGGACGTCACTGGTGAGAAGGATCCCGATCACATCAGCCGTAGCGGTATGGCGACCAGCACCCGGTAACTCCCCGCCTGCGACACGGCGCCGAAGTGCCGGGAGTCGGTCCCGTCGGGATTGTCGGCGGTCACCGTCATTCGTCCGTCGGGGTGAACCTCGCTGACGCGCTTGACCAGCCACAGGTCGCCGCGCTGAAAGCAGCGCAGTTGTCCGGGCTTCGCACGGCCAAGGCGGGTGGCCAGCAAGCCCTGCCCGGCGCGCAGTGTGGGTTCCATCGAACGGTCAGCTACCACGAAGCGGCGGATCATCCCCTTATGGATGGGCACTGCAAGATTGTAGGGTCACCTAAGGAAGCCCATCTATGAAGGAGTAGCCCATGCTCGGCAGGTTGTTCGCCTCCGCTACCGTCGCCCACGCCCACTGCGATCTGTACTGCGGTGTGTACGACCCCGCGCAGGCCAAGATCGAGGCGCTGTCGGTCCTCAAGTCGGCCAAGAAGTACCAGGAGTCCGACGACGAGGTCTTCCGCGCCCGCGCCATCGCCATCAAGGAGGAGCGCGCCGAGCTGGCCAAGCACCACCTCATGGTGCTGTGGGCCGACTTCTTCGCCCCGGAGCACTTCGCGCAGTTCCCGAACCTGCACGAGCTGTTCTGGAAGGCCATCCACCAGGCCGGAGAGGCCAAGAAGACCGTGGACCCGGCTGCCGGAGAACAGTTGGTCGCCTACATCGACGAGATCGCCGATATCTTCTGGCAGACCGACAAGGCCAAGCAGATGGGTGTCTACCCGCCAGCCTGAGAATTCCGGCCCAGGTTGACGCGGCGAAACACTCTCAGCTCAGCGCGGCCTTGAGTTCGTGAATGCTCGGATTGGTCAACGTGGAACCGTCCGGCAACAGCACCGTGGGCACCACGTGGTTCCCGCCGTTGACCGATCCGACGAACTGGGCGGCAGTCTCGTCGCGCTCGATGTTCACCTCGTCGAAGGCGATCCCCTCGCGCTGCATCTGCGACTTCAACCGCACGCAGTAGCCACACCACGTCGTGGTGTACATGGTGACGCCATCAGAGTTGGGCATTGACGATCTCCTCCTGGGCCAGGGCGATCCCGCCGGCCTGTAGTTCCGCTTCGACCGGAACCGACCGCTTGACGACGGCCAAGCCGATCGGCCCGAGTTCGTAATGGTGGGCGACTGTTCCTACTGTGCCAACGACTTTGTCGTCGCGCAGCACGTCGGCCCCCGGATCGGGTAGGGCGCCGTCGAAATGGGCGAGTACCAGGCGTCGTGGCGGCCGGCCCATGTTGTGCAAGCGGGCAACCGTTTCCTGCCCCCGGTAGCAGCCTTTCGCCAGGTGCACGGCCGGACCGATCAGCCCGAGCTCGTGGGGCAGGCTGCGGGCGTCTGTGTCCGCACCGACTTCCGGCACGCCCGCGGCGATCCGCAGAGCGTCGTAGGCCCAGCGGCTGCACTCCGGGCCGTCCGGGTGCCACCCGATCACCTCGGCCCCGACGAACGCCGCTGGTCGGTGGGGGACGTACTTGCTCGCGTCACCACCGCGGTCCGCGCCCGACTCGGTGACACCAAGCCCAGCGAACTCCGTAGGAATGAGCCAGGTCGGGTGCCCGGGCACAGCCTCCCGCACAGGCACCCAGTAGACATCCTGTTCAACCGGCGTGACTGCGACATCCATCAGGAATCGCATGGAATCCAGGTACTGCTGCAGTTGGGTCCCCGCCGCCACGATCAGCCACGTCGTATCGGCCTCGTCCACCACGTGCAGGTCGTACTCGACATGCCCGTGCGGATCCAGGACCAGCGCCTGCGAACTTCCCCCGGCGACGATCCGGTGTGAGGTCAGCGAGTCCAGCCAGGGAATCCGGTCGCTGCCGGTCACGGCCAGCACGGCCCGGTCGGTCAGACGGACGTAGCCCTGCCCGGCTTCCAGCAACTTCTGCTCGCCAAAGGGATCCACGATGTGTGCAACGCCGCTGGACCGCCGGACCTTCCCAAAGACCGCGCAATCCGTGCCGCACTATCCGGCTGCACACTCCCGGCACAACCCCGGCAGTGACATATACGCCAGATCCGGAACAAAACCATGCTGCGCGCGCAACGCCTCAACCAGCCCATCGGCCAGGGCGACATCGGCACTTTCCTGCCGTCCACATTTCTGACAGACCAGGTGAAGATGCGGCTTCGGGTCCACTGCGTGATAGACGGGTGGGCCGTGGCCGATGTGGGTGTGGGTGATCAGCCCGACGTCGACGAGAACCTCCAGGGCCCGGTAGACCGTCGAGGGATCGACATCGGGCAGCGTCTCGGCGATCTGTTCCGGAGTGGCGTGCCGCAGACGTTCGACCGTTTCCCACACCTGCTGGCGTTGCGGGGTGCGGCGGTAGCCGGCCTGCCGCAGCACGGACTCGAAGTCAGTCGACACGGGTGAGTTTGGCGGCAAGGTGGTTCTGCAAGGGCTCGCTCATAGCCGCCATGTCGAACGTCCACGCCAGGTCGCCGTCCGGCACCAGGCCGTACAAGCGGTGGCCCCCGACGTACTCCTTCGCGCTGGCGGTGCGCATCACCGAATCGGTGGTCATTTCCAGGCTCGCCCGGGTGATCCGTGCGTTCTCGATGGCCTGCACCGTGACCTTGCCGTGCCACACCTCGGAGTAGCCGGCCGGGTGGGCGAAGAGCGCTTCGAACTCATTGTCCGGACGCGGCCGGAAGTAGGCCGTTTCGGTGGCGGTAGGCCGCACCCGGTTGCCTTCGTCGTCGAGCAACCAGGAGCGCGAGTGCAGCGCGAGGAAAGGCCGGCCGTCACAACTGATCGACAGTTCCTGGCCGAAGCGGAAATCCTGGATCGTCGGGTACTGGCCGGTCCCGACCCCCACCCACTGCCCGATCATCCACGACAGCGGCAGGAGCTGCTCGGGCAGATCCATCAGTCGCTCTTGAACAACCGGTAGAGGACGTAGAACGCGAACCAACCGATCACCACGGCGACGAGCACGAGCAAGGTCGTATAGAACGTCTCGACTGCGGAACCCAGGACTTCGGTCATGCTCGTCAGCCTAGTACGTGAGGGCCTGCGCGCCGTCGGCCAGCAGTGCCTCGACCAGGGTGGTTGCGCCGGCGATGGCTGTCCCTGGCCGCAGGTCGGCGTCCTGCAGGCCCCTGCGGGCAGCGCACTGGCTACACACCCGCACACTCCCGATCACGTCCAGCGCCTCGGTCAGGTCTGGGGCATGCGGCAGGTCGTACGCGGGTTCCCGGCCCGGGACCGCGAACCAGCTGGCCGGACCGGACAGCCACAGAGCGACGTCTGCACCGCTGGCCGCGGCCGTCATCCCGACGGTCAGCGCGGCTGCCACTTTCTCCGGGTCGTCGGTCGTGAGCTGGACGACGAGACTACGCACGCGTCAGGCGTTCTCGACGTCCACGGCTTCGGCGCGCGGCGTCCACAACGGCTCCGCCGACTCGTCCAGGCGGCGCTGCCCCGGGGGGATAGCGCTGTGCGGCAGGAAATGCTGGATGCGCAGGTAGATCTCACACCCGAGGCAGAAGCCGAAGATGGCATTGAGGGCCGCTGCCAGCAGCGCAAACCCGGCGAAGATCCAGACCCCGAGCGTCCAGGCGAACAGCATGCTCACGGTGGCAGCCAGTGCGAAACCCAGGCCCACTGCTTGGGCGAACTGCGGCGGCAGCGCGTCCTCCATGTGCGACGGGGCTTTGAGCCGGGGCCGGACGAGAGCGCGGTAGATCCAGCCGTAAGGCTGTGCACTCGGGCCGAGGATGGCGCCCATCGCGAAGACCATCGTCTGCAATGCCAGCAGCATGGCGGCCACCGGACCAGGCGCGAGCAGGATCACAGCGGCGAGCACGAGCACGGTGATGGCAGCCGAGAAGCGGGTGCCACGGGGATCGATCACGAAAGAACTCCAGGGAGGTGGGGATTGCTCACCAGCGTAAACGCCGGTTCCAGCGCCGGACATTCCCGGCACGCGCGAGTTGACTGTTTCGTGATTCGGGCGGACGGTTCGGGCACTCCGCACGAATGGTCCACCCAAACCCGGCTGCCGGGAATGATGCGTTGCACGACTATGTTGTGGTGACCATGTCCGGAATTCTGGTGCTGCTCGTCGTGCTCGCCCTGCTGGCGGCCTTCGGCGTCTGGAAGCACCTGCGGGACGGCCGCATGCGCGCACACAGCGCGAGTACTCCCCATTTGCCCGCCGAACGGATCGGGCAGCCGCTGGGAGAGAAGGCCACCCTGGTGCAGTTCACGTCTGTGTTCTGCGCGCCGTGCCGGGCCACCAGGCAGATCCTGCGCGATGTCGCCGGAATGGTTCCGGGCGTGACCCACGTCGACCTCGACGTCGACGAGCACCTCGAACTTGCCCGCGAGCTCGATGTCCAGCGCACGCCCACCGTCCTCGTCCTCGATGCTGACGGCGCCATCGTCAAGCGGGCCTCCGGGCAGCCGCGCAAGGCTGACGTGATCGCGGCGCTGGGTGAGGCCATCCCCGCCTGAGCTGGGCCTGGTCCACACGGCCTTGCACTATGGTGAAGGCGTCCGAAAGGTGCGCTCGTGAGCAGTGTCCTGCTGATGACCGATGCGGTCGAGCCCAGTGATCACATCCTGCCTGCGCTCGGACTGCTGGCCCATCAGGTCCGCGTGATTCCGGCCGACGCCACCGCTCTGCTCGACGGCCCGACCGCCGATCTGATCCTCGTGGACGCGCGCCGCGACCTGCCCGGCGCGCGTAGCTTGTGCCGGGTGATCCAGGCGACAGGGTCGGACATGCCAGTGCTGCTCATCCTCGGTGAGGGTGGACTGGCCGCTGTCGCAGCCGACTGGGGGGTCGACGACATCGTCCTGCACACCGCCGGGCCCGGGGAGCTGGAAGCCCGCTTGCGACTGGCTGCAGGCCGGGCCACTGGCGACGACGGCCGCGAGCCCGAAATTCAGCACGGCGAGTTGCTCATCAACGAGAACAGCTACACCGCCACTGTGCGCGGACGGGTGCTCGACCTCACCTACAAGGAGTTCGAACTGCTCAAGTACCTCTCGCAGCACCCGGGCCGGGTCTTCACTCGCCAGCAGTTGCTGCAGGAGGTATGGGGCTACGACTACTTCGGCGGCACCCGGACCGTGGACGTGCACGTGCGACGGCTGCGCGCCAAGCTCGGCTCGGAGTACGAGAGCCTGATCGGCACGGTGCGCAACGTCGGGTACCGGCTGGTGCCACCGCACGCGGAGCGCGAGACCGAACTCGCGTGAGTGCGGACATCACTTGGCAGCAGACGCTGTCCGGTTCCGAGGTCGCGGCCATCGACGCGATGCTGGATCGGGTCAGAGATGCCGATGGGGTGTCGAGCCTGTCGGAACACAGTTACCTGAGCCTGCGAGCCCGGGGCGGTCCGGGCCAGCGGCATCTGCTGGCCCGTCAGGCCCACGAGATCGTCGGGTACGGATTTCTGGACTCCGAGAACGTCGGCGAGATCCTGGTAGACCCTTCCGCGCGCGGCCAGGGTCTGGGGCATGAGTTGTTGTCAGAGGTCCTGCGGCTAGGGGGCCCGACCACACGCTTGTGGTCGCATGGGGATCTTCCGCAGGCCCGCCGTTTGGCCGCAAACATGGTTGAGGTCCGGCGCCTGTGCCGCTACACCCGAGACCTGGCTGCTCTGCCCGATCGGCCGCTGCCCGCTGGCTTCTCGCTGCGGACGTTCACACCCGGCGACACCGACGCTTGGTTGGCGCTGAACGCCGAGGCGTTCGTCGACCTGCCCGACCAGGGCGGTTGGACCCGTGTCGACCTCGACCAACGACTGCAGCAACCCTGGTTTGATCCGGCCGGCTTTCTGCTGGCTTTCGATGACGAGGGTTTGGCGGGCTTTCACTGGACGAAAGTGCACAGCGAGCAGCTCGGCGAGGTGTACGTGCTGGCTGTGGCTGGCCGCACGCAGGGTTCAGGACTGGGCAGCGCGCTCACGGTCGCCGGCTTGCGGCACTTGCGAGACCAGGGCTTGAGCCAAGTCATGCTCTACGTCGACAGCAGCAACACGGCCGGGGTGGCCCTCTACACCCGGCTCGGGTTCACCCGCGCGGAATGCGACGTGCAGTACGCCATGCCGTAGGACCGTCGCAGGCAACGGATCCGTGAGCATTCCGGGCATCCGTTAGCAGCCGCGGGCGGGTTTTGGGCGCCCTGCATGCTCACCGATGCCTGGAATGCTCACGGATTGGGGCTTCTCGCGCTGGGAGTGGACCGCCCATGGCGCAACCAGCTCCCGGGCGGACAAACGCGCAGCGCCCAGCCAGGTAACCCTCGCTGGGGGAACCGCGGAGCGTGCGTTTCTGTGACACTGGTGTCATGACCAGCGCCGCGCCCGAGAAGCCTGCAGGGGTGGAGGGACTGCCCGACCACCGTTTCATCGATCGCGAGTTGAGTTGGCTGGCGTTCAACCAGCGCGTGCTCGAGCTCGCCGAGGACGCAGACCTTCCGCTGCTGGAGCGCGCGAAGTTCCTGGCGATCTTCGCGTCCAACCTCGACGAGTTCTTCATGGTCCGGGTGGCCGGGCTGAAGCGGCGGATCGCGGCGGGCATCGCGGTGCGCGCGGCCAGCGGGCTGCTGCCCCGCGAGGTGCATGACGCGGTGTTGCTCAACGCGCACGACCTGATGCGCCGGCAGGCTGAATGCTGGCGCAATGAGGTGAGTCCGGAACTCGCCGCGGAGGGCATCACGCTGGTCACCTGGAAGGACCTCACCGACGACGAGCGCAAGGATCTGGCGCGGCTGTTCCGGGACAAGGTCTACCCCGTGCTCACCCCGCTGGCCGTCGACCCCGCCCACCCGTTCCCCTACATCTCAGGGCTGTCGCTGAACCTCGCCGTGGTTGTCCGCAATCCCGACACTGGCACGGAGTTGTTCGCCCGGGTGAAGGTGCCGCCCAGCCTGGAACGGTTCCTGGCCATCGGCGGCGACCGTTTCGTGCCGCTGGAAGTCGTCATCGCCGAACACCTGGACCAGCTGTTCCCCGGCATGCAGATCCTGCAGCACCACGTCTTCCGGGTCACCCGCAACGAGGACCTCGAGGTCGAGGAGGACGACGCCGAGAACCTGCTGAAGGCGCTGGAGCGCGAACTGAGCCGGCGCCGGTTCGGCCCGCCGGTGCGCCTGGAGGTCGAGGACACGATCGACCCGTTGGTGTTGGACCTGCTGGTCCGCGAGCTCGGCGTCGCCGAGAGCGAAGTGTTCATGCTGCCTGGGCCGCTGGACTTGCGTGGTTTGTGGGCGTTCGTCGGCTTGAACCGCGAGGACCTGTCGGATCCGGCGTTCGTCCCGCGCACCAACCGCATGCTGGCCGAGAACAAGGAGAGCGCCAGCGCCCCGAACGTGCTGGAAGCCATGCGGCGACATGACGTCCTGCTGCACCACCCATACGACTCGTTCTCGACGTCGGTGCAGCGCTTCCTCGAACAGGCCGCTGCCGACCCGAAGGTGCTGGCCATCAAGCAGACGCTGTACCGGACATCCGGTGACTCGCCGATCATCGATGCCCTGATCGATGCCGCGGAAGCCGGCAAGCAGGTACTGGCGCTCGTGGAGATCAAGGCCCGCTTCGACGAGAGCGCGAACATCAAGTGGGCGCGCAAGCTCGAGCGTGCCGGCGTGCACGTGGTGTACGGCCTAGTCGGGCTCAAGACCCACTGCAAACTCTCGATGGTGGTGCGTGACGACGGCGACCGGCTGCGGCGCTACTGCCATTTGGGCACCGGGAACTACCACCCGAAGACCGCCCGGCTGTACGAGGACCTTGGGCTGCTGACGGTCGACGACCAGATCGGCCAGGACGTCGCCAACCTGTTCAACCAGCTGTCCGGGTACTCGATGAACACCGAGTACCACCGGCTGCTGGTGGCGCCGCACTCGATCCGTTCCGGGCTGGTCGAGCGGATCGAGCGGGAAATGCGCAACCAGGAGCAGGGGCTGCCCGCCCGGATCCGGTTCAAGTGCAACTCGATCGTCGACGAGCAGGTGATCGACGCGCTCTACCGGGCATCCATGGCCGGCGTGCCGGTGGACGTGTTGGTGCGCGGGATCTGCGCGATCCGCCCGCAGGTGCCGGGGATGAGCGAGAACCTGCGCGTGCGCAGCATTCTGGGCCGGTTCCTGGAGCACTCCCGTGCCTACGAATTCAGCAACGCCGGCAATCCGGAGGTCTGGATCGGTTCGGCCGACCTCATGCACCGCAACCTCGACCGGCGGGTCGAGACGCTGGTGTCGTTGCAGTTGCCCGAGCAGGTGGGCTACATCGACGAGATCCTCGACAAGGCCTTCGACGCGGGTACGGCGGCGTGGGATCTCGGTCCGGATGGCCAGTGGGTGCACAACGGTGGTGCGGACAGTGAACCGCTGGAAGATTTCCAGGCCTACATGATCCGGCGCAAGCACCTGCGGGGAGGATGAGCGTGTGACGACGCCTTCTGCCGAGGACCCCACCCCGCCGGACACCCGGGCCGCCGAACTGCCCGACGACCCGGCGGACGAGATCATCGCCGCCCCCGAGGAGATCGCCGTGACGCCGCCCGTGGATGTCGTGAGCGTGGACCACGCCGAACCCGCCGTCGAACCCCCGCAGGTGTACGAGGTGGCCGACGCACAGCCGAACGTGGTGCGCCGGCTGCGTGTCCATGGCCTGTTCCGGATGCCGGACCTGCAGTCTGCGGCCATCGCGCGCGTGGACCGGGAGCCCGTGCGGACGATGCAGAGCACGTACGTGGACACAGCCGACCTGCGACTGGCCCGCTGGGGAGTGACGCTGCGCCGTCACGACGGCGACCAGGAGCAGGGCTGGGTGCTGACGCTGCCGGGTGACGACGTCGTCACCGCTGCGCTGTCCGACGAAGTGCCCCCGGAACTGCGCAGCCTGACGGGGGCGTTCGCCCGCAGCGCCCCGTTGACTGATGTCGCCACATTGCGCACCGAGCGCACGCCGCACGTGCTGTTCGACGCCACGGACCGGCCAGTCGGGCAGGTGTTGGACGACACCGTGAGCCTGCTCGACGGCGAGCACATCGCTGCCCGCTTCCGCGAAGTGGAGGTGGCACCGCTGACCGACGGGCCATCGCTGGAACCCGTGGTGTCGATCCTGCGAGCAGCCGGTGCGGCCGCGGATACAACCACGGCCACAGACTGGGTGCTGGGTCCGGGGGCGCACGAGGCAGCGGACGTCCCGGAACCGGGGGACGTCGGCCCCAAGGACCCGGCGGGCGAGGCGATCACTGCCCACCTGCGCAGGCACGCTCGTGCCCTGCTGCTGCAGGACGTGCGGGTGCGCCGCGACCTGCCGGACAGCGTGCATCAGATGCGGGTCGCGGCCCGCCGGCTGCGCAGTGGTCTGAAGGCTTTCGAGCCGCTGCTCGACTACGAGTGGGCGGAGGGTCTGCGCACCGAACTCGGCTGGGTGGCCGGCGAGCTCGGCGTCAGCCGGGACACCGAGGTGCTGCAGGCGCGCATCGACGAGCACGCCGACGAGGTCGGCGAACCATATGCGGCATCGATCCGGGCGGTGGTGGACCCGGCGCTGTCCGACCAGTGGCGCGACGCCCGCGACCATGCCCTGGCCGCGATGGCTTCGCCACGCTACGAGGCGTTCTTGGAGCAGTTGACGCAGGCTGCCGCCCGTCCGCGCCTGCTGGAGAATGCTGGGCAACCGGCAGAGGACGTGCTGCCGGCGCTGGTGGAGAAGGCCTGGAACAAGCTGCGCAAGGAGGTCAAGCTCCTCGAGCTCGACGGGCCTTCCGACGTCTGGCACGAGGCGCGCATCCGGGCCAAGAAAGCGCGCTACGCGGCAGAGGCGGTGGCGCCGGTCATGGGTGACCATGTCAAGAAATTCGCCAAGGCGCTGTCGGGAGTCACCGAGCTGCTCGGTGAGCATCAGGACGCCTGGGTCGCCCAGAACACTCTGCGGGAACTGGCCGGGCGCCCCGACGTGGACGGAATGACCGGCTTCAGTCTGGGCCTGCTGCACCAGTTCGAGTTCGAGCAGGAGATGTTCGCCCGCACCGACTTCGTCGAACTGTGGCCGGACATCAAGCATGCACACAAGAAGGCGCGGTTGGGCTGATGGCCAAGACCGGGCCCATCCGGGCGGCCGGGGTGGTGCTCCTTCGGGAGGGGCTGGTGTGCGTGCTGCATCGTCCCCGCCAGGACGACTGGTCGCTGCCCAAAGGCAAGCTCGACCCCGGCGAGAACGAGGTGGAGGCGGCCCGCCGCGAGACGATCGAGGAGACCGGCAGTGACGTCGAACTCGGCCTGCCGCTGACAACCCAGGCCTACCAGGTCGATGGCCGGCCCAAGACCGTTCACTACTGGGTCGGCCGGGAGCGTTCCGGCGGGCCGGGGTTCAGCCCGAACAAGGAGATCGACGACCTGCGCTGGGTCTCGCCCGAACACGCCACAGCGATGCTCACCTACCCGCGCGACGCCGACTTGGTGCGCGAAGCCCTCGCCGCCCCCCTGACCACCCCGTTAGTGGTGGTCCGGCACACAGAGGCTGTCCGACGTTCGGCCTTCCGGGGACGAGTCGACAAGGACCGGCCGCTGTCGCAAGAGGGCCAGGAGCAGGCCCGGCGACTGATCGGGGTGCTCGGGGCGTTCGACGTGCGCAAGGTGTACTCCTCGGATGCGCTGCGCTGTCTGGACACCGTCCGGCCCTATGCCCACACCGTGCACGCTCCGGTCGCCCATGAACCCCTGCTGAGCGAGGAGGGGTTCGACAACGCGCCAGCCGCGGCGTTCACGAGGCTGGACCAGATCCTGGGGGACTGGCATCCCGCCGTCATCTGCAGTCATCGCCCGGTGTTGCCGGCACTGCTCGAGCACCTGGCCGGCCGACTCGGTGTTGTGGCGCCGCAGGTGGAGCTGCCCACGGGCGGGGCCGTCGTGTTCCACCGGCTGGACCGAAAGGCGCTGGCCGTCGAGGTGGTACGCCTCTAGTCGCCAACGAGGATCGCCGGACGACGGGTAACGGATACCCCTGGTTCACCCCGTCGTCACCGGCTGCTCCGGACCTCGCAACCACAGCGGCAGATTTCGGTCATCGGTCCGCACTTGTTCACCACGGCGTCACCGCGCGCATCCGCTCCCGTTACGTGACTTCCTTAGCGTCCGAAGTGCAAGTGAATCACTACACAAGGGAGACACAAGGGTGAAAATCGCCCGTTCGACACTCGCGGTGGCCGCCATCGGCGCACTCGCACTGACCGCCTGCAGCGACAGTGGCGACAGCGCCAGCACCTCCGGTGGCGGAACCATCGCCGGCGCAGACTGCGCCACCGGGACCATCAAGGCTTCCGGGTCCAGTGCGCAGAAGAACGCCATGACCGAGTGGATCAACGCCTATCAGACCGCGTGCTCGGGAGCCACGATCGAGTACTCGCCGTCCGGCTCCAGCGCCGGCCGTGCGGACTTCGTGAACAACCAGGTCGCCTTCGCCGGGTCTGACTCGGCGATGTCCGACGAGTTGTCGCAGGCCGCGGCCCGCTGCAACGGCACGCCGCCGATCAACATCCCCATGGTGGGGGGCGCGATCGCGCTGACCTACAACCTCGAGGGCGTGGACAACCTGGTCCTCACCCCGGACGTGACGGCCAAGATCTTCAACAGCGAGATCACCAAGTGGAACGACCCGGCCATCGCCAAGGTGAACCCGGACGTGACGCTGCCCGACCAGCCGATCGCGCAGTTCCACCGCTCGGACGGCTCCGGCACGACCGACAACTTCACCCAGTGGCTCAAGGCCGCAGCACCCGACGCCTGGCCGTACGAGTCCGGTTCGGACTGGGCTGCCAAGGGCGGTCAGGGTGCCAAGGGTTCCGACGGGGTCGCCTCGAGCGTGAAGTCCACCCCGAACTCCATCGGGTACGTGGAGCTCTCGTTCGTCGAGACCCAGGGCCTGCAGGCCGCCAGTGTCGACAACGGCGGTGGGGCCGTCGCGCCGAGCGCGGAGACCGCGACGGCTGCGCTGGCCAAGGCCAAGCTCAGCCCGAACGCCGACGCCGGCAAGGGTGACATGACGATGCAGATCGACTACACCCTGCAGGACCCCAAGGCCTACCCGGTGCTGCTGCTCACCTACGAGATCGCCTGTGAGACCGGCAACGCTGCCGACACTGCGCCCCTCACGAAGGGCTTCCTGACCTACACGGCCTCGACCGAGGGCCAGGGAATCCTGACCGGTATCGGCTACGTGCCGCTGCCCTCGGATCTGCAGAGCAAGGTGGCCGACACCGTCTCTACCTTGGCGTAGGACCTGTCGTGAGCACCGACCTGAAGCCCCTGGACGCGTCGACCCCGCGCGTCCAGGGGACTTCGGTCCGCCTGGGGGACCGAATCTTTCGCAATCTCACCCGGGGGGCCGGCATCTTCGTCCTCGTCCTGATGGCCGCCATCGGGGCGTTCCTGGTCTGGAAGGCGATCCCCGCGTTCCAGAACAATTCCGGGAACTTCTTCACCACCCAGGAATGGTTCCCGGACGCCAAGCCGCCGGTATTCGGGATCGCCGCGCTGGCATTCGGTACTGCCATCTCCTCGATCATGGCCATGGTCATCGCACTGCCGATCGCGATCGGGACCGCCCTGTTCATCGCCTACTACGCCAACCGCCGGATCTCGATCCAGCCTCGGCTTCGTCATCGACGTCCTGGCAGCGGTCCCGTCGATCATCTACGGCCTGTGGGGCCTGGAAGTCCTGATGACCCACATGGACGGCATCACGCGGTGGCTCAACGACTACCTCGGCTTCATCCCGCTGTTCAAGCAACGACATCGGCATCTACACCAAGAGCATCTTCATCGCCTCGGTCGTGCTGGCCATCATGATCCTGCCGACCATCTCGGCGCTGTCCCGGGAAGTCTTCGTGCAGGTGCCGCGCGCCCACCGGGAGGCAGCCATCGCCCTCGGCGCCACGCGCTGGGAGATGATCCGCATGGCCGTGCTGCCGTTCGGCCGCCCCGGTGTCATCTCGGCCACCATGCTCGGCCTGGGCCGGGCCCTCGGTGAGACCATCGCGGTCGCCCTGATCCTGTCTGCGGCCTTCGAGGTCAACTGGCACATCACCGAGCCGGGCGGCAACACGTTCGCCGCCAACATCGCACTGAAGTGGAACGAGGCCGGACCGATCGGCCTGAGCGCGCTGATCGCCAGCGGTCTGATCCTGTTCATCATCACCCTGGTCGTGAACATGATCGCCCGCGCCATCATCGCCAAGCACAAGGAGTTCTCGGGAGCCAACGGATGAGCCTGACCGAGCACGAGACCACAGAACTCGAGGGCCTCAGTTCCCAACTCGCCATGCGGACGCTGCCGCGATTCGCCGCGGCCTACTCCGCGCTGCTGGCCGCAGCACTGACGGCGGCCATCGTGGCGCTGACCCCGGCCCAAGGCATCGCCGGCAGCCTGGTGATCCTGTACCTGCTGTTCATGGTGGTCCAGACCGGCTGGAGTTTCGCCGTCGAGGGTCGCCGTTTCGCCGTGGACCGGCTGGCCACCACGCTGTTGTGGACGGCCTTCCTGATCGCGCTCGGAGCGTTGATCTGGATTCTCACCTCGGTGGTGATCCGCGGCTTGAGCGCGTTCTCGTGGGACTTCCTCACGCACACGATGCGCAACGTCTCGCCCCTGCGTGAGGGAGGCGGCCTGCTGCACGCCCTCGTGGGCACGCTGGAGCAGGTCGGGATGGCGGCGCTCATCGCCGTACCGATCTCGATCCTCGTGGCCATCTACCTCGTGGAGTACGGCACGGGCCGGCTCTCGACGTTCGTGACGTTCTTCGTCGACGTGATGACCGGTGTGCCGTCGATCGTCGCTGGTCTGTTCATCTACACCTTCTGGGTGCTGACGTTCGGGTTCGAACGGTCGGGCTTCGCGGCCTCGCTCGCGCTTGACGATCCTGATGATCCCGGTCATCGTGCGGTCCACCGAGGAGATGCTCAAGATCGTGCCGAACGATCTGCGGGAGGCCTCGTACGCGCTCGGGGTGCCCAAGTGGAAGACCATCCTGCGGATCGTGATTCCCACCGCATTCGGCGGCATCGTGACCGGGCATCATGCTGTCGATCGCCCGAGTCGCGGGCGAGACGGCACCGCTGCTGCTCACGACGTTCCTGTCGCAGAGCATGAACGAGAACCTGTTCAGCGGACCGCAGGCCTCGATCCCCACGTTCGTCTGGGACCAGATCTCGTCCGGTACCCCGGCCTCCATTGACCGGGCGTGGGCGGGTGCCCTGGTGCTGATCCTGGTCGTTGTCCTCTTCTACGGCCTGGCTCGCCTGGTCGCCAAGCTCACCGCCCCCGCCACCGAGTAAGGAAACCCAATGGCAAAGCGCATCGACATCAAGAACCTCGACATCTATTACGGCGACTTCAAAGCGGTCGAGGGGGTCAACCTCGGGATCGAGCCGAAGTCGGTCACGGCCTTCATCGGCCCGTCCGGCTGTGGCAAGTCCACGGTCCTGCGCAGCCTCAACCGCCTGCACGAGGTCATCCCGGGGGCCTACTGCGACGGCCACATCCTGCTCGAGGGCGATGACATCTACGCCCCCGACGTGGACCCGGTGAACATCCGCGGGACGATCGGCATGGTCTTCCAGCGGCCCAACCCGTTCCCCACGATGAGCATCCGGGACAACGTCATCGCCGGGCTCAAGCTCGACAAGTCCAAGGCGAAGGGCAAGAACCTCGACGAGGTGGTCGAGAAGTCGCTGAGGGGCGCGAACCTGTGGGAGGAGGTCAAGGACCGCCTGCACAAGCCGGGCGCCGGTCTGTCCGGTGGTCAGCAGCAGCGTCTGTGCATCGCGCGGGCCATCGCCGTCGAACCGCAAGTGCTGCTGATGGACGAGCCCGCCTCCGCTTTGGACCCGATCTCGACGCTGGCCATCGAGGACCTGATCCACGACCTGAAGCAGCGCTACACCATCGTGATCGTGACCCACAACATGCAGCAGGCGGCGCGGGTCAGCGACACCACGGCGTTCTTCAACCTGGCCGGGATCGGCCAGCCCGGGCGACTGGTCGAGTCAGGCCCCACAGAGATCATGTTCACCAAGCCGAGCCAGACGGCCACGGAGGACTACATCGCCGGCCGCTTCGGCTGAGCGTCCTGCATCCAGGATCGGGCCGGCAGAATTCGAGTGCCGTTAGCCTGAAGTCGTGCTCACTCACGTCGTCATGATGAAGCTGACCGACCGGGCCGACACCGTGGAAGCGGTCGAGCGCCTGCGTGCGATGGACGGGCGGATTCCGGACCTGCTCAGCATCGAGGTGCTGGCCGACGACCTCGGCCGGGACGGCGCCTACGACCTCGTCCTGCGCTCCACCCACCACGACGTGGCCGGTCTGCTCGGCTACCTCGAACACCCCGAACACCAGGACCTGCTGGGCTGGCTGCGACCGCGGCTGGCGGCGCGCACGGTGGTGGATGCGCTCTCATGATCCAGATCGTGGAGGTCGGCCCGCGGGACGGACTGCAGAACGAAGCCGTGGTGTTCGACACTGACACCAAAGTGGAGTTCATCAACCGCTGCCTGGCGGCGGGGACCCAGCGCATCGAGGTTGCGAGTTTCGTCAACCCGAAGCGCGTGCCCCAGATGGCCGACGCCGAGGCGGTTCTGGAGCGGCTGGTCCCGGACGCCGCCAGCTACATCGGTCTGGTCCTCAACGAGCGGGGCTTCGACCGGGCACTGGCCACGCAGGTGTCCGAGGTGAACCTCGTCGTGATGGTGACCGACACGTTCAGCCTCAAGAACCAGGGCATGACGACCGCCGAAGCCATTGCCGCGGTGCAGGCCATCGCGCCCCGGGCGCGCGACGCCGGCCTGCCGGTGAGCGTCACCTTGAGCGCGTCGTTCGGCTGCCCGTACGAGGGCGAGGTCGACGTGGCACGGCTGGTCGATGTGGCCACCCAGGTCGCGCCCGGCATCGACGAACTCGCCATCGCCGACACGATCGGGGTGGCGGTGCCCAGGGACGTCCACCGCCGGATCAGCGCGGTGCGGGAGGCGACCGACGTGCCGTTGCGGGTCCACGTGCACAACACCCGCAATACGGGGTACGCCAGCGCGCTGGCCGCGGCCGACGCCGGAGTGAATGTGCTGGACGCTTCGCTCGGCGGCATCGGAGGCTGCCCGTTCGCACCGCGCGCCACCGGCAACATCGCCACCGAAGACCTGGTGTTCGCGCTGGAACGCTCGGGGTACGACACCGGCCTGGACCTCGACGAACTGTGCCGGGCCAGCGAATGGCTCGGCGAGCAGCTGGGCCGCCCGACGCCGGGTCTGGTTGCGAAGGCGGGTTCGTTCCCCGCGTAGCGGGAACTTGTGGCACAGTGACCGCGTCGAAAGGTCATCATGAAGATCACTCGGTTCCTGCTCGCCGGCGCCATGACGGCCGGCCTCGTCGCCGCTACTGCCCCTGCCCACGCCGACGACTACCTCACGGTTCAGTCGTTCGACGGCACGACCATCGCCTTCCACTGGTTCCCCGCGCAGGGGCTGGCACCGGGGCAGACGGCGCCCACTGTGCTGCAAGGCCCGGGGTTCGGCGGCAAGGGTCAGAGCAATCCCGATGCGCCCAGCGGCGGCGGCATTCCCGGGGTCGGGCCATTGCGGCAGGCGGGCTACAACGTCCTGACCTGGAACCCCCGTGGCATCTCGCCGTCCGGCGGCAAGGCACAACTCGACAATCCGAACTTCGAGGGCCGCGACGTGCAGGCGCTGGTCAACTGGGTCGCGACGCAGCCCGAAGCGCAACTCGATGCGCCCGGTGACCCGCGGGTGGGCATGACCGGCGGCTCCTACGGCGGCGGCATCCAGTTCTCGACCGCGGCCATCGACACCCGGATCGACGCGATCGTGCCGGTCATTGCCTGGCACTCACTGGGCACTGCCCTGTACAAGGCCTCGACGATCAAGACCGCGTGGGTGAACCTGCTCATGACCGGCGCCACGCAGCCCGGAAACACGTTCGACCCGAAGATCCTCAAGGGCCGCAAGGAAGCCAAGCGGGGCATGACGTTCAGCCCCGAGGTCCTGGACTTCGCCAAGTCGGCCGGGCCGGACGCGTACCTCTCACAGATCACTGCGCCCACCCTGATCATTCAGGGCACCATCGACAACCTGTTCCCGCTGTCCGAGGCGATCCAGAACTATCAAGCGCTGTCGGCCAACGGCGTGCCCGTGAAGATGATCTGGTACTGCGGGGGTCACGGCATCTGCCTGACGGACAACGCCGACACCACCGTGCCTCTGCAGCAGACCTGGAACTGGCTGGACAAGTACCTGAAGGGCAACGCGGCCACTGACACCGGACCCGCCTTCACCTGGGTCGACCAGAACGGGAAGTGGCGCAATGCCGGCGGCTACCCGGCGGCGACCACGTCTCTGCAGGCGCGCGGGAAGGGCTCGCTGAAGTTGGTGAAGAAGGACGGATCGGGCCCCTATCCGGGCAAGCTGCCGTCTTCGGTATCGCCGCTGACCGCGCTCCTGCTGCGCTCGGCCCTTCCCTCGCCGACCAAGAACTCGGTGAGCGTGCCGCTGCGCGCCAAGAAGCCGACTGTGGTCGTGGGTGAGCCGACCCTGCGGCTGACGTACAAGGGCCAGGCCAAACGCACGAAGATCCGCGTGCTCGCCCAGATCGTGGACAACCGCAACAAGCTGATCCTGGGCAACGAGATCACGCCGATCCCGCTGAAGCTGAACGGTAAGACCCAGAAGGTGAAGCTGCCGCTGGAGGCCGTCAGCGCGAGCCTGTCCAAGGGTCAGAAGCTGACCCTTCAGATCGTCGGCCAGAGCAGCATCTATGACGTGTTCCCGCAAGGCTCGGTGCGGTTCAGCCGCGTGAAGATCTCGCTGCCGACGCTGTGACCGACGCGGTCTGCCCGCCCGGAACGGCGTTCGCGCGTGCCGTGGAATCGGCGCGTGCCCAGGGCGTCGTGGCGGCGGCGGCCGAGCTTGTCGACCAGTTGACCGACGACGAGTTGTTGGGGCTGCTGGACGGTGATACGCCCTTGTGGTCCGGGATGGCGCAGATGGCCCGGCGCTATAACGAGCACCCGATCGTCGCTGGTCAGGTCGAACGTCTCGGAATCCCCGGCATTCGCTTCACAGATGGCCCGCGCGGCGTTGTCATGGGCGCATCGACCTGCTTTCCCGTTGCTATAGCGCGAGCGGCCTCGTGGGACCTGGAGCTCGAACGCCGGATCGGCCGGGCCATCGGCATGGAGGCCCGGGCGCAGGGCGCCAACCTGTTCGCTGGGATCTGCGTCAATCTCGCGCCGGCTCCTGGCTGGGGACGCTCACAGGAGTCGTACGGCGAGGAGCCGGTGCTGATCGGGGCAATGGGCTCGGCGCTCGCGGAGGGCGCGCGACCGTGGGTGCTGACCTGCGTCAAGCACTATGCGCTGAACTCCATGGAGAACGCCCGGTTCACCGTCGACGTGCAGGTCGACGAGCAGACCCTGCACGGCGTGTACCTCCCGCACTTCCGGCAGGTGGTCGAGGGTGGCGTCGACGCGGTGATGAGCGCATACAACAGCGTGAACGGCGAGTGGGCAGGCCAGAACCTGCACCTCCTGACCGAGATCCTGCGTGAGCAGTGGGGTTTCCAGGGTTTCGTGATGACAGATTTCGTCTGGGGTTTGCGCGACCCGGTCGCATCCGTGGCGGCGGGGCAGGACCTGGAGATGCCGTTCCGGCAGCAGCGGGCCCGGGTTCTCCCAGCTGCTCTGCGGGACGGTCGCTTGCGCCGAGAGGACGCAAGAAGGGCTGCGGTGCGTCTGGTCGGAGCCCAGATCCAGCTGGCATTGCGCGCCGAGCCGACGCCGGGGGTGGACGTCGTGGCGAGCAGTGAACACCGGGCATTGGCGCGCGAGGCGGCTGTTCTCGGGAGTGTGCTGTTGCGTAACGACGGTGTGTTGCCGATCGGACCGCAGACCACGGTCGCGCTTCTTGGTCCGCTGGCTGACGTGCCCGCGTTGGGTGACCTGGGTTCTTCGCGGGTCCATCCGCCGGATGCGGTGACCATTCGGCAGGGTCTGCAGGAGCGGCTGGGTTCGCGCTTGGTCACCGACCCTGCGCATGCCGACGTCGCCGTTGTCGTGGTCGGGATGCGGGAAGGTGACGAGGGGGAGTCGTTCATCGGCACAGATCCCGAGGTCGTTCAGCTCGTCGGAGGCCCGGTCCGGAGCCGGGTCGGGGCCAGGATCGGGTCGTGGTGGCTGCGAATCCTGGCCCGGTTCGCCAAGGTCGGCGGTGATCGGCCGGACCTTCATCTTCGGCCTGAGGACGTCGCGCTCATCAGCGAAACCGTTGCCGTCAATCCGCATACCGTCGTGGTGGTCTGTGGCGGCGGGACGGTCATGTGCGACCCGTGGGACGAGGGCGTGGCCGCGTTGTTGCTCGCCTGGTACCCAGGCATGGAGGGCGGGCGCGCGGTGGCGGACATTCTGACCGGTGACGCCGAGCCAGGTGGCCGACTGCCGATTGCTGTGCCATGCCGGCGCGAGGACCTGCCGGTCGTCGACTGGAAGGCCCGGCAGGTTTGCTACCCCCGGCTGTGGGGTCAGCGCAAACTCGACCACGACGGTGTTGCTGCGGCCTATCCGTTCGGGTTCGGGCTGGGGTACACCACGTTTGAGCTGCGCTCGGCGGTACGCGAGCCGGAGGGTGTCCGCGTCGAGGTCACGAACACCGGCGCCCGACCGGGTCGTCATGTAGTGCAGCTGTACAACGGTTCCGCGCTCGTGGGTTTCGCGCCGATGACGGCCGACGCCGGCGAAACAGTGTCCGTGGCGATCGCTGGCCAGGGTACGCATGTTGCCTCCCACGCCGGCGATCCCAGGGCGTTGCCGGTCTGAGGGCTTACGCTGGCGCAGTGAGTCCTGAGGTACCGCAGCCCGACGACAAGGACTGGACGTTCGTCCTCGAACGGCCCTGCCCCGAGTGCGGCTTTGTCGCGGCCGAAGTCGAGATCACCGAGCTGCCAGCGCTGGTCGAAGCCGCGGCCGCCCCGTGGGGTGAGGTGCTCGCGAGGCCGGATGCGGCCGTCCGGCCGGCGCCGCGGGTATGGTCTCCCCTCGAGTACGGCTGCCACGTCCGTGACGTACTCGTGCTGTTCGCCGAGCGCGCCGAGTTGATGCAGCGCGAGGACGACCCGCTGTTCGGCAATTGGGATCAGGACGCCACCGCGCTGGAGCAGCGCTACTGGGAGCAGGAGCCGGGCGTCGTGGCTTCGGAGATCACTGATGCTGCGCGAGGCAATGCCGCAGTGTGGGCGAGGGTCAGTGACTGGAGCAGACAAGGCCGGCGCAGCAACGGCTCGGTGTTCATGCTGGACACGCTCGGCCGGTACATGCTGCACGATCTGCGGCATCACCTCTACGACGTGGCCCTTTGAACCGATCCGCAGCTAGGGGTTTTGTTGCGATGTTGGTTTGACTGTGGCGTTGTTGGGCGACACGCCGACGGGGAATCCCAACAACGCGACAGCGAGACCAACAACGCGACAGAACGCACCCCCGCGGCCTGGCGGCTGCGGTTCAATTGACCATGAGCATCGACATGGGTTCGCTGACCGATCTGCGGCAGGCGTTCCACGACGCCCCCGACGCGACGCTCGACCTGCTCGTGGGAGAACACAGGGCCGAACTCGTAGGCCCGTGGTACATCCGCAAGTCCGCGCCCGGCTTCCTGGCTGCGACGGGCATGGCCGGCTGGTGTGGCAAGCGCTTCGGTGCGCCCGTGGACGAAGTCCTGCACGGCTGCAACCTGGCGCGTCGTAACGGTGAGCTGCAGGACTCCATCCCGCTGACCGCGACGCTTGAGGGCGGCGACTTGGTCGTGCACTACCCTGCGGATGCCCGCTGGCCGTGGCGCCACGTGACTGACCGGCTTCGGCCGTTGAACGAGACCACGCTCATCGGGCTGACCTACGGGTTGCCGCTCACTGCGGCACTGCCCTTCCTGTTGCACCGCGACGACTGAGGTGGACCTCGAACCCCGAGTGCAGGAAGTAGCCGAGGAGCTGGGGGACCGGGCGCTGGAGTGGGTTGTGCTCGCGGGTGGCTTCCGGCACCGCACCGTGCGCGTGAGGCTGCGTTCTGCCGACGTGGTCATGCGATTCGCCCAAGGGGACCCGAGCGTCGAAGCCGCCGTCATGCGCCTTGCCGCTGCCGAGGTTCCGGTTCCCGAGGTTCTGCTCGAGCGGCCTGGCTGCTTGGTCGTCGAATACGTGCCAGGCACGCTGTTGGCCGACGTGCTGGCCGACCCGGGCCCGCCAGACATGGCCGCCTTGGGTGAGGTGGTCGGCAAGACGGTCGCGAAGATCGGGACCCCTCAGTTCAGCCGGCCGGGGTTCTTCACCGGACCGGACCTCGACGTCTCTGCTCAACCGCCCTGGTCGGAACAACTTGTGGGCGTGGCCCGTGACGCGCTGTCGCACATGCCCCCGCAGCGACTCTCCGAGAGTCAGCGCCGAGACTGGCTGGACGTCTGTGCCGAGGCGGCCAGGCGGATGGAACCCGCCGACGTGCAGGCGCGATTGGTGCACGGCGACGTGAATCCGAAGAACATCCTGGTCCGCAGACTAGGCGCTCAGTGGCAGGTCGCGGCGCTGCTGGATTGGGAGTTCGCGCACTCCGGGTGTCCCTATAGCGACGCCGCTAATCTGCTGCGCTTGCGGGACGACTACCCGCCGCCGTTTGCGGCGTCGTTCGCAACGGCCTATGAACGTGAAGTCGTCGAGCCCAGAGCGGACTGGTACCCAATCGGGCAGGCCCTGGACGTCTTCTCGCTCAGCCAACTCTTGGCCCACGACGTCGGTCATCCCGTGGCTGATCGCGTGGAACGTCTCGTCAGGGAAGCTTTGCGGGACGGTTACTGGCGCCCACTCAATTGCGGCTGAACACCTTGCGCGCCAACCGGTCGCGACCCGGGGAAGTGGCCAACGCGACGGCGACCGCAATGAGCGCGAGCCCTACCCACTGTGTCCACCCGAAGCTCGTCGCGTGAGCCGGTGCCACCAGGTCGATGATCACGCTTCCGAGCAATTGCCCGGCGATGGACAGCAGGCCGAAGACCAGCACCCCGACGCCGTGCACGGCCCACGCTGCCAGTGCGATGAACGTGACGCCGATCGGTCCGCCCAAGTACAGCCACCATTGGGTGGGCCAGGTGCCGAACGAGGCCGCTCCCGAGGCCAGCACCACAACCGACACCAGTAGCAGGCCCGTGAAGCCGACGATGAAGTTGACCAGCGTCGCTGTCAGAGGCTGACCGGACGCGACCGCGACCCGGGCGTTGATCGCCTGCTGGACCGCGATGGCCAAACCGGCCGAGACCGCCAGTACCACCACCCAGGAGAGGCTGAAAGAACTGCCGTGCATGCCGGCAAGCGCAACGGCGACGAATGCGATCCCGGCCGCGATGGCTCGGTTCGGCGTGACCGCCATGCGGCCCGCTGGACTCAGCCCGGCCCTGTCCACGAGCAGCGAGCCAGTGACCTGGCCCGCGACGACCGCAATCGTGAAGGTCATCACGCCGACGACCGTCACGACCAGACCCTGTGTGGTGACCAGCCACGCCCCGCCGAGGCCGCCCAGCAACTGCCACCAGTGCAGTCGGCCGTCCCGCAGCGCGGCCGGGATCTTCGGCAACGATGCCCGGTATTGGGAGCGGCTCAGGATGATCGCGACGACCAGCACCAGCCCGGTCCCGAAGGAGATGGCAGCGGCCACCACGCCGTTGCCGACGTAGTCGGTCAGTTCGGCGTTGATCCGTGACTGAACGGCCACCAGGACGCCCACCAGCAGCGCAGCCACGACGGTGATCTGACGGTGGGGCGCGTGCATCGTGCCATTCTCGCGCTCTGCGAAAACCCGCTCGGACGCCGGGGTTTCGCCGTTCGCAGTCAGGGGTCACTAGACTCCCGGGCGTGGACCACCCGGTAGCGATCATCCTGGCCGCGGGCCTCGGAACCCGCATGAAGTCCGACACCGCGAAGGTGCTGCACGAGGTGGCAGGCGAACCGCTGGTCGGCCACGTGCTGCGCGCGGTGCGCGATGCCGGCATCGAGGACGTCGTGGTCGTTGTCGGGCATCAGCGGGAGGCCGTCCGGGCGTACCTACAGAATCGGCATGCGGGCGCCCGCACCGCCGTGCAGGAGACGATGCGCGGCACTGGCGACGCGGTCCGGCAAGCGCTGCCCGAGATCCCCGACGATGCGGACACCGTGATGGTGCTGGCCGGGGACACCCCGCTGCTCACCGGCGAGACACTGCGAACCCTGGCCGCTCATCACACCGAGACCGGGGCGGCGGCCACCATCCTGACGGCCCGCTTGCAGGACCCGTCCGGCTACGGCCGCATCGTGCGCGACGGGCACGCCGTCCAGCGGATCGTCGAGCACAAGGACGCCTCGGACAACGAGCGGGCCATCGACGAGATCAACAGCGGTCTCTACCTGTTCGAAGCCGCGGCGTTGCGCGAAGGCCTGCAGCACCTCACTAGCCACAACGCGCAGGGCGAGGAGTACCTCACCGACGTCGTCGAATGGCTTGTCGACAACGGCCGAACGGTCAGCGCCTACATCGCCGAGGATCCTGAAGAGATCCATGGGATCAACGACCGGGTGCAGCTAGCCGCGGCTGGGGCGGTCCTGCGCGAGCGGGTGGCCCAGCGCTGGATGCGGGAAGGCGTCACGATCGAGGATCCGGCGACGACCTGGATCGAAGCGGACGTGCAGTTGCAGCCCGACGTGGTGCTTCGCCGCAACAGTCACCTCGCCGGAAGCACCACCGTCGAATCGGGCGCCGTGATCGGCCCGGACACCACGCTGGTGGACTGTGCGGTCGGCGCCGGCGCGACCGTTCTGCGCAGCCACTGCCTCTCGGCGACCATCGGCCCCGGCGCCACCGTTGGGCCGTTCACCTACCTGCGGCCCGGTACGGATCTGGGGCCGGCAAGCAAGGCCGGCGCGTTCGTCGAGGTGAAGAACGCGACTGTGGGTCAGGGCGCCAAAGTTCCGCACCTGTCCTACGTCGGCGACGCTGCAATCGGCGAGGGCAGCAACATCGGCGCGGCCACCGTTTTCGTCAACTACGACGGTGTCGCCAAGCACCGCACCGTCGTGGGCAAGCACGTACGGATCGGATCCGACACGATGCTGGTGGCACCGGTGACCATCGGCGACGGCGCCTACACAGCCGCCGGTTCGGTGATCACCGAGGATGTGCCGCCCGGAGATCTGGCGCTGGGCCGGGCGCGGCAGCGCAATATCGACGGCTGGGTGGCCAGCCGCCGGCCCGACTCGGATTCTGCGCGCGCCGCCGAGGAAGGGTGATTTCCGCCCTTCGCACCCAGGCCTCGCGGCCACACATTAGTCTGAGGGCGTCGATGTCGGACCTCACGAGGGGCTACCGGTGGCCGAGCTAGTCACACCATCACAGAAGAAGTTGATGCTGTTCTCGGGGAGATCGCATCCCGAACTCGCAGAACAAGTGGCCGCCGAACTGGGCATCGAGGTGTCGCCCACCAAGCTGTACGACTTCGCCAATGGTGAGATCTTTGTACGATTCGAGGAGAGCGTGCGCGGCAGCGACGCCTTCGTCCTGCAAGCGCACGCCGAGCCGCTCAACAAGTCGATCATGGAACAGCTGATCATGGTCGACGCCCTCAAGCGCGCCTCCGCCAAACGAATCACTGTGATCACCCCGTTCTACGGGTACGCCCGGCAGGACAAGAAGCACCGCGGCCGGGAGCCGATCACGGCCCGTCTCATGGCAAACCTGTTCGCAACTGCCGGCGCCGACCGGCTGATGGCGATCGACCTGCACACCTCCCAAATCCAGGGCTTTTTCGACGGGCCCGTGGACCACTTGTTCGCGCTGCCGTTGCTGGCCGAGTATGTCGGCAAGAACGTCGAGCGGGAGCGCCTGACGATCGTGTCCCCAGACGCCGGCCGGGTGCGGGTGGCCGAGCGCTGGACCGACGTGCTGGGCTCCCCGCTGGCCATCATCCACAAGCGCCGCGACCCGAACGTACCCAACCAGGTGTCGGTGCTCGAGGTGGTCGGTGACGTGAAGGACCGGGTCTGCGTGGTCGTCGACGACATGATCGATACGGGCGGCACGATCTGCAAGGCCGCCGAGACGCTGTTCGACCAGGGCGCCGCCGAGGTCGTCGTGACGGCCACCCACGGCGTGCTCAGCGACCCCGCCACCGAGCGGCTGAAGAACTCGCGGATCAGCGAGGTGATCGTCACCGACTCGCTGCCGATTCCTACCGAGCACCGCTTCGACAAGCTCACGGTGTTGCCGATCGCGCCGCTGATCGCGCGGGCCATCAGCGAGGTGTTCCACGACGGATCGGTCACCAGCCTGTTCGAGGGCTAAGGACCGGCGTTTTGTTGCGTTGTCGGCGAAAACTTCGGCGTGTCGCGACGACATCACGACAAAACCCCCTAGGTCGCCCCGGTCTCGACCGTGCGTACACTAAAGACCGGACCCGGCGAGGGTGGCACAAAGCCCCGTTATCGACGAGCCCCTCTCGGCGTCCGTACGTACCTCGACCCGGGAGACTTCAATGGCAGAGATCCGACTGGCCGGCCAGCCGCGTGACGACTTCGGCAAGGGCGCATCGCGCCGCTTGCGCCGCGACGGTGGCGTACCCGCCGTGCTGTACGGCGACGGCGAGGCCCCGCGCCACCTGAGCCTCGACGGCCACGACCTCAACCAGGCGCTCAAGCAGCCCAAGGTCATCCTGGAGATCGAGCTCGACGGCGACGTCATCCCGACCGCACCACGCGACGTCCAGCGCCACCCGGTGAAGCACAACCTGTGGCACATCGACCTGGTCGTGCTCGACCGTGCCGCCCTCAAGGCCCGCCAGGTCGAGGCTGAGGCCGTGCTGCGCGCCGAGGAGGCCGCCGTGGAGCACGAGCTCGACCCCGTGGCTGTCGCCGAGGTGGTCAGCGCGCTGATCGCCGAGGGCGCCGACCCGGCACAGGTTGTCGACCAGGCCATCGAGCAAGTGAAGGCAGACCTCAAGGCGCAGGCCGAGGCCGCTGCCGCTGCTGCCGCCGCCGAGGACGCTGCTGCTGCCGAGGAGGCAGCTGGCGAGGGTGAGGGCGAAGCGCCCGCCGACGCGTCCGAGGAGTGACCGCGACCTGGGTGGTCGTCGGGCTCGGCAACCCCGGGCGCGAGTACGCCCGCACCCGGCACAACGTCGGCTACCTCGTGGTCGAGGAGTTGGCGTCGCGTCTCGGTGCCTCCTTTGCCCGGCACCGTCGCGCGCACGCCGATACTGCCGAGGCGCACGCGTTCGTGGGCACCCCGGAGCACTGCCGCGTCGTCCTGCTCAAGTCCCGCACCTACATGAACGAGAGTGGAGGGCCGGTGAAGGCCGCGCTGGACTTCACCAAAGCCACCTCGCTGGTGGTCGTGCATGACGAGATCGACCTGCCACTCGGGGGGTTGCGTGTGAAGTTCGGTGGCGGCGACAACGGTCACAACGGGCTGCGCTCGATCCGCAAGTCCTTGGGCACGGGCGACTTCTACCGGGTGCGGCTGGGTGTGGGCCGGCCGACCGGCCGACAGGACCCGGCCGACTACGTGTTGTCGGACTTCCGCGCGGCAGAGCGCACCGAGGTCGACCTGATGGTCGGCGAGGCGGCCGACGCCACCGAATACCTGATGCGCCACGGGCTGGATGCCACGCAGGCGCGCTTCAACCGCTGAGAGGACCTCATATGGACGACACCGCACTGGCCAAGGAGTTGACGCTGGAGGCCGGCCGGTTGCTGCTGGACCTGCGGGCCGACTTCGGTCCGGTCGAGCCGGGCGACAAGGCCCGCTTCGTTGAGCTCAAGGACGCCGGCGACCGGATCAGCCAGGAATACCTGGCCAGGCGGTTGACCGAGGAACGCCCCTACGACGCCGTGCTGAGCGAGGAGGCCAAGGACTCCCACGCCCGTGACACCGCCGACCGGGTCTGGATCATCGACCCGTTGGACGGCACCAAGGAGTACGGGCAGGGCCGTAGCGACTGGGCTGTGCAGGTGGCGTTGTGGGAGGGAGATCTCACCGACGGCCGCGTTCAGCCTTCCCGCGCAAGAGGCAGTGTTCGTCACCGGCTCGCCGCTGGACCCCGACATTGCGCCACTGGCCGACCGGCCGCTGCGGGTCGTGGTCTCGCGCTCCCGTCCGCCAGAGAATTTCATCGCCCAGATCAACGAGGTAGCTGCCCGTCTCGCAGCGGACGGCGTGACCGACCATGGCGTCGAATTCGTCTACGTCGGTTCGGCGGGCGCAAAGGTGGGCGAGATCCTGACCGGGCGGGTGGATGCCTACCTCAACGAAGGTGGCTTCTGGGAGTGGGACGCGGCGGCCCCGCTGGCGGTCGCCCTGGACCACGGAATGATCGGCTCCCACCTCGACGGCCGGACGATCGAGTTCAACAAGCGGCCGCCGTGGGTGGACGACATCGTGATCGCCCGGCCGGAGATCGCTGCCTACGTGCGCGGGTGACATAGGGAAGCACTCACCGGCCGATTTGTGAGCATTCCGGGCATCCGTTAGCCATATGGACGCCGTTTGGGCGCCCGGCGTGCTCACCGATGCCCAGAGTGCTCACGGATTGCGACTTCCAAAGCGAACAGCGGCGTGAGCGATCCACAACATCCCGCGTAGCCTGGGAAGAGTGATTCTCGCCGATGTCGCTGGCCGGCTCGGCGCCCTCCCGGATATCGCGACCTGGCTCGAAGGCTTGCCCACCGGCGGTGACGTTGCCGTGGTCGCTGGCGCCGAGCCGTTCCTGCTCGCCCTGACCCAGCGACCCGTCGTGGCCGTCACCGCGACCGGACGCCATGCGCAGGACCTCCAGGCCAGCCTGCGCGACCTCGGGCGCAGGGCCGCGGTGTTCCCGGCCTGGGAGACCCTGCCCCATGAACGCTTGAGCCCGACCGCCGAGACCGTGGGCCGCAGGATGGCCGTGATCGCCGACGTCGCAGCCGGCACCCTGCCCGACGTCCTGCTCGTCCCGATCCGGGCGCTCATGCAGCCGTTCGCCGCCGACCTCACGCAGGAAAGGCCGCTGGTGCTGCGCGCCGGTGATGAGCCCGGTTTCGACCAGGTCGTGGAACGGCTCGTGCGGGCCGGGTACGAACGGGTGCCGATGGTCGAACGCCGTGGCCAATTCGCCGTGCGCGGCGGCATCCTCGACGTGTTCGTGCCGACCGACGAGCACCCGACCCGCGTGGAGTTCTTCGGTGACGAGGTCGACCAACTCCGCATGTTCGCGGTGAGCGACCAGCGCAGCATCGGCGCCCGCGAGACTCCGCTGTCGCTGCCGGTCGTGCGGGAACTGCTGTTGACCCCGCAGGTACGGGAACGTGCAAAAGGCCTGCAGACCACCTATCCGCACGTCGCGGATGTGCTGGGCGATCTTGCGGCGGGCATCCCCGTCGAGGGCATGGAGTCGCTGGCTCCGGTGCTGTGCGACGAAATGATCTCGCTGCTGGACCTGCTGCCGGAAGGCACGCCGATCGTCAATGTCAATCCGGAGCGGATCGCTGCCCGCGCCGTCGACTTGGTGCGGACTTCCGAGGAGTTCCTGCAGGCGGGCTGGCACAACGCCGCCGTGGGCAACGCCGTACCGCTGGACCTGAGCCGGGCGGCGTACCGAAGTCCTGAGGAGCTCGGCGAGCAGGCGGGCCGGCGCGGTCTGCCGATCAGCGGGATGGGCACACTCGGAACAGTTGTGGCGGGATTGAAGCCGGCGCCCGTCTACCGCGGTGACGTCGCGGCGCTGGCCAAGGACGCGCAGGCCGCGACTGCCGCGGGCATCCCGGTCGTCGTCGCGATGGGCGCGAGCGGCCCTGCGAAGCGCCTGGCCGAGCAGCTCTCAGAGTTCGACGTTCCCGTGCGCGTGTCCGGCGACGGGCTGGACCCATTGGTACACATCACCAAAGCGTCTCTCGCGCACGGCTTCACCCTCAACGATCTCGTGCTGATCACCGAGAAGGACTTGACCGGCACCTCGAGTACGCAGGTGACCAAGATGCCGGCCAAGCGCCGCAAAGCGCTCGACCCGCTCACGCTCAAGCCCGGCGACTTCGTCGTGCACGTTCAGCACGGCGTGGGCCGCTACCTCGAGATGACCCAGCGCACCGTGGCCGGAGCCAAGCGCGAGTACCTGGTCCTGGAGTACGCAGGCAAGCGCGGGCAGCCGCCGGACCGCCTGTACGTGCCCGACCGACCAGCTCGACCAGGTCAGCCGCTACGTCGGCGGTGAGGCGCCGGTCGTGCACCGGCTGGGCGGCGCGGACTGGCAGAAGGCGAAGTCCAAGGCCAGGCGCGCGATGCGCGAAATCGCCGCCGAACTGGTCAAGCTCTATGCAGCGCGGCAGTCCACGAAGGGCCACGCGTTCGGTCAGGACACACCCTGGCAACGCGAGCTCGAGGATGCCTTCCCGTACCAGGAGACGCCGGACCAGCAGTCGACGATCGACGAGGTCAAGGCCGACATGGAGAAGCCGGTGCCGATGGACCGGCTGGTCTGCGGGGACGTCGGCTTCGGTAAGACGGAGATCGCGGTGCGAGCGGCGTTCAAGGCCGTGCAGGACGGCAGCCAGGTGGCAGTGCTGGTTCCTACCACGCTGCTGGTCAAGCAGCACCACAAGACGTTCACCGACAGGTACGGATCGTTCCCGATCCGCGTCGGGGCGCTTTCCCGCTTCCAGTCCGATGCGGAAGCCAAGCGCATTCTGGAGGGCATGGCCGACGGCACCGTCGACGTCGTGATCGCCACCCACCGGATCCTGAGCCCGACCACCCGGTTCAAGAACCTGGGCCTGCTGATCGTTGACGAGGAGCAGCGGTTCGGGGTCGAGCACAAGGAACACATCAAGGCCCTGCGCCACGCGGTCGACGTGCTGAGCATGTCTGCTACGCCGATCCCGCGCACGCTCGAGATGGCGGTCACCGGCATCCGGGAGATCTCCACGATCCAGACCCCGCCGGAGGACCGGCTTCCCGTGCTGACGTTCGTCGGGCCTTACGACGAGAAGCAGATCGCGGCTGCCATCCGGCGGGAGTTGCTGCGCGACGGACAGGTCTTCTTCATCCACAACCGGGTCGAGAGCATCAACCGAGTCACCGCGCACCTGTCCGAACTCGTGCCCGAGGCGCGCATCGCCCACGCCCACGGCCAGATGCCCGAAGCCGCGCTTGAGCAGACCGTTGTCGACTTCTGGGAAGGCCGCGTCGACGTGCTCGTCTGCACCACGATCGTTGAGTCCGGGATGGACATCCCGAATGCCAACACGCTGATCGTGGACCGCTCCGACGCCTTCGGCCTGTCGCAACTGCACCAGTTGCGGGGCCGGGTCGGACGCGGGCGGGAGCGGGCTTACGCCTACTTCCTCTACCCGCCCGAGAAGCCGCTGACGCAGACTGCGCACGACCGGCTGGAGACGATCGCCGCGCACACCGACCTCGGCTCGGGCATGGCGGTGGCGATGAAGGACTTGGAGATCCGTGGCGCCGGGAACCTGCTCGGTGGTGAACAGTCGGGGCACATCGCCAACATCGGGTTCGACCTGTACGTGCGGATGGTCGGCGAGGCGCTGCAGGCTGTTCGCGGCGAGGGGCAGGAGGAGCAGCCTGAGGTCCGGATCGAACTGCCGGTCAACGCCCGCCTCCCGCACGACTACGTTCCGGACGAGCGGCTGCGCCTGATGGCCTACACCACGCTGGCCCAGGCGACCAGCGAGACCGATGTGGCCGAGTTCGTGGCCGAGATGACCGACCGCTACGGCCCGTTGCCACGTCCGGTGCTGGTGCTGGTCGAGGTCGCGCGGTTGCGACTGCTTGCACGCAGTGCCGGGATCACCGACGTGGTAACCGCGGGTACGAGGATCCGCTTTGCGCCCGTTCACCTGCCCGAGAGCCGAACGCTGCGCTTGAGCCGGCTGTATCCGGGCAGCCTCTACAAAGCCGCGTCGGGGACGGTGCTGATCCCGGTTCCGAAGGGACCGGGCTTGGGTGCGAAACCGCTCGCCGATCACGACCTGCTGCAGTGGGTGCGAAGCGTGATCGAGTCGGTAGTAGTTGTCTGACATATGTAGTACTTTGGCTTCATGAAGACCATCACCAAACGCGAGTTGAATCAGCAGACGGCTAAAGTGCTGGCTCAGGTCGAGGCTGGTGAGACCGTGATCGTCACAGAGCGCGGAATTCCGAAGTGGCGTATCGAGCAGGCGCAACTGGCAGTCGATCCCTTAGAGCACTGGCGGCGACAGGGCTTGTTGACAACTGCTAGTGAGAACCCGGAGTCCTGGCCAGACGACGAGCCTGCCACCCGGCCCTACACAGCTGACGAGATCGAGGCGTTGGTGGACGACATCCGAGGCGACCGTTGACGAGCCTTTATCTGGACACGTCAGTCGCACTGTTGGCCGTCCTCGAAAGGCCCGATGCTGCAATCCGGACGTGGCTGGATGAGCAGCGGGAAGCCGGAATCCTTGTGGCCTCATCCAAGCTCCTGCAACTCGAGTTGGCCAGGGTCCTGAGACGTGAAGGCCTCGACCCAGCACGGGCTCGCTTCGTGCTGCAACGCTGCGAGTTGCTCGGGATCTCCGACTCGGTCCTGCAGTTGGCGGCGGCCATCGAGACCCACGTGAAGTCGCTGGATGCCATCCACCTCGCGACAGCAGCAATGCTGCCCGCCCCGGTCACGATCGTCACTAGGGACAGGCGCATGCGGGACGCGGCCCGGACGTTGAACCTCGCCTGTTCCGATGCTTTGTAACCGCGTCGGTGCTGCCCGGCGGGCGGAATGGCGCGGTTCTTTCAGATCGTCGCGGTGAATCGCGGAGGTCTCAGAGAAGCCGGATGACGAAGCCCGGCTTCGTCTTGGGGTTCTCCGCGTCACGCCCAGCAACAACAATGCGTCCATCGGATTGGATGGCCCAATCATCGACCCACATGCGGGGAGCATGGAAGGTCCTGTCCACCGAGCCATTGGCCCTGATCCGGAACAGCCTCGGCCGGACGCCTGCCTCCGATCCTTGGACTACGAGGTTCCGCCCCTGCGCAATGATTTTGTTCACCCAGAGCTTGTCGGGATTGCGGAACCGAAATGACCGATCCACCGAGCCGTTGGGCTTCAGAACCGCCAGATGGCTCACCCGGCGCGGATCCTTGTTCCATTCCAGCAACGTGCGGCCTCCCGGTAACCGTTCGACACCCAAGTTTTGACGCTTGTAGGAGAACGAAGGATCGATGGACCCGTCCACCCTGATTCTCCGCAAGACCCGTCCGTCGTAGGCCAGAGCGTCTTCGTAGCCCGTACCCGTGATCGGGTAACCGCCCACGCCACGAACCTTGAAGGGAGCAAACGATTTGTCAATGCTGCCATCGCCATTGATGCGCATGAGCGTCTCTCCGCCTGTGCTGGCGAGCGTCATCACCCAGAAGCGGCCCGCATTAGCGGAGGCCAATCCAAGAAACACGTCCCCCTTCCCAAGGGCTGGGGAGGTGAAGCCGGCGTCGACGGCGCCGGTCGATGTGAGCCGCATCAGCGCGACGGGAGTCATGATCAGGACCGACCCGTCAGGTTGCGCGTGCCAAGGCGAACCCAAGCCAGTCTGCTCGGCCAACTTGATCGTTTCCGCCATCTCGGGCGGGACCTCGAAGTCCGCGTCCAGCAATCCACCGTTGGTCCCAATCCGCAGCACCTGTGCAGAGGTGCCCAGATCGCGCCAGGCTCCCGCGTTCGCAATGAGAGTGAGGTTGTTGTCGCTATTCAGGGTGACGCTCGCGCCGGAACTGACGCCGTCGGTGAGTCCGATCTTCACCCGCCTGAAGGACTTGTCCACCTTGCCGGAGTGATGTTCCTGCTTGGTTGCAGCAATAGCGGTCTTGGGTCCGACGTTGGCGAAGGCAGCACCTGCTGGTGCGAGACCCACTAGCAGCGAGCAGGTCAGACTGACAGTTTGGACTCTGCCTGGCATTCGAGCGCCCTTCGAGGTCACGTGCATCTCCTTCTCATGCCCTCCCTCAAGAGTCCCGCTCTCGGCCATGCAAGCAATCGCCTTGCTGTCCCCCAAATCGCGGACACAGCGGCGTGTTGACTCCGTAGCAGTACAAGAAGCAATGCTCAACTGCCGCTCGTTAACTCGCCTCTGGCCCGCTCCTAATCGGCCGGGTCCCGGCCCGCTGCCCCCCTGACCGTCATGAGTGTCGGCTTAGTCCGGACTACCCGCCTGATCGAGTCGGTGATGCTGCCGGTCACGACCACGGCGTAATCTCGCAGGTGTGCGATTGAAGACCGTTACCCCCGTCGTCGTGCTGGCCGGACTACTGCTCACCGGATGTGGGCAGCAGACTCTCGCCGGTTCCGCCGCGGTCGTGGGCGACGCCCGGCTCACCGACACCGAACTCGGCCAGACAGTCACGACCCTGACCGAGAAGTTGGGCATCCCCGCCAGTGACCAGGTCTCCCAGGCCGTGCTCTCGCGCTGGATGGTCGCACAGATGGTCGACGAGCTGGCCGCTCAGAAGGGGATCTCGGTGAGCAAGGGTGAGGTCGACCAGACCATCACTGACGAGACCGAGAAGTCCGGGGGCCAGGAGGCGTTCGAGAACGGCGCGTTGCAGGCCGGGGTGCTGCCCGAGGACATTGCGGACGCCGTGCGCACCTCGCTGCTGATCGACAAGCTGAGTCAGACCACGATCACCGGCGACGATGCCAGCGGACAGACCGGCCTGGTCACGGCGGTGCAGGCGCTCAGCGACGAGCTCGACCCGCAGGTCAGCCCTCGGTTCGGCACCTGGGACGCCGAGCAGTTGACGGTCGGCGCGCTTCCCGATGATCTGTCGACGCCGGTTGTGCAGACCCAGACGCCGCAACTGCAGCCGGCTTCGTGACCGGGCAGCGCCTGCTGGAGCTCGTGGCGGTCATGGACCGCCTGCGTTCGCCCGGTGGGTGCCCGTGGGACGCCGAGCAGACCCACGCCAGTCTCGTGCAGTACTTGGTCGAGGAGACTTACGAGACGATCGAGGCGATCGACGCGCAAGACCGGGACGCGATGGTGGAGGAGCTCGGCGACCTGCTGTTGCAAGTGGTGTTCCACGCCCGGATCGGGCAGGAGGCGGCGGGGGCAGCGGGATTCGACATCGACGACGTGGCCGGCGGTATCGCGGACAAGCTGGTAGCGCGGCATCCCCACGTGTTCGGCGACGAGTCGGCGCAGACCGCGGACGACGTCGAAGCCGCCTGGTTCGAGCGCAAGCGCGCGGAAAAGGGGCGCACCTCGGTGACCGACGGAGTTCCCATGGCCATGCCGGCGCTTCCGTTGATCGAGAAGTTACTGCACCGCGCCGAGAAGGGCGGAGTGCCGGTGCCCGCTCCCGACCCGCGGCTGGCTTCCGTTCTCGACGAGATGGACGTGGGCGAGGCGATTCTCGAGTTGGTCGCGGCAGCCAGGGTTCGCGGCGTGGACGCCGACGCTTCGGCGCGGGCTGCTGCTGGCCGGCTGCGCGATCGGCTGCGGGCAGCCGAGTAAGTCCCCTCACAGCATCCGTCCGAAACTGCACACATGCGTACTTCTGAAGCATGACCCTGGCCACCGCCAGGCCTTCGGTAGGCTCGGAAGCAGCCGAACAAGGAGGAACAGTGGCCCTTATCGAAGCAGTCATCGCCCGGGAGATCCTCGATTCGCGGGGGAACCCGACCGTCGAGGTGGAAGTCGGGCTCGAGGACGGGTCGTTGGGCCGGGCCGCGGTTCCCAGTGGCGCCTCCACCGGTGCGTTCGAGGCCAGCGAGCGCCGTGATGGCGGAGACCGCTACCTAGGCAAGGGCGTGCTGGAGGCAGTGGCCGCAGTCGAGGACGAGATCGCGCCGGAGGTCGAGGGCTGCGAGGCCAGCGAGCAGCGCCTGATCGACCAGATCATGATCGACCTCGACGGCACGCCGAACAAGAGTCGGCTAGGGGCCAACGCCATCCTGGGCGTGTCCTTGGCTGTTGCGATTGCCGCCGCCGAATCCGCCGACCTGCCGCTGTTCCGCTACGTCGGGGGCCCGCAGGCACACGTGCTGCCCGTGCCGATGATGAACATCCTCAACGGTGGCGCCCACGCCGACACCGGCGTGGACATTCAGGAGTTCATGATCGCCCCGATCGGTGCCGAGGACTTCTCCGACCGCTGCTGCGGATGGGTGCAGAGGTCTACCACAGCCTGAAGTCGGTGCTCAAGGAGCGCGGCCTGGCGACCGGGCTAGGCGACGAGGGCGGTTTCGCTCCGGACCTGCCCAACAACCGCGAGGCGCTGGACCTGATCGCGGCCGCGGTTGAGAAGGCCGGACTGGCGCTGGGTCAGCGACGTGGCGCTGGCGCTGGACGTGGCCAGCACCGAGTTCTTCAGCGACGGAAGCTACACGTTCGAAGGTGCCCAGCGATCGGCTGAGCAGATGGCGCAGTACTACGCCGAACTCGTCGACGCCTACCCGCTGGTGAGCATCGAGGACCCGCTGGCCGAGGACGACTGGCAGGGATGGGTGGACCTCACATCCTCACTGGGCTCTAAGGTGCAGTTGGTCGGGGACGACCTGTTCGTCACCAACCCGGTGCGCCTGGCCGACGGCATCGAGAAAGCCGCCGCCAACGCGCTGCTGGTCAAGGTCAACCAGATCGGCTCGCTCACGGAGACGCTGGACGCGGTCGCTCTGGCGCATCGCTCGGGCTACGCCTGCATGATGAGCCACCGGTCCGGAGAGACCGAGGACACCACGATCGCCGACCTGGCCGTGGCGACCAACTGCGGGCAGATCAAGACCGGCGCCCCGGCCCGCTCCGAGCGCGTCGCGAAGTACAACCAGCTGCTGCGGATCGAGGAGGAGCTCGACGACGCCGCCAGCTACATCGGCAGGGCGACGTTCCCGAGGTTCAAGGGCTGAGTCCATTGCGTTCGAAACCTGGCCGCGGATCCGAGTTTTCACCTCGGCCGGCCACGTTGTGTCGGGATTTCAGGCCGTTTCGAGGCAATTGTCCGCATTCAACTCGTCAGAAGCTGGCCGAGAGTCGGCTGGGCGGCCAGGTTTCGAACGGCTGGGCATGAAGCCCGTCCACGACGTTGCGACCATCCGGGCTGCGGAGGCCGTGTTGATGGCCCAACTGCCCGACGGCGCGCTCATGCAATGGGCTGCGACCGGCCTGGCCACCACGACGGCCGCCTTGATCAAGAACACGTTCGGACGCCTGCCCGGGGTACGCCTGGCGGTCGTCGCGGGGTCGGGTAACAACGGGGGCGACGCTCTGTTCGCCGCCGCCCAGCTGGCCAGGCGCGGGGTGCAGGTGGACATCGTGCCCACCTCGAAGACCCTGCACTCGGAAGGCCTGCGGGCTGCCGGGGGTCGGACCAGACAACCGCGACGGGCCGATGCGGTGCTGGATGCCGTGGTCGGAATCGGCGGCACGGGGCCATTGCGAGCCGACGCCGCAGCCATCCGGGATGCGATCGACGCCGAACTCACCATCGCAGTCGACCTCCCCAGCGGGTTGCAGCCCGACAACGGTGACGTCCCTGGCGAGGTATGGCGGGCGGATCACACAGTTACGTTCGGCACCTTGAAGCCCGGCGTGGTGCTGCGGCCGGACATTTGCGGCGATGTGCATCTGGTCGACATCGGTCTGACGCTGCCAGCGGCCACGGTTGAGGTCGTGGAGCGCCACGACGCAGCGATGTTCCTGCCCGCCCCCGGCTTCGCCGACAACAAGTACACGCGTGGCGTGGTGAGTGTGCAGGCCGGCTCACAGGAGTACCCCGGCGCTGGTCACCTGTGCGTGATGGGTGCCCGGCACTCCGGCGCCGGAATGGTTCGTTCCCCGGTAGGTGGCTACCCCGATGTGGTGGCCGCCCCCGGCCGCACCGACGCGTACGTGGTTGGTCCGGGCCTGGCCGACGAGCAGCGACTCACCGCCGCCGTCGACGAGGCGCTGGAGTCCGGGCGCCCGACGGTGCTGGATGCCGAGGCGTTGCGCCACGTACGGCCCGGCGCCGTGGTCATCACACCGCACACCGGCGAATTCGAACGGCTGGGGTACGAAGTCGGTGCCGACCGGATCGCAGCCGTGCGCCGGGCGGCTGCGGAACTCAACGTCGTGGTGCTGCTCAAGGGTGCGGTGACCGTCGTCGCCGAACCCGGTGGCCAGGTCTTCATCAACACCCACAGCAGCCCGAACCTCGCTGCCGCTGGCAGCGGCGATGTGCTGTCTGGTTTGCTCGGCGGCATGCTCGCGCGGCACTTCGCCGGCCGCGAACCCGACCTGCCGACGATGGCCAGGATCGCTGCCTGCGCCGCGTTCGTGCATGGTGAAGCAGGCCGGCGGGCGGCATACCCGGCGACCAGCGTGGACATCGCCGACGAGGTGCGCGGGGCGGTCGGATGGGCCGCCGCCGATACCATGAACGCGTGACTCGCGCCCGGGCGCGCATCGATCTCTCCGCGTTCGCCCACAACCTGCAGACCCTGCGAGCGTGTGCCCCGCACAGCCAGCAGATGGCCGTCGTGAAGGCCGATGCCTACGGGCATGGCCTGCTGCCGATGGCGCGTGCTGCGCGTGAGGCCGGCGCCGAATGGCTGGGGGTTGCGCTGTTCAGCGAGGCGCTGGAACTGCGGGCTGCGGGCGACACCGGCCCGGTCCTGGCCTGGCTGGCGACTCCGGATGACCCCTGGGCGCAAGTGATCGAAGCCGGCATCGACGTGGGGGTGTCGACGCTGGCGCAACTCGAACGGCTGCCCGCCGGTGCCCGCGTCCATCTCAAGGCCGACACGGGGCTCGGCCGGGCCGGCTGCCCGATGCCAGAGTGGCCGCAACTGTGTGAACAGGCCAGGGCGCGCAACGTCGAGGTCGTCGGTGTGTGGTCGCATTTCACGATCGCTGACGAGCCGCAGAACCCGCTGAACACCGCACAGATCGGCCGGTTCCGGGAAGCGGTGGACGCTGCGCGCGCCGCCGGTCTGGACCCGGAACACCTGCACCTGGCCAACTCCGCGGCGACACTGGCCCTCCCGGACGCGCACTTCACATTGGTCCGGCCCGGCATCGCGATGTACGGGATCAGCCCCGGCGCCGGGATGGGCACGCCGTCGCAACTCGGGCTGCAACCGGTGATGACGCTGACCGCCGAATTGATGGTGGTCAAGCGGCTGCCAGCGGGATCGGGGCTGTCCTACGGCCACCTCTACACGCTGGCGCACGATGCCACGACGGCGGTGGTGCCCCTTGGGTACGCCGATGGCATTCCGCGCAACGCGACCAACGTAGGTCCCGTCTTTGCGGCGGGAAAGCGGCGCACGATCGCCGGCCGCGTGTGCATGGATCAGTTCGTCCTCGACCTCGGCGATGACGAGGCATCGGAGGGCGATGAAGTCGTTTTGTTCGGAGCCGAACCACTGGCCGAGGACTGGGCACAAGCGACCGGCACGATCGGCTACGAGATCGTCACGCGGCTCGGCCCCAGGGTGGAGAGGGTCTACCTGTGAAGGGCGGGATCATCGCGCTGGCGGCCGGTCTGCTGGCAGGTGTCGCGGCCGAACAACTCGTCGTGCGCAGGCCCTGGCAGCCGGATCCGTACGAGCAGGAGAACTTCGGTCAGGTGCGGGGCGAGCCGCACTGGTTGCGCGCATCGGACGGCACAGAGTTGTACGTCGAAGTGCATCCCTGCGATGACCCGGACGCACCGACGATCGTGTTCGCTCACGGATACTGCCTGAATCAGGACAGTTGGCACTTCCAGCGCAAAGCCTTTCTGGGCAAGGCCCGCATGGTGTTGTGGGACCAGCGCAACCACGGCCGCAGCGAGCGGGGACCGCTGGCCAACAGCACGATCGAGCAACTCGGCCGTGATCTGCAGTACGTGCTGGACGGGTTCACGAAAGGGCCGGTGGTGCTGGTCGGGCACTCCATGGGCGGGATGACGGTCATGTCGCTGGCAGCGCAGTTCCCGGAGACGTTCGAGCGTGTGCGCGGGGTCGCGCTCGTGGCCACCAGCGCGGGGGAGTTGTCGGCCAACTTCGTCGGGTTGTCGCCGGCAACCACCGAGCGCGCACAAGCTGCGCTGGCGGCGGGCTTCCGCCCCCATCGCCTCGTTCTCGGTTCCGTCCAGCGCGCCCGGTACACGGATCTCAACTTTGCGCTGACCAAACGCGGCAGTTTTGGCCCCGGCGCCCCCAACTCGCTGACCCTGTTCACGCTGGCGATGCTCAATGCCACGCCTATGGAGACGGTGGTCGACTTCCTACCGACGTTGCTTTCGCACAACCTCTACGAGTCGTTGAAGGTGCTCGACGACGTGCCGGTCTGGATCATCGTGGGAGAGGACGATGTGCTCACGCCGGTCAAACACACGACCAAGCTCATGGAACTGCTGCCGCATGCCAAGCACGTGGTCCTGCCGGGCACCGGGCACATGATCCAGTTGGAGCGCAACGAAGAGGTCACTGAGGGGATTCGGCGCCTTGCCTTCGGTTGAGCTCGAGGTGGAGTCCGCTGAGGCCATGGTGGAACTCGGCCGGCTACTGGGAATGCGCCTGGTCGCCGGCGATGTCGTGCTGCTGCACGGGGAACTGGGAGCGGGCAAGACGACGTTGATGCGCGGCGTAGGGGAGGGTCTCGGAGTGCGCGGCCCGATCACCAGTCCCACGTTCGTCATCGCCCGCCGGCACCCGTCGCTGGTCGGTGGTCCGGATCTCGTCCACGCCGATGCGTACCGGCTGAGCAGTGCGCACGAGTTCGACGATCTGGACCTCGAAGCGCCCGACGCCGTGGTCTGCGTCGAGTGGGGCCGGGACCGTGCCGAGAGTCTGGCGCAAACCCGCCTGGAGATCGACATCATTCCAGACGGCGACACGCGACGGGTGGTCGTGCAGGGCGTGGGCCGGGAGGTGCCGCTGTGATCCTCGCGATGGACACGGCCACGGGCTTCTGCACTGCGGCGTGCGGGCAGCGCAGCGCCGGTGTCGAGGCGCCCCGGGGTCATGCCGAGCACCTTGCTGGTTTGATCCGCGAGGTTGCCCCGGATCTTTCGGTGGTGACGGGCATCGTGGTTGGCGTCGGGCCCGGTCCCTACACCGGGTTGCGGGTCGGGGTCGTGACCGCGCTGACCATGGCCGAGGCGTTGCAGGTGCCGCTGGCCGGCGTGTGTTCGTTGGACGGGCTGGGGCATCGGCTCGGCGACGGCGTGGTCGTGACTGATGCCCGGCGCCGCGAGGTATTCGCCGCGCGCTATAGCGACGGGGTTCGGGTGGAAGGCCCGGTGGTCATTCCCCCCGCTGAGGTCGAGCAGCGGTGGCCGGGAATGCGGGTGCTCGGCCCCTACCCGGGTCTGGGGGAGCTCGCGCAGGTGGATGCTGCCGATCTGTTGCGGGTTCCGGCGGAGTTGCCCGTTGCGCCGTGGTACTTGCGCGAGCCGGATGCGAGGCCGCAGTGAGCGGGGTTTTGTCGCATTGTTGGCGCGACACGCCGAAGTTTTCAGCAACAACGCAACAAAACGCGGCGCCATGATTCGGCCGATGCAGTGGTGGGATATCGAGCAGGTCGCGGCCATCGACCTCGAGGTGTTCGGTGCAACTGCCTGGCCGGTCGAGTCGTTCTGGTCCGAACTCGCCCGTGATGACCGGTACTACGTGGTGGCCGACGATGTGCAGGGGTACGCCGGGTTGTGGCTCTCGCTGCCCGATGCGGATGTGCAGACCATTGCGGTGGCACCCTCCGCGCAAGGCCACGGCCTGGGCGCGCAACTGCTCGAGCACGTGATGCAGCACGCCCGCGAACAGAGTTGCCGGCGGCTGCACCTTGAGGTCAAGGCCGGCAACCCGGCTATCCACCTCTACGAGAAGTTCGGCTTCACGACCGTCCGGGTGCGGCAGCGCTACTACCCGGACTTCACCGATGCTGTGGTCATGGCGGTGGCACTGTGAGCCCGTTGGTGCTGGGGATCGAGTCGTCGTGCGACGAGACTGGCGTCGGCATCGTCTCCGGGACCACGTTGCTCGTCGACGCCGTGGCCAGCAGTGTTCCGGAACAGGTACGGTTCGGCGGAGTTGTTCCCGAGATCGCCAGCCGTGCGCACGTGGTCGCGATGGTCCCGACGCTGCAGCGCGCTTGCGCAACGGCCGGGGTGTCGTTGCGCGACGTCGACGCCATCGCGGTCACCGCCGGTCCGGGTCTGGCGGGTGCCTTGGTAGTCGGAGTTGCCGCCGCAAAGGCCCTGGCCCTGGCGCTGGACAAGCCGCTCTACGGGGTCAACCACCTGGCCGCCCACGTCGCGGTCGACCAGTTGCAGCATGGTCCGCTGCCGGATGGGTGCGTCGCGCTGCTGGCCTCCGGTGGTCATTCGTCGATCCTGCGAGTTGGGGACGTGACCTCAGACGTGGAACCGCTCGGATCGACGATCGACGACGCTGCTGGGGAGGCCTTCGACAAGGTCGCCCGGATGTTGGGCCTGGGGTTCCCGGGCGGGCCAGCGATCGATCTCGCCGCGCGTGAGGGTGCGGTCTCGATCAAGTTCCCGCGCGGGCTGACCGGGCCCCGCGATGCGCCGTACGACTACTCGTTCTCGGGCTTGAAGACCGCGGTCAAGCGCTGGCTTGCGGCGAACCCGGGCGCGAGCGTCCCGGACGTCGCGGCCTCCTTTCAGGAAGCCGTGGCCGACGTCCTCAGCGCCAAGGCTGTGGCCGCGGCGCGCGACCATGGCGCGGACACGCTGGTCCTCGGTGGCGGGGTTGCCGCCAACAGCCGCCTGCGGGTGCTGACCGGAGAACGCTGCGAGGCCGCGGGTCTACGGCTACGCGTGCCGCGGCCAGGATTGTGCACCGACAACGGGGCGATGGTGGCGGCGCTGGGCGCCGAGATGGTGGCCCGCGGCCGGCCGGCGTCGGACTGGCTGCTGGGGGCAGATTCCTCGCTGCCAGTGGACCAGCCGCTGGTTTGAGCCTGACCGCGCCAAACCCTCGGCGCAATCCATCATGGGCGCTTCTCGGAATCAGAGACTGAGTTGGCTCGCAGCGGGGGCGCTGGCGCTGGGAGTTCTCACCGGCGGGCCTGTCGCGGCGGACACCACCTGGGGCCCGACGGGACGGTGACGCTGCGGGCCTCGTGCTCTCTGAAGGGCAAGAAGAAGAAGCTGTGCCACCTCAAGACCAGCTCGACGCGAGTCGCGGCCAAACCCTCCTGCACCAAGGGCGTCAAGATCACTGTCACGATCACGGCGAGCAAGGCCGGCGCGAACCCCACGACCTGGCGTAAGACCTGGAAGGTCAAGGGTAAGAAGCCGATCCGGTGTGAGGCCGGCTAGGCTCACGTGGCGTCCGTCAGCGGACTGTGGCTGTGCAGCCCGTTCCAAGGCCGTTGGAGAACGCGCCGTTGAAGAACTTGTACAGTGCCGAACCCTTGAACCGGCCCTTGCCGTTGTCCGCGATCTGACCAGGTGCCCCGAAGTGCGTGGCTGGGGACTTCCGGGTCTCGGCGAACAGGTCCAGTGTCACGCTGGCCGTGCTGCACATGGCGGCCAGTGAGTCGTAGTACTGCCGCGAGAGGCAGTCCGCGCCGAGTGGCACCGAACGCCCGGCGTGCTGGCAGTACACGGTGTTGTCCGCCATCCCCTGCGCGATGAGCACATCGCCCGATGGCAGTTTGGTGAAGGGATTGATCCCATCGGGACCCGGTTGGTTGTAGGCCAACCAGGTGCACCACGAGGTCAGCGCGGGGTCACTCGCCGGATTCAAACAGGTCGCGTCCAACTGCCCTTGCCAGGTGCCGCCTGGACCAGTCGGCCCACCCCACACCGGCTGCACGAAGAACGCGTTTTGCGCCGGATTGCCGTACTTGATGACCCGGGCGAGGGACTCGGCAGTCAGGCATCCCGCGGTGATCGCGGTGGCGGTCTGCATGCCCTCGGCGGTGAGCACCTGGTCGAGTCGCGGGGCCGGAACGCTGGTCGGGTATCCGGGGAAGCGGGCGGTGTTGCTCAGGGTGCCGGACGCCGGGTACTGGGCCCAGGCGCTGGTGACCAGCGAGAACAGCAGCGGCCCGACCGCACCGACACCTTGACCGCCGGCGGTACTGGCCGGCATATGCATCTCGAGGTCGCCGAGGTGGCGGCCGATGAGGTCCGGCGGTGTTGTTGCCGTCGCCACGAAGCTGGTCGCCGGGGCGACCGCGGCCACACCGACCGGCGCGAAACTGGGGTCCCGCGCGGACTTGGTCGCGCTCAGGTAGTCCTTGGCGATCTGCGCCGCCCACAGCGCAGCATGACCACCTTGCGAATGCCCCCAGGTGGCCAACTTCCAGGTCTTGTAGGCGCTGCCCAGCCGCTTAGCCAATTGGGTTGCGGCGCGGGCGCTGTCCAGCACCGCGGCACCAGCGGGAACGCCGAGGGCGTAGTGCTGCTGGGCGTTCGCTGGTTGACCGAGCCCGGCGTAGTAGTCGGTCGCCGCCACCATGCGGCCCTGGTTGATCAGGGTCTGTAGGGCGCCGTACTTGGCCTTGCCATCGACGGCGTTCTTGCCGGTTCCGTAAGCGATCGCGCCGATGCCACCGGACATGGGACCGAGGAACGTCGTGTTCGGGTCGTTCGAGGGCTGGCACGACTGGTGCATGCCGATCGTGCCGTGCGCCCAGGCGACCACTTCATTGGTGCGCTGCCTCTTCTTGCTGGGAATGGCGACCAGGCCGCATACAGCCTCGACGCTGTTCTCGTCCAGCCCGGCGCTGGTGTAGAGAATGCGGTACACGTCCGCTCCCGCGAGCAACTTGGCCGGCACTTTCAGTTTCTTCGCTTTCAGCAGGCGTCCCGGCCGCTTGCCCTGCACGTTGGGTACCTTCGTGCACGGCGCTGCACCGCGATTGACCTTTGCCGCACGAGCCGCGGGTGTCGCACCTGCCGGCGCTGCGAGCAGACCCATCGCGAGAAGTCCAGCAGTGACTGACGCTGCGACGAGTTCCCGCATTCCCATGCCTCACCACGGTAATCGCCGTATCGATGTGGCGGTGCGCGATGCATGTCACGCAAAGTCAGCGATTAGGCGCATCTGCCGGAAATGTCCCACACGGTCAGTGACGAGGTCGGTCAGATAGCGGTTCATACTCATTAGTTCGGGGGTGCTGCTTATCACCCGATCAGCGTATTTTTCGCTGCAGGTCCGGGCCCGGACCGCGTTCCATGGGAGCCGATATGGGAACTCGATCACGATGGCTGGCGGGCGCTGCAGCCATATCCCTCACACTCGCAACACTGATCGGTGGTTCCCCCGCAACCGCCGCCGAACGCCCGGACAGTCTGGGCAAGGACTTCTGGATCACCTTCCCGCAGAACTACGTACAGACGCCGCAGTTGACGCTGTTCATCAGTTCGCCTTCCCCCACCAGCGGCGAGGTTTCGATCCCCGGGCTCGCTTTCTCACAGCCGTTCACCACCACCAACGGCGCCGTGACCAGCGTGAGTATCCCGCCGGAGGCGCAGCTCAACCTGGGCAATAGCGGTGACAAGCAGAATCTGGGCATCCACGTCACATCCGCCGCTGAGGTCAGTGTCTACGGACTCAACCGCATCCAATTCACCACGGATGCGTTCCTCGCGCTACCCACCGATGTCCTTCGCTCCGAGTACCTTGTGCTCGGCTGGCAGGGACCCGGTGGTGGGGGTAACGGCCCCTCCGAATTGGCGATCCTGGCCACACAGGACGGCACCAGCGTCTCCTACACGCCATCGGCAAACACCACCTCGGGAGTCACCGCGGGTTCCACGCAGACCGTGACGCTGAACAAGGGTGAAGCCCTGCCGGTCTCGTCCAACGCCGGTGATCTCAGTGGAACCGCGGTGAGCAGCAGCGCGCCAGTCTCGGTGTACGGCGGACACAACTGCGCGAACATCCCCACCAACTCGACGTCCTACTGCGACCACGTCGTCGAACAGATCCCACCGACTGGGACCTGGGGCCAGAGTTTCCTGACGGCGCCGCTGAAGACCCGCAAGAACGGTGACACGTTCCGGGTGCTCGCCTCCGCGGACGACACCAAGGTTTCGGTGAACGGCACCGAGGTCGCGACGCTCAACCGCGGTCAGTTCCACCAGCAGATCATCGACGGATCGTCAGTGGTCAGCGCGACGAAGCCAGTGCTGCTCGCGCAGTACTCCAATGGCACGACGTACGACGGAGTGACCAGTGACCCGTTCATGATGTTGGTGACGCCTGCTGAGCAGTTCCTCAGCCAGTACACGTTCGCCACGCCGGCAACAGGGTTCCGCGCCAACTTCGTCAACGTGGTCACGCCCACGACCGAAGTGGGCAACGTGACGCTGGACGGTGCGGCCGTTCCGGGTGGCGAGTTCACGCCGATCCCGGGGACGTCGTTCTCCAGCGCGCAGTTGGATCTGACGGCCGGCAGTCACACGATGTCGTCGCCCAACGGCTTCGGCATCTACGTCTACGGCTTCGACCAGGACGACTCCTACGGGTACCCGGGCGGCGCGGCGTTTGCGGCGATCAATGACCTCACGGCCTTGACCATCACACCGCCTTCGCAGCAGGTGGTCGTGGGTAATCAGGCGTGTGTCACGACCACTGCGACCGACAAGAACGGGCAACCGCTGGCTGGCATCAATGTGAATCTGGCGTTGTCCGGGGTCAACTCCTCCAGCACCACCGGACTGACAGATGCCAACGGGCAGACGCCGTTCTGCTACACGAGCACTGCCAAAGGCACCGACACCATCACGAGCAGTTTCGGGCAGCTGTCCGCCTCTGCGACGGTGCAGTGGGTGGAGCAGGGCAAGATGAAGCCGGCCAAGCGCAAGAAGCTGCCGATCCACGCCAAGAAGGTCAAAGGTCAGCCGGTGAGCCTCGGTGCCCGAGACAGCGTTGTGCTGGTCAAGAGCGTCAAGACGAACAAGCACGGCAAGGTGTCGGTGCGGGCGTTCTGCACCGCAGCCGGCACAGGTGCGGCCGGTGAGGTCAGATTCTGCCGGACGTCGGTATCCGACAACGGCAAGGTCACGGTCCACACGACTGGATTCCAGACGGTCAAGGTGACAGTCATCGCCCGGGCCACGCCGAAGAAGGGGCAGCGCGATAGCTGGCGGCCCAACAGTTGGCGCAAGTCCTGGAAGGTCAAGCCGTAGGAACGCCGACCCAGGCTCGGGCCACCCTGTGCGGCCCGAGCCTGGCGGCGGCCACGATGCCCTCCTGACCCTGCGGCAGGCCGACATCAGGTGGTCGGTTGAATCCCCGGCTCCAGACGGTGACCCGCTCCAGGCCGTGCGACCGGCACGCAGCACGGGCCTGCTTGAGCGGGACTTCGTCGAGGATTTAC
>JBAOIN010000004.1:0-16985 GCA_037045455.1 Candidatus Nanopelagicales bacterium | reverse complement strand
TTCAGGGATGTAACGTCGGGCGGCGGCTGCAGCGGGGCTCCTCGGGGTCGGCAGATTGCGTTTCGGACCAGTAAATGGTCGGATGTGCAATCTGCCGGGGCCGTCGGCGGGCCGCCCACCCCGAGCTCCCGCGAGTCAGCCCGTGTAGTACCCGTCGATCTCGGTGAAGGCCTCGTCGAGGATCGCCAGACCCTCCGCTGCTTCCGTCCTCGGTCACCACACACGGCGGCACCACATGCATCCGGTTGAAGTTTGATGAACGGCAGCAGTCCGCGGCGACACGCAGGCCTTCGTGAGCGCCGCCATCGCCTCGCTGACGTGCCGCCGTACGGCGCCAGCGGCTCGCGGGTGGCGCGGTCGGTCACCAGATCGAGGGCCCAGAACACTCCCATCCCACGTACCTCGCCGATCACCGGGTGCCGCTCCGCCAGATTCTCGCAGCCCCGGGCCGAGGACCGTCTCCCCGATCTTCTTGGCGTGCTCGACGATGCCCTCGTCGCGCATGGCCGTGATGGTCGCCAGCGCGGAGGCGCAGGCCAGCGGGTGGCCGCTGTACGTCAGCCCGCCGGGGAACACGCGCTCGTCGAAGGTGGCCGCGATCTCCTCACTGAGGATGACGCCGCCGAGCGGAACGTACCCGGAGTTGGAGCCCTTCGCGAAGATGATCGAGGTCCGGATCGACACGCCCAGTGGTCGATGGCGAGCCATTCGCCAGTGCGACCGAACCCGGCCATGACCTCGTCGGCGATGTACGACGATGCCGTACTTGTTGCACAACGCCCGCACGCCCTCGAGGTACCCGGGCGGTGGCACGAGCACACCCGCGGTCCCGACGACCGTCTCCAGGAGGACCGCAGCAACTGTGTGCGGTCCCTCGAACTGGATCACCTGCTCAAGGTGTGCCAGCGCGCGTTCGCACTCCTGCTGCTCGTCACGGGCCCAGAAAGAGGACCGGTACAGGTAGGGGCCGAAGAAATGGACGTGGCCGTAGGCGAATTCGTTGGGCCACCGGCGCGGATCACCGGTCGCGTTGATCGCGGCGCCGGTGTTGCCGTGGTAACTGCGGTAGAAGCTCAGGACCTTGTGCCGGCCGGTGTGCAGGCGGGCCATGCGGATGGCGTTCTCCGCGGCGTCCGCCCCGCCGTTGGTGAAGAACACCTTGGAGTGCCCGGGCGGTGCGACGTCGAGTGATCGCCTTGGCCGCCTGTCCGCGCACCAGCGAGGCGTGCTGCGGTGCCAGCGTCACCTGCACCGCAGCCTGCTCCTGGATCGCCTGCGACGACCTTCGGGTGCTGGTGGCCGATGTTGGTGTTCACCAACTGACTGGAGAAGTCGAGGAAGGAGTTGCCCTCGAAGTCCCAGAGGCGACTGCCCTGGCCGGATTGGAAGACCAGTGGCTTGAGCGCGCCCTGGGCACTCCAGGAGTGGAAGACGTGCGCGCGGTCGAGGTCGAACGCTGTCTGATTGCTGCCAACGACGGATTCAGAATCGGCCATGCAGTACAGAGTACGGTTTGGACCGGGCTGCGACCACCTCCCTTCGGAAACAGCACCTGCTCGGTGGTCCGTGAAGTAACCTCTTACGCATGTCCGCGATCCTGTCGAGCGCCTACCGCGAGGCGTGCCTATGGCAGGAGCAGGTCGACCGCCCGGTCCGCGCAGTCGGCGAACCACCGGACCGCGCGGACGTGCTCGTCGTGGGGGCCGGGTACTGCGGCCTGGGTGCCGCGACGGCGGCTGCCTCAGCGGGTGCCGGGGCGGTGGTCCTGGACAAGGAGCCCCTGGGCTGGGGTGCGTCGAGCCGCAACGGCGGCATGGTGATCCCCGAACTCAAAGCCGGTCCGGAGAAACTGGCGAAGAAGCACGGCGAACTCGCCCACCGCCTCTACGACGAGGTCTACGAGGCCTTCGACCACACCGAGCGACTTGTCGCGGATATGGACTGCGACTACCGGCGCAGCGGTCAGTTGTACCTGGCGCACACGCCGCACCACACCCCGCATCTGCGCAGGCTGACCGACGAACTGCAGCGCGCCGGCGAGCCCGTGGAGTTCCTCGACAGGCAGCGGATCGAGCAGCGGACGGGCAGCACGGCCTTCGACTCGGGCGTGTTCTTCGAGAAGGTCGGAGGGTTGCACCCGGCGAAGTTCCACGCGGCAATGACGGCTCGGGCCGAGGCCGCCGGGGTGCGGATCAACGACCGCACCGCTGCCACGTCGATCCGCCGCGACGCCGCCGGGTTCGTGGTCGAGACGACCCGGGGATCCATCCGGGCCGACCAGGTGATCGTCGCCACGAACGCGTACGCCGACGGTGTCCTGCCGGACCTCGCCAAGCGGGTCCTGCCCATCAACTCGTACATCATCGCCACCCAGTCCGCTGCAGCGGCAGGTCCAGGAGCTCATCGGCCCGCAGATGATGGTCGACACCAAGAACCTGCTGTTCTACTGGCGGCTCACCCCTGACGGGCGGCATGATCTTCGGAGGTCGCAACCGACTGGATCCCGTGGATGTGCCCGTGGCGCGGGACTTCCTCTACGACCACATGGTCCGCATCCACCCCCAGTTGCGCGGTGTTGCGGTCGACTACGCGTGGACCGGCTACGTGGCCATGACCCTCGACCGGCTTCCACACGTGGGCACGGTGGACGGTGTCTGGTACGCGACGGGCTGCAACGGCACCGGGGTCAGTCTCAACGGCTGGTTGGGTCACCGACTCGGACAGGTCGTGACGGGCCAGGCGGGGCCGCCGGCCTTCGCCCAACTGAGGCATCCCGTCATCCCCTTCAAGCAGTTCTCGTCGAGTTATGTGCCCTTCGTAGGTAGGTACTTCGCCCTGCAGGACCGTAGATAGGAGCAGAATGTCCATCGATCGCACCAAGCTGGCCACCGCCCTCGAGGCCGAGCGGGCCACCCACGCGCAGCGCACCGAGCGGTCACGGGCGGCGTTCGAGGCGGCCGACCACCTCTTCGGTCGCGTCCCGATGACGTGGATGAACAAGTGGGCGGGGGGTTACCCGCTCTACCTCGCCACCGCCCGCGGAAACCGGGTGGTCGACGTCGATGGCCACGAGTACGTGGACTTCGCGCTGGGCGACACCGGATCCATGGCCGGGCACTCGCCGGCAGCTACCGTGGCCGCGGTCCAGCGGCGCATCGGCGAACTCGGCGGGATCACGACGATGATGCCCAGTGAGGACGCTGAGTGGGTGGCGGCGGACCTGTCGCGGCGGTTCGGCATGCCGCTGTGGTCCTTCAGCCTCACTGCTACGGACGCCAACCGGTGGGCACTGCGCCTGGCGAGGATGGTCACCGGCCGCCCGAAAGTCATGGCCTTCTCGTACTGCTACCACGGTTCGGTGGACGAGACCTTCGTGATCACCGGGCCTGACGGCGACACTGCACCCCGCGGCGGGAACGTCGGTCCCGCCTATCCCGTCTCCGCATCCACCCGCGTGGCGGAGTTCAACGATCTGGCCAGCGTCGAGGCCGGCCTGGCGCACGAGGACGTGGCGGTGCTGATCATGGAGCCGGCGTTGACCAATATCGGCATCGTGCTGCCCGAACCCGGTTTCCTGGAGGCCGTGCGCGAGTTGTGCACCAGGTACGGCACCTTGCTGCTCATCGATGAGACCCACACCATCTCCGCCGGGCCAGGAGGATGCACGGCGGCCTGGGGTCTGCAGCCCGACATCTTCGTCATCGGGAAGAGCATCGGCGGCGGCATCCCGAGCGGTGCCTACGGCATCACTCAGGCTGTCGCGGATGCCGTCCGCAACCACCCGGAGGCGGATCTCGTGGATGTCGGTGGCGTCGGGGGGACCCTGGCCGGCAACGTGCTGTCGACGGCGGCGATGCGGGCCACCCTCGGCGACGTCCTGACGCAGGCGAACTTCGACCACATGATCGCGCTGGCGACCCGGTTCCGGGAAGGGGTGGAAGCAGTGTTGGACGCCCACGACGTGGACTGGTCGATTGCGCAACTAGGCGCCCGTGCGGAGTACCGCTTCTGCCGTCCCGCTCCGCGTACCGGCACCGAGTCGGCTGCGGCCCACGACGACGAGATCGAGGAGTTCCTACACCTCTACCTGTCGAACCGCGGGGTGCTTATCACACCGTTCCACAACATGGCGCTGATGTGCCCGGAGACGACCGAGACCGACGTGGACCTGCACAGCCGGCTGTTCGGGGAGGCCGTCGCACACATCGTTTGACGCTCGATCGGGTCTCAGGAACGGGTCTGGCTGGAGCGCACCCTGCGCAGTGTTTCGGCGACGCGGCGTTGTCTGGTCTCGGGACGCTTGGCCTCGGCCACCCACTGGGCGTACTCCCTGCGATGGGTGAAGGCGAGCGCTTCGAAACTCCGTCCGGCCTGCGGGTCGGCGGCGAGCGCCTCTTTCAGTTCCGGTGGCAGTTCCACCTCGCGGGGCGCCTCATCGAGTTCGATCAGCGCGATGACGGTGTCGCCGATCTCCACCCCCAGCGCGGCGCGGTTCGCCTTGCTGATGCCGATGCAGTTCTGCCCGCCCATGACTGCCAGCCCGCATCCTGGCCGACCGGTTCTCGATGCTGACTCGCACCGGCGCCCGCTTCCCGCCCCCGAGTTCCGCGACCTGCTCATCGGTGAGGATCAGCGCGGTGGCCGGGCCGAACGGCTCCAGCGTCGTCGTGATCTGCAGCGCTCCCATCTCCACAGCCTCGCACCCGCCGGGGGCGGTTGAGGGGATAGCACCCCGCCTCTGCGCGGCGTGACTCCCACTCGCATCCCGTCACGACATAGGATCAGATCCACTCAGGCGAGGCGCCGACGGTAGGTGGCCATAGCCACGCCGTACGCGATCACCAGGATGCCGACGCACCACGCCAGAGCGATCCAGATGTCGGTGCCCACCGGCTGTTCGAGGAACAGGCTGCGGGTGGAGTTGACGACCGACGTCACCGGCTGGTTCTCCGCGAACGCCCGCACCGGTGCCGGCATGGTGGCCGTGAGAACGAACGCAGAACTCACGAACGGCAAGAAGATCAAGGGGTAGGCGAATGCACCTGCACCGTCGACCGACTTCGCAGACAGCCCCGCGATCACCGCGAGCCAGGTCAGCGCGAGTGTGAACAGCGTGAGGATGCCGACGACGGCCAGCCAGGCTGGCAGGCCCGCGCCGGTGCGGAATCCCATGAGCAGGGCAACCACCACCACGACCGACACCGAGACCAGGTTCGCGACCAGCGACGTCAGCACATGGGCCCACAACACCGATGATCGAGCTATCGGCATGGTCTGCAGGCGTTCGAACATGCCGCTCTTGACATCCATGAACAGTCGGTAGGACGTGTACGAGATGCCCGACGCGATGGTGATCAACAGAATGCCGGGCAGCAGGTAATCGACGTACGGTTGCGAACCCGTGTCGATCGACCCGCCGAACACGTAGACGAACAGCAGCAGGAACGCGATCGGCATCACGGCGGTCGTTATGACCGTGTCGATGCTGCGTGAGATGTGGCGTAGCGAGCGTCCGAGCAGCACGGCGGTGTCACTCACGAAATGTGCGGTCATCAGGCTTGGTTCCCTTCGCCGACGATTGCGAGGAAGACGTCCTCAAGCGTCGGCTGCTTGGTCACGTACTCCACGGTCGCGGGAGGAATGAGTCGCTGGAGTTCCGTGAGCGTGCCGTTGGCGATGATGCGTCCGTCGTGCAGGATCGCGATGTGATCGGCGAGGCGTTCGGCCTCGTCCAGATCCTGGGTGGTGAGCAGGATGGTGGTGCCTTGTCCCGCGAGCTCCTCGATGCTGCGCCAGACCTCCAGGCGCGACTGCGGATCGAGGCCCGTGGTCGGTTCATCGAGGAACAGCACCGGCGGGTCGCCGATGAGGCTCATGGCGATGTCCAACCGGCGGCACATTCCGCCGGAGTACGTGGACACCGGGCGCCGCGCCGCCTCCGCGAGCCCGAAGCGGTCGAGCAGTGCGTCGGCGATCCCCCGGGGTCCGGCAGGTGCCTCAGCCGGGCTATCAGCATGAGGTTCTCACGCCCGGTGAGGATGCCGTCGACAGCCGTCGATTGGCCGGTGACACTGATGGACTCCCTGACGCCGGCCGGGTCGGATGCGACATCTGCACCGTTCACGCTCGCGGTGCCGGCGTCAGCCGTGGTGAGGGTGGACAAGATCCTCACGAGTGTGGTCTTGCCGGCGCCGTTGGACCCGAGCAATGCAAAGATGCTGCCCCGCTCGACCTCGAAGTCCACTCCATGCAGGGCCTTCACGTCCTTGAAGGACTTCTCGACGGCCGTCACCTTGATCATCGGTCGCCCGCAGCCTCGTCGATGGTGCGGATGAGCCGCTGCTGTTCGCGCTCGATGTACCCGCCCTTGCGGTAGTTTCGGATCAGGGCATCGACGAACTCCACAGGGTCCTCGCCCACGATCTCCCGAATCGGGGTGCCGTCGGCCGCGGCTCGCTCGAACAAGTCGGCGACGTCCTCGAACAGCGAGTTGGCGCTGTCGCCGTCGAGGGCCCCGAAGTACATCAAGTAGCGCTGGATGCCCTCGACCGCCTCGCGGTAATTGGGCGGGAGTTGGCGCACACGTGCCCGGTACTGACGCCAGCGGCGCTTGTCGCCGATGAGTTTCGTGAAGAGGTTGTCAGCCATGGGTATCTCCTTCATGGAGCTGTTCCAACCGTTCCGCGAGGAAGCTCCATGTCCTCCAGAACTCTTCGAGGTAGTCCTTGCCGGTGCTGTTGAGGGTGTAGACCTTGCGGGGTGGGCCCTTGTCCGACGGCACCTTCTCCACGTCGACGAAGCCGCGTTGCTCGATCCTGATCAGCAGCGCATACACGGTGCCCTCGGCGATGTCGGAGAAGCCCTGCTCTCGCAACCAGGCGGTGATTTCGTACCCGTAGGCGGAGCGTCCGGACAGGAACGCGAGCACGATGCCCTCCAGCGTCCCCTTGAGCATCTCCGTCAGTTGCTTGCCCACCGGACCTCCCTGCTAATCAGTGATACTGACTACCACTAGATAGTAACACTGAATACCGGTGGGTCAATGGTCACGGCACGCGACTGTCGGACTCCACCGCGCGGTACCTCTCCGATGCCACAAGGTCCCGCAGCCGGTCGAATCCATCCCACACTTCCGTGTAACTGGTGGGCAGGGGGGAGATGGCCAGGCGGATGCTGTCCGGTACCCGGTAGTCGGGGATGGTTCTCGTGAGCACGCGCATCGCGGCGGCAATCTGCTTGGCGTCCGGATGGGCGATCGTGATGTGACCGCCACGCAGATGGGGCTCCCTGGGAGTGAGCAGGGAGAACCCCAGCGGTGCCAACCAGGCGTCGAAGAGCGCAACCATGAGTTCAGTGCCGCGCGCGGCCTTCGCGGCGATCGCGCCTATCCCGGCCTCCTCGATCATGCTCATGGCCGTCCGCACGGCACGCAGTCCGATCACCGGCGCAGTGGCGATCTGGAAGCGCCGGATCCCGTCGGCCGGTTCGAACACGGGGCCCATCTCGAACTGGTCACGGTTGGCGAACCAGCCCTGGATGGGGACCTGCAGTTCGTCCTGGCGTGCGACGTTCACATACAGCCACGCCGGGGCGCCCGGGCCGGCGTTGCCGTACTTGTAGGTGCAGCCGACGGCGAGGTCCACACCCCACTCGTCGAACCGCAGATCGATGCTGCCGCCCGCGTGCGAGGCGTCCCACACCATCAATGCGCCGTGCGACCGGACCAGATCAGTGATGCCCGGTACGTCCTGGATCGCCCCCGAGCGGTACTGCACGACTTGTAGGGTCACCAGCGCGACGTCGTCGTCGAGGTACTGGGCGAGGTTCTCGGCGGTGATGATTTCGCAGTGGGAGTCCAGGGCGACGGCACCCGGGCCTCCCGACCCGTCGTTGTCCAACGTGATCAGGCGCAGGTCCATCGCCTCCGCGATCCCGGCGAGGATGTACCGGTCTGTGGGGAAGTTGGCGGCGTCGATGATGACGGTGCTCCGCCCCGGCCGTGCCTGGATCGCGGCCACGCACAACTGGTAGAAGTTGGACGACGTGGTGTCCTGGACCAGGGTCTGACCAGGACCCGCCCCCAGCGTGGCGCGCCCAAGCAGGTCGCCGGTGTCCTGCGGCTCATCGATCCAGTGCGCCCAGCCGTCGACGAGTTCCCGGCCCCATTCCTCGGTGAGCAGGGTGTGTATCGCCTCAACTGTCGCCCTCGGCAACCGTCCCAGGGAGTTCCCGTCCAGGTAACAGAGGTCGGGGTCGCAGATGTGGAAGGCGTCGCGGAATCGTCCCAGCGGGTCGGCAGCGTCGAGTGCTTCGGCGGTGCGTCGGTGGGTGGGTTCGGGGATCACGCTGGTCAGCCTAGGGGTGGTGGTCTTGGCAGCGGCCGCGAACTGGCCCGCTGCCCGGCGGCGAACTGGCCCGTTGTTCGAGGCGGCGCCGCGACCAGCCGGCGAACTGGCCCTTTGTCGGCGAACTGGCCCCTTGTATCGGGGCAGATCGCCCATCAACGGGCCAGTTCGCGGCGAACTGCCCCTTGTGAGGGGCTGGGACCGCGACCAGCCGGCGAACTGGCCCTTTGTTCGAGTGGCAGGTAGCCCTTGTTGGTAGCGCTGGTCCGGGTTGTTGGTAGCAGGGTTCCGGGGACCGGGTAGCGCCCTGGTGCGGGGGCGGCTACCCGATCCCCTGTGGGGCTATTCCCAGTAGCTCTTGGCGGCGCGTGCTTGCTTGTCCTCGCTGTCTGCGCATGTCGACTTCGCCGAGGTTGATGCGTGCGGGCGTTGTTCGCGAGCCGGTTGACGATGGAGTCGGCGGCGACCCGGTCGGGTAGGGCTTGGGCCCAGTAGTCCGGGCCGGACTGGCTGGCGATCAGGGTGGGCAGGCGGTGCTCGCGGTTGGCCAGGATCGCGAACAGGTCACTGGCCGCCTCGGGGTCGATGCCGACGGTCAGGAAGTCATCGATGATGAGCAGATCGGTGTCGGACAGTCGGGTGAGCAGGTCTTGGTGGGCGATGCCGTCGGTGCGGGCGATCACCAGTTTGCGGGCCAGGTCGTCCATCCGCAGGTAGACGACGTCGTGTTCGCGGTGGCAGGCGGCGATCCCGATCGCGCAGACCAGGTAGGTCTTCCCGCCGCCGGTGGGTGAGGTGACCAGCAGGTTCGTGGGTTCGGAGCGCCAGTCGTGGGCGGCCGTAGCGGCGCATCCGGGTCGGGTTGATGCCGCGGCCTTCGCGGTAGTCGAGCTCGGCGATCGTGGCGGTCGGGATCGGGAACCCGGCTTGTCGGATCAGCTTGTCGATCCGGTTGGCGCGGCGCTGGTCGAGGGCGTCGTCCACGGCGGTGAGGAACAACTGCTCGGGGGTGAGCGTCGTCGTTGGCCTCGTCGCGGATCAGTTCTTCGAACCGGGTCGCGACGTGGGTGATCCGCAGGGCCCGGAACTTGTCGTAGTCCTCGCTGGTGAACATCAGCGGTTCACCGGGCCTTGGGCGTAGTAGTCGGCGCCGCGCACGAACACTCCGGGCGGCTGCTCGCACGGCCGGGTCTGGATCGTGCTTGCGGTTCGACGCCGCCGGCCCGCACCGGTGCCGGCTTCTGGGCGTCGGACTTCGATGCCGGCCATCAGCCGTTTCAGGGTCGAGTAGGTCGGGTGGGCGCCGACGTTCAGCAGACTGCTGGCAGGCCGCCTCCAGCTTGGGCTTGTTCCGCCTGCCCAGGGTTTCCAGGATGTTCTGGGCAGTCCAGGTAGCCCTGGGCCTCGATCTCGTGACGGTCCAGGACCTGCTCGATCACCGCCACCGTGGCCGGGCCGAACGCGGCTGCCCGGTCGGTGAACCAGCGCCGCGACCACAACCCGGACACCTGCCGGTGCTGCGGCGGGACATGCTCAGGACCGGTGGAGTACTGGCCCTTGCGGCCGTGCTTGCGCGGCGTGTTCGGCCACGACCTGCTGGCCGTCGAACACGGTCACCCGGGTGCCGGTCAGCCGCACCCGCAGCAGTTGCCCGGCCAGCGTCGCAGGGCACCGAGTAGTGCTGGTAGTCGACCGTGACGTGGTAGTTGCGCCCGACCTTGGCCTGCTTCCACTCGACCTGCTCGAACGCCTCATCGGGCAGCGCCAGCCAGCACCGGTGCCTCCTCTTCGGTGAACCGCTCGAACCGGGTGCGTGCCGTCGGCGCGGCGGATGTCGTGGTTGATCTCATGCACCCGCTCATCGATCGCGTCGTTGAGCTCGGCCAGGGTCGTCCAGACCTCCTCGGCCAGATAGCCGATCACCCGCTTGTTGACCGTGTTCACCGCCGATTCCACCGCGGCCTTGTCGCGTGGTTTGCGGACCCGGGTGGGCACGATCGCGGTGCCGTAGTGGTCGGCCATCTGCTGGTACCGGTCGGTGACGAACCGGGCCGGCTCACCACGGGTCTTACGGTGCGTGGCCGTCAGCGCGTTGTCCGGCACCACCAGTTGAGGGGCCCCACCGAACGCGGTGAACGCCTCGACGTGACCGGCGATCCAGGAGTCCATCCCCATCGTCGTGAACCCTCGGCAGAACACCATCCCGGAGAACGGCAGCACCGCCACGAACAGGTACGCCTTGACCACCTCCCCGGTCACCGCGTCCGCGATCGCCACGGTGTCCCCGGCCCAGTCCACGAACATCGCCCGGCCCGGTTCGTGATGCAGACGTCGCGACCAAATCGTTGCGCACCGCGTACTCACCGAACAGATGGCAGTACTGCGAATACCCGTACTTGCGGCCATCGGCCTGCGACCCCAGATAGACCCGCCAGGCCTGCAGCAACGTGAAGTGCCGGTTCGACCGCATCGACCTGACCACCGCCGCGAAGTCCGGCACCTCGATATCGATCGCTGACCTTCGCCCGCCCGTCGGGAAACAACCCTGCGAGCTCGGAGTCCGACATCTGCGCCAGACCCGTCCCCGTGATCCCCCTGGCCGCGATCACCTTGCGTGCCGCGGCCACATCCCGGTGAGAGCACCCCACCGCCGCCACCACGTCCCGATAACTACGGCCCAGCAACACCAGCGTCATGATCGCCCGGTAGTCCGCCATACCTTGCCTCCTGTCAGCAGAAAGCGGCGGCGCCCAATGCGCCGCCGCCCAGACAGCAGACCACAGGCCGAAGCCGGTGCTACCGGGTCCCCGGAACCCCGCTACCAACAACCCGGACTGGCGCTACCAGGAAGGCCTATTCGCCAGTACCGGCCGCGGATGAACGTCGAAGGTGCCAGCGGCCACGGCCTTGGCGATGGCTGGCAGTTCGGACTTGTACACCCGGCCGGAAACCGCGCCGACCCCGCTGCCCACGATCTGTAGCCGGGCGGAGCGCAGCGGATGGGATCGGCGCCTCCAGCCCGGCCATCGAGCCGATCTGTATCCAGGTGAGTTTCTCGGAACGATCGCGCCGAGCGGTCAGAAGCTGCACCATGGCCGCGGCCGCCACCGATCCCCACACGAAGTCCAGGACGACATCGACGTCGGCGGCTGCGCGCAAGTCGTCGTATAGGAGCGTCTCGTCGGCTCCGAGCTGCTGAAGTGCGGCGAGTTTCGCTTGGTTTCGGCCAGCTGCGAAGGCCTGCGAGGCGCCCAATTCTTTAGCGACCCGGATCGCCATGCGCCCGGAGTTCCCCGTCGCGCCGAGGATCAGCACGCGCTGCCCACGTCGGAAATGGATGCGCTGACGCAGCGCGACCCACGACGCCATGACGGGATTCATTGCCGCAGCGATCGCGATCGGATCGATGCCTTCCGGCAGCGCGACCATGCGGTCAGATTCGGTCACGGTCCGCTCGGCCATGGTGCCGAGGTTCGTGTCACCAAGCAGCGCATAGTACAGGCGACCGTTGGTGTCGCGGACGACCGCGTCGATGCCCGGAACGAGTGGCAGGCGGTCGGTGCTTGTGTAGTGCGAGCCGTCCGCCTGGGAGCGAACGCGCCGGTGGAGTGCGGCAGCGACGACGTCGACGACCGTCTCGCCTGGCTGACTCGCCACCGGATCCGGGAACTCCTGGTATCGCGGTGGTGTGTCGAACGCGGTGACCACGGCCGCGTGCATGGGCTCCTCGGTTTCTATTGCGGACGGCGCAGGGTTACTTCATACACGAGTCAAGATGTGCACAAAGGAACCAATGGCTCGCGCTGGAGCCTCCGGTGGCGGCGTTTCATTGCTGGGAGCAGCCAAGCGTTAGCGGCCGGTGCGCAAGCGGTGTCTCGGCTCGGGATCTGCGGGCCAAGCCCGGTGACGATCTCAACGACGACATCCGCGACCTTCTCCAGCTTGATCCCTTCCGAGCGAGGAGTCGAGGAACCGCTGCTCGATCGAGTACTCGGCAGCGGCCGATCTCGCTGCTGGTCAGGCAACGTGCGGGTGGCCCATCGAGTGGGGACTTGATAGCCGAAGCCCTGCTCCGCGTCTGCGAACTGCGTCCTTCCGATCAAGCAACGGACTCAAGATCAGTCCTGCGGGAGCAATGGACTAAGCATGTGATCGGTCGTGCAGGGGGCTCGGATCGTCGGCCATCGGCCCTGCGGCGCCGACTGCTTCAGTCGCGGCAGGCTTTGGCTGCCGCTGAGCTCGCCTTGGCGCGGTCCCTTTTCGCCTCCCTGAGCTTGTCCCTCTTGTTGGACAGCGACTCCTGCTTGTTGTTGAGCTGCTTGGTCAGGCTGCGGACCTGGCTCGTCCTGCCCGCCTTCTCCGCTTTCTCAATGTCCTGGTTCAGCTGCTTGATCTGCTTGTTGAGGCTGGTGACCTTGCGCTGGATCGTGCGGACGTTCGCAACCGTCTTCTCGAACTCGGCTTGGGCCTTGGCGCATTTCTGCGATACGTCCACCACCTCGCGCGTGTAGGTGATGGTCGCGGTCGCGGCGTAGAAGCTCTTGAGCCGCGTCAGCATCGGCGGGCAGGTGTCAGTCAGCAATGAAGGGCTGCCGCCCTGGCCGTAGGAGAAGTCACCGAGTTGGGTCTGGTGGCTGCCTCCCACCGGTGGAAACACCAGGCCGTTGATAGCGGCACCGTCGGCGTACGGCGCGGCACCGATGGGTTTCGACCAGGGCTTGCCAAAGTAGTCGACGGTGACTGTGTCGGGTGTCCAGCCGGCGATCTCGTTGAAGGACACGAACGCGCCGAGTGCGCAGTAGTAACTGGTGCCGCCGCTCGGGATCGGTGTCTCCTTGGTCTTGTACTCGAACCGGACCGCAGACTGAACCGTCATGGTCTCGGTCGTGGCCGCCGCTGGCCCGGCCGGAGATGCCACCGCAAGCAGCGATGCGCCGAAGAGAATCGCCAGAATCGCACCGAGGCGCTTGGTCCAAGTCTTGTTCATGGCAAAGGATTGTACCAAGGCCTCGCCCCGGCGTGGGAGGCATCCCAGACCACAAGCCCGCCGTGGTCGCGAACCTGTTGAGTCACGGCGCGGACGTCGTGACGGGTTCCCGATCGGTACTGCACCACCGGCAGGGTGACCAGCGCGACGTCGTCGTTGAGGGGGAGAGTCACGCGTTCATCGCCGCTGTCGTTGTCCAGGATTACCAGGTCGAGGTCCATGGACTCGGCGATGCCGGCCAGGATGTAGCGATCGGTCGGGAAGTTCGCGGCGTCGATGATGATGGTCCGGCGACCGGGTCGGGCGTTGATCGCGGCGACACAGAGCTGGTAGAAGTTCACCGATGTCGTGTCCTGCACCAGGGTCTGACCCGGCGCGGCGCCCAGCGTTGCCCGGCCGAGCAGGTCGCCGGTGGTGCGTGCTTCGTCCAGCCAGTGCGACCAGCCGTCAACGACCTCGGCGCCCCACTCCTCGGCGAGGAGTTGCTGGACCGCCGCCGTGGTTGCGATCGGCAGCCGGCCCAGCGAGTTGCCGTCGAGGTAGCAGAGGTCGGGGTCGGCGACGTGGAACAGATCGCGGTAGCCGGCCAGCGGGTCGTGCGCGTCCAGGGCTTCGGCGTAGGCGCGGTCGGTCGGTCTCATCCGGACACTCTATTTGTCAGAAGGATGTGCCTCAGAGACCAGTTTGTGGTCCGGGTGGCACATCGTTTGTGTTGGGGCTGGGCAGGATGTGCCTCAAAGACCAGTTTGTGGTCCGGGTGGCACATCGTTTGTGTTGGGGCTGGGCAGGATGTGCCACAGAGACCAGTTTGTGGTCCGTGTGGGCCATCCTTCGCGTTCGGGCTGGGCAGGATGTGCCACAGAGACCAGTTTGTGGTCCGGGTGGCACATCGTTCCTCAACCGCTGTCCTGTCTCACGACATCGTGGACTGTTGTGTCTCACAAGATAGTGGACGGTTTCAGTTGCGGGGCTTGATGCCGTAGTACGTGCGGCCGGGTTCGATGCGCACGGTGCGTAGGAAGGTTCCGAGTTCGTCCAAGACGCTGATGGTGTCTTGGTCGATGACGACGATGACGTGCTCACCTGCGTGGCGGTTGCCGATGTTGACGGTTCCCCAGTGGCCGGTGGCCACGTTGCCGTTGGCGGCGACTTTGATCCTTTTGTCGATCATGCGTTGGGGGATCTGGCCCGGGTGCAGGGCTTCGACGTGGGGACGGGTATCCCAGATCTGTTGCGGGGTGGCCATGCCAAGGCCCTGGTGGGGGCGGTGGTTGTAGCCTTCCCGGAACTGCTCGATCAGATGCTGCAACTGTTCGAGACTGCTGGCCGGGTCGCGGGCTGCCAGCCACCGTTGGAGGGTCTGATGTCCCCGTTCGGCCTTGCCGTTGCCGCGGGGATGGGCTGGCCGGCAGGTGATCGGCTGCACCCCCAGGCTGCGTAGCCACGATTCGACCTGTCCGACACGTCCCCGACGCGACGGGTTGAACCCCGCGCCGTTGTCGGACAGGAACCGGTGCGGCTGTCCGTAATGACCGATAGCCGCTTGCAGCATGGCTTTGATCTCACGGCTGGTTTCCCCGCTGGCCGCGAGCGACCCCAGATCCATCCGTGAGCAGTCATCCAGCAACTGCAGGACGCAGACCGTGGTCCCATTGGCCAACTGGTAGTCGAACCCATCGGCGCACCACAGCATGTTCGGCAGTGGGGATGAATACGACCGGTAGGACGACCTCGGTCGCTTGTTCGGGGCCGGATCCACCAGGCCACGGGCGGCGAACAACCGCGCCAACGTGGCCCTGGAAGGCACGGGCAGGTTATGCCCCTTCAGCTGAGCCAACACGCTCAGCGGCCCACAGTCCCACCCGTCGCTTTGCAGTTTGGCCCGCAACTCACAGGCCAAGTCCGCGACCTGCGGGCTAATCCTCTGAGGGCTGGTCTTCGGGGCCCGAGACCGAGGGAACAGCTCCTCGTACCCCTCGGCAGACCGAGAGCGAGCCCGCATCTCATAGAACCAAGAACGCGAAATCCCATGCTCAGCGCAAAAGCGTGCCACCGCCCCGCGTGGAGCATCCTCGGGAAACGACGCCACCAGCAATCTGACACTCACCGCGATCACCCTCTGACCCATGCCCCGCAGCATCCTGCGCGACAACCATGAAGTGTCCGCTATGTCGTGAGACAGAACTGTCCGCTATCACAGGAGACAGGACAAGCGAGGAAACCAGCAACAACGCAACAATCGGGCCTTGGAGTGCGCAACAGCGTCGCAATCGAGAGTCGTGTGACTCCGACTCAGGCGTTGGTCGGGAAGCCGAGGTTGATGCCACCGTGCGCCGGGTCGGGCCACCGGCTCGTCACGACCTTGCCGCGGGTGAAGAAGTGGAAGCCCTCCACGCCGTGGGCGTGGGTGTCGCCGAACAGCGAGGCCTTCCATCCGCCGAACGAGAAGTACGCCATCGGCACGGGGATCGGGACGTTGATCCCGATCATGCCGACCTGCACCTCGTTCTGGAACTTCCGCGCCGCACCACCGTCGCAGGTGAAGATCGCGGTGCCGTTGCCGTACGGGTGCGAGTTGATGAGTTCCAAGCCCTCCTCGTAGGACTCGACCCGGACCACCGACAGCACCGGGCCGAAGATCTCGTCGGTGTAGATGCTCATGTCCGTGCGTCACGTTGTCGAACAACGTCGGGCCGAGCCAGAAGCCGCCGGGCTCACCGTCCGGCTGTACCTGCCGACCGTCCACGACGAGCGTTGCGCCCTCAGCCACGCCGGCATCCACGTAGCCTGCGACCTTGTCGCGGTGGACCTTCGTCACCAGCGGGCCCATGTCGCAGCCGCGCCGTCCGTCACCGGTGCGCAGCCCCGCCATGCGCGGTCTCGATGGCCTTGATCAGGTCGTCCGCGATGGGCTCCACCGCGACCAGGACAGAGATCGCCATGCACCGCTCGCCGGCCGAGCCGAAGCCGGCGTTGACCGCCGAATCCGCGGTCAGTTCCAGGTCCGCGTCCGGCAGCACCAGCATGTGGTTCTTGGCGCCGCCGAGGGCCTGCACGCGCTTGCCGTGCGCCGTGCCGGTCTCGTAGACGTACTGCGCGATGGGGGTGGACCCGACGAATGAGATCGACGCGACATCAGGGTGGGTCAGCAGCGCGTCCACGGCCACCTTGTCCCCGTGCACGACGTTGAAGACGCCATCCGGCAGCCCGGCCTGCTTCCACAGGTCGGCGATGTACATCGCGGCGCTGGGGTCCTTCTCGCTGGGCTTGAGGACAACGGTGTTGCCCGCGGCGATGGCGATGGGGAAGAACCACATCGGCACCATGGCCGGGAAGTTGAACGGCGAGATGATCCCCACCACGCCCAGCGGCTGGCGAAGACGAGTAGACATCCACGCCGGTCGACACCTGCTCGGAGTAGGCACCCTTCAGCAGGTGCGCGTTGCCGCACGCGAACTCCACGACCTCCTGGCCGCGGCTCACCTCACCGAGCGCGTCGGACGAGCACCTTGCCGTGCTCGCCGGTGATGATGGCGGCGATTTCTTCCTTGTTCGCGTTGAGCAACTCGCGGAACTTGAACAGGACCTCCATGCGCTTGGTCAGCGTGGAGCGTCCCCAGGTCGCGGAGGCGGCCTTCGCGGCAGCAACGGCC
>JBAOIN010000003.1:0-636012 GCA_037045455.1 Candidatus Nanopelagicales bacterium | reverse complement strand
GCTCGGCTGCACCCGTTTCGGCTCGCCGGGCATCTTCGGAGTGTTCACGGGGTGACGGTGTGCGTTACGAGGGGGAGTGGGGTGCGCTGTGCGACAAGATATTCCGGCGAATCCGTGCGCGTCGGATAGTCGCCTCAAGATATTCTCAGCGCAGCGGTAGATCAGACCGTTCGATCTCAACCTTCGTATACCCGTGCGCTGACAGGAGCGAACGAACTGCTCCCACGTTCGATTCGCGGAGGAGGGGCCCGAGTGTGATGCTTCGAATCGGTAGTTTGCCCGCCACACCTGAGGAGATCACGCCCTGATCCACGGTGGCATTCTCGTGGGTGCCCAACTCTAGGTACGGTGCGACGCCGTAACCGGTGGCCCGGTGCCGAGTGAGGTTGTGCGACCAGATTCGTTTGCAGATAATTCTTCGCTCATGCTCACCAGCGAAACCCGGTTCCTTGAACCTTGCCACCGCCTCGTGGAGCGCGATGTAGAGATCGTCCTGGAAAGACTCCCACGCTTCATCGCTGTCGACGGCTGGTAAGTTGCTCAGTCGAACCATCTGTTCCTTGTGGTCTTTCGCGATTGACTCCAACAGGGCTTCTTTCTCAGTTGCTTGATAGATGACTTCCGTCCAACGGCTGACTTCGACGAACTGAGTCCACATACTGCGTGACCGGTTGCTAGCAGGCTGATCTTCGAGCTGTGAGACGACGTGGAACCGGGTCGCAGTGTCGAGTTCCACTGAGTACCCGCAACCGGAATCCCCGTAGAGACGCCATTGACTAGCATCGTCGCGACGTGAACTGGCCGCCAGTACGTAGATCTCCCTCTGCGCGGAGTTCTCGTCTACGGACGCGGCGATGGACCTCATTGCGTCATGGATGGGGTCGTGGGGGCGTGATTCCAGCCACTCCTCAGTGAATCGCCAACCCTGAAGCATCTCGGCGTGATCGTTAAGTGACGAGGCTTCCGTGGCCCAAAGCCGATCGCTCTGGATAATCCCGATCAGCCCGTGTGCGTTGGTGTGGTGAAACACGGACTCAGGGCTTGCTGGGGGCTTCAATACCACAAGTCCAATCTCTCGGCTGATTTGTCTTGTCGCACTCTAGTGAGACTCTCTTTCCGGAGGTGTCACATGGCCACATCCCGCGCCGTTGCGGCAGTCAAGCGCGCCAAAGTCGTCGAAGCCGTCGCTGACGGAGCCACCTACGAGCAGGCCGCGAAGCGCGCCGGCTACGCCACCCGCAGCGGGGCGTACAAGGCTTTCTGGAAGGCCGTGGACGGTCGCGAGGCCGAGGCCGTTGACCAGCACCGGATTCTGGAGTTGCAGCGCCTGGACGCCCTTCAAGTCGGGCTGTGGGATCAAGCCCTCGCAGGCGACGTCAAGGCTGTTAACGCCGTGCTGCGGATCATCGAGCAGCGCAGTCGGCTGCTCGGTTTGGACAAGCCGCAGCTGACTCCAGTTGAGTCTGGGAGCGTGGTCGATCCGGCCTACTGGGGGCGGTTGCAGGAAACCTAGGACGCGGACAGCCCGTACACGGAAACCAGAATCACTCAACGACGCTTGGAAGTGTTCATGCGGTGGGCGCCAGACACGGATGCAACCCCGTGATCGACGTGGACTCGTGGACGTGGCCATCTTGAGGTGCGGTTTTTGGGTAGCACGATGACGCACTTTCCACTGCTGCGTAGTGGGACGGCGACCCGCTCCAGCGGGGTACGATTGATCATCGATGTTAGGTGGTTCCCATGGGGGTTCTTCGCGTAGTCGGAACCTTAATAGTCGGCGTAAGCGCGCTCCTGCTGTCCGCTTCTGGTGCGGCGTTTGGCGACGACGGTGCTGCAGGGGGACGGATTGATGCCTCCTTCAGCCCTCCAAGCGGCTTGCGGAATGTTCTCGTCATGGCGCAGACCCAAGATGGTGGCTTCCTGGCAGGGGGCGATTTTGTAGACATCGCCGGAAATGCGAAGCTCGACTATCTGGTGAAGTTCACTGACGAAGGCGTGTTGGACCCGTCCTTCGAGCCACCGCGGCTAAACGGGCCGGTTGACGCCATTCTGATTGACGGCGCCAAGGCATTGATTGCGGGACGATTCGTCAACGTTGACGGTGTTGCCAGTCAGGACTTCCTTGTTCGTGTTCTCGCAACTGGCGCGCGGGACACTGCATTTATTGGTCCAGGCGATGCAACTACGCAGAGCTTGTGGGGAGCAGATCGAGATCGACTTCGCTTTCGACTTGTTCTCAACCGAGATGAGGGGCGTTACCTGCTGGTGTTGACGGGTGATGCGAACTTGCGAAACTTCCGGCTGCTGAACTCGGACGGCACTCTCAGCGATACGTCGTCGATCGATGCAAGTCTCCCTTACGACACCCCGGACGTTGCACCCCTAGCTCATGGGAACTTCTTGGTCGCTGGCAGTGCGCTCTCCACGCCTCGCCTCAACGTGCAGAGGCTTCTAGCCAGCGGAGAAACGGACACCAGTTTCCTGCCGCCCGAGGTTTCGAACCTGGCTAATGGTCGGGTCCAACACATGCTCCCACTACCTGATGGCGACGTTATCCTGTCCGGCTGGTTCTGGGTTGACGACTCCACTGGGGAAGTGCGCAAGTACCTGGTACGCATCAACGCGGATGGCAGCCTGGACGAAGGCTTCAAGCACGATATGGGGATCGCCGCTTCCGATACCCGGCTTGTTCCACTGCCCGATGGGAAAGTACTGATCCTCAAGGGCGGCTCAGATATCGATCTCATCAGCGATCCCGGACCAAGGGACATGGTGCGCCTGCTGCCGGATGGTCGAGTTGACCAATCATTCAGAAGGTTTGCCTACAACGCTTCGGTGTACACCGTCCTTCCGGTCGGACCGTACTACTACGTCAGCACCGATGTCGGTCTGCAGAGGCTTTGGGCCGAGCCGGCAGCTCCCCCCGGACCCCCGACCGCGGTGACGGCAGGGCGGTCGGGCCTGTCTGTGGACGTCTCTTGGCAAATGCCGACCAACGACGGTCGAAGCCCCGTGCAGAGCTACGAAGTGACTTCCAAGCCGAGCAACTCGACCTGCACGACAGCAGCCACATCGTGCCGGTTCGAGAACCTCGCAAAGGGCGTGACACATACCTTCACGGTGGTGGCCATCAACGCCGCCGGTCCCTCTGTAGCCAGCGAGGAATCGAACGGTGTCACGATCACAACGGCGCCGAGCGCTCCCAAAGATGTAAGTGCTGATCGAGCCAACGGGCTTGTTGACGTCTCCTGGCAGGAGCCAGCCGATGACGGTGGGCTGCCGATATCCGGGTACACGGTGACTTCCACGCCAGGTGGGGCAACATGCGCTACTGATGGGCTTGGGCGGACGTGCCGAATTGAAGGCCTTCACAACGGAACCACCTACCAATTGACAGTGACCGCGACGAACTCGGGTGGCACATCCCCTGGGTCGGCACCGGTATCGGCCAGACCAGCAACCACACCCGGACCAGCTGAGATCACCAAGGTCGTCGCCGGCTTCCGAAGCGCAACGGTGTACTGGTCGCCACCGGCCAGCGACGGCGGGGAATCGGTGACCCGCTATCGAGTCGCCACATCGAACAACGAGGCAGGCTGCGTCGCTGTATCAGCCGTAAGTTGCACGGTTCAGGGCTTGAAGGACTTTGCGACCTACCGATTTCGCGTCGTTGCCGAGAACGTCATTGGAGAGGGCGCCACGTCCAGCGACAGCGCGTCGATAACGTTGGCTGGCGATGTCGGGAAGGCGGTCCTGACATCTTCTGCCAGTAGGGCGCTCACTGGAAGCCCTGTGACGCTGACGGCCGCCGAGTCCAGTTCGCTCAGCGGCGAGGTGACTCGCATCGAGTGGTCGATCGACAGCGGTCCCTACACAGATGGAGGGAACTCCATCTCGCAAGCATGGTCAACTCCAGGCCGTAAGACTGTCCGCGTTCGCGTCACAGGGCAAGGTGGGGAACCAGGAGAAGCAGTCGCAACGATCACCATTTTCCCGAAGTCGGCAGGGGAACCCGGAGTATCGATCAACCGGGGGGAACCTTATACGACCAAGAAAGAGGTGGCCCTCACTATCGGGTGGCCGGATTGGGCGAGCAAGGTGCGAATCTCCAACGATGGTGGATTCAAGCAGGCCGAGACGCTGGATCTCGGAGAGGCTGTGCAATGGCAACTGGACGACACCACGAAGGGCGCGTTTACTAAGGTCGTCTATGTGCGGTTCTCGGGGGATGGAATCGATGAGACAAGCACTTACAGCGACGACATCATTCTGGACACACAAGCTCCCGTAATCGAGCGAGCCAGCGCCACTCAGAACGCGTCCCCAAGGCGGACAAGTGCTCTCGCCTGGAACAGTAAGGGAGGGGCGCGCTACTCGGTACGTGTGAAGGCAAAAGACAAACTCTCCGGCATTCACAGCCTTAGAGTGAACACCAAGCCCCGGCCTGCCAGGGCAGCGAACCTCCCATACCGGAAGCGCTCGGCAGTGCGTCTACCTGCAGCCAAGAATCTCTTTGTGCAAGTCCGAGACGGAGCGGGCAACTGGACGAAGTGGACGAAGATCGTGCCAAAGCGGTAAGTCCGTGGCGGTGGTGAGTGAGGCCGTATTCACCATGCGATCGGACTGCTGATCCGATCACCTTGGGAGAGGTGCACTGCAGATTCCACCGAGGTTGTTCCTGCACCAACGTCTGTGTGACTGCGGCACAGTGTGGTCATGGATGGTATCGATACGAGTTTCGACTTCCGCACCGACACACCTGTGGGAAAGGACCCAGACTCGCGCAGCCCGACTCTTCGCCATTATCACCAGCTGTTGTGGAGTAAACCCTTGCCGGGCGGTGCGATGTTCGACCTCGACACCTCCACTCTCAATGGGTACCTGCACCACAAGTCCGGGCTGGGGGAGTACTGGCTGGCCAGCGACTCGGTCATCCCAACTTTCGAGGGATATCTGACGATGGCTGCTGTTCTGGGTCAGATGCCACCGTCCGAGATCGAGGAGTTCCGGACAATCGGCTACACGATTGGCGGGATGATGGTCTTCCCCGGAAACCAGGTCGATGGGAAGCAGACCATCAACGGGGCGCGGGGGTTCCGTCGGCGCATCAGTGATCGGATGGATTTGACCCTTGAGTGCATCCGCCGGCACTACCTCGGACAGTCGAGCGAATTGGATGACGTATTGGCCCGGTATGCCGACTTCTTTGCCCTGTTCGCCAGTTTCGAGGGTTACGTGCGGTTCTTCCTGCTCGATGACCTGGTCGATGACGACTACCGCCAAGTGCGGTTCTTCATGCCGTTCGATGACTTCGCCACTTCGCAGCCTCGACCCGAGACCGTGGAGGCCTACCGTGCGTATCGGGATGCAAGTGTGGCGTTCATCGAGGCGCGCAACCGGCGTATCGACGCACTCGCTTAAGTCACGCAGCAGTCAGCTGCTGGTTGATCGGAATGCCGTTCCGGTCGGCGTGGGGCAGAGGGTCCGTGAATCTCACCAATCCTGTTCCGATCTAACGATCCCCTATACGACGGCAACCGACGTGTACAAGGGCAGATGGGGCAACTTCCCTGCTCGAATCGCGCTACCCGGGGTGCGCTCGAACTCAGTGGTTCGGTCAGGGGTGGCTGTAATACTGATGACGGCCGCACGGAGGAAGAGGCAGACGCCGACGGGGAAGGGGAATTCGCATGGACGACGCAACCGAGGCGGTTCACGAGTGACGTTGTCATGCGACCCGACGACGAGGGATTAGAGGGTCCGGATGCCGTGGACACCGTACCGTCCACGACTCTCGTCGAGGTGACTCCCGGGGTTGCTGTGGTGTTTGGTGAGGTCCCCGATGGCCTTGAGCTGATCAGTATGGATCTGGTGCCGTCGTTTGACCGGATGCAGCTTGCGACCGCGCTGGGTTCGATCGGCAACGCGGGCACAGTGGTCGGGAACCTTGCGCAGGCGGTTTCCAGCGCGCAGGGTCTCTACCGCGTCAACGATGCGACGCTGGCCGCTGCTGAAGAGCGGCGGGGAGATGGCCGCCAAGGACGGTGCCAAGCTCGGGGCGATCTTCAAGAACGGCGATCTGGTCGCACAGGCCCGATTCATCCCGGTGTCTATGTCGGCCGCGGCGGTGGCTGCGGCGATCGGTCCTGCGGTGGCCATGATCGCGCTCCAGATGCAGCTTGGCGAGATTTCGGGTCTGGTGCGCACGAACATCGCGCTCACCACGCAGACGCTCAAGACGATCCGGAACGAGCAGTGGGCCGAGCTTGAGGGGCTTGCGGAGGCCGTGAGCGAGGCGGTCGAGGAGGCTCGTGAACTCGGGACCGTCACGGACTCGGTGTGGGAGCCGATCGCTCCAAGTGGCCCCACGATCCGCAAGCAGCAGAAGCTCTACCAGAAGAACGTCGCCGGGCATGTTCAGGAGATCGGGAAGTTGGATGGACGGGCTCGTCGTGAGTACCTCGAAGCCAACGCCGAAGCGATCGTCTTCGACACATACGCACTGCTGAGTGCGCTTAAGACTTACGCCCAGTACCAGGCGATCCGCGCTGCGCTCGCCCGAAGCCGAAGCGCCGATGACGAGAACGAAGCGCAGCTCTTCGAGCGGATCACCAGCAAGACGCCGACCGAGATCGAGCAGTCTCTGGGCGAGATCAGACAACTGACCCAGTCACTAGTCCAGGAGTTGCGCATCATCGCCGAACTCCCGGGCCGTGCGACGGTGCCCCTGACCAAGAAGCGAAGGGGCGCGAAATCCGCCCGGCTGACGTGCCAGCAGCTGCTCGCCGCGATCGAGCCGCTGGCCGACATGCTCCAGCCCGCGGTCGAGATGCCTGCTGTGCCAGAGACTGTGTGCGCGCCCGATGGCCTTGATCTGGAACCGTACCTGCATGTGCTTCGGTGGTTCCTGGAAGACGGCGAGCAACTTCGCAGCGTGGCTTTCCCCTACGAGGTGGGGTCGCGCAATCTCACAGGTGCGGTGCCGGCAATCCTCGCCAAGCGGGTTGACGCGACCTGGGACGGACTCGGTTCAGGCAAGCTCGGGTGCGGCAGTAGTCGAGAGGCTCGCGTCGAGTACCTTCGTGGCAGTGACGGACCGTCGGATCGTCACTGCTGACCCGAGGACTCTGTTGCGCCGTGGCGAGATTGAACGCCGTCTATCAGCTGGACGAGATCAGGTACGTGCGGCTCCCGGTCAAATCACGACGCACGGTGTGCGGCCGACTATCGGGATAGCCACAGACCGCCGCGACGTCCAGTGGATGTTCCCGACTGACGCCGAACTCGACGACATCGACAACCTGGCTGCGGCGCTCGCATCTGGACCTTCCCCGTCATCCCATGCACAGGCAGCGATTGAGAGTCTGCTAGGGGGCAATACCGACGCGTCGAACCGCCGGCTGGATGATCCGCGATATTCGTCCGCCTTATCGTAGCTTGTGATGAGTCCTTCCGCGCCCGACACTTGGACTCCGGCAGGGCCGAAACGACGAAAAGGCGGCCGTGGCCCCGGCGCCGCCGCTGGTGTGCGGGGCGCCGGGGCCGAGTGGATGTGGTTGTCAGGCTGCCTGTGTTGCTGGCGTACGTTCGCGGACTGCTTCCTTGGCCGCTTTCGTGAACAGTCGCCGGTCGTCGCGGCTGGGTGCAGGGCCGTGGAGGTGCGGGTGCGCCGCCAGTGCTTCAGCGCCGCCTCAGTCGCGATCTGGGCGATGACCTCCCCGTACTCGCGTGGCACATGCGTTCGGGGATGCCGATGCACGACCACGGACCCGTCGTTGGTGATCTCGATTGTGACCGAGGCGGCGATCTGCGTCCCAGTCGATCATCCGGCACCACGGTGGGCCGTGTCTGCGGTTCGGGTGCGGGCGGGATCGGCTTCTGCCCGGCGGCCGGGGTCGGGCGGGTCCGGCTCCGCCATCGTCCATGGTCCACTGTGCTGGTGCGTGATGAGCCGTGCCAGGGCGACTCCCATGGCCGCGCCCGCGACCGCCGCCGACCAGGGCCAGGGTGCGCCACGGGTCGGTCGCCCACACCACCGCGGTCATCAACGCCGGCGTCGCCTTGCACGATCTGCACCGCCAGCAGCCCCTGGGTGAGTGTGTGGACCACGAACACCGCCGGAGGCCGCGGACGCGGCGACGGTGACGGCGGTGCGCACCAGGGCTGGTGTGCGCCAAGGCCCACGCCAGATCCCCGGCACCCGCGCACCGCAGTCATCGACGGCGCGCGCCGCGCCGGTGATCCGTGTCGGGCGATGGTGTCAGTAACCCGCAGGGTCCAGTCCGCACCGGTCGCGCGAGACGATACCCGACGCCGAGCGTGACCAGTCCGGCAGCCATCCGGCTCGACCCTCCCGACGCCGCGACCGATCGCGCGGATGCCGTTCCAGGCGGTGCGCAGGATGGTGCGGCACGGTGCCGGTCAGCGCGGTGTAGCCGGTGTTGGTGGCCAGCAGGCTGGACACGGTGACTGCGACGGAGCGGGGGAGTCTGCCCGGCCAGCCGCAGGGTGGTGCGGGTGCCGCGCCCAGGCGTTGCGGGCGATGCCGGCGGCTTTGAGCATGACGGCTGCGGAGCATGGCCAGGTGCGGCGAGGGGCCGCTGACCGGCACCGAGTAGGTGCCGTCGATGGGGATGTCCATCGTGGTTTCCTTTCATTCATGACGAAAGCCCGCCGCGAGAAAGCGACGGGCTTGTGGGTGCTGCGCTGGTAGCCGTGGCCCAGCACACGCAGCAGGCGTGGTGCAGTTAGGTGAGTCGGTCCCACAGGGAACCGGGGACGGCCGGAGGGACTGGTCCCCGGCCGTAGGACGGGTAGTCGTCTCGCACGCGGGAACTCGTATGGCGAGGCGGCTCTTCCGGTGCGTGGCTGAGCAGCCCAGACAAGGCCACAGCCAACGTGGTGGCCAGCGTCGGGCGAGGGACCATGGTGGTCACCAGTTCCGCGACGGCGGTGGAAATGCTGCGGGCGTACGCGCCGTCATCCTGAACCCGATCCCGGTGCCGAACTGTGGCCGCTCGAAGTGCTGTCTGAGCGCCCCGGACCCAGCCGGCGAGCCGGGTTGCTGTTCTGCGAATCATGTTCCAAACGTTGTCTGCGGCATCCTTCAACACGGTCCGAAGCCTTCGCAGGAAGCTCATGCTGCTCCTTGTCGACTTGGCAAAGGCGTGCGATCCAGTTCCGCCGCGAGCCAGGTGTTGGCTGCGCGTGCCATCGAGTCCGGTGGCGTCAGGTACGTGTCGGCGGTGACCACGATCGAGCTGTGGCCCAGCCTTGCCGACACGGCCTTCAACGATTCACCGGCAGCCAGGCCCAGCGTTGCCGAGGTGTGCCGCAGATCGTGCAGCCGGATTGGGCGTAGCCCGAGCTGCTGGACAGTCTCGGTGAACTGCCGGGACACCCAGGCCGGATGCAGAGGCTGCCCCTCCCGGTTGGTGAACACGTACTCGATGGGACTCCAGGCCGTATCCAGCGACAGCCCCGCTTGCCGCTTCCAGCACCGTCGCAGCAGTTCCACAGTCCTGGGATCCAGCGGCAGCACGCGCCGGGAGCGGGCACTCTTGGGCGGCCCTTCCACGACCCGTCCCCCGACCAGCACACGAGTGGCGCGCACCGTGAGGGTCGCGGCGTCGAGGTCGACGTCACGCCACCGCAGACCCAGCAACTCGCCCCGCCGCAGTCCCAGCAGCAGGGCCAGCCGCCACAAGGCAGCCAGTTCGCCGTGACTTGTGGCCTGCAAGAAGCGTGCGGCCTCGGCAGAGGACCACACAGACGGTTCGTAACGGTCGCCCTTGCCGACTCGCACCTTCGTGCACGGGTTGCCTGCGGTAAGGCCTTGACGGTCGGCCTCCGTCAGGGCCGTGGACAGCGTCGCGTGGACACGGCGGGCGGTTTCGGTGGAGACGCCTGTTGCGGCCAGCATTTCGTGCAATGCAGTCACCTCGCCGACACCGACCTGCGCGAGGGGCGTATCCCCGAGAAGGGGCACGAGGTAGTTGCTCACGTGCCCCCGGTAGGACTCCCGCGTCGACTCACGCAGATGCGGCAGCCGCTCCAACCAGCTGTTGAGCCACTGACCCAACGTCACTTCACCTTCTAGGCCTCTGTCGACTTGGATTGCGGTGAGCCACTCATAGGCCTGCGCCCTGGTCGGGAAGCACTTCGACTTCTGACGCCGCTTGCCGTCCTCGCCCTTCGGTAGGTCAATGACGGCGTACCATGACGACCACCCTCCGGACTTGGTGCGCCGCCGGAACACATGACCCCGGCGGGTGCGTGCCGCGCCCATCAGCTGGCCCACACGGGGTGACGCAACCCAGCCAGCGGGACGGCTGGCAAGCCAGCCTGCTTGCAGCAGTCGGCGACGACGACGTTCGCCTGGTCGACCGTAAACCGGCTGCCGTAGCGGTTAACGAACACGAAACCGGGATCCGCCCAGCGCCGGCTGAGTATGAAGTCCAGACGTTGCCGGACGGCATGCCAATAGAACAACTCCGGCACGGGCCGGGGAAGCACGACCGTTCCGTGCAGTTCGTTGCGGACCAGGTCAACGCCGGACCACCGCAGATCCAGCACCGTGCGGCTGTCCATCTTCAACCGGCCAACCAACACCACCGCCAGGTGTAGTCGCGATGTCACCGACGCTGCCGACAGACGATCCAGCCTCGACCGGACGCTGGGCCGTTCATCAAGCACAACCATTCCTCATCTCCTTCTCCTCTCGGACATGGCAAAGGCCCCGGCAGGAACGCCGGGGCCTGAGAAACACAAAGAGGCCATCCCGATCACGGAATGACCTTGACTAGCAAGGGGTTGCTCGCGGCCACTCTGGGCCGGTCCTCACACCCCCCGATACACCAGAATTAGCTAGTGTTTCGCACACAGGAAGGTCACCTGTGCGTACTTCCATAATAGAACAAGTGTTCGTATGAAACAAGTTCAGTTCCCTTGCCGGAAACCCAGGCGTACCGTAAGCAGCGGTGCTCGATCGCGGTTAGCGTTCGGGGTCTAATGCAAGGGGGGCATCAATGCGCTGTCGACGATTAGCGGTGAGCGGCATCGGACTCACCGTGGCCATGGCGTTGGCATCCCCCGTCGCCGCTGACACCAACACAGTGCTCGCCAACGACAGCAGTCGCGATTTCCAGGTCCGGCCCTCGGTGATCGGATACACCGGCGATGGCACCGGCTATGTCGGAAAGCGCACATGGGGTGCCAAGCGCGGCTACCTGACATGGAAGAAGTGGGGTGGCCACTCGGCCTACGGCGTAGGAACAGTGTGGCTGAACAACTGTGATCCGTACTGCTACAACGGCTCTTGGTTATCCCGGAAGGGGTGGGTTCAACTCGGATCGGTCAGGAACGGGAAGTTCACCGCGATGACCATCTCATACCGCCGCAACGGCCGCCTGGTCTCGGACACCAGGAAGATCCGCCGGGCGGGCAATAACTGGATCTGGTCGATCGTGAACCGGGGATGACCACCGTGCGTTCCCGCACCCCAGCGAAAGAAGGCGCAAGCAGCCAGAACAGGTGTCTCACGCTCGTGCTGGCATGAGAGTTAGCACGAGCTTCCGATTCAGTCCAACTGGGGAGAAGATCATGAGGTACCCGATAACGGCAGTTGCGGTGTTCCTTGCTGGGCTGATTCCATTCGGTGGAGTCGCAGCAGCCGACCAGCCCGAGACCGCCGACGCGGCCATGGCCGCCGCGCAGCGCCTCGCAGACTGTCCGGGCTGCGAGTTTATTTCGGGAGTCGGCCCGAAGAGTCGGCCCGAAGAGGACTCTCAGACATCGGTATCGAAGCACCTGAGGGCGGTGGCTACCACATGCTCATGGCCTACACAGGCACTCGTTGGGCCAGGCTGTGGGAGGGCAACGGCAGCACCCAAAACGTGGAACGCTTGCCGGGCAAGACCGTCATCTGCATGGACCCAGGGGGATGGACCAACATCCGCAAAGGACCGGGATTGAACTACCGGCGCGTCGGCAAGATTACTCGCCCAACCGTCAAGAAGGCCTTCGAGGCGCGGCTCACCAAGCAGCTGGGCAAGACCGATGGTGAGGCATGGTGGCGTATCAGCTACAACGGCCGGCCCGCATGGGTGCAGAACCTTCGGACCATTAGTTTTGGCCCCTACGGGTCAACGGCGAGCAGGTCGTGTCAACTCTGGAAGCAGTACTACGCCTGACCTGTCGCATGGCAACGATTCCGTTCGAGGTGGAAATAGGCTCAGTTCGTGGAGTTCGTAAAGTCGAAACAGCGCGTCGCCGATCACGGGGAGGTGTTCACCCCGCCGGTATTGGTGGAAGCAATGATCGACTTGGTCAAAGCTGAGGCTGAGCGCATCGACTCCCGATTCTTGGAGCCGGCGTGCGGCTCGGGCAATTTCCTGGTCCCCGTCTTGAAAAGGAAACTCTCGACTGTCACCGCTCGGTATGGGAAGAGTGACTTCGAACGCCGGCACCACGCTCTACTCGCCCTAATGTCGATCTACGGGATCGAACTCTTGCAGGACAATGTGGAGGAATGCCGTGCAAACCTGCTGGAAACGTTCGCGGTCGATCTCCATCTGCACTCAGAGGATGAACTCATAGCAGCGGCCGAGAACGTCTTGGCCGTGAATGTTGTCCACGGCGACGCCCTGACGATGCAAACTCGCGAGGTCGCTCCACAACTGATCTGTTTTGCGGAATGGTCATATCTCGGCCGCGGCCGATATCGACGCAGGGACTTCCGCTTCGACATTCTTACGCAGATGTCGGACTTCGGAGAAGACACCCTGTTTGGGGACCTCGGCAAGCACGAGATCTTCTCGCCAATCCGCGACTATGGAGTCCTGACCATTGCGGACATCGCTCGTGGAGGCGCTGAGCAGTGAGCGATCAGGTTCGGTTGAACTTGCGGGGGCGCAACCCGGACGTTCTGACATGCATAGCCAACTTGTCCAACGACGAGGTCTTCACTCCTCCCCAGCTGGCCAACGACATGCTCGACCTCGTCGCGGAAGCGTGGGCCGCTGATAACGGCGGGGCCAACATATGGACCGATCCCTCAGTGCGCTTTCTCGACCCGTTCACCAAATCGGGAGTGTTCCTGCGGGAGATCACATCCAGGCTGGTCGCCGGTCTCGCCGATCAGTTCCCGGACCTGGAAAAGCGGGTCGACCACATACTCACGAAGCAAGTCTTCGGCATCGGCATCACACACCTCACCAGCCTCATCGCCCGCCGCAGCGTCTACTGCTCCAAGTGGGCCGACGGCAAGTATTCGATCGCTCGCTCCTTCACAAGCCCAGAGGGGAACATCTGGTTCGAGCCGATGGAGCACACCTGGGAGGGCGGAAGCGAGTGGGTCGTCACGACCGACGCAAGTGGGAACGAAATCAAAAAGACCATTGACGGCAGATGCCGTTACTGCGGTGCTAGCCAGCAGGCACTCGACCGCGGACCCGATCACGAGAGCCACGCGTACGCCTTCATCCACACCGACGACATCAAAACTCGGATTTCCGAGCTGTTCGGAGACGACATGCAGTTCGACGTGATTATTGGGAACCCGCCGTATCAGATGACCGGGGGCGGGGGAGGCTCTAACGACTCTCCCATTTACCAACTTTTCGTGCAGCAGGCCAAAGCTCTGGAGCCTCGCCTTCTGAGCATGGTGATCCCCTCACGCTTCATGGCCGGAGGGCGGGGATTGGCCGAGTTCAGGGCGGAGTTCTTGTCCGACAGGCGTGTGCGAACGCTTGTGGACTTTGAGAACGCAAAAGACGCCTTCCCGACCGTTGGCATTGGAGGTGGCATCTGCTACTTCCTATGGGATCGCGATAACCCGGGCTTGTGTCACTGCACGTACAAGAAGAGTCAAGTCACCGTGGGACCCACAGAGCGAGACCTAGACGAGTTCGACATCTTTGTTCGAGACAGTCGCTCTCTGGGCATCCTTCGCAAGGTGGCAGCCTTCGAGGAGAAGCCCGTCGCGGCAATCGTAAGTGGGGACACCCCGTTCGGCTTGGCCACGAACTTTGGGGGATATGAACGGGACTCGCCGCCCGCAGAGGGCCAAGTTCTCCTGTATGCGAACGTTGGCACTACTCGAGTGCGGGGCGCGTTGCCGCGCGAAGCGATAACCAAGAACGTCCACCTGATTGATGAGTGGAAACTGCTGCTACCCAAGACAGGGTCGGGGCGGGAGCGAGAACGGACTGGCGTCGACCTCGTTCTTGGCCCGTCGATCGTCGCCGGCCCCGGTTCCGCTTGTACCCAGACCTATCTGGTTGCCGGGCCTTTCAGGTCAAAGGACGAAACCACGAGCTTCGCTTCATATCTGTGCACGAGGTTCGCTCGATTCCTAGTGTCGCTTCGCAAGCCGAGCCAGGATGTCTTCCGCAACACCTACGCATGGGTGCCTGCGCAAGTCTGGGATCGGCATTGGACCGATGTCGAACTGTATGCGAAGTACGCGTTGACCGACGAAGAGGTCTCTTTCATCGAGTCAGTCATCCGGCCAATGGATATGCCCGATGACTAGGCCAATCGAAGAACTCCTACCCGACAAGCCACAGGCTCGTCTGCGGATATACGCCTACTCCATAGATGACCAAGGCCATCTAGGACAGTTGAAGATTGGGCAGACCACGCAGGGCGTAAGAACTCGTGTCGATCAGCAACTCCGAACCGCGAAGGTCGCCAACTACGAAATCAAAGTCGACCAGCTCGCTGAGCGCATGGACGGCACACTCTTCTCTGACCATGACGTGCGGGCCAGACTGCGGAAGAAGGGGTTTCGCAGCGCTGGCCTGGAGTGGATGGAGTGCACAGCCGACGATGTTCTAACTGCGATCACCGAGTTGAAGCTGGGGCGAGTTCTGACCGGAGCGCATCACCTGACGTTCCCGATGCGTCCCGAACAGGCAGCTGCCGTGAACAAGACGCATGCTTACTTCCACTCGATCTGGCACGAGGACATGCACGCTGTTCCACGGTTCTTGTGGAACGCAAAGATGCGGTTCGGTAAGACCTTCGCGACATACCAACTGGCCAAGAAGTTGGGGGCGAAGAAGATCCTCGTGGTGACTTTCAAGCCGGCAGTCGAGGATGCCTGGCAGCAAGACCTGGAGTCGCACGCGGACTTTGACGGCTGGCAGTACCTCTCACGAAATACGGAGGCTGATCCAACGACGGCAGATCTGAGTCATCCGTTGGTGTACTTCGGGTCCTTTCAAGATCTGCTCGGCCGCGATAAGGCCGGCGGTATCAAAGCCAAGAACGCCTGGCTCCACGAGACGAACTGGGATCTGGTCGTCTTCGATGAGTACCACTTTGGAGCGTGGCGGGACAGCGCTCAAGAGTTGTTCGAGGGCGAGGACGAGGCTGAAGCGAAGAAGGAGATGAAAGTCGCCTTCACGTCCGACCTTGAAGTCTTCAATGAGGATTTCGACGTCCTCGGCGAGAGCGAGAAGGACTTCCTGCCGATCACCACGAAGGCCTACCTGTACCTGTCGGGCACCCCATTCAAGGCGCTGGCCACCGGGGAGTTCATCGAAGAGCAGATCTTCAACTGGACGTACACGGATGAGCAGCGCGCCAAGGGGGAGTGGCCGCAGCGGCATCCTGACGCACGAAATCCTTACGCAGCGCTGCCAGAGATGCGCTTGATGACCTACCAGATGCCTGATGAACTCCTCGCGATCGCCAGCCAAGGGGAGTTCGACGAGTTCGATCTGAACGAGTTCTTCGCTGCTTCCGGTGAGGGTGCCACTGCGGAGTTCACGCACAAGAACGAGGTCCAGAAATGGCTGGACATCATCCGCGGAGCGTATGCGTCGACGCAGGTGGACAATCTCAAACTCGGAGCGCGCAAGCCGCCGTTCCCCTACTCGGATGTACGCCTCCTGCCTTACCTGAACCACTCGTTTTGGTTCTTGCCGACAGTGGCTTCCTGTCATGCCATGGCGAACCTACTGGCTGAGAAGCACAACGTGTTCTTCCACGACTACAAGGTGCTGACCGTGGCCGGTCCCGGGGCAGGGGTCGGGTTGGCTGCTCTACCGCCGGTGCGGGAGGCCATTGGCAATGGGCACGACACGAAGACCATCACTTTGTCCTGCGGCAAGCTCACCACGGGTGTAACCGTCCCGCAATGGTCGGCGATCCTGATGCTTCGCAACCTGCAATCGCCGGAGACCTATTTCCAGGCGGCTTTCCGCGTGCAGTCACCCTGGTCGATCAAGAACCCCAACGGGGACGACCCCAACCAAGAGCTGATCCTGAAACCGGTCTGCTTCGTCTTCGACTTCGCACCGACGCGAGCGCTTCGTCAGATCGCGGAGTACGGCTCCGGCCTCGCTCCAGAGGCTGCCAACCCTGAGGACGCGGTGAAAGACCTCGTGAGGTTCCTTCCGGTCTTGGCGTACGACGGTTCACACATGACCCAGGTCGACGCCGGCGGAGTCCTTGACATCGCCATGGCTGGGACCTCGGCGACGCTCTTGGCACGCAAGTGGGAATCGGCGCTGTTGGTGAACGTCGACAACGACACCCTGAAACGCATCATGTCTGACCCCAAGGCCCTGGACGCGATCATGCGGATCGAAGGCTTCCGGGCGCTCGGCAGTGACGTCTTCGAGACGGTGGTGAACAAGAGCGAGAAGGTCAAAGAGACGAAAAAGACCAAGGGCGACGACATCACTCCCAAAGAAAAGAGGGAACTGACCGCGGAGGAGAAGGAGTACAAGTCCAAGCGCAAGCAGATTCAAGACAAGCTGATCAAGTTCGCGACTCGCATTCCTGCGTTCATGTATCTGACGGACTTCCGCGAGAACACGCTCAAGGACGTGATCACGAAGCTGGAGCCGGATCTCTTCAAGACCGTGACAGGGCTGACCGTCGAAGACTTCAACTTGCTTGTCTCACTGAACGTTTTCAACAGCGCCCACATGAACCAGGCAGTGTTCGCGTTCCGCAGGTACGAGGACTCTTCGCTGTCATACACGGGAATCGAAAGCCACGAAGGCCTGCGGCACTACGGGCTGTACGACACGGTCGTCGCGAAAGAAGAGGAACCTGCTAAGTGAGTGATCTCAAGTTGTTCCGCTTGAGCAGTGGCGTCGCGACGGAGCTTCCGGGTGGTTCGGTGGCGCTGGAGAAGGCGTTGCAGACCGTCATCGAAGCCAATATGGAGACACTCTTCGGCGTGCGCTTCCTGGCCAGCGAGTTCTCGACGGGTGTGCGTCACGGCGGCCGGATCGACAGTCTCGGTCTGGACGAGAACGGCAGCCCTGTGATCTTCGAGTACAAGCGGTCGATGAATGAGAACGTCATCAACCAGGGCTTGTTCTACTTGGACTGGCTGATGGATCATCGCGGTGATTTCGCGATGCTCGTTCAACAGAAACTCGGACCTGCGGCGGTCGATGAGTTGGAGTGGTCGGCGCCGCGACTCGTGTGCGTGGCCAGCGACTTCACCCGCTACGACGAACACGCGATCTTGCAGATGGGCCGATCCATCGAACTGGTCCGCTACCGCGACTTCGCGGGTGAGTTCCTAGCTCTCGACCTGGTGGCCTCGACAGCTGGCACTGCTAGCCCCTCAGGTGGCGGAGGCTCAGGTGGCGGAGGCCATCCCGCCAAGTACGCCACGGTTACCGAACTCCTGGCCAAAGCCCCCGATCACTTGGCGTCCCTCTACGCCGATCTGGACAGCGCGCTCATGGCACTGGGAGATGACGTGACCATTACGACGAGGAAGTTGTACTTCGCGTACCGCCGCATCAAGAACTTCGCGTGCGTCGAGGTCCATCCGAACAGCGAGGAGCTGTTGGTGTTCTTGAAGGTCAATCCGGACTCGATTCAGCTTGAGAAGGGCTTCAGTCGGGATGTGAGGAAGATTGGGCACTTCGGCACAGGCGACCTGGAGTTGCATCTGCGCACCGGAGCCGATCTGGACAAGGCACAACCTCTGCTGCAACTGAGCTACGAGAACTCCTAGACATTCCAGGCGATGCCGGGCCTCTGGCGCTGGCAAGAATCCGCTACCGGCGAGCAGCGCAGGAGCGTCAGGCCGGAGTTCTTGAGCGATGACGGCCGCACTTATTGACGGGTGGGTCTCGCGCCTCGGTTGTGACACTGACTGCTGTTGGCTGTTCCTGGTTGCGCCTTCAGTCGTCTCCCTGTGCGCTATGACTGTTAATCTCAAGTGGTAGGGGGATGATCAATGCAACGGGGTGTTTCCGCCGTCCGAGTAGCCATGGGGGCTTCTCTCTTGGCAGCGCTTCTCATGGGGTGTGCGCAGGGCGAGCCGGTGCCCCCAGTAGTCAGTGAGACGAAGGACCCTGCCGAAGCACAACGCATTGCGAATCTGAGGACATACTTCGATGGTCTCGCGCGTGGCACCAGACGCGGCTATGACGGGGCAATCGCCAACTCTGTGGTGGATTCACCTGCCGCGACCTTCGCACGTCACCAGAAGCTGATGATGCAGGCCGCTCGGCGTTCGGAGTCGCAGAGGAGCGTGTCGGCATCGGTGCTTGATCCGGATCGCGTCGAATGGGAGACGAGTGCATCGACCAACAGTGACTACGCCATCCTGACGGGCTTCGCCTTCGATCAGATCGGCCGACTTATCAGTTGGAATGTCGATGGCACCCCTTTGGCGGAAGTCGTCGGAGGCATTGCGCAGCGCACAACGGCAGACAGCTACACGGTCGCCTTGCAGACCGGCTATGTGACAGCAGGCGGGCAGTTCGAGGTGACCTTTCGGGTGCTCGGTGCACGAGGGCAGATGGTTTAGCCCCAGGGCTATGCCTCCGCCGGCAGTGGAAGAATCCGCGATGTCCGTGCGCAACCCTCATATGTTGAGACCTTCCCCAGGCGGGCAACTCCTGGATGGATCGTTGTGCCCCGAACAAACTCAGGTGAGCAGTGGGGCGGGATCGCCTACTTCGAGGCTGGGTATCAGACGTTGATGGCCGTTCCCGCCATCAAGGGTGAATGGAAGGGAATCACGGAGGAGGAATCATGAGAATGCGCGGAATTTCTGCACTCGCAGGGCTTGGGCTTGTAGCCACGGCTCTATTGGGGGGGTGTAGTTCGTCGGGTCAGGAGTCCACGGCGGCGGAGACCCCTGAAGGAATCGACTCCGAGCAAGTCTTGACGGACTACTTCACCCCCTTTGCAGGACACGATCCGGCGGAGATGGAGGCGATGCTTGAGGTTGCTGAGGCTGACTCGCCTGCTTACCTCTATGCCGAACACCAGATCAACAGTTCGTTGGCCGATGAAGCGGCCAATGCGCTGCCGGAACCTGACAACCTGGATGTCACGGCTGACGAAGTCACGCTCACGACGTCCGGACTCGCCGAAGACGCTACCGAGGAGGAAGTGGCGGATGCAACCACGGTCTACCGGGAGTTCCAGTACAGCCCCGACGGCAAATTGGTCACATGGAATTCAGAACCAGGTGGACCTCTAGAACCTCGGATACTGGCACAGAGTGGCTCGGGTCGCAGCGGAGGCGTGCGGATTGAGGCGCAGACCTCATACGAGACCAACAACGGCGACCTCTTCGTCACCTACACGGTCCGCAACAAGTCGAAATACGATGCCACCGTGTATCCGCAGGGGTACGTGACTTCGCAGGGGCGGCAGGTGAAGGTCGCTACCTCCAGCGGCTCTCTCGAACTGGCACCTCGGACGTTCGCCACTGAGTCGGCATACATTTCGAACGGGAAGCCAGGCGGCAAACTCCGCTTCGAGGGCAATCTGGACAGTCCCACCTATACACAGTTCAAGATCACAGTCCCGGTGAGCGAAGGCTAGAACGCGGGATTCGGGGCTGGTTTGGTAGGGAGGAAGCGCACCTGCTTCGCTCGGATCGACCAACAAGCATGACGAGTCGCTAACGTGTCTCATCTTCGCGTCTGATGCGGTACGGGAGGGGAGTTGGCGGACCTAACGACAGCCCTGCTACCCACCTTGGGCAGATCGACTGACTTGCAGTTCAACGTCTTCGACGTGATGCATCACGGAACCCACGAGAAGCAGTTGTCGAATGTCTTCGGTTGGTTGCTGGACACGCAGGGGACACATCACCTCGAAGACCGGTTCCTGCGCATCTTTATCGAGGAGGTGAATCGAGACCTGCCGGAATCGGGGCAGTTCGCCGCCACGGATTACCTGGTCTTGCAGGAAGTGAACACTGCGCTAGGGACAGGGCAGGCACCAGACATCTCTGACCTGGTCCTGATGAATGACGAAGCGGTCATCGTCGTCGAGAACTACTACACCTCCGACGGCCACGGCCACAACTACGCGGGCTACCTGAGCCACAGTCGCCGCGACGGCAGGCAAGGTGCGGTCGTGCTGTTGTGTGAAGACTACGACAGCGCGCGTCAGACTCAGGGCTGGGAGGAAGCCTCAGTAGTCACCTACGGCAAACTGCTGCGATCGTCTCTGGCAGTCGGTCAGCAGCGACCATCAGTATCAACGAAAGCATCCCGAACCCTATTCATTCATCGACCAGATGTACCGCAAGTTCGTCAAGGGGAGTGGCCCCATGGAAGATCAGCAGGTGCTTGACTTCGTTGTTGCGATGTGCGCGACGGGTGAAGCAAGGCGATACGGCGAGCAGCAGCACGATTCGGCCTCGGAGCGGTTCGCCAACGAGGTCGCGCAGCAGGCGCGTGAACGCTTCAGCGAGGGTCGCGAACTACTGATGCGTGTCAAACACCGGTTGACCAACTACTGTGACCAACACCTGAAGAGGCAACTGAACAAGACATACGGTGATGGTTTCGTGAGCCGAGTGGGCGGCCGCTACTCCGGCAGTTACCTATGGACCGTGAGACTCAGCCTCTCGGCGAGAGATCTACCCTCAAAGGCTGATCTCGACAAGGACTATCTCCAACTCAAGTTCGGGCCGTCCGCCTGGTACGCCAACGAGAAGGACTCCCACTGGAAACGGACAGTGGATCCGGAAGTCGCCGACTACTCCCGCCTGTTCATCACAAGATCGAAGACCAAGGAGGTTCGTCAGTCGGACGTGAGCCTTCACGAGGTCCTTGAGGGCCTGTCATCCGACGACCTGAGGTTGCATGACGAGATCGTCAAGATCCTCCGCGACGCTGGCTAGCCAGATGTGACCTACCGAGAACGGAGCACCATTCTTCGGCTAGTGCCGACCTCGCGATCAGGAACGTGTAGGCCCTCTCGTCGCTGTGGGAACGTGGTTACGGAGTGTTGCCGGAACGCCACCCTAGCGGTGGGGCCGCAGCACGAAATCGGCAATCCGGATAGGAGTTCTGCTAATCCAGAGTCATGAAGAGAGGGTGGTTGGCGGGGAGGCTGCTTTCGGCATTGACTACCGTTACGGTTCTCCCGCCATCAATGGCTAATGCAAGTGGCCCCAATAGTCCTCCGGCCTGGTACATCCCGGAAGCTAACGGATGGAGCAACGGACAACTCCGCACTTACAAGACGATCGCTCGGGAAGCGTCCAGCGAAGTAGGCGAGATGCCCTGTCGAAGTGCGTGGACTGCTAACGCGAAGCGCAGAATGGTGCAGAGCGTGTACTGGAACTCGTCAGCGGTGAACAAGACGCAAGCAAGGCGCGCCTCTTGGCTGCTCTACGACCAGGCGTGGGGGCATTGCTAGATGAAGGTTTCCTTTCCTGAGAGGACGCTCGTCTGCCTTGCCGCCTGTTCCTCGTTACTGGCAGGCTGCACGTCCCTTGGATCGAGCCAGGTGTCCGTCCCGCCCACCTGTGCCGAGTTGTTTGACTGGGTGCTGTCCCTGGATCGTCAGAACGACACCTCAGGCGCACTTGACGCCGGAGTTGATCTCCTCGGCGATGAATGCCCGGCCAAGTATCGCGTCTGGGTCGATTACCACTCCATCAAGGTGGAGACCAGTGTGACCGGCCGGGGCGCGGACAACCGATGCGCGGGGTACCGTGACTTTCCGGTAGCGCCAGCCGCCGTGAAACTGGCGCGTAGCGACGGTTATTGCTCCGGCCCAGTCTCGCGTCCCGACGCGGTTGCGGCCCCCCGCTCTAGTGGCCTTCCCGACACCGCCTGGTCGTGCACCTATCAGCCCACCTACAACAGAGACTGGCATGATGACGTCCTTTGCTCAAATGGCATTGAGCAGCAACGCCCATACCTTCGTGAACAGGATGGTTTCATCACCGAAGACGAGATGCGGAGGTCGGCACGTGCCTATGAGCATTACCTCAATGGAGGCTGACTACCTCGACGCAAGGCCGGTTAGGACGCGATGTCTGGTTGAGACCAGGTGCTCTCGTAGGTATGCGCCACAATGACGTGTCAAAGGGGGAGAATTTGAGGAATCTGAAAGCGCCACTCATCGGCGTTACCGCTGCCGCCACGCTGGTGGCCGGCGTCGGCGCACCGCCGGCCACTGCGCAGGCCGCGAACACGCCGGGGCGACCCAGTGCTCGGCGTCCTCCCGCAGCCCCATCCTGCCAGATGATGCCGAGTTCCCTTGAGCGAGCTGGCTGGCACTTGCACCCTCCGACGCTCAGGGGGAGGGACTCGTTCATCGCATCCACGGGTGGCAGCACAAAGAGCATGTCCGTCGCGCTTGATGACCATTTGGACTCTCGACGCAACGTGTAGAGCACGTAGCACTCGCGCAGCTTGATGACTTCTCCGCACAGATGAGAACGCTTGCAGCGATACTCCACCACAGCGCGCCACTCATGTTCAGCCTTGAGACGACCGGGTGCTGCCAGGTAACTGTTCAACTCGTCTTCGGGCGATTCATGGACTGGTGAGTTGCTCATAGTTCCTCATTGAGGTTGAGCCGGCGGGCTTCAGCGGCTGCTCGCTCAGCTCGGGCTGACGCTCCGTATCTGGCGATCATCGCCGAGGAAGACCATCCAGCGATGTCCTGCAATCCCAGTTCAGAGCCTCCAGCGGCCATCCATTTGTGTGCGAGTGTGTGGCGGAGGCGGTGCAGGTGAAAGCCTTCAATCCCGGCCTGAAGTGCCCGTTGCTCCATAGTGTAGGCCAGTCCGTCGTAGTGAAGGACACCTCGCTCACTCAGCCAGAGGGCGCTGCGGTCTGCGTACTTGTGCGATCGCCTCTCCCGCAGGTAGCGGTCGAGTGCGACGGCCGTCTTGCCACCAAAAGGGATGGTCCTGGTTCGCCCACCCTTGCCGGTCACTTTCACCACCTTGTTCCGCAGGGACATGTCGTCAATGGCAATCCCGACACACTCGCTGGCGCGCATACCTGTGTCGATCAGCAACCGCGCAATGGCGGCATCGCGACGGTCGATAAAGCGCCGACCCGAACACGCCTTGAGCAGGGCCGTCAGTTCGTCATCTCTGAGGACAGCAGGAGGGTCGGTCACCGCATTCGGAACCCTGACACCACGGAGTAGATTGCCAGGCGTCAGTCCCTCGTCGTTGAGCCAGTTGGCCAGAACGTGCAACCCACGGAAACGGGTCTTGACGGTGTTGGCTGCCATTCCTCGGGTACGTTCGGCCGCCAAGAAGCCCACCACGCTGTCCCTCGTGAGCACAGGCTCCTGGTCCGTGTCCCGGCACCATAGCTTCCAGGCGTGGACTTGGGTCAGATAGATCCTGATGGTGCGCGGTGCGGAGCCGGCGGCTTCCATGTGAATCACCCACGAGTCAAGGAGGTCGTCGGAGATCTCGATGCCGGTCTGTGACCTCAGTGCCTGAACCCTGCCCACATGTGGATATTAGGCGAGTTTGCGCTGTGCGTTACCGCGACTCGCCGGCTTTCCCCACATTTCCCCTGGTCAGATCGGTATTTCGGCTCGGCTGCACACGCTTCGGCTCACCGGGCATCTTCGGGTAGTCCGGGGGATAAGGCATCTCGTCGCCGTCGTACAACTCCAGAGCCGGTGTGAGGTCGAAGGCCTGCCCCCAACGGTCCGCGTGCACGTCGCCCACCTCGGCGATCCGGTCGGGGACGGTGGCGATTGTCCAGTCGCCCGGATCCGTTTCGGGCACCTCGTCCCAGGTCAGGGGAGTGGACACCGGAGCCAGCGCTCGCGGCCGCACACTGAAGGCGCTGGCGATCGTGCGATCCCGGGCGTTCTGGTTGTAGTCCAGGAAGATCCGCTGCCCACGGTTCTCCTTCCACCACTCGACCGTGACCAGCTCGGGTGCACGACGCGACATCTCCCGGCCGATCGCTATAGCAGCGTGCCGGACGTCGATGAAGTCCCAGCGCGGCTCGATGGGAACGAAGATGTGCAGGCCGCGCCCGCCGGAGGTCTTGGGCCAGCCGGTCATCCCGAGCTCGTCGAGGATGTCGCGCAGTACGGCCGCCGCCCGCACGGCGTCGTGGAAGTCCGTGCCCGGCTGCGGATCGAGGTCCAGGCGCAGCTCGTCGGGGTGGTCGACGTCCGGTGCCGTCACCGCCCAGGGGTGGAAGACGATCGTGCCGAGGTTCGCGCACCAGGCGATCACGGCCGGCTCGGTCGGCGTGATCTCGTCGGCGGTCCGGCCGCTCGGGAACGCGATCTGGTGGCTCTTGATCCAGTCCGGAGCGTGCGTCGGGACTCGCTTCTGGTAGAACGCCTCGCCAGGGTTCACGCGCCGGCCGCGCTGGGCCATCGTGATGTCGGGCTGCACGCCATCCGGCCAGCGCTCCAGGGCAGTAGGCCGATCGACGACGTACTTGAGCATCAACTCCGAGACGGCCCCGTAGTACTCGACCACCTGCAACTTCGTGTAGCCGGGTTCGGGGAAGTACACCTTGTCGGGGTTCGAGACGCGGACCTCGCGTCCGCCGACCTCGATGAACGTCTCTTTGGCCATCACAGATCTCCGGCCAGGACTGCGGAGATATCGAAGCGCACCGGCTGCTCAAGTTGCTCGTAGGTGCAACTGCGGGGCTCGCGATCCGGCCGCCAGCGCACGAACGATGCGACGTGCCGGAACCGGTCGCCCTGCATGTGGTCGTACTTGACCTCCGCTACCAGCACCGGCTTCAGAGGATGGAATCCCATGTCCTTCTTGCCGCTCCACCTCGACTGCATGCCGGGCACGCGCTGACCTTCCGCGGCGCCCCAGGACCACGGGTGTTCGTCATCCGGCCCCACCTCTATAGCGGCAAGTTCCTTGGCCAGACCGATCCGCATCTCCCGGCTGAACGCCCCGGCCGCACCCACGTTGTGCAGCACGTCGTTGTCGTCATAGAGCCCCAGTAGCAAGGCGCCGACCATCTCGGAACCGTCTGGCGCAGGGTTCTTGTAGGGCCGCCAGGCCGCCACCACAACGTCGGCGGTGCGCACGTGCTTGACCTTCTGCATGATCCGCTTGCCTGGCGTGTACGGCGCGTCGACCGGCTTGCACACCACACCATCCAGGCCGGCGCCTTCGAACATGTTGAACCATTCGCGCGCGCAGTCCGGGTCGTCGGTGATGGGAGTGAGGTGCATCGAGTCGGGGAGCAGCACTTGTTCCAGTAGTGCGCGGCGTTCTGCGAACGGCTTCTGGCTGACGTCCTCGCCCTGCCACTCCAGAATGTCGAAAGCGACGTATTGCGCTGGGGTCGCTTGAGAGAGCTCCTGGATCTTCCAACCGCCGGCTTCCGAGCGGGGCCGGATGCGATTGCTGAGCAGGTCGAACTCCAGCCCCTTGTCGCCGAGGATGACGAGTTCGCCGTCCAAAGTGGTCCCCGGCGGCAGGCGTTCGGCGACCGCCACAATCTCGGGGAACAAGTAGGAGAAGTCCTCTTCTTTGCGACTCTGTAGCACCACCTTGTCGTCACGGAAGATCAGGCAGCGGAACCCGTCCCACTTGGGCTCGTACAGCAGGCCCGGCCCGTCTGGCACCTTGTCGCCGATCGCCTTGGCGAGCATGGGGGGTATCGTCCTCGGCTTCACGGAATGGCCCGTCCTCTTCTTGAATGCGTACTTGTTCGTCGACACCGCGTGGCCGTACAATGGACGTACAGGAGGAGTTCATGGCTCACACGGTTGCTCGACGTCGAAGCCGGCGAATGGAGTTGCGTACAACTGACGAAGAACGCGCTCTTATCGATCGCGCCGTGGCAGTAGCGGGCACGGATCTGACCGAGTTCGTCGTCACTCATGCCTCGGACGCCGCTCGCCGGGTGCTGGCGGACAGACAATCCTTCCAACTCGACTCGGCAGCATTGACGGCGTGGGAGGCGCTCAACTCCCGGCCAGCGCGTGAATTGCCAGGTCTGGCTGCCTTGTTCCAGCGGCCGTCACCGTTCGCCGAGTGACGTATCGCGCGCCGGTGACGTTGGCAGCGCACCATGACATCGACGAATTCGTGTGTCATTCCTCGGAGCAGACCGATTGGTTGAAGCGGTTCGCCCGTCAAGCGGACGCCACCGGCACAACCAGAGTCTTCGTGGTCACAGAAGTCGGTTCGAACCGTGTGGTTGCGTACTTCGCCTGGTGCATGGCCCACCTCAGCATCGATGCCGCGCCCGCTCGATTGCGCAAAGGCGCCGGCCGCTACCCGCAACCCGTCGCCCTGCTGGCCCGGCTGGGAGTCGATGTCGGGCACGAGGGCAGCGGTCTGGGTGCTGCGATGCTGGCCGATGTGATTGCACGCATCGCTGCACTTTCCGAGGACATCGGATGTCGTGGCCTGCTTGTGCATGCCGAGTCGCAGAACGCGAAGGACTTCTACCTTCATTTGATACCCGAGTTCGAACAGAGCCCGACGGACGAACTGCACCTGGTGCTCATGCTCAAGGACATCAAGCGAACACTCAGGCTCTGACACCGTGGGCGCGATCACCGCAGCGTCCAGATCGTGTAAAGGCCGTCAGCATCGCTGTGGACGTGCTGGGGCCGGGCCTTGGCAGTGACGGGAGAAGTGAGCAGGCTCCGGCCTCCGCCGAGCCGGCCGTCCAGGGTGAGTGTGAACTCGTCCACCAGATCCTGTTCGAGAAGTGCGGTGAAGAGGTGCGGCCCCCCTTCGCACAGAATGCGTGGGTAGTCGTTCGTGACAGCTGCCAAATCTGTTCCGTCCACCGTGATCGCTCCTTCGATGTCCGGAACGTTCCCGGTACGGGTGACCATAATCAGCACAGGCGGTTCTGAGCTGCCCCGAAACTGCAGCCACTCGGGTTTGACCGCGGGCTCCCGGTACTGCTCGATGCGGGCCGTCCCCGCGCCGACAAGGATCGCGTCCGCACCCGCCCGCAGCATGTGGAAGATCCGTCGGTCCTCGCTACTGCTCAAGGAACCCGACCGACCGTCCGGCCCGGTGACCTGGCCGTCGATGGTGGTCACGAAGTTCACGCGCACACAGCGCTCGGGCCAGGCATATGCCTCCCACAACTCCCGGTCGTCCACCGGCCCATCAGATCACTACTGTGGTGCCCGGCGCTAGATTGCATTGCGTGTCTGGCAGCCTGTGCGACCGCTTCCCCGAAGTGCAGGCAGGCGAGCTGGTGGCGGGTCTGGTGCCGCCACCACACTTCGACCGGGTCCGCTTCGACTCCTACGTCCCGGATCCCTATTACGCGACCCAGACTGCCGCGGTGGGCGCCGCACGCGCCTTTGCCGACCCGCCGCCGGCCAAGCGCCGCTTGTTTCGCAAGGCGACCCCCGCCGAACAGCGCCCGGGCATCTACTTCGACGGCGGCTTCGGAGTCGGCAAGACCCACCTCCTGGCTTCGTTGTGGCATGCCTCGCCGGGACCCAAGGCGTTCGGCACGTTCGTCACGTACACGCACCTGGTGGGGGCGCTGGGTTTCGCTGGCGCGGTGGATGCACTGAGTGACCGCACGCTTGTGTGCATCGACGAGTTCGAACTCGATGATCCCGGTGACACGGTGCTGATGAGCTCGCTGCTGATGGCGCTGACCGAACGCGGAGTCCGGCTGGCTGCCACGTCCAACACGCTGCCGGATGCGCTGGGGGAGGGCCGGTTTGCCGCCGACGACTTCCTGCGCGAGATCCAGGGCCTGTCCGCCCACTTCGACGTGATCCGCATCGAGGGCGTCGACTACCGGCATCGAGGAGTTCCCAAGGCACCCGCCGCCTGGGAGGAAGAGCGGGTCCGGGAGGCGGCTGCGGTCCCAGGAGCGACGCTGGATCGCTTCGACGATGTGGTGGACCATCTGGCGCGAATACATCCGTCTCGCTACGCGCAGCTGGTAGCCGGCATCCCGCTCATGGCATGGACAGATGTGCATGAACTCTCCGAGCAGGACAAGGCGCTGCGGTTCGTGGTTTTGGTGGATCGGCTCTACGACAACGATGTGCCACTGGTGGTCAGCGGCGAGTCAGTCGGTCACGTGTTCGCCCCGGACATGCTCAAGGGTGGATATCGCAAGAAGTACTTCCGGGCCTTGTCACGGCTGGCCGCGTTGGCGGAGTTGGCCGAGGGCCTGACCTAGATCGCCATCACCGTTTCGAACTGGCCGAACGTCCGATGATCGCAGTTTGATCTCCGGCGTAGCCTCGGCGCGTGAGCGAAGCGATCTTCCGACCTTCCGGCAGCGCCGAGATGACCTGGGCGATGAATCAACTGTTCGAGCACTTGCTCGGCCCGGACGAGGGCGATGGCCGGGTGGGTCTGGCTCTGGTGACGCAGGCGCCGGGTTTCGCCACGCCGTTGCACCGGCACGCCAACGAGGCCGAGGCGTTCTTCCTGCTCGACGGGAACCTGACCTATCGCGCCGGGGACGATCTGTTCGAGATGAGCGCCGGGGATTTCGTGTGGTTGCCGCAGACCATGCCGCATGCGTTCCGGGTCACCAGCAAGTCGCCGGCGAAGGTGCTGGCGCTCACCACTCCAGCGGGGCTGTTACGGCTCTATGACGAGGTGGGCATGCCGGCCAAGGAGCGGCGTCTGCCCGAGGGCGACGGCCGGCCGATGGCTGAAGAGGTCGCGCGTTGGAACGAGATCGGACCGCGCTATGGCCTCGAGGTGCTGGGGCCGCCCATTCAGGAGTGATCAGCCAGCCACTGCTGGCTGTGATTCCCTACCCAGAACCCTCGGCCAGCCACTGCTGGCTGTGATTCCCTACCCAGAACCCTCGGCCAGCCACTGCTGGCTGTGATTCCCTACCCAGAACCCTCGGCCAGCCACTGCTGGCCGACCCTCTGCTCCTTGTTCAGGTACTTGCCGATCCACTCAGCCGCGAAGTTCTCCACCTTGCCCCCGATGAACGGCACGCTGCACTTCAGCACGCCCTTGGTCCGCACCGCCGTCCCAGTGCCGTGCGGAGTGATGTCGATCGTGCCCCCGAAGGCCAGCGGTTGACCGTCGAAGTTCACGCTGAACTCGGCCGTGCGCTCGGCATGCTCGTCAGGGGCACTCCAGTGCTGGGTTTCGTCCAGCGTGATCGTGTCGCCGAGGAAGCGCTTGACGAACCCGGGCACCTTCGCCGGCAGCACGCGGCGGTTGTGGATCAGCACTGTGTCGCCTTCGTCGGTGACATCAGCGGTGGCTTCCAGGCTCGCGCTCTGCTGGCACTTGTAGACGATGAACTCCTCATTGCGCAGCATGGCGAAGACGGTGGTTGGGTCCGCGTCGTAGTGCTGGGTCTCGTCGATGTGGGCGGGCATGGGGTTGATTCTGCCGTGCGTCACGTGACAGATGACGCCCGACATGCCCTTCACAACTGCGCACGGCCCGATCAGTGGTGCGCCGTTGTGAAGGTTCGTTGCCCCTTATGTGGCTTTCGCGGCTGGTTAGGCTGCATAACTCCGCACATGTCGTCAACCGCTGCGGAGTTATGAAGCCAGTCAGGCTGGCCTTGCCCGCTCCAGAATGGCCTCGACATCCTGCGCTGCCAAGTCCACGACCCCGTAGGTGCCCTCGTTCTGCCGCAGTCGCGCCGTGATGAAGGCGTCGCTGACGAAGGCGGGCGCGTGCTGGACCAGCAACGCGGTCTGCAGCAGCAGCACCATCCGCTCGGCCAGCCAGCGCGCGCGGCCCTCGGTCGCTCCGGCAGCCAGGGCGTTCAGCACGTCACTGAGCTGCTCATCGAAGGCCGGGTCGCAGCCCGCGGCCGGCGCCAGTGCCTGCAGGTAGGCGTCCAGGCTCTCCGGGCTGCGCGCCATCGCCCGCAGCAGATCCAAAGCATTGACGTTGCCCGAACCCTCCCAAATCGAGTTGACCGGTGCCTCCCGGTACAACCGCGGCAGCCCGGTCTCCTCGACGTACCCAGGACCGCCGAGGCACTCCATGGCCTCGAACGTCAGGCCCGGGGCGCGCTTGCACACGTAGTACTTCGACATGGGCAGCGCGATCCGGCGCAGCGCGGCCTGCTCCGCGGAATCCGACGCGTCCACCGCGTGGGCCAAACGCAAGCCCAGCCATTGTGCGGCTTCCACCTCCAGCGCGAGATCGGCCAGCACTTGGCGCATCAGCGGCTGGTCAATCAGCCGGGCCCCGAACGCCTCCCGGTGCGAAGCGTGCCAGATGGCCTCCGAAACCGCCCGCCGCATCAGACCGGTGGAGCCGAGCACACAGTCAAGCCGCGTCGCCGAAATCATCTCCACGATGGTGCGAACACCTCGGCCTTCGTCGCCGAGCCGCTGCGCCCAGGTGCCGTCGAACTCGATCTCGCTGGAGGCGTTGGAGCGATTTCCCAACTTCTCCTTGAGCCGCTGGATCTCGAACACGTTACGGCTGCCATCGGGCAGCACTCTCGGCACCACGAAACAGGTCAAGCCACCCGGCGCTTGGGCGAGCACGAGGAACAGGTCGCTCATCGGCGCCGAGCAGAACCACTTGTGCCCGGTCAGCAGATACCCGTCGGCCACGGGCTCGGCCACCGTGGTGTTCGTCCGGACATCCGAGCCACCCTGCTTCTCGGTCATCGACATTCCGGCGATCAGGCCTCGCTTCTCAGCGGGGTTGCGCAGACCGAAGTCGTACTCGGTGCTCGTCAGTCCCGGCTCCCACTGCGCAGCCAGCATCTGGGTCGACCCGCAGCGCCGGAATGGCGGCGTACGTCATCGAGATGGGGCACCCATGCCCGGCTTCGGCCTGCGAGACCGTCAGGAACCCGGCTGCTCGCCGCACATGGGCAGCCTTGTCGTCGGACACCCAGGGCGTCGCATGCAGACCATGACTGACGGAGAGGTTCATCAACTCGTGCCACGTCGGGTGGTACTCGACCTCGTCCACGCGCTGCCCGTAGCGGTTGAACGTGCGCAGGACTGGCGTGTACTCGTTGGCCAGCCGGCCCCAGTCGTTCGCAGTCGCCGAGCCGGCGAAAGCACCGAGCCCGAGCAGGTTCTGGTCATCCGGATCGCCGCCGAAGACTGCCACAGCATCTCGCAGGGCGGCATCGGAAGCTGAAAGCGTTGTACTCAAGCGGCGGTGGCTGATTGGTGACCTCGTGCGTGCTCACAAGGCCACGGTAAACCCGGCAGACTGCCGTGTATGGACCTGCCACGGGGCGAAGTGCTTGCCGCTTTGCGGACCTGGTTGCCCGCCCAGCGTTGGTTCGCGGGCAAGGGGCAGGCGGTCCGGGAGTTGCGTTTCGCGGCCATCACGCCGCTAGGTCCCGACATGTGGAACTCGGTGGTGCTGGTCGACGGAGTTCCCTATCAGGTCCCGTTGTGCCATAGCGACGCTCACGACGGGCTGATCGCGGGTGCCCTGCGCGACGGAGCGCGATGCGAACGCGCGATGAGTGCCTTGCTCGAGTCCGCACGGTGGCTGGTGGCGCCGCCCCATCCGCTGCGCTTCCGGCCATTGACGGTGGAGCAGAGTCATTCCGCCGGGGTCTGCGGGGAGCAGGTGTTCGTGAAGCTGTACCGGCGACTGACTCCGGGGCTGAATCCGGACGTCGAGGTGCCGCTGGCTTTGAGCGGCTCTCAAGTGACGCCGCGGTTGCTGGGCTGGATGGACACCGAGTTCGGTACCGGCGCCCTGCTTCAGGAGTACCTGCCGCACGCTGCGGTTGGCTGGGATCTCGCGCGACAAGGACCCTTCGACGCGTACGGACTGGGTCGGACCACCGCCCGATTGCACGCCGAACTCGCGCGGGCCTTCCCGACCGGGACCGAGGACGTGCGCGAGGCGATCGTCGATCGGCTGCAGGCGATCGACATCCCCGAGGTGGCCCAGCTGCGTCCAGCGCTACTCGAGCGGATCGAGCCCCTGGGCGCCGTACCCGTGCAGAGGATTCACGGCGACTATCACCTGGGGCAGGTGCTGCATTCCGACGGCGCCTGGAAGGTCATCGACTTCGAGGGTGAACCCGACCGCCCAGGCCGTGGGGCGCTGGATTCACCGTGGCGTGATGTGGCGGGGATGCTGCGGTCGTTCGACTACGCGGGATCGCAGGCCGGGCCAGAGTTCCTCGCGGGCTACGGAACACCCGCCGACGCCGACCTGCTCACGGCGTTCCTGATCGACAAGGCCGCGTTCGAAGTGCTGTACGAGAAGCGCAACCGCCCGGACTGGGTGCACATCCCGCTGCGGGCATTGCGGGACTTGGCTGCGGGCTGAGGATGCGGCTAGCGCTGGTTCCACCCGTATTCGGGATAGCCCATCGGCGGTGCGGACACGTCGTTGAGGGCCTGCAGGATCTGCTCGGGAATCACGAGGTCCTCACTGGCCAAGGCAGTGCGTAACTGGGCGGTCGTGCGGGTACCAACCAGCGCCGAGGTGACGGCGGGCCGGTCGCGCACCCAGGCCAGTGCCACCTCGGCGGGGGAGACCCCGAGCCCTTCGGCCGCCGTGGCGACCGCGTCGGCGATACGTCGACCGTGGTCCGTCAGGTACGGCTGCACGAAACTGGCGAAGACCGGGTTGCCAGCGCGCGAATCAGCAGGAATCCCGCTGCGGTACTTGCCCGACAGCACCCCACGGCCCAACGCCGACCACGCGATCATTCCCATGCCGTGGGCGCGCAACGCCGGAACCACCTCGCGCTCCACGCCCCGCTGCAACAAGCTGTATTCGACCTGGGTGCAGACCGGCACGACCCGCCCGGGTGCCGCCGCTTGATAGGCCGCGGCCGTAGCCGTCTGCCAGCCCGAGTAGTTGCTGATACCGACGTAGCGGACCTTGCCGGAAGCCACCGCGGCATCGACGGCACTGAGTGTCTCTTCCAACGGAGTGTGCGGGTCCCAGGCGTGCAACTGCCACAGATCGACGTGGTCCACCCCGAGCCGGCGCAGGGAGCCGTTCAAACTGTTCAGCAGATGACCGCGGCTGGCGTCGAACCGGCGCTCATGGGCCGGCCGGGAGACCGCTTTGGTGGCCAGCACGACGGCGTCCCGGCGGTCGCTGTCGACCAGCAAGCCGGCCGAGGATCTTCTCCGACTCGCCGTCGGCGTACACGTCCGCGGTGTCCACCAGCGTGCCGCCCGCGGACAGGAACGCGTCGAGCAACTCGGCGGCCTCGTGCTCGTCGGTGTCCCGGCCCCACGTCATCGTTCCCAGGCCGATCCGGCTGACCTGCAGGCCACTGTTGCCGACCGAACGGATCTCCACGTCGCCAACCTACCGTCAAGGCGGCCCCGCGCAGCCGAACACGGCGCAGTGCGCCAGTCATTGCGTCGGCTGAGTGTTGGGTACCTGCGGCCGCGCGTTCGGACGTGAGACCGCGGTTGTTCAACTGTGAGTGGAGCGAGCGTCTAGTTCTCACAACTGCGTCGTTGTCTATCAAACGGTCCCGCAACCGCCCCAGCAGAACCAAAGCCAACCGTGCCTGTCGGTGCGTGGGGCGCCAACCGCCCGGGGCTACGCTTGGCGACCATGCGGCTTGGTGTGAATCTTGGTTATTGGGGTGCAGGCAACGACGCCGACAACTTGGCGCTGGCGCGGGAGGCGGACCGACTCGGTTACTCGGTGGCCTGGGCAGCTGAGGCGTACGGTTCGGATGCGCCGACGGTTCTGGCCTGGGTGGCCGCCCAGACGCAGAACATCGATGTGGGCAGTGCGGTCTTCCAGATTCCCGGCCGCACGCCGGCCAACTGTGCAATGACCGCCGCGACGCTGGACACACTGTCCGGCGGCCGGTTCCGGCTGGGCCTGGGCGTCTCCGGCCCGCAGGTGTCCGAGGGCTGGCACGGCGTGAAGTTCGACAAGCCGCTCGCGCGCACTCGGGAGTACACCGAGATCGTGCGCAAAGCCCTGCGCCGGGAACGACTCACCTACGACGGGGAGTTCTTCACACTGCCCCTTCCGGACGGCCCCGGAAAGGCTCTGACGCTGACGGTGCACCCGGTTCGTGAGCACATTCCCATGTATCTCGCCGCGATCGGGCCCAAGAACCTGGAACTGACGGGCGAGCTGTTCGACGGGTGGCTGGCCATCTTCTACAGCCCGGAGTTCGGCGGGGAGTTGCTGACTCACATCGAGGCGGGCCGTCAGAAGGTGGGCAAGACCATGGCGGACTTCGACGTCGTGCCGACGGTCCCGGTCGTCCTGGGCGATGACCTGGAAGCGTGCGCCGCGCCGGTTCGCGCCTACTCCGCGCTGTACATCGGGGGCATGGGTAGCCGGGAGAAGAACTTCTACAACCGGTTGGCCGTGAGCATGGGTTACGAGCAGGCAGCCCAGGAGATCCAGGACAAGTACCTGGCCAAGGACCAGGCTGGCGCGATGGCAGCGGTGCCGCTGGAGTTCATCGACAAAACCGCGCTGATCGGTCCGCCGGACCGGGTGAAGGACCGCTTGCACGCGTACGCCGATTCCGGGGTCACGACGCTGACCGTTGCGACCTGGGGGGCGAACCTCGAGCAGGGCCTGCAGACGCTGCGCACTATGGCTGAGCTGGTGGAACAGGCGGGTCTGGCCTGATGACCGACCCCGTCTCGTGGTTCGAGGCGCTGGTCCTGGGAATCGTACAGGGACTCACCGAGTTCCTTCCGATCTCGTCGAGCGCGCACATCCTCATCGTGAGCACGTTGTTCGGCTGGGGCGACCCCGGCGCGGCGTTCACAGCGGTCACGCAGCTGGGCACGGAGACGGCCGTGCTGGTGTACTTCCGGAAAGACATCTGGCGGATCCTCACAACGTGGACCAGGTCGCTGTACACCCCGGAGCTGCGGGGGAACATCGACGCCCGGATGGGCTGGTACGTCATCATCGGCACGCTGCCCATCGGCTTCTTCGGATTCGTCTTCAGCGACCAGATCGAGACCGCGGCGCGCAATCTCTGGCTCGTCGCGACGGTGCTGATCCTGTTCGGTCTGGTGTTGGGTGCCGCCGACCGCTATGGCCGGCAGGACAAGACACTGGACGACCTCACAGCGCGCACGGGCCTGATCTACGGCTTCGGGCAGGCATTGGCGCTCATCCCGGGCGTCTCCCGTTCGGGCGCGACGATCAGCACCGGCCGGGTGCTCGGCTTCGACCGGCCCTCGGCGACGCGCTATGCGTTCCTGCTGGCCATCCCCGCGGTGCTGGTGTCAGGGCTGTACGAGGCGACGAAGATCGGTGACGACACCTCGACCTCTTGGGGGCCGACGATCTTCGCCACGGTGATCGCGTTCTTCATCGGGTATGCCGTGATTTCCTGGCTGATCCGCTATGTCTCTCATGGCAGTTTCCTGCCGTTCGTGATCTACCGGGTGGCCCTGGGCGCGTTGTTGCTGGTGCTGCTGGGCACCGGGGTCATCGCGGCTTGACCTGCTTTCCGCGTTCGAAACTCGGCCGAGTCCTGCCACGCCGGCCCGGTACGGTCGACGACTCGCCGACCTACGCGCATCGAACATGGCGTGTCGCGTTCGAAACGTGGCCGAAGCAGAAGTCGCCTTCCGGGGTCTGGCCAAGTTTCGAACGCAGAGGGCGTTAGAGCCACCCGGACCGTTTGAACGCGCGGTACATCACCGTGCAGGCCAGCAGCATCAGAACCAGGATCGTCTCGTAGCCGAACCGCCAATGCAGCTCCGGCATGAACTCGAAGTTCATCCCGTAGATCCCGGCGATCATCGTGGGCACCGCGGCGATGGCCACGTAGGCACTGATTCGGCGCATGTCGTTGTTCTGTTGCAGGTCCTGCCGCGAGGTGGCAGCCATCAGCAGTGTCATCAACAGCTGATCGTTGCTCTCGGCCTGGTCGGCGACGCGCAGCACGTGGTCGCCCAGGTCCCGGAAGAACGGGTGCATCTCCTCGGGAATGCCCTGCACCCCGCCCCGCACGAGGTCGTGGGAAACCCCGACCAAAGGCTGCACGGCCCGGCGCATCTCCAGGTTCTCGCGCTTCACCCGGTAGATCATCTCGGCGTCGTTGGTGCGGGCGGGGGAGAAGACCTGCTCCTCCAACTGCTCGATGTCACGCGAGATCTCCTCGGCGACAGCCAGGTATCCGTCGACCGTGGCGTCCAGGATCGCGTGGGCCACAGCGGTCGGGCCGTTTCGCAAGAATGCGGGATCGGACTCCAGCCGCCGCCGGATGCGGGAGATGTCGCCCAGCGGTCCGTACCGCACGGTCAGGATGAAGTGGTCGCCGATGAAGATGGACAGTTGTCCGGTCTCCACGTCCGAGGTCTGCTCGTAGTAGGACAGGATCTTCACGATCACCAGCGACGCATTGCTCTCGAACTCGACTTTCGGCCGCTGCCGGTGGTTGGCGGCGTCGTCGACCTGCAGTTCGGGAAGGTCGAAGACGTCCTCGACCAGGTTCAACTCGGCCCGCGACGGCTCGAACAACCCGATCCACACGAATTGCTGATCGTGGCTCTGCGCGGTGGCGAAGAGCTTGGCCAGGCGCTCGCGCAGGGCGACGGCGTCGCCGGGGATCTCTCCGGAGAACGTGCTGTCTCCGTCCTCCACGAGCCGGCCGTCGAGGTACAGCCCCATACCGCGGATCATGGTTGCAGTGTGCCCTACCCGACCGGCCTATCCTGTCCGGGTGACCACAGTTCTGCTGATCCGCCATGGCCGGTCCCACGCCAACGCGCAAGGGCTCTTGGCCGGCCGCACTGAGACCGCGCTGGACGACACCGGACGCACGCAGGCCGAGCAACTTGCGCAGCGACTGTCCGACGTGCCCTTCGACCTGGTGGTCAGCAGCCCGCAACTGCGGGCCAGGCAGACGGCGGAGATCGTGGTTGCCGGTCGTGCCGAGGCCCGGATCGACGACGCCTTCGCCGAATGTGACTACGGCGACTGGAGCGGGTCGGCCTTGAGCGAATTGGCCACCGAACCCACCTGGGAGATCGTGCAGTGGCTGCCCTCGGCCGCCGAGTTCCCAGATGGGGAGACGATGGCCCAGATGGCCCATCGGGCAACCCACGGCGTACGGCGACTGGTCAAAGAGAACCCGGACTCGATCATCTGGGTGGTCTCCCACGGCGACGTGATCAAGGCGATCCTGGCCGACGCTCTGGGTATGCATCTGGACCACTTCCAGCGGATAGTCGTGGACACCGCATCGGTCAGCATCGTGCACTACACACCCAAGCGCCCGTTCGTGGAGCGCATCAACGACACCGGGGGGATACGCCTAGCGCGTAAAGCGCCCGAGTCCGACGGTGAGGCGGTCGTGGGCGGCCGCACTGCACAGTAGGGTCGGGGCCGTGACCCGACGCATCCTGTCGTTCTCCCATCCCCGGCGGTTCGTCGTGGGGACCGTCGGACAACCCGGAGACCGCACGTTCTACCTGCAAGTCACCGAGGACGGGGATCCGGTGTCGGTCCTGTTCGAGAAGGAGCAGGCCTCGGTATTGGCCGAGAAGGTGGTGGAACTGCTGGACCAGGTCCGTCGGTCCGGGGTCGACCTGCCGGAGGAGCCGCAGGAGCACTCGGTGGACACCGAACCACTGGGCCAGCCCATCGAACCGGAGTTCCGAGTCGTCTCCATGGGCATCGGCTGGGATCCGACCGACGAGGCGGTGATCATCGAGGCGCACGGTGAGTCCGAGACCGACGAGGTGCCCGACATCGGGGACGACGCCGACGAGGGCCCCGACACGTTGCGGGTCCGGATGTCCCCGGCCGACGCCCTGGCGTTCTCGGTGCGGGCCAGCCGGGTCGTGGCGGCAGGCCGTCCGCAATGCCCGTTCTGCCATCTGCCGATCGACCCCGACGGTCACATCTGCCCACGCGCCAACGGGTATCGCCGCAGCGTCGGATGATCGACGCAAGCCACTCTGCGCGATGCGCCTCTGCACGTTCTGGGCCGGTTGCCGGACTCGTCCAACAACGCGCTGCTGTGCAGCGTGCCCGGTCAGGTGCGGGTCGTATACAAGCCCGAGGCCGGGGAGCAGCCCCTCTGGGACTTCCCGCCGCGGACTCTGAGCCGGCGGGAGAAGGCCGCGGCCGTACTCGATCAGGTGCTCGGCTTCAACCTGGTGCCCACGACGGCCTGGCGGGATTCGGGTCCGGCTGGTCCGGGCACTGTGCAGCTGTGGATAGAGGGCCAGATCGACCTCGGGGTGTTCCCTCCGGAAGCGCTACCCGACGGGTGGGTCGCGGTGGTGGACGCCGAGACCGAGGACGGGCCGGTGGTCGTTGCCCATCGCACGGACCTCGCCACGCAGCGGATGATCGTCTTCGACGTGCTGGCGAACAACGCTGACCGCAAGGGCGGACACCTGCTGCGCGACGCGTCGGGCTTGTACGGGATCGACCACGGCGTGACGTTCCACGAGGATCCGAAGCTGCGCACGGTGCTGTGGGGTTTGCGCCGGGAGCCGGTGCCCGCCGAGCTCCTGACGGCCGTGGAGGCGGCGCTGCCTGGGCTGCCGGAGTTGGGCGAATGGCTGGCCCCGGCCGAGGTCGAGGCGACTGTTCGACGTGCCCAGGAACTGCTGGAGGCTGCCGTGTACCCCTCGCCCTCCGGGACCTGGCCCGCCCTCCCGTGGCCCTTGATCTAGGCTGGCGACCGTGCGTTCCTGGCCCGCTGAGACCCTGCCCCCGCTGCCGCGCATCGACGCCGACCTGACGGCCTTCGACACCGCGTCGCAGTCGATCCGGCCGCTGAATCCCGGGCCCGAGGCTCGCATGTACGTCTGCGGCATCACCCCGTACGACGCCACCCACATCGGCCACGCCTCGACCTACGTCCTGTTCGACACCATTCACCGCTTCTGGCGGATGACCGGTCACGAGGTGCGCTACGTGCAGAACGTCACCGACATCGACGACCCCCTGCTGGAGCGCGCCGAGCGCGACGGGGTGGACTGGCAGGAGCTGGCCGCGCAGGAGGTGCAACGGTTCCGCGACGACATGGTGGCGCTGCGAGTGCTGCCGCCAACCCGGCTGATCGGCGCTGTGGAATCCATCGATCTGGCTGCAGACAGGGTCGTCGAGCTGCAGCGTGCCGGTGCTGCCTATGGCGTGGATGACGACCTGTACTTCGACGTGACGGCGGCCGAACGCTTCGGCCACGTGAGCCACTTGACGCCGCCCGACATGCTGGCGCTGTCAGCTGCACGCGGCGGTGATCCGCAGCGTCCCGGCAAGCGCAATCCCGTGGACCCGCTGCTCTGGCAGGCTCCGCGCGCCGGGGAGCCGTCGTGGGACAGTTCCGCCGGACCGGGCCGGCCGGGTTGGCACATCGAATGCGCCGCTATTGCGCTCGCTGAGCTCGGCCCGGGCTTCGACGTGCAGGGCGGCGGCAGCGATCTGATCTTCCCGCACCACGAGATGAGTGCCGCGCAGGGAGAGGTTCTCGACGGGTGGCCGTTTGCGCGCTCCTACATCCACGCGCCGATGGTGAGCCTGGACGGCGAGAAGATGAGCAAGTCGCTGGGCAATCTCGTCTTCGTGTCAGCGCTGCGTTCGGCCGATGTCGACCCGATGGCGATCCGCCTGGCGCTGCTGGGGCAGTGGTATCGCGAGGACTGGTCCTGGAGTGACGCCTTGCTGGCGTCAGCCGCGGAGCGCCTTCAGCGGTGGCGTGCGGCCTTGTCCCGGCCGACCGGCCCGCCGTCGCAACGCACGGTCGAGGCGCTGGTGGCCGGGGTTGCCGATGACCTCAACACGCCGGTCGCTTTGGCCGCTGTGGATCAATGGGTGCAGGAGCAGCATTTGCGCGGCGGCGACGACCTGGCAGGCCCGGGACTGTTGTCGCGCGCGATCGACGGGTTCCTCGGGGTGATCTGAGGGCAATGTGACTCAGCGACCAGTTTCTGGTCTGTCCGTCACAAAGCCCCGGTCAGCTCTTCTTCTCGTCGTGGCCACCGAACTGCTTGCGCATCGCTGACTGCACCTTGTTGCTGAACGCGTCGTTGCCCTGGGATGCGAAACGCGAGAACAGCGCCGCTGTGAGCACAGGCGCTGGAACACCTTCGTCGATCGCCGCGATCGAGGTCCAGCGGCCCTCCCCGGAATCCGACACCCGGCCTGAGAACTCCTCGAGACCGGGGCTCTCGTGCAGAGCAATGGCCGTCAGGTCCAGCAGCCAGGACGCCACCACCGAACCACGCCGCCAGACTTCGGCAACCGCGGCGGTGTCGATGTCGTACTCGTAGTACTGCGGGTTCTCCATCGGGGCGGTCTCGGCGTCGGCCGTGCGGGTCGTCTTGCCCTCGTTGGCGTTCTTCAGGATGTTCAGGCCCTCGGCGTAAGCGGCCATCAGCCCGTACTCGATGCCGTTGTGCACCATCTTCACGAAGTGCCCGGCGCCGCTCGGTCCGCAGTGCAGCCAGCCCTGCTCCTCGGGGGTGTACTCCCCGGAGCGGCCGGGAGTTCGCTCGATGTCGCCGACGCCGGGCGCGACGGATCGCCAGATCGGGTTCAGACGATCCACCGCTTGATCGGGTCCGCCGATCATCAAGCAGTAGCCGCGCTCCAGGCCCCACACGCCGCCGGACGTACCGCAGTCGACGAAGTGGATGCCCTTCTCCTTGAGCATCTCGGCGTGCCGGATGTCGTCGTGGTAGTAGGAGTTCCCGCCATCGATGATCGCGTCGCCAGGTTCGAGCAGGTCGGCGAGCTGGTGCACGACGGCTTCGGTGATCTTGCCCGCCGGAACCATGATCCACACGTTGCGCGGCGTGCTCATCATGCCGATCATCTCCGCCAGGTCCGCCGAGCCCGTGGCGCCGTCGGCCTTCAGCGCTTCGACCGCATCGGCGGAGACGTCGTTGACCACTGCGGAATGGCCATCGCGCATGATTCGGCGCACGATGTTGGCGCCCATGCGGCCCAGTCCGACCATCCCCAGTTGCATCGGTGCGTCAGTGGTCACGGCTTCCTCCTGGTATCGCTGCTCACTAGGGTCGAACGTAGGCCACCGATGGCGTTATATGCACGAGGAGAACATCCATGTCCGTGATCGACCTTCCGCAGTGGCAGGCGCTGGCCGCCCACACCACGCCCGACTTGCGCGCGCTGTTCGCCGCCGATCCGGCCCGGGGTGACGAACTGGTGGCCGAAGGCGCAGGGCTGATGCTCGACTACTCCAAGCAGCGGGTGAGCGCCGAGACGATCAGCTTGCTGGTCGATCTGGCGGATGCGGTGGACCTCGCCGGGCACCGGGAGGCGATGTTCCGCGGTGACCACATCAACACCACGGAGGACCGCGCTGTGCTGCACACGGCACTGCGCCTGCCGCGGGATGCGACGCTGGTTGTCGACGGACGGGACGTCGTCGCCGAGGTGCACGAGGTGCTCGACCGCATGGCCGCCTTCAGCGACAGGGTGCGCTCGGGGGAGTGGACCGGGCACACCGGCAAGCCCATCCGCAACGTGGTCAACATCGGCATCGGCGGCTCCGACCTGGGTCCGGTGATGGCCTACGAGGCGCTGAAGCACTACAGCCGCCGGGACATGACCTTCCGCTTCGTGTCCAACGTCGACGGAACTGACTTCGTGGAAGCGGTCGAGGGTCTGGACCCACAGGAGACGTTGTTCATCGTGTCGTCCAAGACGTTCACGACCCAGGAGACCATGGCCAACGCACATTCAGCCCGCAGCTGGCTGCTGAGTGCTCTGGGCGACGAGGCAGCGATCGCAAAGCACTTCGTCGCGGTCTCCACGAACGCCGAGGCGGTGGCGGCGTTCGGCATCGACACTGACCAGATGTTCGGCTTCTGGGACTGGGTCGGCGGCCGGTACTCGATGGACTCCGCGATCGGACTGTCCACGATGCTTGCCATCGGACCGGACGCGTTCGGGGAGTTGCTGGCCGGATTCCACGACATGGACGAGCACTTCCGCACCGCCCCGACCGCGCAGAATCTGCCTGCCCTGATGGGTCTGCTCGCGGTGTGGAACCGCAACTTCCTGGGCTTCCCGTCAGTCGCGGTGCTGCCCTACGAGCAGTACCTGAAGCGGTTCCCGGCGTACCTGCAGCAGCTGACGATGGAGTCCAACGGCAAGTCCGTGCGGCTGGACGGCAGTCCGGTCGGAGTGGACACCGGCGCGGTCTACTGGGGCGAGCCGGGGACGAACGGCCAGCACTCGTTCTACCAGCTGATCCACCAGGGCACGTCGACGATCCCGTGCGACTTCCTGTTCTTCCTCACACCCGTGAACCCGCTGCCGGCCACCGACGCTCCGGATCATCACGATCTGCTCATCGCCAACGTGCTGGCGCAGTCGGCGGTCATGGCGTTCGGGCGCACGGCCGAAGAGGTGGCTGCCGAGGGCGTGCCCGCAGAATTGGTGCCGCACAAGGTCATGCCGGGAGACCGGCCGTCATCGACGCTGGTGGCCGAGAAACTCGATCCGCGTACGCTCGGCAGCTTGATCGCGCTGTACGAGCACAGCGTCTTCACCCAGGGCGTGGTGTGGGGGATCAACCCCTTCGACCAGTGGGGCGTGGAGTTGGGCAAGGTGATGGCCAAGAAGATCACGCCGCTGCTGCTGGACGACGTCGACAGCGACCTGGACTCCTCAACCGTGGCGCTGGCCCGGCGGTATCGCGAAGCGAAGGCCTGATTTCAACACTGTCTTCCGCAACACTCTGCAAACCCGCGGCGTAGGTCTTGTCAGACACTCCGCATACCCTAAGAGGACCATGCCCGAAGATCTCCTGACAGCCCTGTCCCGGCGCGTCCTCATCGCTGACGGCGCGACCGGCACCATGCTGCAGGCCCACGACCTGAGCCTCGACGACTTCGAGGGCCACGAGGGCTGCAACGAGGTGCTCAACGTCACCCGACCCGATGTGGTGCGCTCCCTGCACGACGCGTTCTTCGAAGTCGGCGTCGACGCGGTGGAGACCAATACGTTCGGCGCGAACCTGGCGAACCTGGGCGAGTACGGCATCGAGCACCGGATCCGGGAATTGGCGCAGGCGGGTGCGGCGATCGCCGTGGAATCGGCCCGCGACTGGTCGACCTCTGACCACCAGCGCTACGTCTTGGGTTCGGTCGGCCCGGGGACCAAACTCCCGACCCTTGGCCATGCCACGTTCGCAGCGCTGCGGGACGCCTACGCCCAGCAGGTCGCCGGCATGCTGGACGGCGGGGTCGACGCGGTCCTGATCGAAACGTGCCAGGACCTGCTGCAGGCAAAAGCCGCGGTGCTGGCCAGTCACGCGGCCATGTCCGAGATCGGCCGCCGGGTCCCGATCCTGGTCAGCGTCACGGTGGAGACCACCGGGCACGATGCTGCTCGGCTCCGAAATCGGGGCCGCGCTGACGGCTTTGCAGCCACTGGGAATCGACGCGATCGGGTTGAACTGCGCGACCGGCCCGTCCGAGATGAGCGAGCACCTGCGGCACCTCAGCCGCAACGCCGACGTCCTGCTGACCTGCATGCCCAACGCGGGCCTGCCCGAACTCACCCCGGACGGTGCTCGCTACCCGCTGGAGCCGAACCAACTCGCCGATGCCCACGAGCACTTCGTAGCCGACTACGGTCTGAACCTCATCGGCGGCTGCTGCGGAACCACCCCAGAGCACCTGCGGCAGGTCGTCGAGCGGCTGCACGACAAGGGCCGGGTCACACGCACGCCGGCCTCGCCGCCGGCGGTCAGCTCCTTGTACCACTCCGTCCCGCTGCGTCAGGACCTCACGTTCCTCACGGTGGGGGAGCGGACCAACGCCAATGGCTCCAAGGCGTTCCGCGAGGCCATGCTCGCTCAGAACTGGGACGAGTGCGTGCAGATCGCCCGCGATCAGGAACGCGACGGCGCGCACGTGCTGGACGTCTGTATCGACTACGTGGGCCGGGACGGGGCCGCGGACATGAGCGAGTTCGCCGCACGCCTTGCCACCAGTACCACGCTGCCGATCATGTTGGACTCGACCGAATCCGAGGTGCTGCGCGCGGGGCTGGAGCACCTCGGTGGCCGGGCGATCATCAACTCGGTCAACTACGAGGACGGCGACGGTCCCGGCAGCCGATTCGCCCGGATCATGCCGCTGGTGCGCGAGCACGGCGCGGCCGTGGTGGCGCTCACGATCGACGAAGAAGGACAGGCCCGCACCAAGGACTGGAAGGTGCGGGTCGCGCTGCGCCTGATCGACGACCTGACCAGCCAGGGGCTGGCGCCCGGCGACATCCTCGTCGACACCCTGACGTTCCCGATCGCGACCGGACAGGAGGAGACCCGCCGGGACGGCATCGAGACGATCGAGGCGATCCGCGAGCTCAAGCAGCAGCACCCGGACGTCAACACGATCCTCGGGGTGAGCAACGTGTCCTTCGGCCTGAACCCGGCCGCCCGGCAGGTGCTCAACTCCGTCTTCCTGCACGAGTGTGTGCAAGCCGGACTGGATGCCGCCATCGTGCACGCGTCCAAGATCCTGCCGATGAACCGGATCACCGACGAGCAACGCGAGGCAGCCCTGGACCTGGTCTACGACCGCCGCCGGTACGACGGCGAAACCCTGGTGCACGACCCGCTCACACACTTTCTCGAGGTGTTCGCCGACGCCAAGAGTGTGTCGGCCGACCGCGCGGACGAACTTGCCGGCTTGCCGCTGCTGGAGCGACTGCAGCGCCGGATCGTCGACGGCGAAGCGAAGGGCCTGCAGGCCGATCTCGACGAGGCGATGCGGGAGATGGCGCCGCTGCAGATCGTCAACGATGTTCTCTTGCCCGGCATGCGGATCGTGGGGGAGTTATTCGGCTCCGGGGAGATGCAACTTCCGTTCGTCCTGCAGAGCGCGGAGGTCATGAAGGCCGCGGTCGCGCATCTCGAGCCGCACATGGAGAAGACCGACGAGTCGGGCAAGGGCACCATCGTGCTGGCCACGGTCAAGGGCGACGTGCACGACATCGGCAAAAACCTCGTCGACATCATCTTGAGCAACAACGGCTACACGGTGCGCAACATCGGGATCAAGCAGCCGGTCTCGGCGATCCTGCAAGCCGCCGAGGAGTCCGATGCCGACGCCATCGGAATGTCCGGACTGCTCGTCAAGTCCACGGTGATCATGCGCGAGAACCTGGAGGAGATGAACGCCCGGGGCGTCGGTACGCCGGTGCTACTGGGTGGTGCTGCCCTGACCCGGGCCTTTGTCGAGCAGGATCTCGCGGACATGTACGACGGCGAGGTGCGTTACGCCAAGGACGCGTTCGAGGGCCTGGCACTTATGGATGCGGTGATGGCAGTCAAGCGCGGGGAACCCGGAGCGGCTTTGCCCGAGCGACGTACCCGCAAGGTCCGCAGCGCCGCCCGGCCCCTGGCACCCGAAGATCCCGACGCGGTGTCCACGGTGGCGCGCGACACCCCGATGCCGAACCCGCCCTTCTGGGGGGAGCGGATCGTCAAGGGCATCGCGCTGGCCGACTACGCCGCCTACCTCGACGAGCGTGCCCTGTTCCGCGGGCAGTGGGGACTCAGCCCGGGCCGCACCGGGCCCGACTACGAGGAGTTGGTCGAGACGCAGGGCCGGCCGCGGCTGCGGTCCTGGCTGTCCCGGATCACCAGCGAAGGCCTGCTCGAAGCCGGCGTGGTCTATGGCTACTGGCCCGCGCACGCCGAAGGGAACGCGGTCGTCATCGGCGACCCGCACGACCCTTCGCAAGAGATCGCGCGTTTCGACTTCCCCCGTCAGAAGCGCGGCCGCCACCTGTGCCTGGCCGACTACGTCCGGCCCGACGCGGACGTCATCGCGATGCAGATCGTCACCATGGGCCGCCGGATCGACGAAGCCGCCGCCGAGCTTTTCGGGTCCAACTCCTACCGTGACTACCTGGAACTGCATGGCCTCTCGGTGCAGTTGACCGAGGCGCTTGCCGAGTACTGGCACTCCCGGGTCAGGCAGGAGTGGGGAATCGGCGGGCAGGATGACGAAGATGTCGCGGCGATCCTGAAACAGAAGTACCGCGGGGAGCGGTTCTCGTTCGGTTACCCCGCCTGTCCCGGATCTGAGCCAGCAGAAGCCGCTGGTCGAGCTGCTGGGTGCCGACCGGATCGGGGTGACACTGTCCGAGGAATTCCAGCTCGACCCTGAACAGTCCACGTCGGCGATCATCTTCCACCATCCGGAGGCGGCGTATTTCAACGCGACCTGACGCCCTGCTCTTCGACCTCGACGGGACGCTGCTGGACAGCGAACGACTGTGGGAAGCGGCTCAGCAGAACGTGATGGCCTACTTCGGCGAGCAGTGGACCGCCGCCGATCAAGCCCACGCCATCGGCGGGCCGATCGAGCGCGTCGTCGGCTACATCGCTTCGCGCACCGGCGGGGACGAGGGACACGTTGCCCGGATCCTGGTGTCCGAGATCGAGCATCTGGTGGCCACCGAATCCGCGCATTGGATGCCTGGTGCCCGGGAACTGCTGGCCGCCGCGCGGGCTGAGGACGTGCCGACCGCGATCGTCAGCAACTCCTGGCGCGTATTGCTCGACTTGCTGGTCCGCAACATGGATGTCCAGCCCGACGTGACGGTCAGTTCGACGGAGGTGATGCGTCCCAAGCCCGATCCGGAGCCCTTTCTCACCGCCTGTCACTTGCTCAACGCCCGCCCGCAGGCCACCTGGGTCGTCGAGGACAGCCCAACCGGGGCTCAGGCCGGACTCGCGGCGGGCTGCTGGGTGCTGGGCGTCGGGCCGGCGATCGACGGGCTGCAGGATCCGAGGCTGTTGAAGGTCGCGAGTCTGGCATCGGTGACGCTGGCCAGTCTCGCGCTGAACTAGCTCCTGGGCCCGGCCGATCCGTGAGCACCACGGGTGGTGATTTGGCGCCCGACATGCTCACCGATGCCCTTCCGTGCTAACCGATCGGCACCATGCGTATTTGGCATATCTGCTGCTACTCGGCGGCGATGGCGTCCAGGATCCGCAGCCTGGCGGCCCGCCACGCCGGCCAGACTGCCGCCAGTACGCCACCCACCGCCGCCAGCACCAGGAACAACAGCAGCTGCGGGCCGTTGACGGCGAACTCCTCGATGCCCTCGGCGGCAAGAATCCGCTGCAGGAGGGCACCGAATCCAACACCGACCGCCATTCCCAGCACAGCGCCGAACACCGCGATCAGGAAGGCTTCGACGACGATCGTGCGCCGGATGCCTTGCCGGGACATGCCAACGGCGCGCAGCAGCCCGATCTCGCGGGTACGTTCGAAGACACTCAGCGCCAGCGTGTTGACGATGCCGAGCAGGGCGATGAGCACCGCCAGCACCAGCAGCGCGAACAGGAACGTGAGCAACTGTCCGATCTGGTCGCTGATGCTGCCCTTGAACTCGGACTGGTCGAGGACCTGCACGTTGGGGTAGTCACCCAGGGCCCGTTCGATGTCGCTCTGCACGGAGCCGGTGTCGGCATCAGGGGCGGTCACCACGTAGACCAGGGAGTCCTGGTCCGACGCCCCCAAGTCCTTCGCGGTCGGCAGGTTGACGACATACCCCGTGAAGCCACCCGCTGCCTCATACACGGCCACCACGTCGAGATCGACCGGACCGGCCACGGACAGCACTTCAATCACCGTGCCGATACCCGCGCCGATCTCGGCTGCTGTATCGGTGTCGAGCGCGACCTTCCCGTCATCGAGGTCGTTCAGGGATCCTTCGGGGACATCCAGCGAGAGGGCTTTCTGAATGGACGCCGGGTCGACGCCGGTCGCGAGGGTGTCACCGGTCCCCGGGGCCCGGATCGGTGCCTGCTTCACGACGGCGGTAGTGGTGACACCCGGAGTGTTCGCGATGGCATCAGCCACTCCCGAGGCAAATGGCTGGAACCCGTAGCCGGTGACCACAAAATCGGCTCCGATCACCTGGTCGACGATGCCGGCCACCGACTTCTGCGTGCTGGCAGCAAGAACGCTGATCGCGGACATGAGCGCCACCCCGATCGTCAGTGCACCGGCAGTCGCCGCTGTCCGGCGCGGATTACGCCGGGTGTTCCCGCGGGCCAGCCGGCCGGTCACCCCCCGGAAGACACCGCCCAACACCGCGGTCGCCGGGCGTGCCAGTTCGGGCGCCAGCGCCAGCACCCCCAGCAGGATCAGGCCTGCCGCGGCGCCGGCCATCAGCGCGCCGCGCTGCGTGCCAAACTCCGCGAGCCGAGGGGCCATGATCGCCAACCCGAGACCGGCTCCGGCCAGGAAGCCACCGATCACAGTGCGCCGTCGCAGAGTGCGGATGGGGGGCGTCTCGTCGCGCATGGCTGCCACGGGCGGGATCGTCGCCGCGCGCCGGGCCGGCAGCATGGCGCTGAGCACCGTGATCACCAGGCCCACGATCAGCGACACCGTGATCGTGCGTGGCGCGAAGACCAGGGCAGAGGCGGGGAACGGGGCCCCGGCTGCTTGGAATAGGAACTGCAGACCGCGGGCGAATCCCGCCCCCACGACGATCCCCACGATGCTGGCGACCACGGCGACGGCGACGGCCTCGGCCAGGATCGAACGAAGGACCTGGCCGCGGGAGGCTCCGATGGCTCGCAGCAGCGCCAGTTCCCGGGTGCGTTGCGCCACCAGCATCGAGAACGTGTTGTAGATCAGGAACGCCGCCACGAACACCGAGACGATGGCGAACACCAGCAGGAACGTGTTGAGAAAGCCCAGCCCGGAGTCCAGCTGCGCACTGATCTGGCTGGCCTGCTCTTCACCGGTCACCGATCGCGTGCCGGCAGGCAGCAGCGACTCGACCTGCTTCTGAAGATCGGTCTGGGAGACGCCTTGCCGGGCGAGCAGGGCGATGCTGGTCGCCTGTCCCGGATCCACGAGCAGGCGCTGGGCGCGCGGGAAGTCCCAGGTCACGAAACCGACGGCGATCCCGCCTCCCGAACGGGCCTGGGTGGTGCCACTGAGCGGAAACGTCTTGCGGCTGCCGTCGGGCAGGAGCACCGTGACGGGATCGCCGACACCGACCCCGAGCTGCTCGGCACTGCCCGTGTCCAGGGCTACCTGATCACCGGTCGGAGCCGACCCTTCGGCGATCTCGGAGGCGGTGAGTTCCGGCTCGCTCACCCAGGAACGCCCGAACGCGCCCCCGGCGCCGAAGCCCCCTTGGTCCTGTCCCAGCGGCTTGCCGTCCGCGTCCAGGATGACGACGTTCGGCACCAGGATCTGCGGCACCGCAACCTGGGTGCCGGGCAGCGCCTGGGCTTGCTCCACCAGCGAGGTGGGGACGGTCAACGTCTTGCCCTGGCCCTGGAACTCCGGCGAGAAATCGGTGGCGGCCGGCTCGATCGTGACGTCGGGCTGGTTCTGGCGGATGAGGGAGTCCAGGGAGGCGCGCAGGGAGTCCGTGAACACGTACGTGCCGGCAACGAAAGCCACCGCCAGAACGATGGCCATGCCGCTTAGCAGCAACCGCAACTTATGCGCGACCAGGTTGCGCAGTGCGGCGCGCAGCATCAGGTCACCGGCGCCGGGGCCGGGCTCCCTTCGACGTCGAAGCGCTTCATCCGGTCCAGGACCCGTTCCGCAGTCGGGTCAGCCATCTCATCGACGATCCGGCCGTCCGCCAGGAAGACCACCCGCTGGGCGTAGGACGCGGCGTTCGGGTCATGCGTGACCATCACGATGGTCTGCCCGAACTCGTCCACGCTGCGGCGAAGGAAACCCAGGACCTCCGCCCCGCTGCGAGAATCCAGGTTCCCGGTGGGCTCGTCGGCGAACACGATGGCTGGCCGGCTGGCGAGCGCCCGGGCGCAGGCGACACGCTGCTGCTGGCCACCGGACAACTCGCTGGGCTTGTGCCCGAGCCGGGACCGCAGCCCCACGGTGTCGATGATCAGATCCACCCACTGCGCGTCCGGGCGGGTCCCGGCGATGTCCATGGGCAGCGTGATGTTCTCGGCCGCCGTCAGGGTGGGGATCAAGTTGAAACTCTGGAACACGAACCCGACCTTGTCGCGCCGCAACTGAGTCAGGGCCTTGTCCTTCAGCGAGGTGAGGTCGACGTCGCCGATCATCACGGTGCCGCTGGTCACCGAGTCCAGACCAGCCAGGCAGTGCATCAGCGTGGACTTCCCAGAGCCCGACGGACCCATGATGGCCGTGAAGTGGCCCTGCTCGATATCGATGTCCACGGTGTCGAGGGCGACGACCTGCGCCTCGCCCTCACCGTAGATCTTCGTCAGGGCGCGGGCCGACGCGGCTGTGCTGGCGCTCACTGGACCACCGTAAGGCTTGATCCCGAGTCCGGCTGACCGGGGAGTGGCGGGGGAGTGCCGCCGAATGCCGGGCACAGCGCCTGATGGGAACACCACTGGCACTTCTTGCTTTGGTTCGGCCGCCAGTCACTGCGGTCGGCTGCCCGCGTGATCGCCGTCCAGAGGGCCCGCAGCTTGCGCTCGAACCGGTCGAGGTCCTCGGCGTCCGGGTGGTAGGTGAGGACTTCGCCGTTACCGAGGTAGAGCAGTTGGAGCCGATGTGGCAGGCGCCCGGTCGCCCGATGCACGATCAGGGCGTAGAAGCGCAGCTGGAACATTGCCGACTGCTCCCACATGGGCCCTGGTGAACGGCCGGTCTTGTAGTCGACGACCCGTAGGCCCGCGGCGGTACTGTCGAGCCGGTCCACGTAACCACGCAGGACGAACTCGTCCTCCAGCACCACCTCCACGAGCTGCTCGCGCTGCTCCGGCACGACCTGCGTCGGATCCTCCATCACGAAGTACGCCTCGAGCAGTGCCCTGGCCTGCGCCAGAACGGCCGTGCGGCTGTCTTCGCTCACCTCCGGCACCGGTCCAGGCCACGCTGCATCCTCCTCCAGCGCGAACGCGGCCTCAGGCTCGGCGGCGAGCAGGTCAGCCAGGGCGGGCTCGGTCAACGCAGTGGCCGCTGCCAGGTCCCGCGCCTGTGGCTCGAGGTCGAACAGACGGTCCAGCACCTCGTGCACCAACGTGCCACGGAAGGCAGCCAGGCCAGGCCGTTCCGGCAGCCGGTCGATGGTGCGGAATCGGTAGAGCAGCGGACATTGCAGGAAGTCACCCGCCCGGCTCGGTGACAGCGCCCCGAGCACGGGGTGACCCCGGTTCTCGCTGACTTCACGGACGCGGATGCCGGGGTCACGGGTTGCAGGAGGGGAGATGCTCACGTGTTCACGGTATGCGGGGGTTCGGACAAAACCGCGCAGGTCAGCCGATCCTGGGGACGGCTCACGTGCCCAGCGCCGTGTTGACATCCCGCGCCATCAGCACACCCAACGGTCGCCCGTTCGCATCGGTCACGAACACCGACGGCTCGCCGGATTGGGCCAAGGCATGCACCGGCGCCAGCGGATCCTGGTCGAGGACCGATCGCTGTGCCGCCGGGATGGCCAGCGTGAAAGGGCCCACGGGCACGGATGCGCGACGATTCGGCGGTACCGCTTCGGCGGCATCCAGTGACAAGGCAGCGAGCAATCGGCCCTGCTCGTCGACGGTGACGACAGCCACCTGAGTGGCTCGGTCCCAGCGCGCCAACGCGGACTCCAGCACCTCCCGGTCGCTGACCGCCAGGACTGGCCGCAGCATGTGCGGAACCTTCCCGGCCAGGGCGCGTAGGGAACTGCCGGCGCCTGCGCTGCGCACCGCCTGATAGGCCCCGAAGCCGATGAACCCGGCCAGCAGCAGCGTGAGCAGCAGGAATCCGGCGCCGTTCAGGAACGCCCAGAGCGTCAGCAGGGCCAGCAGGGCGGCTATCACCATCCCCGCATATCCCGACGCGCGACCGGCTGTCGTCTCCGAACCCGTGATCCGCCACGCCACCGCCTTGACGATGCCGCCGCCGTCCAGAGGAGCTCCCGGCAGCAGGTTGAGCACCCCCAGCAGCATGTTGGTCCAGGCCAGGGCACCTGCCAGTTCGGTCACCGTGCCCGTGGTCACGTTGCCGAGCAACCAGCACCCTGCGGCGATGACCAGGGTGGACAGAGGTCCCACCACCGAGATGACCAGCTCCGGCCAGGGCCGGGAGTCCCGGCGTTCGTAGACCGTATAGCCGCCGAGCAGCCACAGCGTGATGCCGTGGACTGGGTAGCCGAACGCGCGAGCGGCCAATGCATGCGCCAGCTCGTGGACGAGCACCGCGAGATACAGCAGCACCGCGAAGACCCCGGCCAGCAACAGGCCGTCGCCGCCAGGACCTGCGAAGTTGGGAGCCCACAGATAGGCGATGAGCAGTACCCCGAGAATCCCCCCGACCGGAAGGCTGACCGGAAACCCCGCAACGGTGAACCGCAGCCCGCTTTCGCCCATGGGGGCAGGGTAGACGTCGGAGAACACAACGGCAGTCCGGGGCCGAATACGCCCCAGATCGCTCGCGCTCTCCGACAAGAGCGCGGATGACGGCCGCACTGCCCTCATCGACTCGTTTGCCCGCGCGCTAGATTGCTGCCTTGTGACCCCGGAAGGACTGCCGTTCGCGACAAGGCGATCAGGTGCAACTCACCGACGCCAAGGGCCGCATGCACACGATCACGCTGCGGGTGGGCGAGCGCTTCCACACCGAGAAGGGCGGCATCGACCACGATGCCCTGATCGGTGCCAGCGAAGGCATCGTGGTCACCTCCAGCAAGGGCACCCAGTACCTGGCATTGCGCCCCCTGTTGCACGACTTCGTCATGTCCATGCCACGCGGCGCCACGATCATCTACCCGAAGGACGCCGCGCTGATCGTGGGTTTCACCGACATCCACCCCGGCGCCCGGGTGCTGGAAGCGGGTGCTGGATCCGGCGCGCTCACGTGCTGGCTGCTGCGCGCAGTCACCGCCAGCGGGCACGTCACGTCGGTCGAGAAGCGGCCGGATTTCGCCGAGATCGCCGCCCGCAATGTCAGCAAGTTCTTCGGCGAAGAGCCCGACAACTGGACTTTGTTGACGGGCGCCTTGGAGGAGGTCGCCCCACCGGGGCCGTTCGACCGCGCCATTCTCGACATGCTCACCCCGTGGGAGATGCTGCCGACGCTGGAAGCCTGCCTGGTCCCGGGCGGGGTGTTGTGCGTCTATGTGGCCACCACCACCCAGTTGTCCCGGATGGTGGAGAGCCTGCGTGCGGCTGGTGGCTGGACCGAGCCCAAGTCGTCGGAGACCATGCACCGGTCCTGGCATGTCGAAGGGCTGGCGGTACGACCCGACCATCGCATGGTGGGTCACACGGGCTTCTTGATCTACAGCCGTCGGCTGGCCCCCGGGGTGACAGCGCCGGCCAAGCGCAGCCGGCCCGCCAAGGGCGCCTACGGCACCGATTACGACGGGCCGCGTGCCGCGAATTCGGGGTAGTGGAAATCCTGCGCAAGCCGTATAGGGTCGATCAGGTAGTCGATCGGAGGTACGGAGGTGACTGCGATGGTGCCCGGAGACGAGCGGTCCGAGGATCTGGAGCGCCTGCGCGCCGAAGTGGCGAAGCAGCGCGTGAACAACGAGCGCCTGACCGCGACGCTGCGTGAGGCCCGAGCCCAGATCCTCACGCTGAAGGCTGAGGTCGACAAACTTGCCGAACCACCGAGCGCGTACGGGGTGTACCTCGAAACGCTCGACGACGGCAGCATCAACATCTTCACGGGTGGCCGCAAGATGCGCGTCGTGGCTACCCCGAACGTGGACTCCGCAGGGTTGGTGCCCGGCCAGGAAGTCATGCTCAACGAGGCGATGAACATCGTCGAGGTGGCCGGATTCGAGCGCCGCGGCGAGATCGTCATGCTCAAGGAGATCCTCGAGGACGGCGGGCGTGCGCTGGTCATCGCCCACACCGATGAGGAGCAGGTGATCCACCTCGCCGAGCCCCTGCGCACCCAGCGGCTACGGGCGGGTGATTCGTTGCTGCTGGACGTGCGCTCCGGCTTCGCTCTGGAGCGGATCCCCAAGGCCGAGGTGGAGGAACTGGTCCTCGAAGAGGTACCCGACATCCACTATGAGGACATCGGTGGTCTCGGCACGCAGATCGAAGCCATCCGCGACGCCGTGGAACTGCCGTTCCTGCACGCCGACCTGTTCCGGGAGCACGAGCTGCGGCCCGCCCAAGGGGATCCTGCTGTACGGCCCGCCCGGATGCGGCAAGACGCTGATCGCCAAGGCCGTTGCGAACTCATTGGCGCGCAAGGTGGCCGACCGCGAAGGGATCGAACAGGGCCGGTCGTTCTTCCTGAACATCAAGGGCCCGGAGCTGCTCAACAAGTACGTCGGCGAGACGGAACGGCACATTCGGCTGGTGTTCCAGCGGGCCCGTGAAAAGGCCAGCGAGGGTATGCCTGTGATCGTGTTCTTCGACGAGATGGACTCACTGTTCCGCACGCGCGGATCCGGGGTCTCCAGCGACGTCGAGAACACGATCGTGCCGCAGTTGCTCTCCGAGATCGACGGTGTCGAGGGCCTGGAGAACGTCATCGTGATCGGGGCCAGCAACCGCGAGGACATGATCGACCCGGCCATCCTGCGGCCCGGCCGGCTGGACGTGAAGATCAAGATCGAGCGCCCGGACGCGCAGGCGGCGGCCGACATCATGACGAAGTACCTGACGGCCAAGTTGCCGTTGCACGCCGACGACCTGGGGGAGCACGGCGGCGATCCGGACGCCACCGTGGCCGCGATGATCCAGCGCACCGTGGAGCGCATGTACGCGGAGTCCGACGAGAACCGCTTCCTGGAAGTGACCTACGCCAACGGCGACAAAGAGGTCTTGTACTTTAAGGACTTCAACTCCGGCGCCATGCTCGAGAACATCGTCGCGCGGGCCAAGAAGAGCGCGATCAAGGCCTTCCTGGACACCGGTCAGAAGGGCATCCGTTTGCAGCACCTGCTGGCGGCGTGCATCGACGAGTTCCGCGAGAACGAGGACCTGCCCAACACGACCAACCCCGACGACTGGGCGCGGATTTCGGGCAAGAAGGGCGAGCGGATCATCTTCATCCGCACGCTCGTCCAGGGCAAGCAGGGCGACGAGCCGGGCCGGTCGATCGACAACGTGGCGAACACCGGTCAGTACCTCTAGGGCTTTGTGACTGGCAGACCAGAAACTGGTTGCGGAGTCACAAAGCCTGCCCAGGTCAGACCCCCTGTAGCGCCGCAATCAGATCGGCGGCGGTCGGACTGGCATCCAGCAACGCCTCCACGTGCGCCCGCGTCCCGCGCAGGGGATCGAGGGTGGGCACCCGCTGCAACGCCGACCGTCCCGGCAGGTCGAAGATCACCGAGTCCCAACTCGCGGCCGTCACGTGCGAGGGGTAGCGCCGCAGGCATTCGCCGCGGAAGTAGGCGCGCGTCGATTCCGGGGGCGCTGTGTGACGGCCTGCTCCACTTGGTCGTCGGTCGTCACCCGGCGCAGCCGGCTGCGCGATTCCAGCCGGGCCCACAAACCGCGCGCCGGCGAGACGTCGGAGTACTGCAGGTCAACGAGGTCCAACCGGGGGTCGCCGTAGCTCATGGCGTCCCGCCGGCGGTACCCGTCGAGCAGGGCCTGCTTGGCCACCCAGTCCAAGTCGTCCACGAGTTCATACGGGTCGCGCGTCAGACCATCGACCGTGCGCTCCCACTCGGTGAGCACGTCCAGGGTGGGCTGGTCGGCGTCGCTGCCGTAACGGTCGTCGACGAACTTGCGCGCCTGCTCGACGAACTCCACCTGTAGCTGGACTGCGGTCATTCGGCGGCCATCCACCATGTCGATCTCGTGGCGCAGTTCCGGGTCGTGGGACACCGCATGCAACTGTCGCACCGGCCGGTTGATGGCCAAGCTCGAGAGATCCCACGACTGCTCGATCATGCTCAGGACCAGCGAGGTCATCCCGAGTTTGAGGTACGTCGCGTACTCGCTCAAGTTGGCATCGCCGATGATCACGTGTAGCCGCCGGTACAGCTCCGGATCGGCGTGCGGCTCGTCGCGAGTGTTGATCAAGGGTCGCTTGAGCGTCGTCTCCAGGCCCACTTCCACCTCGAAGAAGTCCGCGCGCTGGGTGAGCTGGAAGTCCTTGATCTTGCCGTCCTGACCCACCCCGACCCGGCCGGCCCCGGTGATCACCTGCCGGCTGACGAAGAACGGGATCATGCCGGCGATGATCGACGGGAAGGGCGTCGTGCGGGGCATGAGGTAGTTCTCGTGACAGCCGTAGGAGGCGCCCTTGTTGTCGGTGTTGTTCTTGTACAAACGAATCTGTTGGGCGCCCGGCTCAGCCGATGCCAACTCGGCGGCCTGCGCCATGATGACCTGCCCGGCGCGGTCGTAGAGGGTGGCTTCGAACGGGGTGAGCACTTCCGGCGTCGAGTACTCGGGATGGGCGTGGTCGACGTACAGGCGCGCACCGTTGGTGAGGATGACGTTGGCCATCCCGATGTCGTCGTCGGTGAGTTGCGACGGGTCGGCTTCCGCGCGGCTCATGTCGAAGCCGCGGGCATCCCGCAATGGCGTCTCGACGTCGTAGTCCCAACGGGTGCGTGCCTTGCGGCTGACGTTGGCCGCCCGGTCGTAGGCGGTCACGACCTGGCTGGACATCAGCATCGCGTTGGCGTGCGGATGACCGGGGCTGGACACCCCGTACTCGGTCTCGATCCCCATGATCCGCACGACGCTCACGTGTTCAGGCTAACCCGCGGATGTGGCAACGACGCTGCTCATTCCGGTGTCAGGAACGAGGCCGGATGGCATGTAGGTCAGGGAAAGCTGCCCGAGCGGCGATCGCCGAGAGCCGAATGTCGCGCAGTGCCGCCGGTCACCGAAAGCGACTAGGGTTGCCTTCTAGAGTGCGGAGGTGGCAGGGATGACAGACGGACAGCAGCACAAGCAGCGCCCGCAGACCACGCGGGAATCCGACGACGTGGTCGGCGAGGAACTCGAGGCCGCAGCCGCCCGCAAAGCGGAGTTGGACGCGGATGTCGATTCGATCCTCGACGAGATCGACGACGTGCTGGAGGAGAACGCCGAGGAGTTCGTGGCCTCATTTGTGCAGAAAGGCGGCCAGTGACCAACTCCTCCGGGCTACCGGCGCATTTCCTGCGTCCCGGTTCGTCCTTCGTGGACTTCCTGGCTGAACACGACCCGTCGGCTTTCGGGCGGGTCACCGGCAACGGGGCGGTCGACGTTCCGCACGGCACGACCATCGTGTCCTGCCTGTATGCCGGCGGAGTCGTGATGGCCGGCGACCGCCGCGCCACCATGGGCAACGTCATCGCCCAGCGCGACATCGAGAAGGTGTACCCGGCCGACGAATTCTCCGTGGTCGGGATCGCTGGCACTGCCGGACTGGCCGTGGAGATGGTCCGGCTGTTCCAGACCGAACTCGAGCACTTCGAGAAGATCGAGGGAATGCAGCTCTCCCTGGAGGGCAAGGCGAACCGGTTGGCATCGTTCATCCGCGGCAACCTCGGCATGGCGTTCCAGGGCCTGGCCGTCGTCCCGCTGTTCGCCGGGTATGACCCGGGCAGCGGCCGCGGCCGGATCTTCTCCTATGACGTCACCGGTGGGCGTTACGAGGAGCACGACTACCACGCGGTGGGCTCGGGCAGCCCGTTCGCCCGCGGCAGCCTGAAGAAGCTGTACCGCGCGGAGCAGGGCAGCGAGGATGCCGTACGGGTCTGCCTGCAGGCTCTGTACGACGCGGCCGACGACGACTCGGCGACCGGCGGCCCGGACCTGACCCGCGGTATCTACCCGGTCGTCTACACGGTGGGCGCCGCTGGCGCGCAGCGGGTCGCTGAGAGCGAGCTCACCGTCCTCGTGGACTCGGTCGTGCAGCAGCGCTTCCAGCGTCCGGACGGCCCGGCTGCCGGCGCAGGGGGTGAGCAGCCATGACGATGCCGTTCTACGTCTCGCCCGAGCAGATCATCAAGGACAAGGCCGACTACGCGCGTAAGGGCATCGCTCGCGGCCGCTCGGTGGTGGTGGCGCAGTACGACGGCGGCATCCTGTTCGTCGCCGAGAACCCCTCCCGGGCGCTGCACAAGATCAGTGAGATCTATGACAAGATCGCGTTCGCGGCGGTCGGCAAGTACAACGAGTTCGAGAACCTGCGGGTGGCCGGCGTGCGTTACGCGGACCTGCGGGGCTTCTCCTACGATCGCGCCGACGTCACCAGCCGTGGCCTGGCCAATGCCTACGCGCAGACGCTGGGCACGGTCTTCACCGAGGCGCAGAAGCCGTACGAGGTCGAGATCATCGTGGCGGAGGTCGGGGTCGACGAGGCCCACGACCAGCTGTACCGCCTGACGTTCGATGGATCAGTGGGCGACGAGCACGGCTTCCTGGCAATGGGTGGCGCGGCCGAAGCCATCAGCACGCAGTTGCAGGAGCAGTGGCAGCCCGATCTGAGCCTGTCCGATGCGCTTCAGATGGCGGTGGCCGCGCTGGCTGAGCACGGCGGTCAGGGGCCGCGCACCCTCGACGACAAGCAGCTCGAGGTGGCCATTCTGGACCGCACCCGCCCGCGACGGGCATTCCGTCGCGTGATCGGGGAAGAACTGAAGCGACTGCTGAACACCGAATAGGGGAGTCGCCATGTCACGCAGGATCTTCGGGATCGAGACCGAGTACGGCGTGACCTGCACGTTCCAAGGCCAGCGCCGGCTCTCTCCCGATGAGGTGGCACGCTATCTGTTCCGGCGGGTCGTCAGCTGGGGGCGCAGTTCCAACGTGTTTCTGCGCAACGGTTCCCGGCTGTACCTCGACGTCGGATCGCACCCCGAATACGCGACCGCCGAATGCGACGACCTGGTCCAACTCGTAACCCACGACAAGGCCGGCGAGCGGATCCTCGAAGGCTTGCAGATCGACGCCGAGCAGCGGCTGGCCGGCGAGGGAATCCTGGGCGACATCTACCTGTTCAAGAACAACACCGACTCCGCCGGCAACTCCTACGGCTGCCATGAGAACTATCTGGTCGGCCGACAGGGGGAGTTCTTCCGGCTGGCGGAGGTGCTGATCCCGTTCCTGGTCTCCCGGCAGTTGATCTGCGGTGCCGGCAAGGTCCTGCAGACCCCGCGCGGGGCGACGTTCACGGTCAGCCAGCGCGCCGAGCACGTCTGGGAGTCGGTGAGTTCGGCGACCACCCGCAGCCGCCCGATCATCAACACCCGCGACGAGCCGCACGCCGACGCCGAGCGCTTCCGCCGCCTGCACGTGATCGTCGGCGACAGCAACATGAGCGAGACGACCACGCTGCTCAAGGTCGGATCCACGGATCTGGTTCTGCGCATGCTCGAGGCGGGCATTCCGATGCGCGACCTGACGCTGGAGAACCCGATCCGCAGCATCCGGGACATCAGCCAGGACCCGACCGGGCGGCGCACGGTGCGCCTGGCGAACGGGCGCTCGATCAGTGGACTCGATATGCAGCGTGAGTATCTGCAACGGGTGCACCAGTTCGCTCGCGGCGCCGGGCTGCTCGACGACCCGGCAAGCGTGCCGTCGCGCACGGTGGACCTGTGGAGCCGCACGCTGGACGCGATCGAGTCCGACCGGTTGCAGGACGTCGCCACCGAGATCGACTGGGTGATCAAGCGCACGCTGCTGGACCGCTACATGGCCAAGCACAACCTGGGGCTCACCGACGCCCGGGTCAGCCAGTTGGACCTGGCCTACCACGACATCAGCCGCACCCGCGGTCTCTACTACCTATTGGTCGGCAAGGGGCTGGTCGACCGGGTCTGCAACGACGTGGCGATCTTCGAGGCGAAGTCCGTGCCGCCTCAGACGACGCGCGCCAAGTTGCGCGGTGATTTCATAAAGCGCGCGCAAGAGAAGCGCCGCGATTTCACGGTGGACTGGGTGCATCTGAAACTCAACGATCAGGCGCAGCGGACGGTCTTGTGCAAGGACCCGTTCAAGAGCGTCGACGAGCGGGTCGAGCGGCTGATCGCCTCCATGTGACCCTGCCGTCGTCGTGGGGTCCAGGCACCGTAGGGTGAAGGCCATGCGGAGAACCCTGGTAGCTGCTGCTGTGCTCATTCCAGCCCTGGCTCTGACCGGTTGCGGCGGCTCCTCCGACGGCGGCTCGTCCTCGCCATCGCCCACTGTGAGTGCCGCCAGCCCGGCCGCAGACGCGTTCACCTCCAACGGCGTCAGCGTCTCCGGGGAACAGGGCAGCGCCCCCACCGTGACCATCGACACGACCGCCACGCCGCCTTCGGAGCTGGTGGTCGAGGAGATCACCAAGGGCGACGGCAAGAAGATCGGACCGAACTCGATAGTGTCCGTGCAGTACGCGGGGTACTCCTGGTCCACGGGCCAGGAGTTCGACAGTTCCTGGACCAACAACGGCGGACAGCCGATCGAGTTTCCGCTCAAGGGCGTGATCACGGGTTGGCAAGAGGGTTTGAACGGCGTCACCGAGGGTTCCCGCGTGCTGCTGATCATCCCGCCGGACAAGGGGTACGGCGAGGCCGGGTCGCCACCGGTCATCGGTCCCAACGAGACCCTGGTGTTCGTCGTCGACGTCGAGAAGGTGAAGTCATGAGCGAGAAGCCCGAGATCGATTTCCAGGAAGGCCCCGCACCCACCGAGTTGGTGATCGAGGACCTCGTGGTGGGGGAGGGCGTTGAAGCGGTGCCGGGTGGCACCGTGACCGTGCATTACGTGGGGGTGGAGTACGACTCCGGCGAGCAGTTCGACGCGTCATGGGACCGTGGCGAATCGATCGAGTTCCCGCTGCGGGGCCTCATCGCCGGCTGGCAGGAGGGCATCCCGGGCATGCGCGTGGGCGGACGCCGGCAACTCACGATCCCGCCGGCCCTGGCCTACGGTGAGACAGGCGGACACCGGTTGTCGGGCAAGACGTTGATCTTCGTGATTGACCTGCTCGACGCGCGCTAAGCCGGTCTGCAACGCGTCGGCGGAGTGCCTTTCGGTCCGCAGGGGTTGGACAAAGACGCAGCTGTGCGACCTGGACGGGCGTTCGACGCTCAGCGCTGCGCCAATCAGCGGCCGAGCGGCCGCTGGATTACGCAATCTGCACCACATCCAGTACCTCTGGCGATGCTGAGACACAAGATGCTGTCCGCCACGTGACCAGGTGAACACCGAGAAATCCCGACACGCCGGGCTGCTGGCTTGACACGCAGCAAGATTGTTATCCGTTCAACAGGACACAGCGCTCAAGATTGAGCATTCTCCTCCCGAAGGCTTAATTACCGGACCCAGCGAGGGAGGCGAACAGTGACCACGATCAAGGCGACGTGCCCCATCTGCGGAGACGTCGATCTCAGCCCTGGCGACGTCCGGCTCACCGTAGCCCAAGCGGCCGGGTGGGCGACTTATACCTTCAAGTGCGGCACCTGCCAGGACCTGATCGAGAAGTCGGCGGATGAGGAAGTTGTGGCACTGCTTTCCAGCGCCGGGGTCCTGATCGACCACGTGCCGGGCGAGGCTTTCGAACCCCACGCCGGAGCACCGATCGGCTACGACGATGTGCTCGACTTCGCGTTGTGGCTCGACACCCACGACGTGATCGTGCCGCACCTGATTGCGCACTAGGGGAGGCCACCCCGGATACGATCGGGCGTCCCAACGGCCGCGTCGTAGCCTGCGCTTCTTGTCCGTCGTACCCTGGGATGCATGTTCGGTAACTTGCGCGGGTCAGAGTGGCTGATCCTCATCCTGGTGATCGTCTTGCTCTTCGGCGCGCGCCGGCTGCCCGACGCCGCCCGCGGCCTGGGCCGGTCCCTGCGAATCTTCAAGGCGGAGACGAAGGGCTTGACCGATCAGGATCAGCCCGCCGACCCAAAGGCCGTTGACGCCGTGGACCCCGCGACACCGCCGCCTGCGGCCCAGCAGGCACCCACACCCAGTGACACCAAACCCACCCAGACCTGAAGTCGTGTCCGCGCCGAGTCACGCGCGCGCGCAGATGCCCCTTGCCGACCATCTGCGCGAACTGCGCCGTCGGCTGGTCATCAGCATCATCGCGATCGCTGCGGGTTCGGTCGTGGGCTGGATCTACTACACCCAGATCTTCGACGTCATCGCCCGGCCGATCGAGCAGGTGGTGGCCGAGGCCGCCGCTGAAGGCCGCGATGTCCGGCTGGTGATGTCCGGGGTCGCCGACGCCTTCATGCTGCAGGTCAAGATCGCGGCGATGACCGGGCTGGTGCTGGCATCTCCGGTATGGCTGTACCAGTTGTGGGCGTTCGTCACACCGGGTCTGCACCCGCGGGAACGCCGCTGGGTGTACGTGCTGGTCGGCGTGAGCGTGCCGCTGTTCCTAGCGGGAGTTGCACTGGCCTATGCCGTGATGCCCAAGGGCTTGGAAGTGCTGCTGGGCTTCACGCCTGAGAACGTCGGCAATTACCTGCCGGTCGACCGCTACCTCTCGTTCTTCCTGCGGATGATCCTGGTATTCGGCGTCGGGTTCCTCACCCCGTTGTTCATCGTGGGGCTCAACATCGTCGGCATCCTGAGCGGGAAGCGACTGGCAGCCGCCTGGCGGTACATCATCTTCGCCGTGTTCGTGTTTGCTGCGGTGGCGACGCCGACCGGTGACCCCGTGAACATGATGCTGCTGGCCACGCCGATCCTGCTGCTGGTGGTGGCGGCGGTGGCGTTCTGCCTGCTCAACGACCGCCGCCGGGCCCGCAAGGGGGAGCCGGACTACGAGCAGTGGGACGACGATCAGGTCTCACCCATCCAACCGGTCGATGATCAAGGCCCGACGGTAACCTGATCGGCGTGTTGAACGCCGCCATCCTGGTCAACCCGAGCTCTGGCAAGGGCCGCAGTGGCAAGCACGCGCCCGCCGTCATCCAACGACTTCGCGATCGTGGAATGCAACTGGCCGTTCTCGAGGGGGGCAGCGCCGAAGGCAGCCTGGACCTCGCGCGACGTGCCGTTGCTGAAGGGGCGCAAGCGCTTATCGCATGCGGGGGTGACGGGACGGTGCATTTCGCCCTGCAGGCGGTCGCCGGGTCGGACACCGCCCTCGGCATCATTCCCATGGGTACCGGCAACGACATCGCGCGTTCCGTCGGCCTTCCGATGAAGGACCCACTGGCGGCGGCCGATGTCATCGCTGACGGTCGCACCCGCATGGTCGACTACGGCACGGTGGCCGCGGCCGACGGTACCGAGCGAGCCTTCCTGGCCGTCATGAGCGCGGGGTTCGACTCCGAGGTCAACGCGCGAGCCAACTCGATGAAGTGGCCCACCGGTTCCAGCCGCTACTTGGTGGCGACGATGGCAGAACTCGGTGTGTACCGGCCGGTGGAGTTCCGGATCACAGTCGATGGGGTGCAGACCAGCGAACCCGGCATGATGCTGGCGATTGGCAACGGACCCAGCTACGGGGGCGGCATGTTCGTGTGCCCGAACGCCGACCTCGACGACGCGAAGCTCGACCTCACGTTCCTCACCAAGACGAACCGGGCGACATTTCTCACGATCTTCCCGAGGGTGTTCAAAGGCACTCACATCCACCACCCGTCGGTACGGTCCCTGCGGGGAGCCACGATCCGGGTTGAGGCGCAGGGTCAGACGGCCTTCGCCGACGGCGAGCGAGTGGGTCCGCTGCCGGTGGACGTCGGCGTGGTGCCACGCGGTTTGCGGGTCTTCGCCAGCGTTGGGTAGACCAAGCGCGGGTTGCCTGGCGGATGAAGTGGCAATCGGTTAGCACGCTGGGCATCGGTGAGCATGCCGGACGCCGAAAACCCGCCCGTGGTGCTAACCGATGCCCGGAATGCTCATGGATCGGTCGTGCCGGGTGTCCGGCTCGGGCACAACTCTCACATCGCGAGGAAGTCGGGTTGCGGCTGCATAACCGCAGCACACCGTAGGGTGACTTTATGGCCTCTCCCGCCGAGCGGTATTCAGCAGCCCGGCGGCGGAGCCGGAGCTCTCACCTGACCGCGTTCCGGCAGCGCTACGACTTCCCCCTCGACGACTTCCAGGTGGCGGCGTGTGAGGCGCTGGAGGACGGCCGTGACGTCCTGGTCGCCGCACCCACCGGCAGCGGCAAGACAGTGGTGGGCGAGTACGCCGTGCACTTGGCAAGGGCGACCGGCCGCAAGGCGTTCTACACCACCCCGATCAAGGCCCTCAGCAACCAGAAGTACCGGGATCTTGTGGCGGCGTATGGCGACGAGGACGTGGGTCTGCTCACCGGCGACGTGTCGATCAACGGCCACGCGAGCACGGTCGTGATGACCACCGAGGTCCTGCGCAACATGGTCTACGAGTCCTCACCAGACCTGGCCGGCCTCGGCTACGTCGTGCTGGACGAGGTTCACTACCTCGCCGACCGGGAGCGGGGCGCGGTATGGGAAGAGCTCATCATCCAGTTGCCCGAGTCGGTGAACATCGTCGCGCTGTCGGCGACCGTGAGCAATGTCGAGGAGTTCGGGGCCTGGATCTCGACCGTGCGAGGGCATACCGAAACGGTGGTGGAGGAGCACCGGCCGGTCCCGCTGTGGCAGCAGGTGATGGCCGGCAATCGCCTGTACGATCTGTTCGTCGACGACGCCCAGCAGCGGGTGAACCCGGAATTGGTGCGGCTCGCCAACGACAATCGCGGACTTCGGCGGCCGGCGCCCGGATCGGCACAGCAAGCGCCGACGTCCCATACGCCCGCCCGCCCGCATCGACGTCGTGGACAAACTCGAGGGCGCGGACCTGCTGCCCGCGATCTACTTCATCTTCTCCCGCGCCGGCACCGAGGACGCCGTGCGGCAACTGGCGACTGCCGGGGTGCGGCTGACCGCCCCGGATGAGCGCCATCGAATCGCGCAGGTTGTCGCCGACCGCTGCGCGGTGATCCCCGAAGCCGACCTGCTGGCGGTGGGTTTCGGTGACTTCAGTGACGCCTTGCAGCGGGGGATCGCGGCCCATCACGCCGGCATGCTGCCGATCTTCAAGGAGGTCGTCGAGGAACTGTTCCAGGAGGCCTTGCTCAAGGTGGTGTTCGCGACCGAGACGCTGGCGCTGGGCATCAACATGCCGGCCAGGACAGTGGTGCTCGAGCGCTTGGTGAAGTGGAACGGGCAGACCCACGCCGACATCACCCCAGGGGAGTACACGCAACTCACCGGCCGGGCGGGCCGGCGCGGCATCGACGTCGAGGGTCACGCGGTCGTCGTGTGGGGCCCGAGCGTGCAGCCCAACCACGTGGCGGGCTCTGGCTTCCACCCGCACCTACCCGCTGCGCTCCTCGTTCCGGCCGACCTACAACATGGCCGTCAATCTGGTCCACCGGGTCGGGCGGCGGATCGCCCGCGAACTGTCTGGAGACGTCCTTCGCCCAGTACCAGAGCGACCAGTCGGTCGTCGGGCTGGCCTCGCAGATCAAGCGCAACGAGCAGATCATCGACGGCTACCGAGAGTCGATGGAGTGCCATCTGGGTGACTTCGGCGAGTACGCAGCGATTCGTGCCGAGTTGTCCGCGCTGGAGAAGAACACCTCGCGGGAGTCCGCGCGGCTGAGTCGTGCGCACGCCGCGCAATCACTGGAGCGGCTCGAACCCGGGGACGTCATCGCCATCCCGACCGGTCGCCGCTCGGGTCTCGCCGTCGTCTTGGACAGCGGGGTCGATGAGGGTGGGGAACCCCGGCCGCAGGTACTGACCGTCGACCGTCAGGTGCGGAGGTTGAGCGTGGTCGACTTCCCGGCGCCGGCTGTCGTCGTCGACCGGCTTCGCATCCCACGCGACTTCCACCCGCGCAGTGCGAACGCCCGCAAGGCGTTGAGCGCTCGATTGCGCGAGCTGTCCGGACGGCACACCAATGTCCGCAGTCCACGGATCCGGGACAGCGGCAACGACGTGGAGATCGCCCGGCTCCGGGCGCGCATGCGAAAGCACCCGTGCCACGGCTGCGAGGACCGGGAACTGCACGCGCGCTGGGCGGAGCGGGCGGCGAAGTTGCAGCGCGAGAACGACAACCTAGCCAGGCGGGTCGATGGCCGCACCAACACCATCGCCCGCCAGTTCGACCAGATCTGTGCCGTGCTGGTGGAGTTGGGCTACCTGGACGCCGAGGGGCAGGAACTGCAGGTGACAGCTGACGGCCGAATGCTGGGCCGGCTGTACACCGATCGCTCGCTGGTCATCGCCGAGTGCCTGCGGCGCGGGCTGTGGCAGAGCCTGACTGCACCGGAACTCGCCGCCTGCGTCTCAGCGTTGGTGTTCAACTCGCGCACCGACGAGGACGTGGTGCCGCGATTGCCGAAGGGTCCGGTCCGCGAGGTGCTCGCCGAGCAGGTGCACCTATGGGCTCAGATTGAAGCCCTGGAGCGGGAGTTCAAGGTGAACCCCACGGCCGAGCCGGATCTTGGGTTTTGCTGGGCGGTCTACCAATGGGCCAGCAAGCAGTCGCTGGCCGCGGTTCTGGCTGGCAGCGATCTGCCCGGCCGGAGACTTCGTCCGTTGGTGCAAGCAGGTCATCGACTGTCTCGGCCAGATCGCCGCCGCCGCTGCTCCGGGCGACCCGGTGCGCGAGGTCGCCGATCGCGCAGCCGATTCGTTGCGCAGGGGAGTCGTGGATTACTCCTCAGAGGTCTGAATCACCGTTTGGCGGATCTTGCACCGTTCTGAACGGTGCGAGATCGCCCGAACGGTGAAGTCCAGGTCAGAGCGCCGAAATGGCACTCAGGTATCGACCCACCGAACTGCTGATTCCGAACTCCTCACCGATCGCGTTGAGAAGTTCGAGATCGGGCTGCGGGGCGGCATCCGGCACCGGCGGCACCGGAAGGTCACACACGACGCGCACAACCCCCGGCGCCCGGTCCAAGTAGTCGGCGGCGGCAGTGAGCGAAGCCCGGATCCGGGGGGCCAGAGAACTGCTCGCGTCCACCGCGGCGGCGCGCACGCCTGCCAGATCGTCAAACGACCTCAACAGCGATGCCGCAGTCTTCTCACCGATCCCGGCGACTCCGGGCAGGCCGTCGCTGGCATCCCCGCGCAGCGTGGCCATGTCCGCGTACTGCTGTGGGCGCACGCCGTACTTCTCGATCACATGCGCCTCGTCCACGATCTGCAGCTGCCGGATGCCACGTGCGGTGTACAGGACCCGAACGCCGGACGCGTCGTCGACGAGCTGGAACAGGTCCCGGTCACCGGTGACAATGTCGACCGGGCCACTGCAAATGGTCGCGTAGGTTCCGATCACGTCGTCGGCTTCGTGACCCGGCACCCCGACGGGCGGCATCCCGGCCGCGACTAGGAGTGCCTCGATCAGCGGGATCTGCTCCTGCAACGCGTCAGGCACCTGCTCCTCGTGCCCGGTGGCAACGCGATGTTCCTTGTAGCTGGGCAGCAGATCGACCCGGAACTGCGGGCGCCAGTCGTCGTCCCAGCACGCCACCACCGCGCCGGGGGAGTGGTCGCGGATCAGCCGGGCCGTCATGTCCAGCAGACCACTGGCTGCATTCGTCGGCGGGTGCTGCGGGGATTTGCGGGTGTCGGGGACTCCGTAGAAGGCGCGGAAGTACAGGGAGGCGGTGTCCAGAACCATAAGTGGGGGCGGCACACGCAGTAGTGTCGCAGAGTGACCGACGTCGACGTGGCGGATCTGCGCGACCGCCTCAATCGTTGCCGGGACGCCGTGGCCGCTGCGGGCCTCGATGCCGTCCTGGTCTCGCCCGGACCCGACCTTCGGTACCTGACCGGATACGAGGCGATACCGCTGGAGCGGCTCACATGCCTGGTCGTGCCGGCGGCTGGTGAGATCCGGATCGTGGTCCCGACCCTCGAGGTGCCGGCTGCCCTGGCAAGCCCGGTCGAGGGGCTGGGCCTTGAGATCGTGTCCTGGACCGAGACCCAGAATCCTTTCGCGCTAACCGGCTCGCTGCTGCCCGATGCGCGCAACGTGGCCGTGGACGACCACATGTGGGCGAGCAAGGTGCTGGCACTGCGCGACGCGATGCCGAACGCCCATCAGGTCGCTGCCGGTCCGGTCATCCAGGAACTGCGGATGCGCAAGTCGCAGGCCGAGATCGACGCACTGCTGCGGGCAGGAGCGGCGATCGACGCAGTGCACGAGCAGGTGGCCGGCTTCTTGCGCGCCGGTCGCACAGAACGTGAGGTGGGTGCCGACATCGCCGATGCGATCCTGGCCGCCGGCCATGCGACCGTCGACTTCGTCATCGTCGCGTCCGGACCAAACGGGGCCAGTCCCCACCACGAGTTGTCCGACCGGGTCTTGCAGACCGGCGACACGGTCGTCGTGGACATCGGAGGGACGATGCCCGACGGGTACTGCAGCGATTCGACGCGCATGTACGCCCTGGGCGAGCCCGCGCCCGACGTGCGAGCAGAGTTCGAGCAGCTGAAGGCCGCGCAAGCCGCCGCGGTCGACGCTGTGCGCCCGGGTGTGACCTGCGAGCAGATCGACGCCGCTGCTCGCGATCACCTGGCCGCCGCCGGCCTGGCCGAGTTCTTCATCCACCGCACGGGGCATGGCATCGGCCTGGAGACGCATGAAGAGCCCTACATCATCGAGGGCAACGCCCGGCCGCTGGAACCGGGCATGGCGTTCAGCGTGGAACCCGGCGTGTATCGGTCCGGCTCACACGGAGCGCGGATCGAGGACATCGTGGTGTGCGGGCCGGACGGACCCATCCGGTGCAACAACCGCCCCCACGACCTCATCGTGGTGGACGCCTAGACTCAGCGGCGTGCGCACCCTGCTGGTCGACGGCCATGTCTACTCGCCAGCCGAGAACTTCGCGACGGCGTTGCTGATCGAGGATGGCGTCATCGCCTGGATCGGCGCCGAGGGCGGGGCCGCGATGCATACCACCGACGTCGACGAGGTCGTCGAACTCCACGGAGACCTGATCGCTCCTGGCTTTGTGCATCTGGCAGTGGACGAAGCGGCAGTCTCCGACGGCTTCGTGCACGCGCAGCGAGCGGGCATGGCCGCCGATCGCTGGCCGGTGCAGGTCTGGGACGAGTACGCGGACAAACCCCTCGCCGTGGTCCCTGCCGATCCGTGCCGGCTGCGCTCACGCATCGCTGCCGGCGTCCCGACCGCACTGCTGCCCCCACACACCGGCGGCAGCGGATGGGAGGTCATCCGCGCTGCCGTGTATGGCGTCGATCCTGCTGAGCGGCTGACCGCCCGCGGCGCCTTCTCGGCGCTGACCCGGGGAGCGTGGCGCCTGTTGGGCAGGCCGGAGAAGGGCGTCCTGCGGGTGGGAGCAGAGGCCACGTTCATCCGGTGGCACGTCGAGAATCTAGTCGTCGAGAGTCCTGACACACGGATCAGCAACTGGTCCACCGACCCGCGCTCGGCGACGCCAGGCCTGCCGGCACTGCAAGACGACGCCCCATTGCCGGAGTTCGTGGAAGCGTGGCTCGGGGGAACCCGATAGTGAGACGACTGCTGCTGGCGGTCGCCGCCGGCATTCTGCAGGTCCTCAGTTTCGCCCCCGTGGGCTGGTGGTGGACCGCACCGCTGGGGGTTGCCCTGATGGTGTGGGCGCTGCGTGACGCGCAGCGACCGGCATGGCTGGGGGCTGCCACCGGGGCCGCCTTCTTCCTGCCATTGCTGCACTGGATCACAGTGCTCGGTCTGGACGCCTGGTTGGCGCTGTCGGCGGCCATGATCGCCTGGTATGCCGCCCTCGGCTGGGCGATCGCCCGCGTGCTGATCCTGCGCTGGTGGGTGCTGGCGGTGCCGGCGGTCTGGGTCGGACAGGAGTGGCTGCGCGGTCGGTTCCCCTGGGGTGGTCTCGGCTGGGGGCGACTGGCATTCGGCCAGCCGGACAGCCCTCTGACCGGGTGGGTCACGCTTGGGGGTGCGCCGCTGCTCAGCTTCGCTGTCGCATTTCTGGGCTGCGTGCTCGTGCTGGCCTTCTCTTCCTGGCGTTCGGCCCTGGTCTCGGTCGCGGCCGCCGCGGGATTGGTTCTTGTCGGAATGCTGGTCGCCCCGGTCACGCAAGCGCTGAGTCAACCAAGCGGCAGTCAATTGGCGGTGGTGCAGGGCAACACACCACAGCCGGGCATCGATTTCCTGGGTCGGCCGCTGGCAGTGCTCAGCAATCACAGCCGGACGACCATGGAATTGGCGCAGAAAGTGACGGCGGGGGAGGAGCCCGCGCCGGAGGCGGTCATCTGGCCGGAGAACTCCGCCGACATCGACCCCACGTCGGACGACACGGCCCGCGAGTTGGTGGCTGCTGCGGCCGACGCAATCGGTGCGCCGATTCTCGTGGGGACGGTGCAGCAAGTGCCGGGCCGGCCGGATCGCGTCGCCAACGTCGGTCTGGTCTGGGAACCCCAACTCGGCCCGACGGACGCTTATGTCAAGCAGCACCCGGTGCCATTCGGCGAGTTCCTGCCCTTCCGGTCGTTGCTCACCCGCTTCATCTCGCGCTTCGACCGGGTGCCGCGGGACTTCATCGCCGGCACTGAGCCGGGCGTCCTGCAACTCGGGCCCGCACGCATCGCCGACGTCATCTGCTTCGAGGTCTCCAACGACGAGATAGTGCGAACCGGGATCCGCGAAGGCGGCCGGGCGCTGGTTGTGCAGACGAACAATGCGACGTACGCCACGAGCGCGCAACCCGAGCAGCAGTTCGATATCAGCCGGCTGCGGGCTCGGGAGACCGGGCGCACGGTGCTGATCGCGGCCACCACGGGCGTGACCGGGGTGGTCACCCCGGACGGGCAGTACCGGGCGATTCCGCAGTTGCAGTCGGGCTGGCTGAACACCACAGTCGACCTGAAGGACACCTGGACGCCGGCGGTGCGGTTCGGTGGCTGGGTGGATGCTCTCCTGAGCATCACAGGGCTGTTAGCGCTCGGTTTGGCGCTACGGGGTCGTAGGCGGATTCGGCGTCACGAGCCGATACCGTTGACAGAGTGACTGAACTGGGCCGCATCCTCGTGGTGATCCCGACCTACAACGAGGTCGAGAACCTTCCCCGCATCGTGTCCCGCGTGCGTTCCAGCGTGCCGGAGGCGCACATTCTCGTGGCGGACGACAACAGCCCGGACGGCACTGCCAAGATCGCCGACGAACTGGCTGCCTCCGATCCGCAGATCCATGTCATGCACCGGTTGGGCAAGGAGGGTCTGGGCGCGGCCTACCTTGCCGGCTTCGCCTGGGCGCTGGAGAACGACTTTGACGTGGTCGTGGAGATGGACGCGGACGGCAGCCACCAGCCCGAACAACTCCCGCTGCTGCTCGAAGCGCTCGAGGACGCCGACCTCGTGCTCGGATCGCGCTACGTCCCCGGTGGATCGGTGGTCAACTGGCCGCGTTCGCGGGAAATCCTGTCCCGCGGCGGCAACTGGTACACGCGCAAGGCTCTGAAGATCCCACTGATGGATGCGACCGGCGGCTACCGCGCGTTCCGGGCCTCGACGTTGCGGGCCATCGACCTGGACGGAGTGGGCAGTGCCGGTTACATATTCCAGGTGGATCTCGTGCACCGGGTGCTGGCGCGCGGGCTACGGGTGCGGGAAGTGCCGATCGAATTCGTGGAGCGAGAGATCGGCGACAGCAAGATGAACCGGAAGATCGTCAGCGAGGCGCTGTGGCGGGTCACTGTGTGGGGCGCCCGGGAGCGGGTGGCGACGGTGAAGAAAGCAGTCGCGCAACGCCGGCAGGGCTAGGGCCACCGATTTGCGCGGAATTCGTAATCCGTGAGCACTCCGGGCATCCGTGAGCACCAGATGCACGGATTGCTCAACGGGTAGGCAGGTCCGGGGCCGGACACACGACAACCCCGCCACCTACGGAGGTCGCGGGGTTGTCGATAGGTCTTAAGCGCTACGTCGGCTCGCGCTGCTGTCCTCGAGCAGGGCCAGCCGCTCCTGCAGGAGTTCCTCGAGTTCGGCAATGGAGCGCCGCTCGAGCAGCATGTCCCAGTGGGTGCGTACCGGCTTAGTGGGCTTCGGCTCGGGCTTGGTGGCATCGGTCAGCAATGCGAGTTCCCCGCAATCGCACTCCCACTCGATCGGTACCTCGGCCTCCGCTGCGAAGGGAAGACTGATCACATGTCCCGCCGGGCAGTTGTAGGTCACGGTCATCCGGGGCGCGAACTCCACGTCGCGGTCGTTCTCCAGACTGGTCGCTCCGAGACGGGTGCCACGCAGGGCCTCACTCATGCTGCCTTCTTTCCTTCCGTATGAGCACCGCCGGTGCATCTGTGCTCACTGGCTCAACGCCTTTGTGACGTGTGGTATTCCCCGTTCCCGGGGGTTTCACACCAGCTCCACCCCCACAGTGGCGAAGTCGGACCCCAGACTGCCACTCCGGCACGGGTGTCTGACACACCCTTTACATAGTCGTGAGGAAAGAAGTTCGCTATGCACCGCGATTCACCCGTTCGGCCAGCACCTTGCGCGCAACCGTGGGCCGGTCGGTGATGATCCCGTCGACGCCCAAGTTGAGCAAGTCGTTCATCTGCTGGGGGTCGTTGACGGTCCACACGTGGACGGGCCAGCCGCGGTGGTGTGCCAGCGAGATCAGCGATCGCGTCACGACTTTCGTGCCCGCGCTGCGCGGTGGCACCTGGACGCACATCGAGCCCTGCGGCAGGGCGAATCGGGACGCGAAACTCAGGCGGCCGAGCCGACTGCGGCTGACCAGTGCAGCGACTTCTTGTGGTGCCAGGGCTGTGCAGACTGCGGAGCCGTACTCCGCCCGGATCCGGCGCAACCGCGACCACGCGAATGAGGCCACACACAGCCGATCGAGGTGATCTCCCCGACGCAAGAAGTCGATCACCGGTTCGACCGCGTTGTCTTCCTTGACGTCGATGTTGAAGCGCACGTCTGGGAAGTGGTCCATGATCTCGGCCAGGGAGTGGATCCGATCGGCGTTGCCGACGCGAGCCTTACGAACCTCGGCGAATGGCAGATCGCGGATGCGGCCGACGCGGTCGGTGACCCGGTTCAAGCGCTCGTCGTGGAAGATCACCGGCACTCCGTCGGCCGTAGCCCGGATATCGGTCTCGATGTAGGTGACTCCCAGTGACACGGCGTGCCGAAACGCGCGTAGCGAGTTCTCCGGCGCCTCGCGTGCGCCCCCGCGGTGAGCCAGGACCACGGGGGTGGGGAAGTCGAGATAAGGGTGCGTCACGCCGAGGTGGGAAGTAGACCGTCCCACGGCTGCGCCTGCTCGACCTGGGCCGCGACCTGCAACAGCAACGCGTCCTGCCCGAAGCCTGCGGCCAGTTGCGCTCCGATCGGCAGACCCCCGCGGGTGACGTGCATGGGGATGTTGGCCGCCGGCTGACCGGTGAGGTTGTAGAGCTGGGTCTGCGGCGTGGCGTTCAGGGAGTCGGCGGCGAGTTGGTCCAGCACCCTGCGCACTACGGGGGCGGGCCCCACCCGCTGCAGGACGGACAGGGCGGCCTTCTCAGCCGAGGAGGGCTCAAGTTCACCGATCCGCACCGGCTCCCGGGCAACTGTGGACGTCAAGTGCAGGTCGAATTCTGGACCGAAAAGTCCGGAAAGTCGGCGTCCCATGTGCGCAGCCCACTCCTTGGCCATCGACAACTCCGCCGCGGACAGGACCTGCCCCACCTGATTGAGGAACCAGGTGGTCCGCTCGAAGTTGCCGGACTCAGGCTTGCGCCCAGTCGCGGTCTGGGTCCAGGCGACTTCCCGGGCGACGTTGGCAGCCACGATGGTCAGGTAGGCCTTGGCGCCCTCCTGCGGCGCGACCGGCAGGTCGTACTCGAAGACGTCGTGGCCCAGGCTCTCCAGCAGCGACGCGGCCTTGTCGACGGCTTCGACCGCGTCGGCCGTGAGCGTGTCCCCGAACAGGCTGCGCGTGGAGTAGGCAATCCGCAGCCGGCCGGGGGACTGGTTGCTGGCGGCCAGATAGGAGTCCGGACCCGGCGGCACGGCATATGGGCTGCCGGGCTCCCAGCCCTTGATCGCGTCCAGCGCCGTCGCGGAGTCGCGGACGCTGCGCGACATCACCCCGCGCACGACCAGGCCGTCCCACGCTTCGCCCTCATCGGGTCCCAGCGGCACCAGGCCGCGAGTGGTCTTGAGCCCGAAGAGCCCGCAGTTCGATGCCGGAATCCGCAAGGAGCCACCGCCGTCCCCACCGTGGGCGATCGGGACGATGCCGGAGGCGACCGCGGCCGCCGAGCCACCACTGGACCCGCCGGGGGAGTGGTCGGGATTCCACGGGTTCCTGGCCGGTCCGCGGAGTTCCGGTTCGGTAATGCCCATGATCCCGAACTCGGGACAGTTCGTGGCACCGAAGATGTTCAGACCGGCCGCCTGGAAGCGGTTCATGATCTCGCTGGAGCGCTCGGGCACCCAGTCGGCCAGGGCTCTGCTGGAGTGCGTGCAGCGGTGCCCGCCGTACATGCCGTCCATGTCTTTGATCAAGAAGGGGACCCCGCCGAACGGGCCCGCGAGACTGTCCGCAACTGCCAACGCCTCGGAATCCCACGATTCGACCACAGCGTTGAGCCGCGGGTTCACTGTGTGCCGACGATCGATAGCGGCCTGCAGAACCTCTCGGGCGGTGACGTCACCGCGGGCGATGAGTTCGGCGAGACCAGTGGCGTCGTACTGCACGTATTCGTCGTGGCGCATGCTGCACAGCCTACGGCGGCGGGTCATGACAGCATGAGTCTTTCGACGTCGAAACGGAGCAGCGATGCCCCCACATCCAGCCGACACCCACGACCTCATCCGGGTGCAGGGTGCCCGTGTGAACAATCTGAAGGATGTCAGCGTCGACATTCCGAAGCGCCGTTTGAGCGTCTTCACGGGCGTGTCCGGATCGGGCAAGAGTTCCCTGGTGTTCGGGACGATCGCGGCAGAGTCACAGCGACTGATCAACGAGACGTACAGCGCGTTCGTGCAGGGCTTCATGCCCAATGTGGGCCGCCCGGAGGTAGATGTTCTCGATGGTCTGACGACGGCGATCATCGTGGATCAGGAACGGATCGGGGCGAACGTGCGATCCACCGTCGGGACAGTGACTGATGCCAACGCGCTGCTGCGGATCTTGTTCAGCCGACTCGGCAAACCGCACATCGGCCCGTCCAACGCTTTCTCGTTCAACGTGCCTTCCGTCAGTGCATCCGGCGCGATCACGGTGGCGCGCGGCAACAAGACCAAGACGGAGAAGGCCACGTTCAACCGGGTCGGCGGCATGTGTCCGCGCTGCGAGGGGATGGGCTCAGTCACCGATTTCGACCACAGCGCGCTGTTCGACGACAGCAAGTCCCTCAACGAAGGCGCGATCACGGTTCCCGGCATCACGATGGAGGGCTGGTACGGGCGCATCTACCGAGGGTGCGGCTTCTTCGACCCTGACAAGCCGATCGCGAAGTTCACCAAGCGGCAGTTGCACGACCTGCTGTACAAGGAACCTGTCCGGATCAAAGTCGAAGGCATCAACGTCACCTACGAGGGCCTGATCCCGCGGATCCAGAAGTCGTTCCTGTCCAAGGATGTCGACTCGATGCAGCCGCACATTAGAGCCTTCGTGGAACGGGCCGTCACGTTCCAGACCTGTCCGGAGTGCGACGGGAGCCGGCTGAGCGAAGCCGCCCGGTCCTCGAAGATCGAGGGGATCAACATCGCCGATGCCTGTGCGATGCAGATCAGCGATCTGGCTGTCTGGCTGCGCGGCATCGAGGACACGTCCGTGGCGCCGCTGCTGGCGGGCCTGCAGCACGTCCTGGACTCGTTCGTCGAGATCGGCTTGGGCTACCTGAGCCTCAACCGGCCATCGGGAACGCTGTCCGGGGGAGAGGCGCAACGGGCCAAGATGATCCGGCACCTCGGATCGTCGCTGACCGACGTGACCTACGTGTTCGACGAGCCGACGATCGGCCTGCACCCGCACGACATCGCGCGCATGAACAGCCTGTTGCTGCGCCTGCGTGACAAGGGCAACACGGTGCTCGTGGTCGAGCACAAGCCCGAGGTCATCGCCATCGCCGACCACGTGGTCGACCTCGGTCCGCTGGCCGGTACCGGTGGCGGGGAGGTGGTGTTCGAGGGATCAGTTGAGGATCTACGTGGAACGGACACGCTCACCGGGCGGCACCTGGACGACCGAGCCCGATTGAAGGACACGTTCCGGGAACCGACCGGAGAGCTGCCGGTCCGGGGCGCGAACACGAACAACCTGCAGGACGTCGACGTCGACATCCCGCTGGGCGTCCTGGTTGTGATCACCGGCGTCGCGGGTTCGGGCAAGAGCTCCTTGATCGACGGATCGGTGAGCCCGCTGGAAGGGATCGTGACCGTCGACCAGACCGCGATTCGCGGCTCCCGTCGCAGCAACCCTGCGACCTACACGGGGCTGCTCGACCCGATCCGCAAGGCCTTCGCCAAAGCCAATGGGGTCAAGCCGGCGCTGTTCAGCGCGAACTCCGAGGGCGCCTGCCCTGCATGTAACGGAGCCGGGGTCATCTACACCGATCTGGCGATGATGGCCGGTGTCACCACGGTGTGCGAGGAGTGCGAAGGGCAGGCGCTTCCAGGCGGCCGTTCTGGAGTACACGCTCGGTGGGCGCAACATCGCCGATGTGCTGGACATGCCGGTCGATGAGGCCGTCGCGTTCTTCGGTGAGGGCGATGCCCGGACGCCCGCGGCGCACACCATCCTGGCGCGGATGGCCGATGTGGGGCTGGGCTATCTGCGGCTCGGGCAGCCGCTGACGACGCTGTCCGGCGGTGAACGACAGCGCTTGAAGCTCGCCACGCACATGGGCGGCAAGGCCAGCGTGGTCATTCTCGACGAGCCGACAACGGGACTGCACCTTGCCGACGTCGACCAGTTGCTCGGTCTGTTGGACCGGCTGGTCGATGCCGGCACGTCAGTCATCGTGATCGAGCACCATCAGGCGGTCATGGCGCACGCTGACTGGATCATCGACATCGGCCCGGGCGCGGGTCACGACGGCGGTCGCGTGGTGTTCGAGGGGACGCCGGCCGAGCTTGTGGCAGCGAAGAGCACGTTGACGGGCGAGCATCTTGCGGCATACGTGCAATGACTTGGCCGAATCAGCCGGTCCGTGAGTATCCCGGGCATCCGTGAGCGCCGGGGGCGGGTTTTCGGCGTCAACTCACCGATGCCCAGAGTGCTCACCGATTGCGTCGCGTCTGGCGCATGTCCCTGAATGACCGATAATCAATATTATGACACTTTGAAGTAACGTGGCTTTCAGCGGAATTGTTCGGCCGTCTTCTGCAACCGCTGCCGGTACGCCATCCCAGTCGATGTCCGGCGGCAGGTTGTCGTTGTCAGCCCGCAGCCCAGCGGCGCCATCGACCATCTCGCGCAGGATGTCCATGTGACCCGCGTGCCGATGGGTCTCGGCGATGACGTGCACGAGAATCTGCTGCAGCGTCACCTCTGGCGTTCGCCACCACGGCACGTGTCCGGCGGTGTCCAGATCAAGGGCCGCGATCGTCGCGTCGGAGTTTCGCCACACCCGGTGATAAAGATCAACGATGGATTCGAGGCTCTCGTCGGCCGTGGCCCACATGTCGGCGTTCGCTTCCGCGTCGTCGGCGAACCAGGGGAACGTTTGTTCGAACGGCCGTCCGAAGCAGTCACCGAGGTAGCCAGCCTCCACGCTGGCCGTGTGCTTGACGATGCCGAGCAGGTTGGACCCGGTCGGAGTCAGAGGGCGGCGGGCGTCGAACTCACTGACACCGTCGAGCTTCCACAGCAAGGCCTCGCGACCGGTCTGCAGATAGCGCTGCAGAATCTCCTTGTGCGACGCTCACGTCTGGGCCGGCTTCGGGTAACCGGGTAGCCACGAGCCGTACCTGTATGGAGTTGCCGTCGGGGTCGACGTAAGCGCCTTCACACAGTCCGTATTCAGTTTCAGCCGGTTCGATGAACTCCCCCGGCGCGCCGGCCGCAGACCATTGCTCGTGCAATGCGGGGGCGTCGTCGACGTACAGGTAGATCTCACTGAGGTTGTTGTGCGGATCGATGTCAGCGACTTGGCACAGATGGATCTGCAGCCCATCGCGGAACAGGAAGCCGTACAGGACTTGTGCCGGACCGCGGCCTTCGACGATCTCGGCGCGCTGGTAGGGCTTGGCGCGGAAGCCGAGCCGCGCGTAGATGTCCAGTGACGTCAGCACATCGCGAACGGACAGGACGGGGGCCAACGAACTCAACTGGGCCATGCCGTGAGCCTAGTGCGGGTGGCGGCCTGGTGGCGTGGCCGTGCGCTCCCGATTCCCATATCGTGCAGACATGCCGCTGACCACTCCCATCGACCAGGCTGAAGCGTTGCGGGACAAGATCGCTGACCTCATGCCACAGGTCCGAGCCGACCTCGAGGCACTGGTGGCCATCCCGTCAATCAACTTCCCCGGCTACGAGACAGTCTGAGGTGGTGCGGTGCGCCGAAGCCGTGGCTGAGCTGCTGCGGAAGGCCGGCGCGCAGCCGCAGTTGATCCCGAGCTCCAGTGGTGTGCCAACAGTGCGCGCAGACGTCGCGGGGCCGGAGGGCGCTCCAACCGTGCTGCTGTACTCCCACTACGACGTGCAGCCCGCAGGTGACGAGAGCAAGTGGCACTCCCCCGCGTTTCGAGGCCGTGGAACGCGACGGCCGGCTCTACGGTCGCGGTGCCGCCGACGACAAGAGCGGCGTGGTCGTCGCACATCGCCGTCCTGCGGGCCTTCGACGGCAAACCTCCGGTGAACCTGCGGATCCTGCTGGAAGGCGAGGAGGAGTACGGCGGCGACTTCGAGGAGTGGCCTTCGACCCGCCCCGAGGTATTCGGTGATCTCGACGCCGCCGTCATCTGCGACATGGGCAACGTGGAACTCGGCCAACCGACGTTCACGACGCAGCTGCGGGGAATCATCGAAGGCGTCGTGACCGTGACCACCATGGCCGAGCCCCGCCACAGTGGGATGTTCGGTGGCCCCTCCCCCGACGCCCTGATGGTATTGATCAAGCTGCTGAACAGCCTGATGGACGATCGCGGGGATGCCACGATCGACGGCATCACGGGCTCGGAGTGGGACGGCGCGGAATACCCCGAGGCCGCTTTCCGCGAGCTGGCCGAGGTGCTGCCCGGGCAGCCCTTGATCGGTACCGGCAGCGTTGCCTCCCGGCTGTTCTCCAAGCCCGCGGTTAGCGTCGTCGGTTTGGATGCGCCCGAGGTGGCGACCGCCCCCAACGCCATCATCCCTTCGGCACGGGCCAAGATCAGCGTCCGGATTCCTGCCGGAGTGGACGCCGAGGAGGCCACGGAACTTCTGGCCGCACACGTCCATAACCACGCTCCGTTCGGGGTCAGCGTCGAGTTCGAACCCGGTCCCCCAGCCAACGGATCCGCGGTGCGGGTCGGCGGACCTGCTTACACGCGCGTACAACGCAGCCATGGAGTTCGCGTACGGGCGCGCCGCCGACCGAGCAGGGTGCCGGCGGTGCGGTTCCGTTCGTCGCCAACCTGATCGAGGCCTTCGGCGACCTGGAGGTGCTGGGCGTCGGTGCCCAGGATCCGCTGGCTCGCATCCACGCCCCGAACGAGAGCATTCAGCTCGAGGAGTTGCAGGAGTCGATCGTCGCGGAGGCGCTGTTCCTGCTGGAGTTCGGCGCGACCTGATCAGACCGTTGCGAGTTGCGCAACACGCGTGCTCGTCGTGGACGCGAATGCCCCGCAACGCCAGTGTCGTCGCGAGGCAGATCTCCCAGGCGAACAGCGGCAGTGCCAATACTGGCTGAGCCGACATGAGCCCGAACATCACGGCCAGGTTCATACCCCCCACGAGAACAGCGCCGACGATTCCGAGAAGCGGGATGAATCTCGGCACCAGTCGGCAACGCAGCAGCAGGACGGCCAGCACTGTTGCGTTGATGGGGTTGATCAGCCCGGGACCGATCAGGAACGTCCAGTCGTGGAGGAGCTGAAATCCTGACGTCGCTGCGAACGATGGGCTTGCCATCGACGCGGGTTGTGCGACGGTCGTCAGAATGGCCGTGACTCCGATGAGGATCACGCCAGCTTCCAGCACGCGCAGAGCGACGTAGCCGATCGCGCCAGCGGAACCGTGCTGTCGCAAAAGCGGGTACAACGCGACTGATGTGCCGACCACTGCCGCTGCCAGTATGACTTCGAGTAGCCCTCCCCCAAGCACCTGGGTTCGTCCTCCTTGTGCATAGAGCGGAAGCGCCGCGACCGACGTGATCCAGGTGACGAGATACAGAAGCGCGGCCGTAACGGCCAGGCGTCGATCGGTGGTCATTGCGTTCTCCAAGGTTGGTGTACGGCGTACACCTGACAATAGGTATACGGTGTATACCTGTCAAGCAAGCGGAGGGTGCGTGAGGGGTACTGAGGCACCTCGGAAGCCGCTGAACCGCGCCCGGGTGGTCGCGGCTGCCGTAGCCCTTGCGGATGACGAGGGGATCGACGCGGTGAGCATGCGTGGACTTGCAGAGGACCTCGGTGTCGTTCCTATGGCCCTCTACAAGCACGTGGCCGACAAGGAGGACCTCCTGGACGGCATGGTGGACGCGCTCATCGCGGAGATGCCGGCCACTCCCCCGCTGCCGCCCAGACAGTGGCAGGAGGGCCTGCGCGTGATGCTGCTCGGAGCGCGCAGCGTGGTGATCTCGCATGCGTGGGCCCGCCGCGTCATCGAGACGCGCACGTCTCGCACCCCCGCTGTTCTCGACCACATGGAGCGCGTGACCCAGATCTTCCTGCGGGCCGGCTTCTCAGCGGACTTGACTCATCACGTCATGCACCTGTTAGGCAACCGGATCTGGGGCTTCAGCCCGGAGCTCTTCAACGAGTCGGCCGGTTCAGCCGATCGCAAGCCGGGCAAAGGCGGCACGCCTGATCCCGCGAATTACCCTGGCATTCTGGCGATCACCGCGGACGCGCAGACCCGGCGGCCGGGAGCCGGGTGCGACGAGGATTTCGAGTTCGCATTCGGGCTCGACACGATAATCGACGGCATCGCGCGCAGACGTCGCGCCGGATGGACATCGACTAAACCCAAGGAGAAACCGTGACCACGATTCGTACGAGTTTGCTGGGTCGTTCCTTGGCAGCCGGCCTGCTGCTACTCCTCGTGCTGTTCGGCATCTTCCCGCTGACCACCACGCTGACCGGCGGCTACCCCAACGTTGGCCAGCTGAGCGAATCGATCACGTCCAACTTCGTCGTGTTCTGGCACTCCAGCGACGCCTCGCTGAACGCGGGATTGTCGGCGGCGGTGGACTACTGGGCACGCTTCCACCTCATCAAAGCGGCACTCGCCTTGGTCTTGCTGGTCATTCTGATTCCTCTCGGCGGCCGGCTGTGGTCCGCCTATGCGAACGCCGGACGCCTGACGCGGCGACTGGCGATCGGCGCCGCGGGTCTGGTTCATGCTGCGATCACTCTGCTGACAGTGCTGATCCTGGTTGCGAATATTCAGGGCGCCATCGCTCCGCTTTCTTCCGCGCTCGGACTGATGCCGCTGGGTGGCGGGAATCGCGCCCTCAGCAAAGTGGCGCAGCAGGTGCAGGCCGATCTCGCGGCGGGTGCCACCGCGCCGGCCTTGGAGACTCTGCAAACGGACTTTGTTCGCTACCACGCCGTGATGGCTGGCCTGAGCGCTCTGGTCACTGTGCTGCTGATCGGCTGGGGTGTGCAACTGTTGCGCCAACGGGCTCGCCTGGCGCGCGCTGAACGGCGACCGCGACGCGTGTTGCTGGCGGGTGCGGGATGTGCACTGTTGCTCGTCGGGTTCTTCGGGCTCGTGACACTGGCCAACGTCAGCACTGCCGCGAATCCGGGGCCAGCGCTGGCTGGCTTCTTCGCCGGGGGTCTCTAGAGACCGGCCGTCCCACCTCGGTTTCACCGTTTGGCGCAAACTGCACCGTTCCGAACGGTGCAGGATCGTCCGAACGGTGAAGCATTCGGTATCTGGGCCTGGAAAGACGGTTGTTGAGCAGTGTGTCGTATCGGCGGGATGCTGTTCGTAGTGGAGGTAGAGGCGGGTCACAATGGCCGCCCGAACCTAAGGAGATCTGAGATGACGCACTACTTGCTGGCCGTGCACGGCCCCGCCGAGATGGGCGAATTTGGCAACTACAGCTCCAAGGAGGAGATGGATGAGGCGTTCGCCGCGACGGGCGTGTTCAACGACCAACTGCGTGCCGATGGCTATTGGGTCTTCGCCGGCGGGCTCGAGCCGGCATCGACGGCGACCGTCGTGGACGGGCAGGGTGACACGCCGGTCCTCACCGATGGCCCGTACCTGGAGACCAAGGAGATCATCGGCGGCTTCTGGGTCATCGACGCACCCGACCTCGACGTGGCGCTCCGGCTCGCGGCGCAGGGGTCCAAGGCATGCCGCGGCAAAGTCGAGGTGCGTCCGTTCCAGGGCCTTGCTTGAGTCGGCACTCTGACGATCAGAGCATGCACCCTGGAACTGCCGCCGTCGAGCGGGTATTCCGCCAGGAGTACGGCCGTCTGATCGCCTCGCTCGTCCGCCGCTTCGGTGACATCGACCTCGCCGAAGAGGCGGCGGGCGAGGCGCTTCTGGCGGCCCTGGAGAAGTGGCCGGAGTCCGGTGTGCCGCCCAACCCTGGCGCGTGGCTCACCACTACCGCGGGCAACCGGGCGATCGACCGGATCCGCCGCGATAGCAAGCGCGATGCCAAGCACCAGGCGGCCTCCATGCTCCCCGACCACACGACCCACGCCCGCACTGGACCAGTCGAGGACGACCGGTTGCGGCTGTTGTTCACCTGCTGCCACCCCGCACTTGCGACGCAGGCCCGGATCGCTTTGACGCTTCGCCTGCTGGGCGGGCTCACCGTTGCTGAGATCGCCCACGCGTTTCTGGTCCCCGAGACCACCATGGCCCAGCGGATCACTCGGGCGAAGCGGAAGATCGCTGCGGCGAAGGTCCCGTATCGGGTGCCCGAGGCCGCCGATCTGCCCGACCGTCTCAGCGGTGTACTTGCGGTCCTCTTTCTCATCTTCAACGAGGGCTACCTCGCCTCCGGAGCGGGCGATCCCGTGCGGCCGGAACTCACGGCGGAAGCCATCCGGTTGGCGCGCATGCTGCGCGAACTGCTTCCCGATGAACCTGAAGCGGCGGGGGTGCTTGCCCTGATGCTGCTCACGGAGGCCCGCCGTGAGGCTCGGGTGCGAGATGGCCAGTTGGTCCCGCTCGACCAACAGGACCGAGCCGGCTGGGATCGGGCACTGACCGCGGAGGGTCACGCCCTGGTGCGCCAGTGCCTGGCCATCGACCGACCGGGCCGCTACCAGCTTCTCGCTGCGATCAACGCGGTTTATGTCGACGCTCCCGCAGCATCGGACACGGATTGGTCGCAGGTGGTCGCGCTGTACGACCGGCTTAGCCGAATCGACCCCTCGCCGATCGTCGCCCTGAATCGAGCGATCGCCGTGGCGGAACTGGACGGGCCTGAGGTCGCACTCGCGCTGGTCGACCCGCTGCCACTCACGGGCTATCACGCGTGGCATGCGGCCCGCGCCGATCTGCTGCGCAGGCTTGGCCGGACGGCGGAGGCACGGCAGGCATATGACGCCGCTATTGCCGCCACTGAGAATGTCGCCGAGCGCACCTACCTGAAGCGGCGGCTCGGCGAGCTGGTCTGACTTGGCCGTGCTGAGCGCAGTTGAGCGTCTCAACAACTTCCGAATCTTGCTGTCAGCGGACCGCTGGGCCTTGCGGGCCTCGGGTCGTGATGCTGGCCTTGCCACCCGCAATGGAGTCTTGGTTGGCATGCACGGCACTGACCCAGCAGAACAGAAAGCCATCGACGCCGGAATCGTGGCGGTCGTCAAAGTAGGGCCGCCGACGGCCGGAGGAAGTGCGCCAGCTCGTGGTCGGGCGGCCTGTCTACGTGCATCTCGACTGCGTCCCCAAGGACGGCACCATCCGACCTCCACGAAACGGGAGCTCGAAACCCTGGGACGGCTCCTACAGTGACGGAAGTTCCATATCCGCCAAAGCACCATCGCCTGTCTTACATCATGTTTGCATTCGTTTGTGCGTGTTTGCGTGTGTTTGTCGTACGTCCGTTCTAGGCTTTGGGTATGGACCTTCCCCGCGCTTTGACTCTTCTGGAATCCCCGGCCGGGGATCCGCTGGAGCTCGTCCGGGCGGCTGAGGCGGTCAAGGCCTGGGCTGATGCTCGGCAGTTGGAAGCCATTCATGACCTGTCCGAGCAGGAGCCGGCCGGGTTCGACCCGTACGGGCAGCTCGTTGATCCGGTGCCGGCGGAGGTGGCCTGCGCGCTGACCTGGACCGCCTGGACGGCCACCCGCCGGGTGGACCTGGCCCACGAACTGCACGACGAGCTGCCCGACGTGCTGGATGCGCTACGGCTGGGTGAGATCGACCTGCCCAAAGCGGTCGAGATCGCCCACGGCACCTGCGAACTCCCACCCGCAGACCGCGTGCAGCTCGCAGAGCGTGCGATCGGTTACTCCCAGACCCACACCCGCGCCCAGCTCAAAGCCTGGCTGGCCGGCCGCATCGCCAAACTCAATCCCGGACGCCGCCGAGAAACGCCGCCACAAAGCCAAGAAACAGCGCCGGGTCTGGGTGCAACCCGAATCCGACGGCATGGCCACCCTCGGCGCCTACCTCACCGCCGAAGAAGCCCAAGCCTGCCTGCTCTCGCTGAAGCACGGCGTCGCCAATCATGAAGGGTCCGTGGACGGTGCCCGCGCCGACCTACTGGTGCAGAGACTGACCGGCCTGGCACCCGCCGACCCGATCCCCGTGCAGGTGATCATCACCCCGGGCGGCCCGGAACTGGCCGGCCACGGCCCCCTAAGCCCGCTGCACGCCGCTCAGCTGTGCGACGGGGCACCCCGCATCAACCTCGAGGTGCCCGCCCCGACGCTGTCCTACGCCCCCACCGTGGCACTGGTCAAATACGTCAAAGCCCGTGACCGGCACTGCCGCTTCCACGGCTGCCGACGAGCCGCCATGCACTGCGACCTCGACCACACCATCGAACACCCGCACGGCCCGACCTGCGCCTGCAACCTCCACTGCCTGTGTCGGTATCACCACAGACTCAAAACCCACACCGCCTGGCAAGTACGCCGCAACCCCGACGGATCACTGACCTGGACCAGCCCCCGCGGCCACCAATACCGCAGCGAACTCGAAGACCCATAGAAGTCACCGGTTCCTGTTGCCCCAGTCGGCGGCTTTCTCGTGAGCATGTGGATCCGTGCGAGTACACCCGTGTCCCGACAGCGGTGACCCTTGCCCTCTGGACCGTGAGAATGTGGAGGGCGGTGGCGTCATTTCGTTGTCGAACCCGAGCCCGTCTGCTGCTGGGCGATCTTGCGCTCGCGGTCCTCTGTGTACTCCACAATAAAGGAGACCGTCGACGAGAATGTCCCTTTTCGGTCTCGCGCCCCACCTCTGGGGTAGACAAGACCATGGATGAGAAGAGCGGAAACGACCCGCAGGGCAGCCACCCAAAAAAGTCCGATGCCCAGGCTCCGGGTGACTCTCAGGTGACCAACCCCAACAAGGAGATTGGCGACGGCGAGGAGATCGCCGAGGAGTCCGGCACCTAGGTACCGACGGATGGGTCGAGGACACCCTGATCACGCGAATGGGCTTTTGGCTCATGCACAAGTCATTGCGCTGCAACGGCTCCACTGATCCTCGACCCACGATCGCCCTGGTAGTTGACCTGCGATAAGACTTTCCCCACACGGCCCACCGGGCGCCGGTAACTCGGCATCCGCGAGCAAAACCGTCCCCTGGATGCCCAGACGGCCCTGTCTGCTGACCGACTCCAGCCTGCGCCCGTGAACTCCCTACAGCAGCCCCTTGGCCATGATGCCGTTGAACTCCTCGAAGCCGATCTGCGACCAATAGCGGAACAGTGCCAATGACGCGGCGTCCCGCTCGGCGAGATCCTGCACACCAGGCTTCATCGGGAACAACGCAGCGACGTCCGAACCCTTCCCAAGCTCGTTGACGGCCAGGTCGAGAGCAACCAGCCCGTAGCCGGCCCCACGCCACAAGGGATCGATCTCCAGGTAATCCGCGATCAGCACTCGGTGATGGAGCAAGGGGTAGGACGCCTGAAGCTCGGCCATGTCGAATTTCTCGCCCATCAGCGCCTGGCCCACCAAACGCAGATCCGGCCTTTGGGACAGCGCTTCCCAGCAGTCCGGTGCGGTGAGATCCACAGTGGCAAGGCGCCCCCACCCAACCTGGATCTCGACGGTCTCTGCCTGCTCCCCGATCACTGGCAGGTGATTCTCCGCCTTGATACCGGCCATCTCGGACAAGATCGGCAGATCGAATTCCTGGTCCGGGTCCCAGCAGACCAGAACCTCCGCCGAGTGGTCGCGGATCGCCGGGATGCCGATCAGCCCGCGGGACGTCGATGGTGAGCCGGACCAGCAGCGTCGGAGCGAGGCCGTGGACGACCATGAGACGCGACCTTTCGTCCATGGCAATCACGCTAGGACCGTCATTGCCAGTTCTAGCAGTCGACCCGCTGAATCTCGAGTACGTCAAATACCTGATACAGTCCAGATTCCTTGTTACGGTGGCGCCATGGCGTCGGACCCCACCACCCTCCTCAGGGAGAACGGTCTGAGTGTCACTGCCCAGCGCCTCGCGGTTCTGCGCGCGCTGAGCGCCGAATCCGCACAGCACTGCCGACGGCGTCACCAACGCCGCCCGGACCGAGATCGGCGCGATCTCCAGGCAGGCCGTGTACGACACCCTGTCGGCGCTCGAGGAGCGCGGAGTAGTCAGGCGCATCCAGCCCGCCGGCTCCCCGGCTCTTTTCGAGACCCGGGTGGGCGACAACCACCACCACCTGATCTGCCGCGAGTGTCACCGTCTAGTCGACGTTGACTGTGCCGCGGGCAAACGCCCCTGTCTTGACCCAGTCGATGACTACGGTTTCCAGATCGACGAAGCCGAAGTTGTGTATTGGGGCCGCTGCCCCGAATGTGCCGCCAAGAAGTGATCACCGACAGGAGGAAAGTTGTCTGAAGAAGTCGCCAGCACCGGTCAATGCCCGGTCGTGCACAACCGCCCCACGTCCAACCGCGATTGGTGGCCGGAATCGTTGGACCTTTCGGTCCTCAACCAGAACTCCCCGAAGATCGACCCGATGGGCGAGGAGTTCGACTACGCCACGGAGTTCGAGTCGCTCGATCTCGCCGAGGTGAAGCAGGACATCGCGCAGGTCATGACCACGAGCCAGGAGTGGTGGCCCGCGGACTATGGCAACTACGGCCCGCTGTTCATCCGGATGGCCTGGCACAGCGCCGGCACCTACCGGATCAACGACGGCCGCGGCGGAGCCGGCAACGGTGAGCAGCGATTCGCTCCCCTGGGCAGCTGGCCTGACAACGCCAACCTCGACAAGGCCCGCCGCGTGCTGTGGCCGGTCAAGAAGAAGTACGGAAAGAAACTCTCCTGGGCCGACCTCATGGTGCTTGCGGGCAACGTGGCCCTTGAGTCCATGGGCTTCCAGACCTACGGCTTCGGCGGCGGTCGCGAGGACGTGTGGGAGCCGACCCAGGTCAACTGGGGCAACGAGGCGACCTGGCTGGATGACAACCGCTATAGCGGTGAGCGCGACCTCGCCAACCCGCTGGCTGCCGTGCAGATGGGCCTGATCTACGTCAACCCGGAGGGCCCCAACGGCCAGCCGAGTGCGCTGGCAGCCGCACGCGACATCCGCGAGACGTTCGCCCGCATGGCGATGAACGACGAGGAGACCGTGGCGCTGATTGCCGGCGGTCACACGTTCGGCAAGACGCACGGCGCCGGTGACGCCGCGCTCGTGGGTCCGGAGCCGGAGGCCGCGCCGTTGCAGGAGATGGGCCTGGGCTGGAAGAGCAGCTTCGGCACCGGCATGGGCGATGACACCATCACCTCCGGCCTCGAAGGCGCCTGGACGCCCACGCCGACCACCTGGGACAACAGCTTCTTCGAGACGCTGTTCGCCTGCGACTGGGATCTGGTGAAGAGCCCGGCCGGCGCCTGGCAGTGGGTGCCGACCGACCCGTCAGCGGTGGGACAGGCACCCGACCCGCACGACCCGTCGAAGACGCAGACCCCGGTGATGCTCACCACCGACCTGGCGCTGCGGATGGACCCGATCTACGAGCCCATCTCCCGGCGGTTCCTGGAGAACCCGCAGGAGTTCGCGGAGGCGTTCGCCAAGGCGTGGTTCAAACTGACCCACCGCGACATGGGACCGATCACGCGCTACCGGGGTGCCGAAGTTCCGTCCGAGCCGCTGATCTGGATGGACCCGGTGCCGCGCCGTCGACCACGAGCTGATCGACGATGCGGACATCGCCGCGCTCAAGGAGCAGGTCCTGGCCTCCGGGTCTGACCGTGCAGCAGCTGGTCGGTACGGCCTGGGCTTCGGCGTCGACATTCCGGTCCACGGACAAGCGGGGTGGCGCCAATGGTGCCCGCATCCGGCTGGCCCCGCAGAACGACTGGGCGGTCAACAACCCGGTCGAGTTGGCGAAGGTCCTGCGGACTCTCGAAGGCATCCAGCAGAGCTTCGGCAAGTCGGTGTCGCTGGCCGACCTGATCGTGCTGGCCGGTGCGGCCGGTGTCGAGAAGGCGGCCAAGGACGCGGGCGTCGAGGTGACGGTGCCGTTCACACCCGGACGCACCGACGCTACGGACGAAATGACCGACGCGGCGTCGTTCGCGGTGCTGGAGCCGACCTACGACGGCTTCCGCAACTACCTGGCCAAGGGTCACACGCTGCCCGCCGAGCACTTGCTAGTCGACAAGGCCAACCTGCTCGGGCTGACCGCTCCGCAGATGACCGCTCTGCTCGGTGGTATGCGAGCGCTGGGCGTGACGTTCGACGGTTCCGACCTCGGCGTGCTGACCAGCCGCCCGGGCGCCCTGTCGAACGACTTCTTCGTCAACCTGCTCGACATGGGCACCACAGTGGGCGCCTGACCTCGGACACCGAGGAACGTGTTCGAGGGTCGCGACCGGGAGACCGGCGACGTCAAGTGGACCGCGAGCCGGGTGGACCTGGTGTTCGGGTCCAACTCCATCCTGCGTTCGCTGGCCGAGGTCTACGCCAGCGACGACGCCAAGGAGAAGTTCGTGCACGACTTCGTCGCGGCCTGGAACCAGGTGATGAACGCCGACCGCTTCGACGTGTAACCACCGCACGAAGGGCGCTCCCGACGCTGAGAGCGCCCTTCGTCGCGTTTGGTCGTGTTGTCGTCGCTAACTTCGGCGTGTCGTGACGACATCGCCACAAGACGCGGGCCGATTCATTTCGAGCCGCCACGTCGCGCTGACAAGCACATGTACCGGGCCAAAGCCGCCGGTGGCGGGCGGGTCGCGATGTGATCAGTCCAGCGCCTGCGGCTGGGCGCCCGGGCGTAGCGAGATGTCCCGGTCGTGTTCTTCCGGCACATCGGCCACATCTTCCCAACGCACCACCGCCAGGCCCCGGTGTAGCCAACGGACGAGGGCACTGACCAGCCACGGACCCTCGGTGCGGCCGCGTTCGTACCCGAGCAGTGAGCCCGTGTGACGTCGGGAAACCAGCAACCCGGACAGCGTGAGTTCCGGCGCGGTGTCGGCCGGGCCTTCGCGGACCTCGCAGCGGATGTCCGTGCACACGCCGACCGGGCGGCCGTGGGCGTCCACTATGGTCCTGCCGATGAGGTCACCCGCTCGCATGCCGGCTCCCCGGAATGCGTTCGACGATGTGATCACGCAACCACTGCTCCAGCGGGTCCAAATCCGACGACAGACCATCGCGGGGCACCGACAGCCGCACGTCGGAATCCAGACGCAGCACGTTGCGCCACTCGATGCCGGGGGGCCGCGGCTCGGACAAGCCGCGCATGCCGGCGATGAATGCCGGTGAGCACGGCGCCGAGTCGGCCCTGGAAGCGGTCTCCCAATGCGCCCGGTCCCACGAGGATCTCGCTCACTCGCCACCTGCCGTCCTCTCCGCGCTCGAAACGCAGATCGTCGACCTTGCACAGGGGCACATCCTCGCTGTCGACCACCTGCCGATCCAGCAGGTCCACGTTCACGTCGAGGTAGTCCATGTCACTGCCCTGCTTTCGAGAGAATCATCAGCGGGATGGCGGCCAGGCTGGCTATCCCGATGATCACCAGGAACACCATCCCGAAGGCGTTGCCCAGCCGGCCGTTGACGCGGTCGCCCATATAGGTCCGGTCATTGGCCACAACGAGAATCGGGAAGTAGGTGAGCGGGAGCGCAACCGCGCTGAAAACCACGCTGTACTCGGTGAGTTTGATCGGGTCGACGGTCGTCATGAGCACGCCCACCGCCACCAGTACGGCACCGAGAACGACAACGTGGTACCGAGCGGCCTCTTTGGGCGCCACCTGCTTACCCCAGGTCCAGCCGAAGTACTGTGCAGCCGTGTAGCCGCAGGACATTCCTGTCTCCAAAGCAGCCCCGAAGGTTGTCGAGACGAACGCGATGATGGCGATTGCGAGCCCGACCTTGCCCAGCGCGAGGGCCACCGGCAGAGCTACCTCTCCCAGCGACGACACTTCGACACCGGCAGGTAGCAGTACCGCGGCACTGGTGGCCATGATGGTCAGCGACAACGCGCCGCCCAGCGGGAAGCCGAGGAACACGTTGGCGCGCATGACTCCGACATCCTCCCGCGTCCACTTCTCCTCGATGCCGCCGGAGGAGAAGAAGAACACCTCGTACGGCGTCATGGCCGATCCCAGCAGACCGACCGCGAAGTAGAGGTACACCGGCCACGACTCCGACGCTGACGGGCCGGAAAGCAGCCCGGATGCCAGCCCTGACCAATCGGGCTGCAACTTCCACAGCGCGACGCCGAACACGATCATGGTCAGGCCCAGCACACCGAACACGTTCTCGAGCATGGAGAACTTCATCCGCCAGATCACCAGCCACACCAGGAACGCAACCAGCGGGACGATCAGCAGGTAACTCACGTCAGCCACCAATTGCAGTGCCAGCGCCACACCACCGATCTCTGCCACGAACGTCAGCAGCGTCACGAGCATCGAGCCGGTCAGGTTCGCCAGCGCGGCACGTGGGCCCGAGGCGTTCCCGCACCAGGTCGAACACCGCCCGACCGGAACACGCCGCGACCCGTCCGGACATCTCCGCGAAGACGACGATGCCGATCACACCCGAGCACCACAGCCCACGCCAGCGACATACCGAACCGCGAGCCCGCCACACCGTTGGTCACCAGGTCGCCGATGTCGACGAACCCACCGACCGCAGTCAGCACGCCGAGGAAGACCTGCAGGTACTTGCTCATTGCAGACTCCCCGGCCATGGCATCGAGGTCGTCCTGAAGCGAACTCAGCTGCTCGACCAACTCGGGTGCGGGCTTGTCACCGGATTCGATCGCGATGCGCACGGCAGCCACGTCGTCCTGGGCTTCGCGACAGCAGATCGAGCAGCTCTTCGCGCGTCACGACATCCTCCTGCGAGCCGGTGGCTGCAGACGATGCGAACGTGTTCTCGATCCCGCTCAGGGCGTCTTCGGCGTCGCCGGTAACGACCGCCAGGTAGGAGTTGAAGGCGCGGTCGTCGATGGCCAGCTGGGCGGTCATCGGCGGCCGAAGCCACCTGGGCCGAGGCGTCGCCGGCCGTGCGGGCGCCCGCCGTGCGGTAGTCGCCGCTGCTGGTGACCACCGGGTTGCACGCCGGCCAGCCCGAGGGTCAGCGGCAGTACCGCAAGTCGCGCAATCACGTCGGCCCGTACCCGCATGCCGGACAGGCCAGACCGCTCGGTCCTCCGCTGTGGCAAACAGACATTGAACGTGGGGCGCTGCGCGGGAGTCCGACATCTGCGCCGGAGTGTCACCGCTGTGCGCGAGTCACCGCTGCGCCGGAATGTCACCACTGGGCCGGAATCTCACCGTTGCGCCCGTACTCCAACAGCGGCCAAGTGATCACCGCTCGCCGACTAGAGTTCGACGCATGACCCCCGAGCAGGCGCAGTATTTCGCGCAGCGGTTCGACGCCGTGGTCGGCAACGTGGAGCGCTTCATCCAGGGCAAGGATGACGTCGTGCGGCTCGCGCTCGTCGCGCTGCTGGCTGAGGGCCATGTGCTCATGGAGGACGTGCCCGGAACCGGCAAGACGTCGCTGGCCCGATCACTTGAGCGCCTCGCTGGGCCTGACCGGCAGCCGCGTGCAGTTCACCCCCGACCTGCTGCCCGTCGGACGTCACCGGCGTGACGGTTTTCCACCAGAGCCGCGACACGTTCGAGTTCCACCCCGGTCCGGTGTTCGCCAACGTCGTGCTCGCCGACGAGATCAACCGGGCTTCGCCGAAAACGCAGTCGGCCATGCTCGAGGTGATGGCCGAGCGGACGGTGACGGTGGACGGCCGCAGCCACCCCGTTCCCCGCCCGTTCCTGGTGATCGCGACCCAGAACCCGGTCGACATGGACGGCACGTACCCGCTGCCCGAGGCGCAACTGGACCGGTTCATGATGCGGATCTCCGTGGGTTACCCAGATCCAGCCGCAGAGACCCAGATCCTCAAGAACGCCCACGAAGGCCGGCGCCTGGAGGATCTGCGCGCCGTGTCCAACGTGGACGAGGTGTCCGGGCATGATCAAGGCCGCGGGCGGCGGTGCACATCGCCGACAGCGTGCTGACCTACATCGTGGGTGTCATCAACGCCACCCGCAACGCCCCCGGCGTGCGGCTGGGGTCGAGTCCCGCGTGGCGGTCTGGCGCTGATGGCAGCCGCGCGCGTACGCGCCGCCTCCCGCAGTCGTCACTACGTCACCCCGGAGGACGTGATCGCGCTCATTCAGCCAGTCCTCGCCCATCGCCTGGTACTGGCCCCGGAGGCGATCGCCGGCGGCGCGACGGCCGAGCAGTTGCTCGCCGAGGCGACCCGCGGGGTGCCCGTTCCGCAGGGCTGAAGTCATGGCCGTCGAGGAGCAGGTGGTCGTCACGGTCGCGGGGGCCGACCAGGAAGAGCCGGAGTCCGTCCGCGAGATGTCGGCGCGGGCCAAGGGTCTGCTGATCTGCGCCCCGGTCCTGGCGGCCCTGGGCTTCCTGCTCGGTTACCCGGCGCGTCGTGGCGCTGGCCATCGCGTCCGCTGCTACTGGTCGGGCTGGCGCTGTTCATGGTCGGCCGGCGCCCGGGCGGCAACCTGCGGCGGGCCGTGGAGCCCGTCGCAACTGACCCGCGGCGAGCCGGCTCGCGCCCTGATCACCAGCATCAACAACCGGGTCACCCCCACCGGCGTGGTCGAGGCGCTGGACAGCATCGCCGGGCAGCCCGTCGAAGTCCTGATCCCGCCGGTGCCGCCGCGCCGGGAAGCGACCGTGAGTTACCGCTTCGTGCCCGCTCAAACGCGGGGAACTGACACTCGGGCCGGTCACGCTCGAGCGCCGCGATCCCTGGGGGCTGTTCGTGCGGCGGGCGACGTCCTCAGCGATCCAGCGGGTGCTGGTCCACCCCCGGGTGCTGCCCGTGGACGATCACCCTGGCCGGCAACCGCATCGGTCAGGAGGGCGGCACCGCCGACCGTGATGTGCTGGGGTCCAACCAGTTCCACACGCTGCGCGAGTACGTCGATCGGCGACGAGTTGCGCCAGATCCACTGGCGCTCCAGCGCGCGCGTCGGGCAAGTTGATGGTCAAGCAACTCGTCGACAACCCGCTGCCGCGCGCCCTGGTGATCCTGGACAACGACCTGCGCTCCTACGCCCGGGCCGGAGGACTTCGAGGAAGCGGTCGACGCCGCCGCCTCCATCGGGACGGCGATCGTGCAGGCGGGCCTGCCGGTGAGCCTGCGCACGACCGGTGACGACACCGCCGTGGAGATCGTCCGGATGGACGACCTCACCCAGTTGCTGGACGCGCTGGCCCTGAGCGACCCACGCGTGCTCAAGGTGAGTCCCCCGGCCATCCGGCAGGTCCTGCTGGCGACCCGCTCGACCTCGTTCTTCCTGGTCACCGGCGTGTCCACAGGGTTGATTCCCAGCGCGGTCGCGGCGTTGGGCCTGGTCGGGGAAGGCACAGTCGTGCGCATGGGCGGTTCGGGCGGGACCTCCCGGCCGCGGCGGGGGCTGGTGTTCCGCGACGTGACGCGCTGCGAGGACCTGGTGAACCCGCTCGACCCGGCGCGGCGCGCATGACGAGGGTCGACGTCGTCCGGCGAACCGCCGCAGTGGCGCTGATGTGCCTGGTGGGTTCGGCCGTCTTCGTGCGCCTGTTCGGCGTCATGCCCGTGCTGACCCGGATCTGGCCGGTCATCATCCTGTGCTGCGTCGGGTACGCGGTGGGCACGGCGGGTGGCCAGCGCGTACAGCGCGGCATGGGCGCACTGGTGGCGTTGGTCGCCACGGTCGCCGGCACGCTGGCGCTCGGTGCGATGACCATCCAGAACACGCGATGGCGACGTCGGGCTGGGCAACTTCGTACGCGGGCTTGGTGGACGGCATCGGCCTCATCCTGGCGTCCGTTGTGCCGGCGCCGGTCAACGCCGAGACCATCACCGCCGGAATCCTGGTCACCGCCTACGGCGCGCTGGTGGGCTGCCTGCTGGTCACGACGTTCGTTCCGGCCAGCAGCCTGGCGCCCGCCACATCTCGTGTTCCTCGGCGGCCTGATGCTGTCGCAGGGGTCGCCCACGTCCCCGTTGCCCGTTCGCCGCGGCCTTCATCGCCAGTGTCGTCGCAGCGCTTGGCGCTGATGCCGGCGGCCAAGCAGCAGAACAAGATCGAGGACGGCGCGGAGTTCGCCGACGTGGAGAAGGTGCCGCGACCCGGCCGGCGGTTGCGGGTGGGCATGGTCGCGGTCTCGGCCCTGGTCGTGGCAGTGGCGGCCACGGCACTCGCGCCATTGACGGGTATCGGGGACGTGCGTACGGCATTCGACCCGCACCGCAAGGAGAACTTCCGGCCGGATACAGACCTCGACGGCGACGACGTGGTGTCGCTGGCGACCAAGTGGCAGACGCTGCGCCGTAAGGACCCGTTCGACGTGTTCACCGTCACCGGCCCGGACATCCCCGGCGCGGTGAACTGGGCGATAAACGCAAAATTCGACGGCGTGGCCTGGAGCAGTCTCACCACGTTCGACCTGATCGAGGGCGGCATCACGGTCACAGATCCGCCCGAGACCGGGCCGGACGCTGGAAGGATGCCACAGGGTTCGAGACCGGCGAGAACCTGCCGGGCCCCTGGCTGCCCGCGACGGATCGGCCGATCAACGTCACCGGGACGCCGGCCCGCGCCGACGACGAGGGCACGGTCGTCGCCGGCGACGACAAAGGGCGCCGAACAAGCAGTACAGCGTCGATTTCCGGGCACTGGCCCTGCGTTCGCTGGCCGTCCTGGAAACCGTGCAGCCCGTCGACCAGCCCGAGTACGGGACGTTGCGGGAACTCCCCCGGGACTTCCCGGACGAACTGCGCCTCTTCGCGGCCAGCGCCATGTCCCAGGGCACCACACCGTACGAGCCGCGTGCAGGCCCTGGCCGACATCCTGGCCTCCTCCCCGTACCAGGAGCAGGTGGACTCCATCGAGAACGGCCTGGACTCCGCCTCGCTGCTCGACTTGGTCATCACCAGCAAGAAGGGCACCGAGGCCCAGTTCGCCACGGCCTTCGCGATGATGGCGCGCAGTCAGGGCTTCCCGACCCGGCTGGTGGTCGGGTACGCCGTGCCGGGCAAGGGGCCGAGCCGCACCGTGGAATCGACCGACGTGATCGTCTATCCCGAGGTGCAGTTCACGAAGATCGGCTGGGTGCCGTTCGCGCCCGGTCCGCGCGACGAGGCCCGCGGGCGTCCCGGTCGTGCGCAAGGTCGACTCAGCAACCGAAGCCCGAACCGTCCGAGACGCCGACTCCCACCCCCACGCCGACGCCTACCCCGAGCCCGACCCCCAGCGGAGAAGCCCGAGGAACCGTCAGGAGTCATCCAACCTCCTGCAGCTGGCTGGCTCCCGCTGTTGGTGCTGCTGGTCCTGCTCGGATGGCCGGTGTTCGTCCGGTGGCGCCGGGACCGGGTGCGGGCGGGACTTCGCACAGGGCTCTCCCGACGAGCAGGTGACGGGTGCCTGGACCTACGCGCGACTGGCGTTACGACGCTTGGGCACTCGCCGCTGGATCCGACCGTCTCCGCTGCCACCTACGCTGCCGAACCCGGCGACAGCTCGTCCGCTGGCGCGAACTGGCCGCCACGGTGGAGACCGCCATGTACGCCCCCGAGGGTGTGGAGCAGGCCAGGGCCGATCGGGCCTGGCAAGCGGCCGGAGCTGTGGTGGCTTCCGGCGTGCGTTCGGCGTCCATAGGTCGGCGGTTGCGCTGGTGGCTGGTTCCATGGCTGGTGGCCACACGCAAGCGGACCTAGCCTGGTGAGTATGCACCCGACACCCGCGACTGACAGCACGCAGTACCCCAAGGCCAAGAGCGAAGCTCCAGTGGCGCGAGGAACTCGGCCCCGAGGAGTATCACGTCCTGCGCGAGGGCGGCACCGAGCGGCCGTACACCGGCGAGTACACCGACACCGAGACCGTCGGGGTCTACTCCTGCCGGGCCTGCGGCAGCGGAGCTGTTCCGGTCGGCCGAGAAGTTCCACTCCCACTGCGGCTGGCCGTCGTTCTTCTCACCCGCTGGCCGCCGACCGGATCGTCGAGATCGAGGACCGCTCCATGGGCATGGTGCGCACGGAGGTGCGGTGTGCCGCCTGCGGCTCGCACCTCGGGCCACGTGTTCGCCGGGGAGGGCTACGACGACGCCCACCGACCTGCGCTACTGCATCAACTCGGTGTCACTGAAGCTCGAGCCAGCCGAGTAGTTGAGAGGCGCCGCCGGAGTTTTGTCGCGAAGTTGCCCTGGCTGTTGCGAAGTCGTACAGACACGCCGAGATTACCGACGCCAACGCAACAAAACTCGGCCGGGCCTACGGCAGCTTCTGCAACAACTCCGCAAGGTCCCAGCGGCGGCCGGTGTAGAACGGGATTTCCTCCCGCACGTGTAGGCGTGCCCGGGACCCCCGCAGGTGACGCATGAGATCCACGATCCGGTGCAACTCGTCGGCCTCGAAGGCCAGCAGCCACTCGTAGTCGGACAGCGCGAACGTCGCGACCGTGTTGGCCCGCACATCGGGATATCCGCGAGCCATGCCGCCGTGCTCAGCAAGCAACTCGCGCCGTTCTTCGTCGGTGAGCAGGTACCACTCGTAACTACGCACGAACGGGTAGACGCACAGCCAGTTGTGGGCGTCCTCCTCGGCCATGAACGCCGGGATGTGCGACTTGTTGAACTCCGCCGGGCGGTGCAAGGCCTGCACCGACCAGACCGGGCGCAACTGCCGGCCCAGCGTGGTGCTGCGCAAGCCGTGGTAGGCCTCCTGCAGTGCCTCGCTGGAGTCGGCGTGCCACCAGACCATGAGGTCCGCGTCGGCCCGCAGCCCGCCGACGTCGTACCAGCCGCGAGTTACGAGGTCACCCTTGACGTCGGACATCGCCCGCTGCACCTCGTCCGCGGTCTCCTGACGGTTGCCGGGCACAGACCCATCGAGCGCGAAGACCGAGATCTGCATGTACCGGATCGTGTCGTTGATGCGGCGGGCCATCGCCGCCTTCGTCTCAGCCATGTGCCCATTCTCGTCGTTGTGTGAACTGCTGCAGAACCGTGCTCACGGCCGCTTGTGCCGAACCGATGCACGCCGGGATGCCGACTCCCTCGAAGGCGGCGCCGCACAGCGCGAGCCCAGGGGTATTGAGCAGCCATTCGCGGGTTTCGGACACGCGGGTGCGGTGCCCGACGTTGTACTGCGGAAGGCTCTGCTCCCAGCGCGTGACGTGTTCCACCTCCGGCCGACGCGGCAGGCCGGTGAGCGATGCGACATCGTCCGCAGCCAGCCGGATGAGCTCCGCATCGGTGGCGTCGGCCACCAGCGGGTCTCCCGCCCGGCCCACGGAGGCACGCAGCAGGAACAGTCCGTCGGGATCCTCGCTGCGAGCATGCTCGGCGATCCAGGACCACTTGTTGCTGGAGTAGGTGACTCCTTTGACCGCAGTAGCCCTCCACGGGAGGCACAAGAAAGCCGCTGCCGGTCAGACGGCGGGCGTCCGCCGCCCGGTAGCCGAGCGTCGCGACCGCAACGTCGGCGTACTCGATCTGACGCAACTCGTCTGCCGCCGACCGGTTGACGTCGGTCAGCAGATCGGCGGAGACGTGGGCGGGCGTGGCCAGCAGTACAGCATCGGCGCGATGTGTGCCGTAGCGGCCGCGGCCGTTGCCCACGACCACATCCCAACCATCAGCGCGGTGCCGCAGGCGCTGCACGACGGCCCCCGTGCGGATCGTCACGCCGTCCTGTTGCAATGCGGTGGCCAGTTCCGTTGCGAGTCTGCTTACGCCGCCCTCGATGCCGACGAACAGCGGTCCCCGGCGCGGACCGGTGGTCTTGCGGCCGTCCTCGAGCACGGCCCGGGCGGCATCCAGCGCCGAACGCCGGCGGCCCGGCAGCCCGGTAGAGAGCAGGGAACGGTCGGTCTGCAGGCTCAGGTCCTCGGCACGCCCCGCATACACCCCGCCCAGCATCGGCTCCACCAAGCGGGCGGTGACGTCGGCGCCGAGCCGCGTGGTCACGTAGTCACCGACCGAGACGTCGCCGTGCAGCACTGTGCGAGGCAGCAGGTGATCAAGCGGGATGCGCAGCAAGGCGGGCAGCGACAGGATCCCGCTGGCCGCCAGCCGGCGCAGATCGGTGGGCACGCCGGTCAGCGTGGCGCCCGGCATCGACCGCAGCTGACCGCGCGAGTAGATCGCAGCGGTCGTCGTAGCGGCCGGCTGCAGGTCCAGGCCCAGTTCCCGGCACAGGTTGACGGCCTCCGGGCGGGTGGCCAGCATCGCCTCGGCGCCGGTATCGACGCCTACTCCGCCGATCTGTTCGACGCGCAATTTGCCGCCCACGCTGGGCGCGGCTTCGAGCACGGTCACGGTGGCACGCGGGCCCTTGATCCCGTGGGTCAGGAACCAGGCGGCGGCCAGGCCGCTGATCCCGCCGCCGACGACGACGACGTGCGGCAGCCCAGTCGATGACTCAGTCGAGGAACCAGTCATAGCGCGGACCTGCCCACGAACGGTTGGCCGTACCGGTCCACCGCCTCGACGGCGAACGTGATCAGGTCGGGGTCGGTGTCGGGCAGCACCCCGTGACCCAGGTTGAACACGTGGCCGGGCAGGCCGCGGCCACCGGCGAGGACACGTCGCACTTCGGCCTCGACGGTCTGCCGGTCACTGAGCAGGACTGCCGGGTCGAGGTTGCCCTGCAGCGGCAGGTCGTGGCGCAACTGAGGGTCCACCTCCTCGAGGTCGATGCGGAAGTCGACGCCCTGCACGTCGTTACCCGCCGAGGCCATGTCCCGCGCGAGGTGGTTGGCCCCCACGGCGAAGTGGATGCTCGGCACGCCGAGGTCCGCGACGGACTCGAAGACCCGCCGGGAGTGCGGCAGGACGTGTGCGCGGTAAAGCCGGGCCGGGATGTTCCCGGCCCAGGAGTCGAACAGCTGGATGGCGCTGGCCCCGGCGAGGATCTGCGTCCGCAGGAACTCCGCGGCGAGGTCGGCGAGCCGGGCCAGCAGCGCGGCGAACGTCTGCGGGTCGCGCAGCATCATGGCCTTGGTGCGGGGCAGGTCGCGGGACGGCCCGCCCTCGATCAGGTAGGACGCGACGGTGAACGGCGCGCCCGCGAACCCGATCAGCGGCGTCGCTCCCAGTTGCGCGACTGTGGCCCGCACGCCGGCCGCCACCGCGTCGAACATCCCGGCGCTGGCCGGAGGTACCCGTTCCAGGTCGGCGGCGGTGCGCACGGGTTGGGCGACGACCGGACCCACGCCGGGTTTGATCTCGACGTCGACACCCGCGCACTTGATCGGCACGACGATGTCGCTGAAGAAGATCGCCGCGTCGACGCCGTGGCGGCGCACCGGCTGACAGGTGATCTCCGCGGCCAGGTCGGGAGTCAGGCAGGCGTCGAGCATCGCGATCCCCTCGCGCGCCTTGCGGTACTCCGGCAACGAGCGGCCGGCCTGCCGCATGAACCACACCGGCGGCCGGTCCACGGCACGCGCCTGCATGGCGCGGACCAGGCGGCTCTCGGCGGTGTTCGCCGCGTTCCAGGGATGGTCTGAGGGGAGGGTCACTCCCCGATGTTTTCACACGTTGCTGACCGCCACCCCCCGCGACCGGGGCTGGCGGCCGTCTCCCATCGACATCACCGTGTGCAGCCCTCCCAACGACGAATGACGGGCGACCCTAGGCCACGACCGCCGCGACGCCGCCCAGTGCCAACGCCACGCCGACGTACTGGATGGGTTTGAGCCGCTCGCCCAGGAACTGCCACGCGAGGAGCACTGTCACCACCGGGTAGACCGAGCCCAGGACCGAGACCAGCGCCAGCACGCCAGTGGCCGTGGCCAGTCCGTAGAAGAGGTTCGCCGACACGTCCAGAACCCCGATCACGGCCATCGTGGCGGTATCCCGGGCGCTGTGCAGGCGTTGTCGCTTGCCGGCCATCAGCGCCACCAGGCCGGCCACCGACAGCATGGTCACGGTGGTCAGCCGCATCCCGGTCATGGTCATGACCGCCGACGTCCGCGAACCGAGGGCGATCGCCACCAAGCAGATGCCGAACAGGACAGTCGCGCCGATGGCAAGCAACACCGGCCGGGCACCGGTGTCGCCGGACAGCTCCGGCCCGCTGGCCAGCACTACACCGACCAGGGCCACGACCAGGCCGAGGTACTGCACGAGCGACGGCTGATCGCCCAGGAACAGCCCGAGGATGATGGGGCCCAGCCCACCCAATGCTGTGATCGGGCTGACGACGCCGACCGCTCCCGTGGCCATGGCGGCGTAGAACAGCCCCAGTCCGGTGAAGCCGCTGACACTGGCCAGCACCGCCCACGGGATCCAGTCCGGCGGCACCAACCACGATTCGGTCGCCGTGGCCACCACCAGCATCAGCAGCAGGCCGAACGCCTGCGATATCCCGACCACGAAGAACGCGGGGTAGCGCTTCGACACCTGCCCCCCGAGGAAGTCGGCCGAACCCCACGCAAGGCTGCTCACCAGGGCCAGAAGGGTCGCCACAGCAGGACACGCTATCGACCTCCCCGGTTGTGGTACCGCGCGTACCTAGAGTGGCGACGGTGGGAGCATCGGAGTCCTTCGAAGCCGCACTCGCGGCTGTGCACGACATCGCCGTGCGCCCGGACATCCTGATCTCCCAAGCACCCGCCCCCAGCCGCTTGGCCCCCCACGCCTACGCCTGCACGGCCGAGGTCGGCGACCCGGAGATCGGCTCGGGGCGGTTCGTGCTGCTCCACGATCCAGCGGCTCCGGCGGCATGGGAGGCGGACACCCGCGTGGTCGTGTACGTGGAAGCGGATGTGGATGCTGAGATGGCCGAGGACCAGCTGCTGACCGACGTCGGCTGGACCTGGGTGCAGGAGAGCCTGGCGGCTGCTGAGGTGCCCTACGTGGCTCTGGGCGGAACGGTCACGGCGGTGCGCTCCACCTCCTATGAGGCGCTGTCCGCACGTGGCCACGAAGCGATGATCCAGGTCCGTGCCTCCTGGTCGCCGACGACGCTGGGCGACGTCACTGCCCATTTCGAAGCCTGGCTGGGATTGCTGGAACTGTGCGCCGGCCTGCCACCGCACTACCCAGGCGTCACTCATATAGGTGACGTTTGACACCTTCGCCGTGAGCGGGTCAAGTCGCCGAGCCTTGTTGTCGAATGACAAATGGAGCCCTCAGGAGGGAGGCGACGATGAGCAGTTACGTCGTCCTACCAGACGTCACCCGCACCGAAACCACCCATGCGACCAGCACTGTCGTGCTCTGTGGCACTCCCGACCTGGTCCGACAGGCCCACAACCCACTGACCGGCAACCAGGTCACGCTGCTGACCGGGGCCGCCCAGTTGCGGGCCTACGCCGACCGCCACTCCGCCCCCGACGTCTGTGTCATTGTCACCCCGCTGCCAGACGGCCCCGCCGTGCCGCTGATCCGGATGCTGCGCGCACGCGGCTGGCAGAAGGTCGTGATCCTGAGCGGCAAGGCCGACGCTCGCGCCATCCACGCAACGCTCGTGGCGGGTGTCCGCAGCGTCCTGATCCGCAAACAAGCCGAGACTCCGGCGGCGCCGGTCCCCCTTCCCGGCGCCGCCGCGCTCAGCGATCGGGAACTCGAGGTACTGCGCATGGTCGCCGACGGCCAGACCAACCGCGCCGTGGGAGAACGACTGGGCGTCTCGGCGCTCACCGTGAAATCACACCTGGCCCGCATCGCGCGCAAACTCGGCTCGGGTGACCGCGCGGAGATGGTCGCCACCGCCATCCGGTGCGGGTACATCGCCTGAGGGTGAGACTTGAGCGGTCAGCCGGTGGCCCGCCAAACCTGTGACCCTCCGTGGCGCATCGCGCGGCCGGGCCCTTCTGCCGCCTAGGGTTGAGCACCGTGGGACATGATGTTCGCTGGGACTCCCCGCTGCCCGACGTGGTCGACACGCCGGAGGGCCTGGCACGTGCCGTCGACGCTCTGGCCGCCGGCGAGGGCCCGCTGGGGGTCGATGCAGAACGGGCCGGCAGTTACCGCTACTCCCAGCGCGCCTACCTCGTGCAGGTGTTCCGCCGCAACGCCCCAGTGCTGCTGCTCGACCCGGTCGGCATCGACGACTTCTCGGCACTGGCCACGTTGCTGGACTCCGAGGAATGGATCATGCAGGCCGCCCACAACGATCTGGACTGCCTGGCCGAGATCGGGCTGCGCCCGCAGCGATTGTTCGACACCGAGATCGCGGCGCAACTGCTCGGCCTGGAGCGGGTCGGCCTGGCCTCACTTGTGGAGTCCCTGCTCGGCTACACCCTGCGCAAGGGCCACGGTCAGGCGGACTGGTCGAGACGGCCGTTGCGCGCCAGTTGGCTGGAGTACGCCGCGCTGGACGTCTGCCTGCTGCCCGATCTGCAGGACGAAGAGGCCGAGCGGCTGGCCGACGCGGGCAAGCAGGAGTGGGCGCGCCAGGAGTTCGAGCATCAGATCCGGCAGCGCCCGCTCGGCGATCCGCAGCAGCGCTGGCGACGCGCGGCGGGGGCGGGCCGGCTGCGCAATGACGCCCAGCGGGGTGTCCTGCGCGCGCTGTGGCAGCACCGCGACGGCCTCGCGCGGCAGCGGGACATCGCTGTGCACCGGGTCGTGCGCGATCAGGTCATGGTGGAGATCGCGCGACGCTCCCCCACGACCCCTGAGCAGTTGGCTGCCGTCCCCAACATCCCGCGCCCGCTGGTCGCCAACGCCTCGCAGTGGCTGCAGGTCATCGCCGAAGGGGCGGCCGCCCCGCAACCCCCGGCCGAGCGGTCCGACGGACCTCCCGCGCGCAACCTGCGGGCCTGGGAGCAGCGCGACCCTGAGGCAGCAGCCCGTTGGACGCACCTGCGCGAGGTCCTGACAGCGCGTGCTGAACAGATCGAGGTCTGGCCGCAGACGCTCTTGGCGCCGGACATCGTGGCGGATCTGGCGTGGAATCCGCCGGCCGATCCAGGTGTTCGGATGGCCGAATTGGGCGCCCGGCCCTGGCAGATCGAGCAGACCCGCCACCTCTTCTGAGTTCTGTCGCGCAGTTGTTCGGCATTGTCGCGCGGTTGTTGCGACACGCCGAGCGGAGCAACAACGCCCGCGACAAACCGCGTGATCCACCTCACACCGCGACCCGCCCTCGAATGATTGCTACTGGCCAGTAACATAGAACGAACAGCCCCAATACCTGGAGGTCTCCTATGCCGCAGGCTGGTCGCAATGTCGTCCTCGTCGACGGGGTGCGCACCCCGTTCGGCAAGTCCGGTCGCCAAGGGCCTCTACGCCGAGACCCGCGCCGACGACCTCGTCGTGCGGGTGCATGCGCGAGCTCCTGCGCCGCAACCCCAACCTGCCGCCGGAGCGGGTCGACGAGGTGGCCGTCGCCGCCACCACCCAGATCGGCGACCAGGGCCTGACCCTCGGCCGCACGTGCCGCGCTGCTGGCCGGGCTGCCCAAGACGCGTCCCGGGCTATTCCGTCGACCGCATGTGCGCCGGTGCGATGACCGCCGACCACCAACGTCAGCTGCGGGCATCGGCGTCGGGCGCCTACGACGTGGCGATCGCCGGCGGGTGTCGAGCACATGGGCCGGCACCCGATGGGCGAGGGCGTCGACCCCAACCCGCGGTTCCTCGCCGAGAAGATCGTCGACCCCGAGGCGCTGCTGATGGGCAAGACCGCGGAGAACCTGCACGACCGCTTCCCGCAGCTGACCAAGGAGCGTGCCGACGCCTTCGCCGTGGCCTCGCCAGGAGAAGACGGCCAAGGCCTACGCCGACGGCAAGATCCAGCCCGACCTGGTGCCGGTCGCGATCCGCACTCGGTCGAGCTGGGCTGGGGTCTGGCCACTCAGCGACGAGCCGCCCCGCCCGGGCACGTCGATGGAGTCGCTGGCCGGTCTGAAGACGCCCTTCCGCCCGCACGGCCGGGTGACCGCGGGCAACGCCGCCGGCCTCAACGACGGCGCGACCGGGGCCGTGCTGGCCGCCGAGGAGGTCGCCGACGAGCTGGGCCTGACCAAGAAGCTGCGCCTGGTGTCCTTCGCGTTCGCCGGCGTCGAGCCCGAGGTCATGGGCTACGGCCCGGTGCCCAGCACCGAGAAGGCGCTGGCCAAGGCCGGCCTGAGCATCGACGACATCGGCGCTGTTCGAGGTCAACGAGGCCTTCGCCGTGCAGGTGCTCAGCCTTCCTGGACTACTACGGCATCGCCGACGACGACCCGCGCGTCAACCCGATGGGCGGCGCGATCGCGGTGGGTCACCCGCTGGCCTCCAGCGGCATCCGCCTGATGACCTACCTCGCCCGCGACTTCCAGGACCACCCGGAGGTCCGCTACGGCATCACGACCATGTGCATCGGCCTCGGGCATGGGCGGCACGGTCATCTGGGAGAACCCGAACTACAGCCAGGAGGCCTGAGTCAATGACCGATAGCATTTCGCAGCCGATCCCGCAGACCGCCGCCGACGCTGCGCTTGGATGAGTCGATCCAGTTCGCCGACGAGGTCGTGACGCACGCCTTGCTGCGCACGGCGTCGAGTTGCCGCTGGGCGCGGGCACCGCGGCCATCATCACGCTGGACAACGGCTTCGACCACACCAAGCCGAACACGTTCGGCCCCGGTGGCCTGCTGGAACTCAACGGCGGCCCTCACCGAGGCGCAGGCAATCCCCGGCGGTCGCCGCGATCTGCGTGACCGGCAAGCCGTTCATCTTCGCGGTGGGCGCCGACCTCACCGGCGTCCCGCGGCTGACCGATCGGGGCCAGGCCGCGCGCGATCGGCAAGCTCGGGCACGAGGTGCTCGGCATGCTCGGCTCAGCTCGCAGCGTGCCCACGTTCGCGTTCATCAACGGCGCGGCGATGGGCGGCGGCGTCGAGGTCGGGCTGCACTGCCACTACCGCACGATCTCCTCGGGTGCCGCAGCCGTTCAGCCTGCCCGAGGTCTTCCTGGGCCTGATTCCCGGCTGGGGCGGCGCGTACCTGCTGCCCAACCTGATCGGCGCCGGCCAAGGCGGCCAAGGTCATCATCGAGAACCCGATGGCACAGAACAAGCATGCTCAAGCCGGCGCAGGTCGCTCGAGCTCGGCATCGCCGACGCCATGTTCGAGCCGGCCGACTTCCTCGAGCAGTCGCTGCTGTGGGCCGCGCCAGGTCCTCACCGGCAGCCGTCGAGGTGACCCGTCCGGAGATCGATCGCGGCGCGGCCTGGGACGACGACCGTCGCGGGCGTTCGCGCGCGTGCTCGACGCCCGGCCTGCAGGGCGCCACCCCGGCCCCCTACCGGGCGCTGGACCTGATCGCCGCTGGCCAAGACCGCCAGCCGCGCCGAGGGTTTCGCCGCCGAGGACGAGGCGCTGGCCGACCTGATCATGGGCGACGACCTGCGGGCCGGGCTCTACTCCTTCGACCTGGTGCAGAAGCGCGCCAAGCGGCCGGTGGGCGCTCCCGACAAGAAGCTCGCCCGCCCGGTCACGAAGGTCGGCGTCGTGGGCGCGGGCCTGATGGCCTCGCCAGATGGCGCTGCTGTTCGCGCAGCGCCTGCAGGTGCCGGTCGTCATGACCGACCTCGACCAGGCCCGCGTGGACAAGGGCCTGGAGCTACGCCCACGCGCGAGATCGACGAGCATGGCCGCCAAGGGCCGGATCAACGGCGACAAGGCCAACCGGCTCAAGGCCCTGATCACCGGTTCGGTCGACCAAGGAGGCCTTCGCCGACGCCGACTTCGTCATCGAGGCCGTGTTCGAGGACATGAAGGTCAAGCAGCAGGTCTTCGCCGAGTGTCGAGGCGCGTCATCCGACCCGACTGCATCCTCGCCACGAACACCTCTTCGCTGTCGGTGACGGAGATGGCCAGCGGCCTCGCAGCACCCCGAGCGAGTGGTGGGCTTCCACTTCTTCAACCCGGTGGCGGTCATGCCGCTGCTGGAGATCGTGCGGGCCGAAGCGACCGACGACGCGACGCTGGCCACGGCGTTCGTCGTCGGCAAGGCGCTGAAGAAGTCGTGCGTGCTGGTCAAGGACGCGCCGGCGTTCGTCGTCAACCGGCTGCTCACCCGCTTCCTCGGCGAGGTCGACCACGAGCGTCGACGAGGGCACGCCGTTCGAGGTGGCCGACCGCGGCGCTGGACCCGCTGGGTCTGCCGATGTCGCCGTTCACGCTGCTGCAGCTGGTCGGCCCGGCGGTCGCGTTCCACGTGTCGGAGACGCATGCACGCGGCCTTCCCCGACCGCTTCTACGTCTCCGACAACCTGCGCAAGGTGGTCGAGGCCGGCAAGAGCGCCATCTGGGACTACTCGACCGGCACACCGCAGGTCGATCCCGAGGTGGCCGCGCTGTTCGACGCAGGGCGACGCGCCGCTGACCGAGGAGCAGGTGCGCGCGCGCGCGCTCGACGCGCTGGCCCAGGAGGTGCAGCTGATGCTCGACGAGGGCGTCGTCGCCGAGGCCCAGGACATCGACCTGTGCATGATCCTGGGCGCCGGCTGGCCGTTCCACCTCGGCGGCATCACGCCGTACCTGGACCGGGCCGGGCGTGAGCGAGAAGGTCAACGGCAAGCGCTTCCTGCCCGCCGGGGTGGCCAGCCTGCCGTAACGGGGAAAGAAGCGAGGCGCCCGGCCGTGGGGTTCACCGGCCGGGCGTCTTTGTGCCCGCGCCGGTTTCGGTCATGATCCGGCCGCCTGGTGACCTCTGAATGACCGAAACCTGTCAGCCAATGTCCCGGCGGAACGTCGTCAGCCGGCCGATCACCAGGAACACCACGGCATATCCCAGCAGGACCAAGGCCCCCGCCCAAGACGGCAGCAGTTCGGCCAGCCCTGAACTCACGTAGAGGCTGGAGCCCGCGATGGCCTCCCCCGCCGCGCCGGGCAGGAACTTCGACAGGGCCTCGGTGGCATCGAACTGGGCCAGCAAGAGCCGCAGCAGGGGCTCCACGAACTGCGTGAAGACCAGCAGTACCACAATCGCCGCGACCTGGTTGGTGAGCACAGAACCGAAACCGACGCCGACCAGCGCCCACAGGATGAGAGCGACCACGGACAGGGCGATGGTGCGCTGCATCGCCGCATCACCGAGGAACGTGGGTTCGTCCAGAACCGCCAGAGCAGCAGCACCGCCCAACACCGTTCCCAGCACGCCTACCACCGCCAACACCACGGCGAACGGGATGACCGCCACGAGTTTGCCACCGAGGACCAGAGTGCGCCGCGGTTCGGCCAGCAGTGTCGGCGTGATCGTGCGATGCCGGAACTCCGTGGTGACCACCAACGCCCCCAGCACAGCCGGGAAGATGTAGCCCAGCGCCACGGCCAACGTGTAGACCGACGATGCGGCATCGCGGGGAGCCAGGACCATCTCCTGATTGGCCGGCTCCCGCATGGCCAGCGCGAACGACGCCGCCATGATGACGCCCATCACCAGCATGTAGCCGAACATGGCTCCGGCCAGCAGCCACCAGGTCCGGGTGGTCGTGCTCTTGCGCCATTCGGTGCGCAGCACTGCGGTCATGAGTGCCCCCCGGTCAGTTGCAGGAACAGGGCTTCGAGACTCGTCCCGGCAGGTGCCAGTTCGTGCAGCTCCAAATTGCGGGCGTGCGCGGCCGCGCCCACTTGCGCCAACGTCAGGTCGTAGACGATCCCCTCCGTGGACGAGATCTGCTGGGCCTGCCACTGCTGCTCGGTGACCAGCGCGCCGAGTCCGGCGGCGTCCGGGCTCACGATCCGCACCGCCGGCCGGGCCAGCGCCTCCAGGCCCTCTAGCGACGAGGCATGCACAAGCCGACCTTGCGCGATGATCACTACGTCGTCGACAGTCTGCTGGACCTCGGAGAGCACGTGGCTGGACAACAGAACCGTCCGGCCCTGCGCAGCGAGGTAGCGAAGGAACTCCCGCATCCAGGCGATGCCCTCCGGATCGAGGCCGTTCGCGGGCTCGTCGAGCAGCAGCACCTGGGGATCACCGAGCAGGGTGGCGGCCAGGGCCAGCCGCTGCCGCATGCCCAGGGAGAACCCGCCAACTCGCCGGTTCGCCGCGTCGGACAGCCCCACCATGGTCAGGACCTCGTCACACCGGCTGTCGGGCACGCCGACCTCCGGTGCATACACGCGCAGATGGTCGCGAGCGGTCCGTCCAGGGTGGAAACTCGCGGCCTCCAGGGCCGCTCCGACGTGCTCTGCGGGACGCGGTCGCTGGCCGTAGCCGATCCCGCCGATCGTCACCGTCCCGGCGTCCGGGGTGGCCAGGCCGAGCAGCAGGCGCAACGTCGTCGTCTTGCCGGCACCGTTGGGCCCGAGGAAGCCGGTGACCCGGCCCGGGGTGACCGTGAACGACAACTGGTCGACAGCGGTCACTGCTCCGAAGCGCTTGGTCAGTCCCTCCACGACCACGATGCCGTCCGCAGGATCGAAGAACATGCCTCTATTGTCCGAGCCTCGTTGCCTACGTCCGCAGGGAGGTGGCCACAGCCGCAGCGCCTACTCGGCGGGCTGCTGGACCTCGAAAGGCTCGGAGGCCGCCATCCAGCCGATCACCTGGTGTCCGATCTGCTGGGCCGTCAACCCGGTCTTCTCGAGCAGTTGCGCCCGCGTGCCGTGGTCGAGGAAGCGCTGCGGAATACCGATAGTGCGCACCGGGACGTCGAGGCCAGCCGCACGCAGTTCACCCGCAACGGCCGCCCCCACTCCCCCGACGACGCCGTTGTCCTCGATCGTGACAACCAGACGGTGCCGCTCGGCCAGCTCGACCACCTCCGCCGGCACGGGCTTCACCCAGCGGGGATCGATCACGGTCGCCCCGATTTCCTGATCAGCCAATCGCCGGGCGACCTCCACGCCGACGCCGGCCATCGCCCCGACCGGAACGACCAGCACGTCGTGAGCGCCCTGCTCGGCAAGTACGTCCACCCCGCCGAGCGCCCGCGCCGTAGGAATGTCGGCGGGCACGGCCCCCTTCGGGAAGCGCACAACCGTGGGCCCATCCGCGATCGTGACCGCTTCCCGCAGACTCTCCCGCAACCGCTGCCCGTCGCGGGGAGCGGCCAGTCGCAATCCCGGGACGACCTGCAGGATCGACATGTCCCACATGCCGTTGTGACTGGCGCCGTCGTCGCCGGTGACGCCTGCCCGGTCCAGCACGATCGTGACCCCGGCCTTGTGTAAGGCGGCGTCCATCAGCACCTGGTCGAACGCGCGGTTGAGGAATGTCGCGTACACAGCCACCACGGGGTGCAGTCCACCCATCGACATGCCCACCGCGGAGGTGATGGCGTGCTGCTCGGCGATCCCTACGTCGTACACGCGGTCGGGGAACCGCTGCTTCATGTCGGACAGGCCGGTCGGACCGAGCATGGCCGCTGTGATGGCCACCACGTCGGGCCGTTCCGCCGCGATCTCGCACATCTCCTCGGAGAACACCGACGTCCAGCTCGCCTTGGCCGCACCGGTCGGGCGTCCGGTCACCGGGTCGATGACCCCCACGCCGTGGAAGCGGTCCGCCTCGTCCTGCTCGGCAGGCGGATAACCCCGGCCCTTCTGGGTCAGCACGTGCACGAGCACCGGACCCGGGTAGCGCTTGGCTTTGCGCAGGGCATGCTCCACCGCGTCCCGGTCGTGTCCCGGCACCGGGCCGATGTACTTCAGTCCCAGGTCCTCGAACATGCCCTGCGGGGCGACCATGTCCTTGACGCCCTTCTTGAGCCCGTGCAGGGTCTCGAAGGCGGGCTTGCCGACCACGGGCGTGCGGTTCAGCGCCCGCCGGCCCCAGTTCAGGAACTTCTCGTACCCGCCGGTCGTGCGCAGCGTGGCCAGATGGTTGGCCAGCCCCCCGATCGTGGGGTCGTAGGAGCGCTCGTTGTCGTTGACCACGATCACCATGGGCCGATCCGAGCCCGCGATGTTGTTCAGTGCCTCCCAGGCCATTCCACCGGTCAGGGCGCCGTCGCCGATGATCGGGACCACGTGGCGCCGGCCGAGTTCGCCGCGTGCCTGCCAGGCCTTGGCCAGGCCGTCGGCATAGGACAGTGACGTGCTGGCGTGGGAGTTCTCGATCCAGTCGTGCTCACTTTCGGCCCGAGTGGGATAGCCCGACATCCCCCCGCGCTGGCGCAACTGATCGAACCCGTCGCGGCGCCCGGTGAGGATCTTGTGCACGTAGGCCTGGTGGCCGGTGTCCCACAGCAGCGCATCGCGCGGGGAGTCGAACACCCGGTGCAGCGCGATCGTCAGCTCCACCACGCCCAGGTTGGGCCCGAGGTGACCCCCGGTGCGCGCGACCTTTTCCACCAGGAATTCGCGGATCTCGGCGGCGAGCGTGTCCAACTGCTCGTCGGAGAGATCGCGGAGGTCCGCAGGTGTTGAGATCTGCTCGAGCACGAGATTCAGTGTACGAGGGTGGCGCCGCGGCGCCCGTTGAGCCGTCCTCGCGTTCGAAACCTGGCCGAGCCGGCGCAGTGCGGCCAGGTTTCGAACGCGACACTCCGACGATCCAATGCGCACCCACGGCGCGTCGTGTCAGAACCTGGCCACTCCAGAAGTTCTCTTCACGGGTGCGGCCAGGTTTCGAACGCCGGTTAGAGCCGAGGGCTTCCAGATCCTGCCGCGCATGGCCTCCTCGACCATCTGCACCTCCCGCAGCGTGCGCGAGAACTCCGCGGCCAGCGCCTCCAGCGCCACCAGCCCGGCGTCGATCTCCTCGGGCTGGACATGGTCGCGCAACTCCGAGCGGAGGTTCCGGTAGACCTCCCGGGTGCCGTCCAGCGTGGCCGCTGCATGTTCCCGGGCCGCCATGGCCAGCACCAGCGGATGCTTGCGGATGGGCGAGGTACGGAACTCCGGCGGCAACCGGTCCAGCAACCACCCCGTCACCTGCTCCTCGAAGCCGACGGGCGCCAGATCCGCCGGCCAGCCAGGAGGTGCGGTGTTCACGCCTGCATGAGCGACCGCAGGACGTACTGCAGAATGCCGCCGTTGCGGTAGTAGTCGGCCTCGCCCGGCGTGTCGATGCGGACGATGGCGTCGAACTCCTTGTCGCCGGCCCGGACCCTCACCGTGCCCGGGATCGAGCCGTCGTTCAGCGCAGTCACACCCTCGACGTCGAAGACCTCCTCGCCGGTCAGGCCAAGGCTGTCGGCGTTCTCCCCGGCCGGGAACTGCAGCGGCAGCACACCCATACCGATCAGGTTGGAGCGGTGGATCCGCTCGTAGGACTCGGCGATGACGACCTTCACGCCCAGCAGCGACGTGCCCTTGGCCGCCCAGTCCCGGCTGGACCCCGATCCGTACTCCTTACCGGCCAGAATCACCAGCGGAGTGCCCGCATAGTTCTGAGCGGCGTCGTAGATGGTGCTCTGCTCGCCGGTGGTGAAATCGATGGTGAAGCCACCTTCGACGCCGGGCACCAGCTGGTTGCGCAGGCGGATGTTCGCGAAGGTCCCCCGGATCATCACCTCATGGTTGCCGCGGCGCGAGCCGTAGGAGTTGAAGTCCTTGACGTCCACCCCGTGCTCGGCGAGGTAGCGGCCGGCCGGGGAGTCGGCCTTGATCGCACCGGCCGGGGAGATGTGGTCGGTTGTCACCGAGTCGCCCAGCTTTGCCAGCACTCGGGCGCCGCTCACATCGGTCACCGGTGCCGGCGCGGCGGCCATGCCCTCGAAGTACGGGGGCTTACGGACATAGGTCGAATCGGCGTCCCAGGCGAACGTCGCGCCGGTCGGGGTCGGCAGGTTGCGCCAGGTGTCGTCGCCGGCGAAGACATCGGCGTACCGGCGGGCGTACATGTCGTCGTCGATCGCCTGCCGGATGACGTCCTGCACCTCGGCATCGGTCGGCCAGATGTCGCGCAGGTAGACGGGCTGACCGTCGGTACCGGTCCCCAGCGGTTCGGTGGTGATGTCCACGTCCATGCGGCCTAGCAGGGCGTAGGCCACGACCAGCGGCGGCGACGCGAGGTAGTTCATCTTCACGTCCGGGTTGATCCGGCCCTCGAAGTTGCGGTTGCCCGAAAGCACCGAGACCGCCGCGAGGTCGCTGCTCTGGATCAGCCTGGCTCAACTCCGTCGGAAGCGGTCCGGAGTTGCCGATGCAAGTGGTGCAGCCGTAGCCGACGATGTCGAAGCCGAGCTTCTCCAGGTACGGCAGCAGGCCTGACTTCTCGTAGTAGTCGGTGACAACCTGCGAACCGGGTGCCAGCGTGGTTTTGACCCACGGCTTGCGGGTCAAGCCCGCTTCCACAGCCTTCTTGGCAAGCAACGCCGCGCCCAGCATGACGCTCGGGTTGGAGGTGTTCGTGCACGACGTGATGGCCGCGATCACCACGGCGCCATGCCCGATCGTGACGTCCTGTCCCTCCAGCTGCAGGCTGGCGGTGCGGGCGGCGTCCTCGGTGTAGGTGCGGCAGCGCCTCGGCGAATGACTGCGCCGCCTCGCTCAGCAGCGACCCGGTCCTGCGGGCGCTTTGGCCCGGCCAGGCTGGGCACCACATCGGCCAGGTCGAGTTCCAGGTACTCGCTGTACACCGGCTCCTTGGCCGGGTCGTGCCACAGACCCTGGGCCTTCGCATAGGCCTCGACGATCGCGAGTCTGCTGGTCGGTGCGGCCGGTCAGCCGCAGGTAGGCCAACGTCTCGTCATCGATCGGGAAGATCGCCACGGTCGAGCCGTACTCCGGGCTCATGTTGCCGATCGTGGCCCGGTTGGCCAGCGGCACTGCGGCCACACCCTCCCCGTAGAACTCCACGAACTTGCCGACGACGCCGTGCTGGCGCAGCTTCTCTGTGATGGTGAGCACGAGGTCCGTGGCGGTCGCTCCGGCAGGCAGCGAGCCGCTGAGTTTGAAGCCGACCACCCGCGGAATCAGCATGCTGACCGGCTGTCCGAGCATCGCAGCCTCGGCCTCGATGCCGCCGACACCCCAGCCCAGGACACCCAGGCCGTTGACCATCGTGGTGTGGGAGTCGGTGCCGACGCAGGTGTCGGGGTAGGCCTGGCCGTTGCGCACCATGACCACGCGCGCAAGGTGCTCGATGTTCACTTGGTGCACGATCCCCGTGCCGGGCGGGACCACCTTGAACTCGTCGAAGGCGCTCTGCCCCCAGCGCAGGAACTGGTAGCGCTCGCGGTTGCGTTCGTACTCCAGCGCGACGTTGAGCTGCAGCGCCTGCTGAGTCCCGAAGTAGTCGGCGATGACGCTGTGGTCAATCACGAGCTCGGCGGGGGCCAGCGGGTTGATCCGGTCCGGGTCGCCGCCCATCTCGGTGAACGCCTCGCGCATCGTGGCCAGATCAACCACGCACGGCACACCGGTGAAGTCCTGCATGATCACGCGCGCCGGCGTGAACTGGATCTCCTGGCTCGGCTCGGCGCCAGCGTCCCACGAAGCCAGGGCACGGATCTGCTCGGCGGTGACGTTTGCTCCGTCCTCGGTGCGCAGCAGGTTCTCCAGCAGAACCCTGTGGGTATACGGGAGGTTGAGTTCACCCAGGGCGTCGAGCGAGAAATACTCGAACGACTCCTCGCCCACCTGCAACGCCGCCTTGGCACCGAAACTGTCGAGACTTGCCACGCACATCTCCCATCACGAGGTCCGCAGTCCAGCCTAGTTGTTGGGGCGCGTCCCGATGAAGCGCCCAGTTCTTCCAGCGTCAGCGCGTCAACCGCACGACCGTCTCGACGTGCGCAGTACCCGGGAACAGGTCGAAGCCCTCGATGTGGTCGGGCCGATAACCGTGCTCGGCGAAATGGCGCAGGTCCCTGGCCAAGGTCGCCGGGTCGCAACTGACGTAGACAACCTGCTCCGGCTTCGCGGCGGCAACGGCTGAAACCACCTTCGGCCCCGCACCTGCCCGCGGTGGATCCAGCACCACCAGGTCGGCCGGCTCCGGACGCCAGCGCTTCACGTCGACGTTGAGCACCCGCGCCTGACCATTGCGGCGGGCATGCGCCGCGGCGGCGCGATCCCCCTCCACCAATGTCACGTGAGGGGCATCCAGGGTGAGTCCGAACAAGCCCACCCCCGCATACAGGTCGACGATCCGCTCAGCCGGAGCAGCGAGATCCCGCACCGCGGCAGCCAGCGTCGCCGCCCCATCCCGGTGGGATTGCCAGAAGCCGTCGACCGGTCGGCGCAACCGGCGGCCCAGGACCGTGTGAACGTGCTCGTCGGGACCCATACGCTGCGAGCCCGCAATGATGCTGCGGCCGTTATCGCTCAAGCTCACGTGGACAGTTGGACTCCCCCAGCGCTCGCGCAGGATCTCGTCCAGGTCCAGTTCAGGTGCAGCCTGCAGGCAGTGATCGACGGCGATCAGCTCGTGCGAGGCGATCGGGTGGAAGCCCGGCGCGGCCATCCTCGACGTGCAGAGTCAACCGCGTGCGCCAACCGGTCGCCGGGCCGATCGAGCGCACGCGTACCGGCCACTCGACGCCGCCGATCCTGCTGCAACGTGTCGGTCAGCCACCTGCCCCTTGAGTTCCAGTTGATAGTCAGGGTCGGCGTGCAACCAGGCGCATCCCCCACAGCCCCCGGGGCGGAAGTACGGGCAAGGTGAGGCCACCCGCTGTGGATTCGGCGAGGAGACCCGCACGACGTCTGCGCGCAAGAAGCGCTTCGCCTGCGCCTGCACCTCGACGCCGACGTGTTCCCCCGGCAACCCGTGCCGCGCGAACACCACCTGTCCGTCCGCCCGTCCCACACAGGCACCACCGTCAGCCGGCGAGTCCAACTGCAGGTCGATCACGACCGCTGGGCAGGTTCCGCAGCAGGCAGCCCACGGTAGATGGCGCCGGGCGCTTCCGCATCGACCCGATCGAGCACGCGGTCACTGGATTCCAGTTGCCACGGCACGCTGACCACCATCACACCGGGGGTGAACAGCAGCCGGCTCTTCAGACGCAGTGCGCTCTGGTTGTGCAGTAGGTGCTCCCACCAGTGCCCCACCACGTACTCCGGCACGTAGACGGTGACGAGGTCGCGCGGGCTGTCACGACGGATGCTGCGCACGTAGTCCACCACTGGGCGGGTGATCTCGCGGAAGGGGCTCTCGAGGACCTTCAGCGTCACCGGGATGTCGCGGCGCTCCCACTCCTCGATCAACGCCTCGCTGTCGCCCGGACTGACCTCGACCGTGAGCGCCTCCAGCGTGGACGGACGGGTTGCGCGGGCGTAGGACAGGGCACGCAGGGTCGGCTTGTGCAGTTTCGCGACCAGCACCACCGCGTGCACGCGAGCGGGCAACAGGAAGCGCTCGTCGTCCTGCGGGGTGAGTTCGATCGAGACCTTGGAGTAGTGCCGCTGGATCGCCTTCATCAGCAAGAAGAGCACCGGCATCGCGATACAGACGATCCAGGCGCCACGGGTGAACTTCGTGGCCAGCACGATGATCAGAACCGTGCCGGTCATCACGAACCCGACGCCGTTGACGATCCGGCGGCGGACGTAGGAGCGGCGCACCGCGGCGTCCTCCTCGGTGGCCAGCAGGCGCGTCCAGTGCCGGATCATCCCCAGTTGGCTCAACGTGAAGCTCACGAAGACACCCACGATGTAGAGCTGGATCAGCGCCGTGACGCTGGCCTTGAAGATGACGACCAGGATGATCGCAAGCGCCGCCAGCGTCAGGATGCCGTTGCTGAACGCCAGCCGGTCGCCGCGGTTGTGCAGTTGCCGGGGCAGATAGCTGTCCTGGGCCAGGATCGAACCGAGCACCGGGAAGCCGTTGAACGCCGTGTTGGCCGCCAGGGCCAGGATCAGCGCCGTCGTCACCGAGACGAAGATGAACATCGGCGGGAAGTTGCTGAAGACTGCCTCGGCGATCTGGGCGATGACAGTCATCTGATCGGTCCCGGGCGGCAGACCGATGAGGTCGGAGTCGAACTCCGTCACCTTCACCTGGGTCACCAGCGCCAGCAGCGTGATGGACATGAACATCGTGACGCTCAGTGCCCCGAGCATCACCAGCGTCTTGGCCGCGTTGTCGCTCTTCGGCTTGCGGAACGCCGGCACTCCGTTGGAGATCGCCTCGACACCGGTGAGGGCCGTACATCCCGAGGAGAACGCGCGCGCCAGCAAGAAGACCAGCGCCGCCCCCGTGAACGCCGCCTCCGGCTTGATCGTGTAGTTGGCGGATTCCGCGAGCAGCGAGTCGCCCATCAGCAGCCGGACACCGGCTGTGATGATCATGGCGAAGATTCCGAAGATGAACGCGTAGGTGGGGATCGCGAACAACGTCCCGGACTCCCGGACACCGCGCAGGTTCAGCAACGTGACCAGCACGATCATGCCAACGGTCAGGGCGACCAGATGCTGGCCGAACCACGGCACCGCGGAAGCGATGTTCGCCGAGGCCGCCGACATGGACACTGCCACGGTCATCACGTAGTCCACCAGCAAGCGCACTGGCGACCGTCAGTCCTGCACTCGGGCCGAGGTTCTTGGTGGCGACCTCGTAGTCGCCACCGCCACTGGGGTAGGCGTGCACGTTCTGCCGGTAGGAGGCGACCACGACCAGCATGACCGCCACGACCAGCAGGCCGACCCACGGTGCGTAGTGGAAGAACGCCAGGCCACCCAGGGACAATACGAGCAGGATCTCCTGCGTTGCGTAGGAGACCGAGGACAAGGCGTCGGAGGCGAAGACCGGGAGCGCGATGCGCTTGGGCAGGAGCGTGGAGTGCAGCTTGTCGCTGCGCTGGGCCCGGCCCAGCAAGAGCTCCTTCGGAGTGAGCACGCCTTGATCGTAGGGCGGCGAGGGGGCCGTTCGCGAGCAACCCTGACCTAAGTTCCCCGGCCGAGCCAACTGATCGGGGCGAGTTACGCGCCCGCAGTTTCTCCCCCGGTTCGTTGGATCAGGCGTTCGTCCGGCGGGCTGCGACATGCACGGTGACCGCGCGCGATCTTGCTAACGACCGCAGCGCGCACCCTGCCACACCACGCGAGTAGCGTTGAGGCGTGCACTTCGTGGTGATGGGATGTGGACGGGTCGGCTCGCGGCTGGCCCGCACGCTCGACGAGATCGGCCATTCAGTGGCGGTGATCGATCAGAGTACGGACTCGTTCAGCCGGCTGGGCAGCTCGTTCGAGGGAGCGACCGTGCAGGGCATCGGTTTTGACCAGGACACGATGCTCGCCGCCGGCATCGAACACGCCCAGGCGTTCGCCGCGGTCAGCAGCGGTGACAACTCCAACATCGTCGCCGCCCGCGTGGCCCGCGAGAAGTTCGGGGTCGACCGGGTCGTGGCCCGCATCTACGACCCCCGCCGGGCGGCGATCTACGCGCGATTGGGCATCCCTACCGTCGCAACAGTGGCCTGGACGACCGAGCAGATGATGCGGCACCTGCTGCCCGGGGATCCCGAGCAACTGTGGAGCGACGACACCGGGGCTGCCGTGCTACACCGGGTCAACCTGGAACGCAGCTGGTACGGCAATCGCGCCGAGGACCTCACGTTCGGGCTTCCCAGCCGCGTGGCCATGATCTACCGGGAGGGCGGGGTGGTCATCCCCACTGCCGGCAGCGTGCTGCAGGAGGGAGACGACCCGATCCTGCTGACGGCCAAGGAGTCCGTCGATGACGTGGTCGCCCACTGCGCAGCAAAGGCGGTGAGTCCGGAATGAAGGTCGCAGTTGCCGGAGCCGGCAAGGTCGGGAAGTCGATCGCCCGCGAACTCGTGACGATCGGTCACGACGTCATGCTCATAGACAAGGACGCGGGACTCATCGAGCGCAGCCGCATCGAGGGCGTGGAGATCGTGAAGGCTGATGCCTGCGAGATGGCATCCCTGGATCAGGTCGGCCTCGAACAGTGCCAGGTTGTGGTCGCTGCAACCGGTGACGACAAGGTCAACCTGGTGGTGTCGCTGCTGGCCAAGACCGAGTACGGGGTACCCCGCGTCGTGGCGCGGGTCAACCACCCCAAGAACGAGTGGCTCTTCGACGAGATGTGGGGCGTGGATGTGGCTGTCTCCACTCCCCGACTGCTCAGCGCCCTGGTCGAAGAAGCCGTGGCCGTGGGTGACCTGGTTCGGTTGATGACGTTCCGGCAGAGCAAGACGAACCTGGTGGAGATGACCCTGCCGCACGACTCGGCGGTCATCGGTCGTGCGGTCGGCGACGTCGACTGGCCGACCGACACCTCCCTGGTCGCGATTCTGCGCGAGGACCGGGTGATCCCGCCGTCGAAGGACGACCCGCTGGAGGTCGGTGACGAGTTGCTGTTCGTGGCCACAGAAGAGCAGGAGAAGGCACTGGCCGACCTGCTGCACTGACGGCTGCTCAGAGCAGCGGCCGACGTGTGGCAAGGCGTGTCTGGCGAGTGACATCGCAATCGGTTAGGGAAGTACTGATTAATGCTGTGTCTTGCGCGAAACGGGGCTGGCCGGGTGAGATGTGGGTTCGGCGCATCTTGTGTCATAGCAGCGCTATGGCACTTGATGTGGGGGCCGCAGATCGCTCGGTCAGGCTCGTTGCAGCCAGGGCATGATTAATCAGTGGTTCCTTAGCACTCTGGGCATCCGTGAGCATTCCGGGCACCAAAGACCCGTCCGTACTGCTCACGGATGCCCGGAATGCTCACGGATTAGGGACGCACTGATCAACGCTGTTCCGAACGAAGGGTGTCTGAGAGCAGGCCGGTCGTTACTTCACCCTTGTGCAGGCATTCGGGCCTCTGACCGGCAGGCCCCCAAGCGCGTCCAACTTCCCGGCGATCGCCTGCCCGGCGGCCCACCCGGACGCGCCGACGTCGCCATAGGTAAGAACCCGCTGGCGGGCGGAAGCGCGTAACGCCCCATAGGGCGAACCGGTCGCGACCCACACGTCGACCGCTCCGGGATTCCCGGATCCCACAGCGACCCGCACCGGACCCGATCCAACCCCAGCAGCGCGCAGTCCGGCGCGCACGCCATCGGCCACAGCGCCGGACCCGACGACCGTGGCACCCTTGCTCACCAGCACCTTGCATGCGCCCAATACAGTGATGCCGGCCTCCGCAGCAGATCGGGCAACGCTTCTCGTCTGCTTGGTGCTGGGTGGTGCGGGATAGGACGGCTCACCGTCGAGCAGGCCGAGCCGCTGCTTGGCCTCCAAGACATGCCGCACCGCGTCATCAACGCGCGCATGTGCCGACTGCGGCCATCACCTGCGCAGCGGCCCCATTGGGGTCGTTGGGCATCAGCAGGACGTCGCCGCCGGCTCGCACCACCTCGGCGGCCAGATGCGGACGCCCCGCCACCGCGCCCATACCCAGCGAATCGGTGACCACCAAACCGTCAAAGCCCATCCGCGTGCGCAGCAGCCCCGTCACGATCTTCTTGGACACACTGGCCGGTTTCGAGTCGAACGCCGGGACCGTCACATGCGCGACCATGATCGCCGGTATCCCCGCCTTCACAGCGGCCTCGAAAGGCGGCAGGTCGATCCGATTCATCTTCGCTCTGGAATGCGTGACCTTGGCCAGGCCGAGGTGGCTGTCGGTGGCAGTGTCACCGTGCCCGGGGAAATGCTTGGCCGTCGACAGCGTCCCCGCGGCGTCGAAACCCTGCACCTGGCCGACCACCGCGTCCGCAACGACATCGGGGAAAGCACCCGGTGAACGAATGCCGATGACCGGATTGCTGGGCCGGACGTTGACGTCAGCGACGGGCGCGAAGTCGATGTTGACGCCCCCGGCTGCCAGCCAGTTCCCTGTGACCTCGGCAAGTTCGGCAGCGGCACCCGAACCACGCTCGGCGTCACCGGCCACCGCCGCACCCAGTACCATCGCCCCCGGAAGCGTCACCGGCAGCCGCATGCGCTGCACCAGCGTGCCGTTCTCCTGGTCGGCACCGATCAGCAACGGCGGCAGGCCCAGCTTCGACGCTTCGTCTTGGGCGGCCCGGACCACGCGGCGCCACTGCCTGGCAGTGCCCGGCGCCATGATGATCAGCCCACCCGGCCGGGTCGCACGGATCACTGCTCGGGCAGCGCCGGGATTCAGCGAGTCGATCGACGGCATGAGCAGCTGATGCACCCGCTGCGTGCGTGACAAGGTCGCCAAGGTCGCCTCGACCGGCGACGTCGCCGGACTGGCCGAAGCCGCCGCGGCGGGCGCTGCCGGCTGCGAAGACGACCCGCATCCGGCCAGCATCACACCGATCACGGCCACGACTGACACAGCTCGCACGCGACAACCCTAGGCGACCTCAGCCGAACGGCGGGTGTACTGGTGCCACGAGAACCACCCTTGGACGGGCACAATGGGAGGACGGGCCCGCACCCCTGGACCCGTGCCGATGTGCCCCCGCACCACCCCGGCGGGCCGACATGGAGGTAATCGATGAGTGTTCTGACGCAGGTTCTGCAGCCGCTGCACGTGCGCGCCGGTGACGACGCCGAGGCGGATGTCGTGGTGCTCCGGCAGGTACCTGGACCCGATGAGGTCGCAGCCATCCGGGCGCACGCGAACCCGGTGATCTGTGCCCACTCCCCCGAGCTGCTCACGCCCTTCGGCATCGCCTGCACGCAGCTGCCGCCCCGGCCCTCGACGGACCCGCTGGTCGCCGACCCCATGCACGAAGTCGTCGCCGGTGACCTGCACTTCCCGTTGGCCGCGGGGTTCGGCATCGAGGTGGACCAGGTGCTTGCCAGCGCCGATGGCGTCCCCGTCGCCGGCCGGGTCGGCGATGTGACTGTGCTCGCAGGCCGTTGGGAGGATGTGGCTGCAGACGACCAAGGCGCGCTGTTCTGGACCCGGCACGTCCTGGGTCAGACCGACCCGGTCGCCGAACAGTCGGTGCTCGAGGTCCTGACCAAGCCCGGTCCCGAGATCGAGCACCCGCCCGTAGCGGTGATCGACGGCAGCGGCTGGCAGGTACCCGAAGTACCCGACGTCGAGATCAACAGCAGCGACTTCCTGCGCGCTGTTGCCCACGCCGGCCGCACTCTGCCGCCGGCGCTGTACGACGCGTTGGTCGACTTCGTGGACGATGGCCCGGCCTCCGGAGCGATGCTCGTGGAGAACGTGGCGCTGGGCAACATTCCGCCTACGCCCGAGGACCCGCTGCTGGCCGACAAGACCGACAAGATCTCGGAATTCGCGCTGCTGACCGTTGGCCGCGTGCTGGGACGGCCTGTCGGCTACTTGCCCGAACACGGCGGCGACGTGGTGCAGAACATCTCGCCGACCAAGCGCAACGCCGATCGACAGGTCTCGACCTCGAGCAAGTCGATGCTCGAATTCCACACCGAGGCGGCGTTCCACCCGCACCGCCCGCGGTACCTGCTGCTGCTGTGCCTGCGCGGCGACCCAGCGGCTGCAACCACGTTGTGCAGCATCGGCGCTGTCCTGGACACACTGAGCCCGCGGTCACGCGCGGTACTGTTCCAGCCGCGGTTCACCACCGGCATCGACGAGTCCTACGCAGGTGGCCGCTCCGCAGCACGTTCGGTGCAGCGGCCCGTGCTGTCCGGTGACCCCGACTCGCCGAAACTGTGGCTGGACGCCGACCTGATGCAGGGCACGGACCCCGTGGCGCAGGAGGCCTTGGACGAGCTCGCCCGGCTCGTGCGCGAGCACGCGACCGGCGTGACGCTCAAGGCAGGCGACCTACTCGTGGTCGACAACGACATCGCCGTGCACGGCCGCACGCCGTTCAAACCGCGCTTCGACGGGACGGACCGCTGGCTGCAGCGGACGTTCGTGGTCGCCGATCACACCGCGGCCGACGGCAGTCGCGACGGCCGGGTGATCACCACGCGCTTCATCGCCTGACCACAAACGCCCGGATTGCGGCCACATCCGGCCCGTTTCCGAGCATTTGCGTGGGCACCTGCCACAAAACGGTGGATCCGGGCCGGATATGGCCTGGATCCACCGTTTTGGATTCCCCAAGGACGGCACAGAACCGCAGGCTCGATCGGCACGGTACGGGCCACTATGGTCGGCACTATGCGGACCGAGAACATCAACCACACGTTCCTGGATGCTGTCCTGGCCGGCGATCAGGTCGACGTCTACTACCACTTCGGGGTAGCCAGCGACGATCCTGTTCTCGAGCGCTTCCGGGATGTCCGGGCGATCGTCATGGCAGGTTCGGGCGCGCGCATCGAGCGGTTCGCGAAGACCTGGAGCGACCTCAATAGCGGCGCGGAGATCATTGCCCTGCCCAAGGAGGAACGCTTCACCACCCGCTACTGCGCCGGGGTGCTGTTCGCGTCACACGGTATGGGCATGCCCAGCGCCAGCATCGCTGTGCAGGAACTCATGCGCCTGGTCTACTTCCTCAAGCGCGGCGATCTCGCAGCGATGGATGAGGTGTTCTGGGCGAGGGTCGGCACGAGCGGCGGCGTGGGTCTGGAGGGCGGCACCATCGTCGTCACTACCGAGGGCATGATGGCCGACCTGCAGCCTTATCGGGTGCTCAACGGCGGGATGGGCGAGTACTGGTTCGACTCGACATTTCCGGCCGACGTGGTGGAGGCGATCATCGCCGCCAATCCGGAACTGCCCATGGTTGCCGGCAAGACCGTGGCCAGCAACGAGTTCTTCCTGGAGCAGTTCCGGCTCGATGGCGCGGTGTGCATGGAGACCCCGGAGACCAAGATGGCGTGGCTGGAATGGATCCACGACAACGGGGTGCGCAACATCGAGATGGAGGGCGCCATGATGGCCGGCTACCTCAACCATTGGGGCTTCTCGAAGTTCGCCGTCATCTGCTGCGCTCTACTCAACCGCCTCCACGGCGACCAGGTCACGGCCACGCAGGAGCAGTTGCACCAGTACAGCGAGGACGCTGGCACGGCGCTATTCGCCTACCTGCAGGCCGCCCTGCTCGAGGCTTGATGAACCACTGATGAATCATGTCCGCGCGCGATCTGCGTCACCCGACATTCAGGGCCATAGCGCTGCGATGACCCACGATGTGCGGCTTGCATCTCACACCCTCAGCCACGTTTCGCCCGGACAGCCTTGACCAAGTACTTCCTTAACGACCGCCGCAGCAGACCGTGTAACCCGCCGCGCACAACCGCTCGAACTCCTCGCGGCGGCGCTCCTGCTCCCGGCTGGGCTTGTCGCTCACGGCTGGCGGACCTCGGCTGCCACAACCTTGGGCCGTTGCGCCGCGCGCATGATCATGGCCGCGATCAGGCCCAGGATGGCAGCATCGTCACCCAGCCCGAGCGGGCCGGCGATCGCCTCCGGGATGACGTCGATCGGGGAAACCACATACAGCAGGGCCGCGATGATCAGTGCGACCTCAGTCTTGGAAAGTCGGCTCATGTTTCCATTGTGGAAGATGAAGTGCCTAATTGGCAAGATCGACCTTTATCTATTTCACAAACTCGCAGAATCCGTAACGATTTCCGCGGTCCCAGGCAGCCAGGCCGGGGACGAACCACGTCCGCAGCGTGTCCTTCTTGCGTTTGAGTTTCAGGCAGGCCTTCTGGGTCTGCGCGAGCAGTTTCGTCGAGCCCGGGAAGTTGCTGTCATAGGTGCCCGGGAGCCACACCTGATGGGTGAGCTTCACCGCGCCCGACTTGCCGCAGGCCACGCCGTTCCACCGCCGGGGGTTGTAGCAGACGAACGGCCGGACGCCTTGCGCCCGCACCGAACCCGCACGGGTCTGCGACGCGCTCAGCTTCACATTGCGGCTCTGGCCCAGGCACGCTGCCCAGCGCTCGCCCGCGACCCACTGCACACCGCTGGGTATCTGCACATTGAGGCGAGCCGTGCGCGGAAGCACGATGCTCGCCTTGGGATACCGCGGGGTTCCCGACCGCCAGATGTAGTCGACTGACGGCGCTTGGCAGGCCCGGAACGCCCAGGCCTTCATGGCCGAGGATCCGTAACCGGTGGCCTCGATCTCCGGCGGGATGGTCACGACTGCCAGTACCTCACCATTGTGCGGCGTGGCACAGTCACCAGCGATGCCGGTGAACTCGGTCTGCAGCCACTGGTCGGCCGAGTAGGAGAAGCAGGTGCTGGGTGCAGGTTGTGCGGCAGTCGCGGGCGGGGCAGCCACAACGACCCCCACAGCGGCCGCGAGAGCAGCGAGGGCGAACTTCACGAAGCCTCCAGGGACATCCAGGTGAACATGCGCTCGACGGCAGTCGCGGCGCGGGCGCGCGGGCACAGCAGGTCGTGGTCACGCTTGGTGTCCCACCATTGCGCGACCAGGATCGGACCACCCTGTACGGAACTGACCGAGCACATCCGGCGGGCGTCGGGGTAGCCGGTGTCTGACCAGGGGTGACCGCCGGCCGTGCGCCACTCCGGCAGGCCATACCGTGCGCTGCCGATGATGTCTTGCCACGGACCGGGTGAGGTGTAGAAACCCGTGGCGACGCCGGCGTCGCGGTAGCCCTTCAGCACGCCGTCGAGGACGGCTTTGTTGCGGGTGCGGCTACTGCTCCAGGGGGCAACCTCGTAAGGCTCCACGTCGACCCACAGGAACTCCTTGGTCAAGCCGACGCGGTCCATCGTGGCCAGGTTGAACTGGGCTTGGGCATAGCCGGCGTTGCGCAACCGGTTGCCACGCGTGGTGGGCGCCCAGGGCCCGGTCTGTCCGTATGTGCGCAATTGCGCGGGCTTCGGGTAGGTGGTCATCGCGTAGGTGCCCACCCACATACCGCGGGTCCGGGCCCAGTTCACCTGCGACTGCAAGCACGGGTTCGGGTAGAACCCCGGCCCGTTCGTCAGCCCGAGGATCACGAACTTGGCGTCCTTGGCCGGCATGGGCAGACCCTTGGACTTCCGGGACGGAATCCCCATCCCCTTCGGACAGTTCGGCCAGGATGCATCGGCACCCTTCACCGGAACCGAGTCAGCAGCCTGCGCGATGCTCGCAGGGGTCACTAGAATCAGGGCGGCAGCCAGCGCCAGAACCCACTTCACGATGTCGCACACACCTCCTGCGATCTCCCCAAGAGGGTAACCCAGGCGTTCGGGGGGAATCGTCGGCGCGTGTGCCGGGCTAGGTTGGGACAGTGTTCGCGGGTATAGAGACGGGTGGCACCAAGACGGTGTGTGCGGTGGGCTCCGACGGCCGCATCGAGGCCCGCGCGCAGTTCCCTACCGGTACGGACCCAGCCGCGCTGGTCACCCGCTGCGCCGAGTTCTTCGCGCAGTACCAAGTGACCGCGGCGGGCCTTGGAACGTTCGGCCCCTGCGACACCGATCCCGAGTCGCCGACCTACGGGCAGATCCTGGCGACGCCGAAACCCGGCTGGCCGGGGGCCGACATCAGGGGGCTGCTGGAGCAGTCCCTGAACGTGCCGGTCTCGATCACCACCGACGTCGGCGCCGCCGCCCTCGGCGAGGCCGCGCTGGGCGCCGGCCGGGGTGCCCGGGACGTGGTCTACCTGACCATCGGGACTGGCGTAGGCGCGGGGATCGTCCTGGACGGGCGGCTCAGCCACGGCGCGCAGTACGCCGAACTGGGTCACATGCTGCTCCCCCAGTTCGGGCCCGATGGTGTCTGCACCTACCACGGGGGCTGCTTCGAGGGTCTGGCCAGCGGGCCGGCCATGAACGCGCGCCTGGGCTTCCCCGCCTCAGAGTTGCCCGACGACGACCCAGCGTGGGACTTCGAGGCGCAGGTGGTCGCCGCAGGGCTGCACAATATTGTCTGCGCGACAGTGCCCGAAGTGCTGGTCATCGGTGGCGGAGTCGGTTCGCGCGCGGGATTGCACTCTCGTCTGCCTCGCCTGCTGCGGACCTCACTGGCCGGCTACCTGCCGGTCCCGGACGTGCGCACTCCTGGTTTGGGAGCGGACTCCGGGGTGGTTGGGGCCCTGCTACTGGCTGAGTCGAGTTGATCACCTGACCCCCCGACTCCGGATCCGTTACATCGGTGAGCACCACGGACGGCTCTTTGCGCCCGGCGCGCTGACCGATCGCCCTTTCAATCCCGCCCGAGGTGGCTCACAGCCACGGCTGGTGCCAGCCGCCCCAGTGTCTTGCGAGTGCATCTGCCCCGGTCGGCCCCCAACTGCCGGGCTGGTAGGTCTGGATCGCCGGCGGTGCGTCCAGCAGGGGCTGCACGATCCGCCAGGTTTGTTCGACGCTGTCCTGCCGCGTGAAGTCCGAGCGGTCGCCGTGCATGGCCGCATACAGCAGCGCCTCGTAGGGAGTCGGGCCGTCCCCACCTTCGTCGGCGAAGTCCATGTCGAGGTGGATCAGCCGGGTCCCACCGTCAGCGGCATCCCGCGCGTGCAGGACGAACGAGGTCCCCGCCCGCGGATCGATCCGGATCACCACCTGGTTGGGCTCGAGGCGGTTCTTGCCCTTGGCAAAGCGAAGAGTGGGCGCCCGCCGGAACACGACACGCACCTCGGTCACCTTCTCCGGCAGGCACTTGCCCGATCGCAGGAAGAACGGCACGCCCTGCCAGCGCCAGTTGTCGACCTCCAGGCGTAAGGCGATGTAGGTCTCTGTCGTCGAGTTCGGCGCGACGCCGTGCACGTCCAGGTAGCCGATGTACTGGCCCCGGACGCAATGCTGCGGATCTGCTGGCGCCATGGCTTGGAACACCTCGACCTTGCGGTCGTTGAGAACCTCGACCGAATCCCCCGCGGGTGGTTCCATAGCCACCAACGCCAGGGTCTGCAGCAAGTGATTCTGCACGACGTCGCGCAACGTCCCGTTCGCGTCGTAGAACGATCCGCGGTCTGCGACGTCTAGATCCTCGGCCATCGTGATCTGCACGGTGGACACGTAGTTCCGGTTCCACACCGGGTCCAGCAGGATGTTGGCAAAGCGCAGATACAAGATGTCCTCGATCGGCATCTTGCCCAGGAAGTGATCGATCCGGTAGATCTGCGACTCGTCGAGGTACTCGTGCAGGGTCGCGTTCAGTGCCTTCGCCGACTCCAAGTCGTGGCCGAACGGCTTCTCGATGACGGCCCGGCAGTTGTCCGTGAGCCTCGCTGCGTGCAGCCCGCCGATGACGGTCGCGAACAGCGCCGGTGGCACCTCGAGGTAGAACATCGGCGCCTGCGCATCCCCGATCGCCTGCTTGACCCGGTCGTAGGTCGCAGCGTCCGAGAAGTCGCCGGATACGTAACGCAGCCGGGCGCTGAACCGGGCGAAGACATCCTCGTCGACCTCCACCCCCGCGTCGACGATGCACTTGCGGGCATGCCGGATGAGATGGTCCAGACTCCAGTCGTCGAAGGCCACGCCCACGATGGGAACGTCGAGCCGGCCAGCGCGGTCCAGCAAGTACAGGGATTTGAGCGTCATGAGTTTGGCAAGATCGCCGGTGATGCCGAACACGACGAGAACGTCGGATGAGGATGCGGGCACAAGCCGCAGGCTACCGAAGCGATCGGGTTGAATGGCGGCCATGGACGTTCGCCCCGTCATCCCCGCCGACGTGCCGACGCTCGTGGGATTCATCCGGGAGCTCGCCGAGTACGAGCGCGAACCGGACGCAGTGAAGATCACGAAAACGCAGTTGTATGAGGTCCTGTTCTGCACGCAGCCGCACCTATTCGGCCATGTCGCGCAGGTGAACGGCGAGGTGGTCGGCATGGCGCTGTGGTTCCTGAACTTCTCCACATGGGAAGGGGTGCACGGGGTGTACCTCGAGGATCTGTACGTGACTCCTGCAGCGCGCGGCAGCGGTGCCGGCCGCGCCTTGCTGGCAACCCTTGCGCAGGTGTGCGTGGAGCGCGGCTACGCCCGTCTGGAACTATCCGTGCTGGACTGGAACTCATCGGCGATCGGCTTCTACCGCCGGCTGGGTGCGGTCGGCATGGACGAGTGGACGGTGCAACGCATCGATGGTCAGGGTCTGCGAGAGCTGGCCACGCAGTAGTAAAAGCGACGCTTTGTCCTGCCGGAGTGGTCGCACGTCAATGGATCCCTGGCCCCGGCTACCACACACCAACGGCTCAAACGCCCGAACGCCGCGCTACTGGCGAGTAACGGTCCGTTCGCCCGATTACCCGCGGGTAAGGCTTCCACCACGCCCCCAACTGTGACCTCATGGGATTGGGCCACACACCGCCAACTTCGAAAGGCACCCCCATGAACACTCCTCCTGAGGTCTTCGATCTGGGGATCGACGACCTGGCCACCAGCAGCACCCTCGAGCACCTCGGCGAGGCCGTCGAGCAGTTCGAGTCCCTCGGCGAGTAGGACCAGGGCGCCCGCGCCGGACGCCGGCCCCTGGTGGGCTGTGAACCCCTTCCGTTCCGGCCGGGCGCCTTTCTACGCGCGGGCCGCTTCCCTGCGCACCCAGGGTGTCGCCAGCGTGTCCGCGAATCTGGCCAGCACCGGGCCGGCCACCGCCAGCAGCAGCACGTAGGCCGTGGCCAGGGCACCGACCTCAATGAACCCCGCCGCAACGGCCAGTCCCGCGATCACCACGCTGAACTCGCCCCGTGCGATCAGGGCCGTCCCCGCGCGCATCCGGCCGCGCGCGGCTGCACCTTCCCGGCCGGCCGCGTACCAGCCAGTGACGATCTTCGTCAGCAGGGTAACCAGCGCGAGAGCCAGCGCCTCGGGCAGGACGCCAGGGACGCTGGCCAGATCCGTCTGAGAGGCGAACGCGAGGAAGAACACCGCCGCGAACAGGTCGCGCAGGGGTTCGATGACCCGGCGGGCTCGGCGGGCGGCTTCGGCCGGGATCGCCAGCCCCACCAGGAAGGCGCCCACCGCCGAGGAGATGTGCAGCAGTTCGGCGAATCCTGCCACGAGCAGCGTCAGACCGAGTACCCGCAACAGAACCTGCTCGTCGTCATCGTGTGTCAGCAGTCGTTCGGCGATCCATTCTGCACGGTGGGCGAACAGCAGGATGCCCACGACCACCGCGATTCCGAGAGCCGCGCCCAGCGATCCAGTGATCACGGCTCCCCCCACCAGCAAGACACCCAGCAGCGGCAGATAGGCGGCCATCGCGATGTCTTCGATCACCAGCAAGGACAGCACCGCCGGCGTCTCGCGGTTGCCCAGTCGGTCGAGGTCACCGAGCACCTTTGCCACGATGCCCGAGGAGGAAACCCACGTCACGCCGGCCATGGCAATGCTGGCCGGGACCGACCAGCCGAGCAGCAACCCGATGATCAGGCCCGGCGTGGCGTTGAGCACGAAGTCGACCACGCCGCTTCGGGCATGCTTTCGCATGGAGGTCGTGAACTCGTCGGTGGAGAACTCCAGGCCCAGCGCCAGTAGCAGGAGCACAACGCCGACCGACGCTGCAGCGTCGAGGAAGGGCCGTGCGCTGGTCAGTGAGATTGGGCCACCTTCGGCGACCAGCAGGCCGGCGAGCAGGAACAGGGGTGCGGTGGACAGGCCGATGCGCAGTGCGACCGCCCCGGCGGCTCCGAGCAGGATCAGCAGGAAGCCGAGTTCGACGAGGAAGGTGGCGTCACCCTTCACGGTCCGGCGCTCGCATCCAGCAGGGAGTGCACTTTGCGCACCCCGGAGGAGGTCCCGATCACGATCAACGTGTCACCGGCGAGCAGCACCTGGTCAGGCGCCGGGGACGAGATCACCTCCTCTCCACGCACGATTGCGACGATGCTGGCCCCTGTCAGCGTCCGGCAGTGGGTCTCCCCCAGCGTCTTGCCGACGTAGTGGGAGGTCGACGGCATGCGGATGGGCTCGCTGTGCAGGCCCGGGATCTCGCGGGTGAGGTCGGCGAGTTTGCGCGCGAAGCGGGGCGCCCCGAGGATCTCCGCGATCGCGTCCGCCTCTTCGGCGGTCAGATGCAGCAGGGTGCGGGCGGCGTCGGGGTCGCGGCCCGAGAACCCGATGATCTCGGAGGTGCCGTCGCGATAGACGATCACTCCCACCCGCTGTCGCTTCTCGGTTTCGAACTCGTAGCGCATGCCCACACCGGGCAGTAACGTCTCGGTGACCTCCATAGCCCCATCGTGCCGTAATCAGGTGCTGATGCGATATGACGCGAATCCTCGTCACTTTCTGCGCGCCCAGTATCGGGTGCGGCGATGCAAGATACTCCGCTGTGAGTAGATTGCCCAGCGCGACACGCCGCCCATCGGGTGGTCGGGCCTTATGAACGACCCTGAAACGGCCGATGAGCCCAGTGTCCCGGTTGCTTGCCGCCGCAAGTGCCCGTAGTGTCCGAGCCCGTGGAGTGCCGAATGCGCAGCGCCGCGCTGGTCGCGATGTTCGCCGTCGTTGCGGTGGGATCGCCCGCGCTTGCCGCACCTTCTCCGACCGATCTGCAGCCCACCACGATCAAGGGATTCAAAGAGGCTGTCAAAACCACCGTGGACGGCACGAAACTGCGCAACAAGGCGCGCGTTCTGGGTGGCGCTCCGCGTTCGGTCGAGATCCAGTACAGCAGCGACGGCGACACGTGGGTGACCACCAAGACCCGGACCACTGACACCAAAGGCCGCCTGAAGTTCGTGCTGAAGGTCGCGCCGGACCGCAACCGCTGGCGGCTGAACGTGCCCGCCGCCGGCGCACATCAGGCAGCCGTCTCGGCGGTCAAGACCTACGCCGTGCAGCAACGCGTAACCACCGAGCAGAAAGTCCCGATCCCTGCAATCACGGCTGGACAGATCGCGGCGTCCAAGGCCTACGCGCGTGCCTACATCCTGCAGACCTACAGCTGGGGCGATGACCAGTGGTTCGCCCTGGAACAGTTGTGGACTCGGGAGTCCGGCTGGAACCACTTGGCCGTCAATCAGTCGTCCGGAGCGACCGGCATCCCGCAGTCGCTGCCCGGCGAGAAGATGGCCAGTGCCGGTGCGGACTGGCGGACGAATCCGCAGACCCAAATCCGGTGGGGTGCCTCCTACATCAAGGACCGCTACGTCGATCCACTGGGCGCCTGGGCGCACTTCCAGAAGAAGAACTGGTACTGAAGCGTCCCGCAGCCGATCCGTGAGCATTCCCTGCGTATGTGAGCGCCGCGGCATGCTCACCGATGCCCTTCAGTGCTCACGAATTGCGAATTCACGTCCTGATCCGGGCTCGTGGTTCAGCCCCCGTCACAATGGTTGCGTGCGGGGAAACCGGAACCACATCGAGATCGTGGGCGACCGGGTTTTTCGCTTCCCGCTGACCGATGCCGACCGGGCCGACCTACCGGCCATTGCCGAACGGCATGAGGCCGCTGTGACGGCGGGGCTGCCCGCTCCCCGGGTTCTAGCGTTGCACTCCGATCACCTGGTCCTCGAGCGGCTGCCCGGAACGCCGCTGGGTGACACCCACCTCGCACCCTCTGCCCAGGAACGCCTTGGCGCCGAACTGGCCCGCATGCTGATCGTCTTACGCACGACCCGGGAATGGCCCCGCCCGCACATCCCGTGGGCACGGTTGTGGGAGGGACTGGCGACAGTCGACGACAGCCCGGAGGTGGCCGAGGCGATCAGGGTGGCCCGTTCCATCACGCCGGCACCCGTCCACGGAGACCTCAGCTGGGGCAACATCCTGGTCGGTGACGACGGCGCCCTGCTGGGCGTGCTGGACTGGGACGGCGCGACGCTGGCCGATCCGGCGCAGGACTTCTCCGCGCTGTGTTTCAACGCGGGGCCGCAGATTGCCGCCGCCATCACCGCCGCCACCCCCGACGCTGCGGAGCTCAACCACCGCGCCGATGTGTACCTGGCGACGTGGCCGGTGCAGAACCTGTTGTGGCGCGAACATCGGCACCCGTGGTTGCCAGTCTGAACCCGATCAGCCCTGGCCGAACGGCCCGCGGGAGGGATGCAGAGGGTGCTCCGCGCCGTGCGGGATGTCGTCCCAGGCACGCGGATCCTCCAGCGGCTCGATGTGGATGCTCACGACGCTCCCGGGCAGCGCCCCGACGATCTCGTCCTCGATGTCCTGGGCCAGGTCGTGCGCCTCCCGCACGATCGTGACCCCCGGCACGAGCATGTGCAGGGAGACGAACCGCTGCCGGCCCGCGGCCCGGCTCTGCAAGGCGTGGAACTGAACCGTCGCCGTCTGCCGCGAAGCCAGAATCTCGACCACGCGGTCGATGTCGTCGTCCGACAGACGCTCGTCGAGCAGCCCGGAGACCGACTGCCGCAACAGCTTCCACCCCGTCCAGAGGATGTTGGCGCCCACGGTCAGCGCGATCAGCGGGTCCAGAACCTCCCAGCCGCTGACGGCAACCGCAGCAACCCCCACCACCACACCGGCCGACGTCCAGACGTCGGTGAACAGGTGCTTGCCGTCGGCGATGAGCACCATCGACCGGTGGCGGGTGCCCACCCGGATCAGGACGTAGGCAACCACGCCGTTAAGGACCGAGGCCACGACCGACACCGCGAGGCCTATGCCGACCTGCTCCAGCGGCTGAGGGTTGAGCAGGCGCAGGACCGCCGACGCGATAATCGCCGCCGACGCCGCAAGGATCAAAAAGCCCTCCACCATCGCCGACAGGTACTCGGCCTTGCCGTGGCCGAAGTGGTGCTCGGCGTCGGCCGGCCGGTTCGCAGCGCGCAATGCGAACAGCGCGACGAGCGCGGCCCCGATGTTGACGGTGGACTCCAGGGCGTCGGACAGCAGGCCCACGGAGCCGGTGAGCTGCCAGGCCAACGTCTTCAGCGCCAGCACCACGAAGCCGGTGGCCAACGACAGCCACGCGAAGCGCTCCAGGTAGCGGCCGTTCATGAAAGCATCTCCTGCAGCGCGGAGACTGGCAGGCTGGCAGCTACCCGCGCCCGCAACCCCCGGTCGGACGTGATCACCACACCGTCCACGGTACGGGCTCGCGCTGCGATCGGTGTCGTCTCCGTGCCCTTCCGCGCGGATCACCCGCACGAGACTGTCGAGCTCGGGCTCGGGTACCCCGCGTGCCCTGTCCCTCCACCACCATCTCCACGTGGCTGACCAGATGGTCGCGGCCGTCGTGGACGACCACGGACCCGGCGATCGCTTCCAGGTCCCGACGCAGCCGGTCGGCGGCGCCCGCCCGGTCCCGCCACCAGCCGTTGGGCGTGCTGCCCACCACGTTGGCTGCGTCCACGACCAAGCGCAGGCGGGGCAAGCGCAGATCCGGCAGCGTCGCCGCGAATCCAGGGTGCAGTGGCATCGACGGCACCATGTCCAGCGGCACCCAGTCCAGTTCGACGCTCTCGGCATGTTCGCTGACTGCCGGCCTGGTCGCGGCCGTCGCGAGGACCGTGTCGTAGCGCCAGTCCGCGTGACGGCGTCGATGGACACCCTCGACCCGAACCAGTCCCGGGTCCAATGCCGTCTCCTCCTGCGCCTCTCGCAACGCTCCGGCGATGACCGACTCGTGGGAGTCACGGGCGCCGCCGGGGATGCTCCACGTGCCGCCCTGATGGGCCCAGCCCGGCCGCAACTGCAGGAGTACGACGCCCTCGACTTGGAGGAAGAGCCCGGCTGCTCCGTGGCGCCCCCAATGCCGCATTCCGCACCGGCACTCGACCCACCCGTTGCCGTCACGCTCCACGGAACTACTCCAGACCCGCCCGGCAGGCCGGCATCACCGACTCCAGAGTGGCCGCCGCTTCATCCGATCCCGACTCCACGTCCGGTCCGGAGTGAACCTGGGACAGCGCAAGCAACGCCCCGGCCGCGCAGGTCTGGGCGTTGCGCAATTGGGCCTGCGCCTTCGCCAGCGCCTTCTTCGCTGCCCGCTGGGCGGCGACCTGCTGGGCCACGTTCGCGTCGGCGGCACCCAGATCCGGTACCTGACCGGTGAGTTCGGCCAGACGCTCGTTGGACGTCGACAGTTGGGTGAGCAGTTCGTCGTTGCGGCGTTGCTGCTGACCGGCCTCGGCCGTGGCGGCGTCAGCGCGGGCCAGCGCTTCGTTGCGCTCGCGGACGGCCGCGTCGGAGCGCACCCGCAACGCGATCGTCGTGATCAGCAGTGTCAGGCTCAGTAACGCGAGGACGATGACCGCGATCCGCCAACGGCGCAGTTGTTCAGGTGCCTGCGTGCCCGGTTCTTCCACCGTCATGTCCGCACGCTATCCGCCGTCACGCGCTGATCAGCCGCTCGCAGCGCGCCACCAGGAACTGCACGGCCGGGCCGAACATGGCGAACGCCGGGTTGCTCGTCTGCCCGTGGTAGAAGCGGTACCAGATCTGCTGGGCGATTCCCGCCAACCGGAACAAGCCGTAGACCTCATAGAACGCCCAGTCGGGGCGCGGCCTACCCGCCCGCCGGCAGTACTCGTCCACGAAGCCGTCGCGGGTGGGCATCCCGGGGGCGGTCGAGGGCTGCATGCGGAAGGCCTGCATCCCTTCCTCGTCGGCCGGTTCCACCCAGTAGGCCATCGCCGAACCCAGATCCATGAACGGATCACCCAGCGTGGCCAGTTCCCAGTCCAGGACCGCCTTTATCCGGCTGGGGTCGGCGGGGTCCAGGACCATGTTGTCGAAGCGCCAGTCGTTGTGGATCACGCAGGCGGCAACGTCCTCGGGCTGCCGCTGCGCCAGCCAGGTCATGACGGACTCGGCGTCGGGAACGTCGTCGGTGCGGGCCTGCCGGTAGCGGGTGGACCAGCCTTCGACCTGCCGCCGGACGTACCCGCTGCCTTTGTTGAACGCAGCCAACTCCCCGGTGCTGGTGTCAACGGCGTGCAGATCGACGAACGTCTGGATGAACGTCTCGGCCAGCGCCTCTACCGGGACTCCCTCGGGCAGGTCCCGGCGCAGGATCGTGCCGGACACGTATTCGCAGACGAACAGCGGCCTGCCGAGTGGCGACTCGTCGCCCGCCACGGCCAGCACAGCGGGCACCTTCTCGAACGCGGGACGCAGTGCGGTGAGTAGACGCGCCTCGCGTTGCATGTCGTGGGCGGAGGCGGCCTTGCGTCCGGTCGGCGAGGTCCGCATCACGACGCTGTCGTTGGCGCAGTCGATCTGGAACGTCAGGTTGGACGCACCGCCGGCGAACTGGCTGATCCGGGTGATCTCCCCGAGCCCTGGGACGGCCTGACCCAGCCAGCCGCCGAATGCCTGGACATCGAACGCATCCTGGTCCCTGACGTTCAGCTCAACCATCGAGGTGGGCCTTCAACTCCAGCCTCGCCACGTCCCGCAGGTGCACCTCGTCCGGGCCGTCGGCGATCCGCAGCGTCCGCAGCCCCGCCCACATCTCGGCCAGCGGACTGGCCTGGCTGACTCCGGCGCCGCCATATGTCTGGATCGCCTTGTCGACGACGTCCAGCGCCATCGACGGCACAACGGCCTTGATTCCGGCGATCTGCTGACGGGCGGCCTTGGCGCCGTGGCTGTCGATCATCCACGCTGTGTGCAGGACCAAGAGCCGCGCTTGGTTGATCGCCAGCCGGGAGCGGGCGATCCATTCCCGGACGACTCCCTGGCCAGCCAGCGGCCGGTGGAACGCGACCCGGTCCAGCGACCGCTCGCACATCAGGTCCAGCGCCCGTTCGGCCATCCCGATGGCCCGCATGCAGTGGTGGACCCGGCCGGGTCCGAGCCGGGCCTGCGCGATGGCGAAGCCCATTCCCTCGTCGGCCAGCAGGTTGCTTCTGGGCACCCGCACGTCAGTGAACGAGATCTCGGCGTGTCCGGGCTGCTCGGAGTAACCGAAGACCGTGAGATTGCGCTCGATCCGCACCCCCGGGGTGTCCATCGGCACCAGCACCATGCTCTGCTGGCGATGGATGTCGGCCTCCGGATCGGTCTTTCCCATCAGGATCAGGATCTGGCAACGCGGGTCCATCGCGCCGGTCGTCCACCACTTGCGGCCGTTGATGACGTAGTCGTCGCCATCGGCCTCGATCCGGGTGGCGATGTTGGTGGCATCCGAACTCGCCACCTCCGGCTCAGTCATGGCGAACCCGCTGCGGATGTGGCCGTCCAGCAGTGGCTCCAGCCACCGTTGCTTCTGCTCGTCCGTGCCGAACATGTGCAGCACTTCCATGTTCCCGGTGTCCGGCGCCGAGCAGTTCAGCGCCTCTGGTGCCAGATGTGGGCTGCGGCCGGTGATCTCGGCCAGCGGCGCATAGTCGGTCACGCTCAGACCCGACTCGTCGGGCAGGAACAGGTTCCACAGGCCGCGTCGCCGCGCTTCAGCCTTCAATTCCTCGACAACGGCCGGCAGTTCATGCGGGCGGCTGGCGGCGGTGAGTTCTGCGACTTGGGCCTCGTACACCGGCTCGGCCGGATACACGTGCTGGGCCATGAAGTCCTGCAGTACAGCGATGCGTTCCTGGGCTTTGGCAGAGGGTTGGAATTCCACGCTCCCACCCTATGACCGGCCCCTGACAACAACCCCGCACCGCCGCGATCTTCGAGATGTGGGGATCTCTGTGGGACTGCTGTGTGCCCCGATTCAGCGCGCACCGCCGCAGGCAATGGACGAAGATGAAACGCAAGCGAATCCGCGAGGAGGCAACCGTGGCTGACGACCCACGTATGCAATGGGCAGACGCAGTGATGTTCGGGGTGGAGGAGGATCCCGTGCTGCGCTCAACCATCACGCTGGTGCTCTTGCTGGATCAGGAACCCGACGAGACCGTGGTTCGTGATCGCATCGACCGGCTCACGCGACTGGTGCCGAAACTGCGGCAGCGTGCGGTCGGCAACCCGCTGAGCCTGGCACCGCCGCGTTGGGAAATCGACCCGAACTTCGACCTCGACTACCACTTGCGCTGGGTTGCTGCGCCGAATCCGGACGGCACGATGGGCCCGGTGTTCCGGCTGGCCGAGCAGATGGCCGAAGGCGAGTTCGACAAGGCCCGGCCACTATGGGAGATGCTGCTCGTCACCGGCCTCAAGGAGGGTCAAGCCGCGTTCATCGTAAAGATCCACCACTCGGTCACCGACGGTGTGGGCGGCCTGCAGATGGCCGCGCTGCTGTTCGATCTCGACCGCACCGGACAGGACCGCGGCGACATGCCCAAGGCGCCTCATGGGGCCGTCGCCGGCAAGCGTGACCGGCTGCGGATGGGGCTGAACTTCGAGGCCAGGACGGTGGCCGACGACGTGCGCGGCGGCTTGAGCAGCGCCACCGGCTTCCTGAAAGACACCGTGACCGACCCGATCGGCATGGCCACCTCCGCCGGCGAGATGGCGGCATCCCTGTCACGCATGCTCGCCCCGGCCTCCGAGCCGATGTCCTCGGTGTTCGGGGAGCGCTCGTTGTCGGTCTGGTTCGACTTGATCGACATTCCCCTGGACGACCTGAAGAAGGCCGGAAAGGTCGGTCGCGGCACGCTCAATGACGCGTTCGTGGCCGGTGTCGTGGGCGGCTTGCGGCGCTACCACGAGCGCAACGGCACCATCCCGGATGCATTGCGCGTGAACATGCCGGTCAACCTGCGTACTCCGGCCGACGCGGGCAAGGAAGGCAACGCCTGGGTACCCGCCCGGTTCCCGGTGCCCTTGAACGAAGCCGACCCCGCCAAGCGCATCCAGCAGCTGCACCCGGTGCTGCGGCAGGCCCGCACCGAGCCGGCCGCGGTGCTCACCGATCAGGTGTTCCGCCTGCTGACCATGCTGCCCACGAACATCGCCACCTACGTGGCCGGCGGGCTGATGAAGGGCACGGACTTCGTGGCCACCAACGTGCCCGGCCCGCCGATTCCCGTGTTCTTCGCCGGCACTCAGATCCTGCGCATGCTCCCCTATGCACCGAAGGCGGGCGCGGCCGTGAACTGCGCGCTGATGTCTTACAACGGGGTGGCCCAGGTCGGCGTCAACATCGACACCGTTGCGGTCCCGAAGCCCAAGGAACTGGTCGCGGATCTGAAGGCCGGGCTGGAGGAGATCGCCGCACTCGCGGGCAGTGCGCAGGCGCCGACCCCACCGCCGCCGCCTGCGAAGCAGGCCCCCGCGAAGAAGGCGCCGGCCAAGAAGGCTCCGGCCCGGAAGGCGCCGGCCAAGAAGGCTGCGGCCCGGAAGGCGCCCGTGAAGAAGGCGCCGGCCCGCAAGGCGTCGGCGACCAAGAAGGCCCCCGCGAAGAAGGCGGCAAAACCCGCTGCTAAGCAGGCACCTGCGGCCAAAAGGGCACCTGCGAAGAAGGCGCGCGCCTGATCCGCGAGGTGCTGACATCGGTTAGACCTTCGAACATCGGTTAGAGGGCAAAGCGGACATTTCGCCTAACCGATGGTCGAAGGTCTAACGGATGGCGCTGCGCACCGCGAAAAGCCCCATTAGCCCTACTCCCCCGGCGGCAACTGCGTGCGCTGCTCCCCCGACCGGGTCAGCTTGAAGCGCTTGCGGAACTCCTCGGCGAACACTGTCCGCATGGACTCGATGTCCTGAGTTTGCCCGGACATCAGGAACCGCTCGAGGACCGCGACCCAGGCCCACCCCATCGCGGTGGTCATGCTTGCGGCCACCGAACCGGAGATCACCATGGCGGCCGGCTGTCCACCCGGCACCACCCGCAACAAAGACGACACCATCCAGCGACCGGCGGTCGTGGCCCCGGAGGCGAGCATCATCGACCCGACCAACGAGGCGAGTTGGGCGGAAGGCAAGTGCGAGCCATACGCGGCGGTCAAACGCGCGATCATCCCGATCTGCAGCGGAACTAAGACCGCCGCGTCGGAAAAGGGAATCGGCGTGGCGCCGGTGGCCAGGGCAGACGCCGCACTTGCCGTAATGATCTTCTTAGCAGCCTGTCTTTTACGCCCCCAGTCCAGCTGCTGGGCAGCTGAAAGGGCCGCGGTGGCGGCTTCCGGAATCGTCTCGAATGTGGCATCCAAAAGCTCCTGCAGCCCGAAGACGACGGTGTGCAGGAAAGGGTCCTCCTTGGCGTTGGTCAGGTACACCCGGCCGCCAGCAGCCAGCGGCATCCCCAGCCCGGCGATGTAGCGGGCGAACTCCAGCGCATCCTCGTGGGTCTGTCCCGACTCCAGCCGGGGCACTTGGGTGAGCACGAAGATCACTGGCAGTCCCAGGTCGTGCAGCCGAGCGACGAACGCTTCCTGGTGGGACTCGAAGCGGCGGTCACTCCAGCGCACCGTGTACCAGGCGGCGTGGATCTGCTCGATCGCATCAGCCTGCCTGGTGCCCTCCACTACCTCCTCCAGCGCACCGAGGATGCGGTCACCCGCCTCCCCCGTCTCGAAGCCCCGGGAGTCGTAGATGCCGAGCAGCCCGTTGGGATGGATGTAGTAGTCCAGGCCAGTGGTGACCGGGCGGCCGGTACCGGTGGCCGCGACGTCCTGGCCGAAGATCGCGTTGACCAAGGTGCTCTTGCCGGTACCGGTCTTGCCGAAGATCGCGAGGTTGAAGCGCCCGAGCGCCGTCAGCGCCTGGGCGTACTCCTGCCGGTACATCGTGGTGATGTCGGCATCGCTGAAGTCCTTCACAGATCTCACGCTATTCCGTCGCCGAACGGCCACACCCAATCCCGGACCTCAGGCAGATCCTCCCCGCGCTGGCGAATGTGGTTGCGGTGGGCGATGCGCCGGTCGACCATGTCCTGTCGCAAGCCCGCGGCGTGCGCTCCGAGCCCGGGAACCCGGTCGATTACGTCGATGACCAGGTGGAAACGGTCGATGTCGTTCCTCACGCACATGTCGAAGGGCGTCGTGGTCGTGCCCTCCTCCTTGTAGCCGCGGACATGGAGGTTGTCGTGCCCGGCGCGGGAGTACGTGAGCCGATGGATCAGCCAGGGGTATCCGTGGTAGTTGAAGATGATCGGCTTGTCGGTGGTGAACAACGCGTCGAACTCCGCGTCCGTCATGCCGTGTGGATGCTCGGAGTGCGGCAGCAACCGCATCAGGTCGACGACATTGACCACTCGCACCCGCAGATCGGGGAGCCGCTCGCGCAGGATCGCCGCGGCGGCCAGGATCTCCATAGTGGGCACGTCGCCGGCGCAGCCCAGCACCACGTCGGGGTCGCCGCCAGCATCCGAACTCGCCCAGTCGAAGATGCCGATTCCCCGCGTACAGTGCAAGCGCGCCTGCTCGCCGTCGAGCAGGTCCAGCACTGGCTGCTTCCCGGCGACCACGACGTTGACGTAGTCACGGCTACTCAGACAGTGCGCCATCGTGGACAGCAGTGTGTTCGTATCCGGTGGCAGGTACACACGGATGACATCCGGCTTCTTGTTGACCACATGGTCGATGAAACCGGGATCTTGGTGACTGAAGCCGTTGTGGTCCTGCCGCCACACATGGGACGTGAGCAGGTAGTTCAAGGAGGCGATGGGCACCCGCCAGCCGATGTCCTGGGTGGTGTTGAGCCACTTCGCGTGCTGGTTGAACATTGAGTCCACGATGTGGATGAACGCCTCGTAGCAGCTGAACAGGCCATGCCGCCCGGTCAGCAGGTAGCCCTCGAGCCAGCCCTGGCAGGTGTGCTCGCTCAGGACCTCCATGACCCTGCCGTCCCGGCTGAGGAACCCGTCCCACTCCTCGTCCAGGATCTCGGCCTCCCAGGTCTTGCCCGTGACCTCAAGCACGCCGGTGAGCCGGTTGGACTCGGTCTCGTCAGGACCAACGATGCGGAACGTGTGGTCGTTGGCCTTCATCACCTCTCGCAGGTACCCGCCGAGCACGCGCGTCGGTTCGTGCATCTGGGTCGCCGGCTCGGCAACCGGCACGCAGTAGTCCATCCAGTCCGGCTGTTCCAACGCCTTGAGCAACCGGCCGCCGTTTGCGTGCGGCGAGTCGGACATCCGCTTGCCGCCCCGCGGCGCGAAGTCGAGCAGATCCGGCATGGGACGGCCGTCGGCGTCGAACAATTCTTCGGGCCGGTAGGACTTCAGCCATTGCTCGAGCTGTCGCAGGTGGGCGCGGTTGGTCGCGGTCTCGGCCAGCGGGACCTGGTGACTGCGCCAGGTTCCTTCGACCTGCCTGCCGTCCACCACGTGCGGCCCGGTCCAGCCTTTCGGACTGCGCAGCACGATCATCGGCCACTGGGAGCGGACGGTCCGGCCTTCCTCGCGGGCGGCGCGTTGGATCTCGGCGATCTCGGACAGGGCCGTGTCCAGGGTGGCTGCCATAAGCGCGTGCATTTGCGCGGGGTCATCGCCCTCCACGAAGTGCGGCTTCCAGCCACAGCCGACGAGCAGGGCCGTGAGTTCCTCATGCGGGATGCGGGCCAGCACAGTGGGGTTGGCGATCTTGTAGCCGTTCAGGTGCAGGATCGGCAGCACGGCGCCGTCGGTCACCGGGTTCAGGAACTTGGTGCCGTGCCACGACGTCGCCAGCGGCCCGGTCTCCGCCTCGCCGTCGCCGATCACGCAAGCGACGGTGAGGTCCGGGTTGTCGAACGCCGCGCCGAACGCATGGCTCAGCGAGTAGCCGAGCTCACCGCCCTCGTGGATGGAACCCGGAGTCTCAGGGGCCACGTGCGACGGGATGCCGCCGGGGAAGGAGAACTGCTTGAACAGCGCTTGCATGCCGCGCTCATCTTGCGCAACGTCCGGGTAGTACTGGGTGTAAGTGCCTTCCAGCCAGGCGTTGGCGACCATGGCCGGTCCGCCGTGCCCGGGTCCGGCGATGTAGATCATGTCGCGGTCGTCCCGGCGGATCACCCGGTTCAGGTGGGCGTAGATGAAGTTCAACCCCGGCGTCGTTCCCCAGTGCCCGAGCAGCCGCGGCTTCACGTCGCGGGGCTGCAGGGGCCGTCGCAACAAAGGGTTGTCCAACAGGTAGATCTGGCCGACGGAGACGTAGTTCGCCGCCCGAAACCAGCGGTCGAGCTGCGCGGCCTCGTCGGCGGGCAGCGGTTCCGGCGTGACGGCGACCGTGTTCGTCGACGGATTCGCCCTGGACTTCTTGGTCTTGGAGGCCATGGGTTCACCTTGCCCAAGGTGCGGGTGTCATGCCAACGCGGGCATGCCGAGCGTCCCCACGGTGTTGTGACTGCGGGGACGATGACTCACGCGGCCTCTCGGACGGTGGCCGCTTTTGCTTCACCAGCGCGGTGTGTTCCCATGGACGTATGAGCAATGACGACGACATCGAGCGCCTGCTGCGCGAGATCGACGGGGTCACCGGAAGTAGCTCGGCTGCCCAACCCCCGGCCAAGCGGCAGGAGTCCGCTCCGGCCAAGACTGGTGAAGCCAGCGGCGGGGAGATGACGGTCGTGGTGATCTCGGCAGTGATCGGGATCGCCGGGCTGCTGCTGGGATTCCTACCGTTCGTGCCCGGTTTCTGGCTCGGTCTCGGTGGTTTCCTCGGAGCCTTCCTCGGACTGACTGCCTACCGCCGCTTCAGCTGAGCGCCTTTCCTGGAAGATCGGCGCCAGCAGCCGATAGGTCACGTAGGCGGCGAACAGGAACAACGGCCACCCCATCACGATCTTGGCGCCACCGAGCGCACCCACCCAGCCGGCCAAGTAGAGCGGCACCTGCACGAGGATGCGGCTGCCGAACAGCAGCACCCACACCCAGGTCGCGGCCGCGAATCTGCGGCGCAGTTCCGGGTCCTGCCGCCAGCCGGTGGGGTCGCCCATGAACATGCCGACCACCACGCCCATCAACGGCCAGCGCACCGCCAGCGAGATGAGGAACGCTGACCCGTAGGCGACGTTCACGATCAGACCCCACAGGAAGAAGTCCCGGGCCTGGCCGGTGCGAGCGCTCACCCAGGCTGAGATCGCCACCCCGGCAAATCCCGCCAGCACCTGCGTGAGCGGTTCTTTGCGCACGAGTCGCAGCACGAGGATGACGACACCGGTGCCGAGCGCGGCCAGCAGAGCGGGCTGCAGCACCCGGCCGTTCAGCAGGTACACGAGCAGGAACACCAGGGACGGCAACCCTGAGTCGATCATTCCCCGCCAACCGCCGATGGCGCGCTCCAGCAGCACGGCCTCCGGGTGGGCCGCGGGCTCAGGCGTCACCCGGCGCTCGGGATGCTGAGCTCGTATTCGGGGTTGAAGATCACTTTGCGACCGTCGCGCACGGCCACCCTGCCCCGCGCGCTGATTCGCCGGCTCGGCACGATGCCCGTGAGCCGGCGACGGCCCAACCACACGAGGTGCACGAGACCGGTGTCATCGGAGACGTCGGCCTCGAACGACTCGACTCCTCCGCTGGGGTGCAGCGTCACACTGTGCACGTGTCCCGACACCTCGACGACGTCACCGACGGCGGCATCGCAGATGCGCACGTGCTGGCACATCTGGCCAGTGCTGGTCCGTGTCCGCCAGGATTCTTGAGCGTTCACATGTCCAGCGTACCGCCGCGCGCTTGAATGGCACCTGTGACGAGGTGTGTGATGCTTCACGGCGCCGGCTCGTCGCCGGAGTTCGTACAGCGAGCGTTCGGGCCCCGGACGCGGGCACTCGGCTGGGATCTGGTGGCACCCGATGTACGCGGGCTGTCGATGGCCCAGATGGTCGCGGCGATCTCTGCCGCGCAACCGGATGTGCTCGGGGGTGTTTCCCTGGGGGCCCATGCCGCGGCCTTGTTCGCTGCGCAATGGCACGGACCCCTGTACGCGGTCATGCCGGCGTGGATGGGTCAACCCGAAGGCCGTGGCTGCGCTGACGTGTCACACCGCCGACGAGATCTCCGAACTCGGGGTATCGGCCGTTCTCGACCGCATTCGGCTGCTCGGAGACGACTGGATCGTGCGGGAATTGGAACGGGCGTGGAGGGCTCGTCCGGAGATCGCCGATGACTTGCGGGTGGCCGCGTCGCAACCTGCGCCCGGGCCTGCTGAACTCGGTCGGATCACCGGGCCGGTCACGATCGTCGCGCTGGCCGACGACCCCGACCCACCCGCTTGCTGTGGCACAGCAGTGGGCGGCCGCTATGGCGCACTCGGAATTGCACGTGCTGCCCCGGGATCTCGCGGGACGGGCACCGCAGGCGCTGGCCGACTTCCTTCCTTGAGGTTTTGTCGCGAAGTTGCCCGCGCTGTCGCGTCGTGGTCACGACACGCCGGGATTAGCGATGACAACGCGACAATCGGCGGGTGGTCCGGAGTTCCTGGAGGGAACCGGGAACTCACCGGGTCTCCGTGATCTCCGGCCCCCGCTCGAACGGCTCCATGTCCTCGTATTGGCCGTTCTCGTCATCCTCTTCGACGATCTCCTCGGCCTCGGCGCCCACCGGGGGCGTGAGTGGGATCAAGTCACCCGGCGCCATCGGGCGCTCACCACGGTTGACGATGCAGCCGGCCACGATGTCCTCGAAGAACTCCCCCATACCGGGGTCGACCGCCGCCGTGCCCATCAGCATGGCCCGGATGAACCAGCGGTTGCCCTCGGCGCCGATGAACCTGGCCGGCTGCTCGCCCGCCGCGTTGCCCTGCGGGTCGCTGGCCGACACGGTGCCGGTGAGCTCCTCACCGAACCGGCCCTGGCTGCGGGTCATCGTGCCACCGCTGCCGTTGATATCCGCCTCGAGCTCGTCCATCACCTCGGCCCAGAAGCCACCGGAACGCGGTGCGGCCACGGCCATGAGCTGCATCGCCGCCTGCCGCTCCTCCAGCACGATGGTGGCCAGTGCGAAACTGCCCCCCTCCTCGTTCGCGCCGTCGAGGTGCAGTTGCATGTTGTCGACGATCGGGATCTGCAGACCGCCCAGGTCGACCCGCGCGATGCCGTCATCGGGGGCCTGACTGATGTCAAACGGACCGGCACTGGGCGCCTCGGCACCCGGCTGCTCGGGCTCGGGGGTCACGGGCTCCTCCACGGCGTCAGTGGTCTCGGTACCGTCGCCTTTGCGTCGCTTGAACACGTCGTCTCCTTGTTGATCCGTTCCACCGTAACCCGCGTGCGTTCAGGCCTGCGCGCCGCGATGACCGCCGGTCGATCCAAACCCGCCGGCGTCGCGCGCAGAGCCCGGCAGGTCGGCGACCTCGGTCAATGTCACCTGCGGCACTTCCTGCACCACCAGTTGCGCGATGCGATCTCCCCGCTCGAAATGCACCTCGAGGTGGGGGTCGAGGTTGATCAGGATGACCTGGATCTCGCCGCGATAACCGGCGTCGATCGTGCCCGGCCCGTTCACGACGCCCACTCCGTGCTTGGCCGCCAGGCCACTGCGAGGGTGCACGAAGGCGGCGTACCCGGCGGGCAGGGCGATAGCCACCCCGGTCGGCACCAGCGCCCGCTCCCCCGGCGCCAAGGTGACCGCCGCACGGGCGTACAGGTCTAGACCGGCATCACCGGGATGGGCGTAACCGGGCAGCGGCAGGTCGGGATCCAGGCGCTTGATCAGCATGTTCACGGGTTGACCTCCATGGCCCCCCGGGCGCGCTGCGCGGCGGCGCGTTCCACGTCCTGGGCGCGGCCGTGATCCACGAAATGCTGAAGCGGAACCTGCAGGAACAGGGCACTGGCCGTCAACGCCACGGGCCCTTCCGGACCCAGTCTGCCGACAGCCCTGGTGTAGACCTTGCGGCCGGACTGACCAACGATGCGGGCGTCGATGTGCAACACCGATCCGACCGGCACGGGACGCCGAAAGTCGGTTTCGAGACGAGCGGTTACGGCGGGCCGCAGCAGCAGCCAGTTGAGGGCGCCGAGGGCTTCGTCGAATGCCGTGCTGAGAAGTCCGCCGTGGGCCAGCCCGGGCGCTCCCTGGTGCAGGTCGGTGACCTCGAACTGCGCGTGCACGCTCAACTCACCGGCCGTCACCTGCATATGCAGACCGGCGGGGTGTCCGGCCCCACAGCCGTAGCACATGTCGTAGTGGCTGGGCAGTTGCGCGCCCACTGGCACCGCGTCGGCATGCCGCTGCGGCATCACCGCGTCCGGCGGGGGGCTGGTGGGCGTCTGCGGCCAGGATTCCTCGAATGCCACGCCCTGATCCTATGGACCGGGTGCTGGCGGATCTGGGACGAGGGCGAGAATCGGACCATGACGTATCGCGAGGTGATCCGGCCACCGTGGTGGGTGTTTGCTGTGGTCTTCGGCCTGGCGGCCCTGTTGTGCTTCACGTTCGCCGCAGTCGTGGGGGTCCCGGCTGCCATCGTGGTGCTGGTGATCCTGGTAGCCGGTCTTGGTTGGCTTCTCACCCGCCGCGCGTTGGTGGTTTCGGTGGACGACGCCACCTTGCATATCGGGGCGCTCGAGGTACCGCGGACCTCGGTTCTGGACGCCGTTGCCCTGGACGAACAGGCTTTGCGCGACGTCGCCGGCCGCGATGCCGATGGCCGTGCTCTGCTGGTCTTGCGCAACCTCGCCACGAAGACGGGCGTGAAGGTCGCTCTGCAGTCCTCGCAATGGCCCTACCTGCTGATCAGCAGTCGCCGGCCATCCGAACTCGCAGCTGCTTTGACCGCATAAGCAGGCAGTTGCTGCCGATAGGATCGGTCCAACGACGCTTCGAGGAGGTTGCGTGAACCCCCGTCTGCTGACCCCGCTGGTCTCTGCCGGTGCCGCATGGGCCACCCGCAAAGGTCTGAATTCCGCGTACGCCCACCGCCACGAGGGCACCGTGCCCACCAAGGACGACACTGAGGTGCCTTTCCGGCGCGTACTGATGTGGTCTTTGGCCACTGCTGTGGTGGTGGCGTTGGTAGATGTGGCCATTCAGCAGAGCATGGCCCGATGGGCGGATAAGAAGGAACTGCCGGCGTCCTAAGGAAGTACTGATTAACGCTGTTCCGAGCGAGACGTGGCTGAGGGTGTGAGATGCAAGACCCACATCGTGGGTCATAGCAGCGCTATGGCGCTAGATGTGGGGTGAAGCAGATTGCGCGCTCAGGCACGTTGCAGCCGGGGCATGGTTAATCTGTGGTTCCCTAAGCGCTCAGCACGAACTCAGAACCCGTGAGACCCCGGGATTCGTGAGCATTCCGGGCATCCGTGAGCATCACGGACCGGCTTTTGGCGCCCGGCGGACTAACCGATGCCCGGGATGCTCAAGGATGGCGATTTCACGCCATGCCACAGGTCGCGGACGTTGCCAAAGGCGGGTAACAGCTCGCTAGGCGCACTCAGTGCAGACCAGCACCCCGCCCTTCTCACTGGCCAGCTGGCTGCGGTGGTGCACCAGGAAGCAGACGGAGCAGGTGAACTCGTCCTCCTGTTTGGGGACGACCTGCACGGTGAGTGCCTCGTTGGACAGGTCGGCACCGGGCAGTTCGAGGCTTTCCGCGATCTCGGTCTCGTCCTCGTCCACGCCCCCTGCGGCGGTCTTGACGCGGCCCTGCAACTCCTCGAGGGAGTCCTCGGACAGTTCCTCGTCGGTCTTGCGGGGCGCGTCGTAGTCGGTAGCCATTCCCTCTCCTGTACCTCGTTGCTCACCTTGCAACACCGCGGGAGGCGGATTCATGCCCGAGATGTCGTTTCGAGCCGTGATGTTGCCATACTCAGCCCGCTTCTGTCAGCAGCGGGTCGCCCCCTGTGGTGATGATCACACCTAGTGCTCGTCACGCAGCCATACCCGTGTGAAATAGGTCCATGCCCCTCTACGCGCTCGGCGACAAGACACCGACCATCGACCCGACCGCTTTCGTGCATCCCGACGCTGTGGTGATCGGGGATGTCACGATCGGCGCCCAGAGCACTGTGTGGCCGACCGCGGTCCTGCGCGGGGACCATGGGGCGATCCGGGTCGGTAGTCAGACGTCCGTGCAGGACGGCTCCGTGATCCACTGCACCGGCACGCTCGACACGGTCATCGGCAACCGCTGCGTGATCGGGCACAACGTGCACATGGAGGGCTGCACCATCTCCGACGACTGCCTGATCGGATCGGGTTCGGTGATCCTGCATCGGGTGGTGGTCCATCCGCATGCGTTGGTCGGAGCCGGGGCGATGGTGCCGAACGGGACCGAGGTGCCCAGTTTCGGCATGGCGCTGGGCGTGCCAGCCAAGATCATCGAGAACAAGGTCCAGCCAGGCGATTTCGATCACTCGGTGCAGACCTACGTCGGCAACGCGGCGTGGTACTCCCGTGAGCTGCGCCGGTTGGACTGAGCGAGTTCTGGCGCAACCCCCGATCCCTGAGCATTCCGGGCATCCGTGAGCACCGCGGGCGGGTTTTCGGCGCCCGGCGCGCTCACCGATGCCCAGGATGCTCACGGATCGGGACCTCACGAGCCCCAGACGCAACCATGACGCCGTCCGGCTTCCCCCAGGCTGGTTGTGCCATTTGAGAGACAACGACGCAGTCGTGAGATCTGAACGGGCGGCCGGCCACGGCCATGTACGACCTGTGTCACCCCAGCCCGGTGCCCACCAACCTGCCGAGCAGATACGTCACGGCTGCCGCACCGCCACCGACCAGCACCTGCCGCAGCGCCGCCCGGGTCACGCCGAGTCCGGACAGTCGGCCGACCGTGCCACCCACGACGATCATGGACAGCAGCGCGAGGGTCACCGCGAGCGCCAGGGCGACAGTCCCGCTGGCCAGCAGATACGGCAGAACCGGCACGAAGGCACCAACAGCGAAAGCCAGGAAACTGGACACCGCGACCCGCACGGGGCTGCCCAGATCGTCGGGATCGAGGCCGAGTTCCTCGCGCGCCAGCGTGTCCAGCGCGGTTCTGGGATCGCTCATGATCTTCGCGGCGGTCCGGCGAGCGGTACCGGCGTCCAAGCCTTTGGCCCGGTAGATCAGCTCGAGTTCGCGCTGCTCCTCCTGCGGCTTGGTGCGCAGTTCATCGGCCTCCAGCCGCAGTTCGCGGCGGAACAGGTCGGTCTGACTCGCCACGCTCACGTACTCCCCCGCCGCCATCGAGAAGGCCCCCGCCAGCAACCCGGCGAACCCGGCGAACAGCACCGTGCCGTTCGAGACGCCAGAACCCGCGAAGCCCATAACGAGCGCTGTGTTCGAGACCAGCCCATCACTCACACCGAAGATCGCCGCCCGCAGCGCGCCCGACTTGTCCGTGCGGTGCCAGGGCTCCGCGGCATTGAGCGTGCCGCGGACGTCGTTCGGCGCGGCGGCCGGGCCCGACATCATCCCGGCCAGCACCTCAACATGCTTGCGTTCGTCGTCGCTCATTCCTGGAAGCGCGTCGGGTTCGGCATCGTACATCCCCACCGCGTCCCGCTCGGCCTGTTCCAGATCGCCCAACACGGCATCCAGCCCCAGATCTTGCGCCCTTGCCATCACCTGCTCGTCAGCGGGATCCAGTAGCCCGGTGTCGGGCGGGATCTCGGCGCCGGCCTTATGCAGCAGGGCCATCCAGTGCGCTGCATGCCGCTCCTCGATGGCCGCGAGTTCGAGCAGTGCCTCACGCCGGTCGCCGTCGGTCAGATCGGCAAGCGAGCGGTACATGTTCGCCGACGTCCGCTCAGCGGCCAGATAGCGCAGGTACCGGTCAGTCGTACTCACGATCCGCTCCCAATGCGCGCAGCGTGTCGTGGAGTTCGTCGAAGAGGGCGGGGTTCGTGGCGATCGTCATGCGATCAGCCGCCGGGCCATCGAAGCCGCCCACCCGCACACCCGCGCCGTCGCAGATGGCCATGGCGGCCGCCCGGTCCCACAGGTGCGTACCGCGTTCGAAATACCCGTCTAGCACACCCTGCGCGACCCAGCACATGTCCACTGCTGCCGCCCCTGCCCGGCGGATGTCACGCACCCGGGGCAGCAGTTCGGCGACGATTCCGCCCTGGATGGCCCGGACTCCGGCCTCGTAGCCGAATCCAGTGGCCAGCAGAGCCGATGACAGTTCGCTGACGTGCCCGGTCCGGATGGGCCGCTCGTTGGCGAATGCCGACTCCCCCGCGGTGCCATGCCACACGGTTCGCAACGCCGGCGCATGCACGACCCCGTACGTGGGTTTGCCGTCGACCAGCACACCGACGCTCACCGCCCAGGACGGAAACCCGTACAGGTAGTTGACGGTGCCGTCCAGCGGGTCGATCACCCACGTCACGCCCGTGGTGCCGGCCCGGTCGGAGCCCTCCTCGCCGATGATGCCGTCGTCAGGACGGGCGGCCAGGATGTGGTCCACGAGCAGCCGCTCGCTGCCCTGGTCCATCTGGGTCACGATGTCGGTCGAGGAACTCTTCGTGGCCACGACTTCCCGGCGCGCCCACCCGTCCTCGAGGAAGCGGGCACTGCGGGCAGCCACCCGTAAGGCCAGGTCCAGCAGTTCGCTCATGCTTCAGCCTCACACAGTGCCGGTTTCGTGCCTCGCGGATTCGGACAGCACCCCGCGGCACATGGGGTGGGCAGCGACTGCCCGAAGGAGACCTCAGGTAGCCGCCCGGCGCGCACCGCCGCGATGGCTTCGGCCAGACCGGCCACGAATGCGGGATGGGTATGAGCCGTCGGCATCCTGTGCATTCGGCATTCCGAGTTCGGCCGCTGTGGCCGCCGCTTCGGTATCGAGGTCTTGCACAACTTCCATGTGGTCACTGACGAAGCCGATCGGTGCCACCACCACCTCAGTGACGCCTCTGTCGTGGAGATCCCGCAAGTGATCGTTGATGTCCGGCTCCAGCCAGGGCATGTGCGGCGGCCCGGACCGCGACTGGAACACCAGGTCCCATTCGTGATCCAGACCCGCCATGAGACACCGGGCCAGTTCCAGGTGCTGGGAGAGGTAGCCGTCCCCGTGTGGTCCGGACTGCGCGGCCATCGTCACCGGGATGGAATGCGTGGTGAAGACGACCCGTGCCGCCCCGCCCGCCTTGTCCAAGGTCGCGCGCAGGTTCTCGGAGTTGGCGGCCACGAAACCGGGGTTGTTGTAATAGTTCGGGAGCTTCACGACGGGCAATCCGAAGGTGTCGGCCTCGGCCAGATTCTCGCGATACTGCCGGCACCCGGAGTAGGACGAGTAGGCACTGGTGAAAACCGCAATCACCCGGGTCACACCGTCGGCGGCCATCTGCGCGAACGCGTCGGCGAGCCAGGGAGCGCTATTGCGGTTGCCCCAGTACAACGGGAGGTCGAGCCGGGGGCGCAGCGCATCGAGCAGCTCTCTATTCAGAGCGTTGATCGGGGACACCCCACCGCGGGACATGTAGTGCTCCGCCACCAGCTGCAGGCGCTCCTCGGGCACATCCCGCGCCCGGCCGTGACCCTGCGCAGGAAAGGCATCACCTCGTCGGGTGCTTCGGGACCGCCGAAGGAGACCAGCAGCACCGCATCCATACGCTCATCCTGCCGATCCCGGCCCCGGGGTGCACGCAGGAGCCCCAAGTAGATTGGACTGCATGCTGGGTCCCTACGGTCGTGTGCTTCGCACGCCCGGAGCCAGCGCCTTCACGTGGGCCGGATTCATCGGGCGCTTGCCGATCTCGATGATCAGCCTGGGCATCGTCCTATTGGAGACGTCGAAGGGCGTGAACTACGCGGTGGCCGGGACCATCTCCGCAAGTTTCGCGGTGGCCGGAGCGATCGGTGGTCCCTTGGTCAGCGGCTTCGTCGACCGGCACGGCCAGCACCGGATTCTGCCGTGGGCGGTGTCGGCGTACTCAGTGTTCATGGTCGCGCTGCTGGTCGCACTCGATCTGCGCATGCCACTGTCAGTCGTCATCCCGCTGGCGGTCGGCGCGGGCATGACACTGCCCAACCTAGGGTCGCTGGTGCGCGCTCGTTGGGCCCACGTGCTGCCCACGGGGGACGAGTTGCACGTCGCCTACGCCTGGGAGAGCATCCTCGACGAGGTCGTGTTCGTCTTCGGCCCGCCCCTGGCCACCGTGCTGGCGCTGCAGATCCACCCCACCGCAGCGCTGGTCGTCTCCGTCGTGTTCGTCCTCATCGGGTGTCTGTGGCTGATCCCGCAACACAGCACCGAACCACCCCCGCACGGCAAGGCCAAGCGCAGCGGCTTCGCGCTGGCCAACCCGGGCATGCCGTGGCTGTTCGTGGCGTTCGTGTTCATCGGTGGGGTGTTCGGCTCGTTCGAGGTCGTGACTGTGGCCTTCGCTCAGGAGCAGCAGGTCACGTCCATCACCGGGCTGCTCCTGGCCATGTACGCCTTCGGATCGCTGCTGGCCGGATTCATTTACGGGGCGCTGCCCAGCCCACGCTTCCACGGCCGCCGGATGACCCAGATGCTGGCGCTCATGGCCGTGGTCACACTCGGTTTCCCGCTGGCGCCCAATGCGCTGGTGCTCGGCCCGGTGGCGTTCCTGGCCGGCCTGTCCGTGAGCCCTGTGCTGATCTCGGGCACCGCGCTGGTCGAGCGGATCGTTCCGGCTGCGCAGTTGACCGAGGGCATCACGTGGACCAGCACCGGCCTGGCCCTCGGGCTCGCGGTGGCCGCTCCCGTCTCCGGTGCCCTCATCGACTCCGCCGGCGCTCACATCGCCTACCTGGTGACCGCCGGCTGCGCGGTGGCCGCCTGCCTGGTCTCGGTCGCGGCCATGCGGATCACGCACAGGGCCGAGATCAGTGCCTTGGAAGTCATCGCCGCCAAGGCGGAAGGCTGAGCGCAGCTCCTTCGGCTGCCCGGGCGGCCGATCCGTGGGCAAATTCGGGCACCCGTTAGCGCCACGGACGGTTCTTGGGCGCCCTCAATGCTCACCGATTGCGCACCCGACAGCCAGACTGCAGCGTCACGAAGCCGCGCCGGACACGCCGCGCGCTTGCCCTGGCGAACCGGCTCCTGGTGTCACACTGATCTCAACATCACTGGTTGGGAGTCGGTGCAGCATGCGGGAATTGCGGTACGAAGGCCTGTCCGAGGACGGCACGCACCTCGTTCTCGAGGACGGCCGGGGGGTCCAGTACACGGTCGCCGTCGACGAGGCCGTCGCTGCGGCCGTCCGGCGCGCGATCCATCGGACCTCGGTCCGGCAGTCGACGGGTTCGTTGACGCCGCGCGACATCCAGGCGTTGATCCGGCAGGGAGTCTCGGTCGACGAGGTGGCTGCCCAGACCGACCTCGCACTTGATTTCGTGGAGCGGTTCGCCGAGCCGGTCATGGCCGAGATGGATTTCGTCATCCAGCGCGCACGCCGCCTGTCCGTGCACTCCGCGGGTCAGCAGATCCTTGTCGAGGACTTGGTGGACAGGGCCGCTCGCCGCGCCGATGTCCCGGTCGAGGAACTCGAGTGGGCGTGCCGGAAGACCGACGAGTCCGCCTGGCGGATTGAGGCGCTGGCGCACGGTGAACTGGCCATTGCGCTGGTCTTCCGGGTCAGCGAAGGCACGGTCGTACCTGCCGATGTCGCGACTGCCGACCTGCTGGGCAGCCGTGTCGTGGATCTCACCGAGACGCGGATGCCTGCTCATTGGGATGCCGAGCACCCCGCGGCCAAAGCGGCTGCCCGTTCAGCGGCGGCCCGTCCCACAGTGACTGCCGCGCCGCTCCCGGACGACCCGAGCCGCATCTTCTAGGAAACCGCTCATTGTTCATGTCCCGACTGCAACCCGCCTAAGCTTGGCGCACTGCCGGACCACGCTACGTTTCGCGCAGGACACAGCGTGATCATTGCTTCCAGAGCCACGGGCGTAGCGGCCCAAAGGTGAAAGCCCAGCATCGTCCGAGGTTGCGCGTTTGGCCTTTGTGCCGAGGGGGCAGTCGGCTCAGCCTGATGTGCGGGCGATCAACGACCCGGCGAACCGCAGTGTTGCCTCAACGACATCGTCGCCATCCGCAGCCCGCGACACGCGCAGGCTCCAGTCGTCGACGGCCAGCGTGCCCGTGTACCCGTGATCGGCTTCGCACTGCGGGTCACCACAGGTCGCTGGTTCCAGATCCACCCGGCTGATGCTGCCCCAATTGACCGTCAGCACAACTTCGCTCGGCAGGTCGCCAGACCGGAAATGGGCGGGGTTGTCTACAACTCGCTGCACCACGACCGGGCCGATCAGACCCAATGGCACCGACTCCGTGGCGGAACTGGCTTGCACGCTGCCCGCTGGCAGACCGTCGCTGTGTTCATCCACGTGCACCACCAGCAGACGGGTGTCGGTCAGCAGCAGCACCGTGATGTGCCGGCGAATCTCGTCAGCGCGGTCGAAGGTGGTTTCGTGCTGGACGATGAAGTCCCGCACCTCTTCGGTGGCAAGCGCGCCATCGAGGACGTCCTGCACCACGACCGGGTAGTACCCAGTGCGTTCGATCGCCTCCCGCAGCCCGGGTCGGGCCGGAACCGGTGTCGCCATGCCACCCATCTTGACACTTCAGCGACGGGCCTGCGGTGTGGGTGGTGAACCACCCCGACTCGGTCGGAGAGGATGCGAGCAATCCACCCCAGATGTGAGCAATCGGCTCCGTGCTCATCGCTCGCATCTGAGGCGCATCGCTCACATCTGCAGCGCTCAGCCAGGCAGTCGGCGCGCTTCCAGATCAGCCCGGATCATGGCCGGTCCACTCCAGGCCGCTGCCCCGACCACGGAGAGCGCCCGGCCCGCCGCGATCACCGGGTTCAGTTCCAGCCGCGTGATCTCGGGAAGATCGTCTGCCAGTTGCCCGATCCGGTGGATCAGGCCCGCGAGCAGTTGAACGTCCACCGGCGGGGCGTTGCGATATCCGAATAGCAGCGGTGCGGCTTTCGGCGCCTTGATGAGGTCGTCGACGTCCCGGTCGGTCAGCGGTGGGATCCGATAGCCGCGATCCTCCAGCAACCGCGGCACGTCCCCGGCCAGACCGAACGACACCACCGGACCGAACAGTGCATCCTCCCGCTTCTCCACAATGACAGGGATGCCGGCAGGTGCCTGTTGCTGCAGGACCAGTCGCTTCTGCGCCTCGGCCGGCAGGGTGGCGACCAGGCTCAAGTACCCGGTGCGCACCGCCGCCTCGTTCTCCAAGTTGATCCGCACCCCGCCCAGGTCCGGACGGTGCGCCAGACCCGGGTGCACCGTTTTCAGAATGACTGGATAGCCGACCTGCTCGGCAACCGTGACCGCCTGGGCCTCGCTGGTCACGACATGGGAGTCCCACAGGCGGATGCCGTAGCAGTTCAGGAGTGCCTGCAGGTCCTCGTAATCAACCGGCACCAGCGTCTGCTCACCGTGCCCCGTGACCGCCTTCTCCCGGATCGTCCGCATGACAACCCGGGCCTTCTCGCTGGCCACATCCGGTAGTTGCGGAACCGTTCCGCGCGGGGTGTCCAGCCAGCGCGAGTAGTCCACCAGCGTGGACAGTGCCTTGACGGCCGGCTCCACCTCGTGGAACACCGGGATGGATCCGCGGCCGGGCAAGCCGTGCGGACCGTCAACGGCGATGACGCGACGACTCTCGTCGGAGGCCATGAAGACGCCGAGGACGGGCTTCGTCGAGGTCTCCGCCAGCCGCCGCAGGGCTTCGGCGAACTGCGGATTCTGGCCGCGCAACACCGGCACGTGCAACACGATCACGGCGTCGGAGTCGGGGCTCTCGATCGCCGCTCCCACCGCAGCAACCAGATCCTCGACTGTACTGGCGTGCCCGATCAGCAGCGGTTCGCCCGCGACGGCCAACCCGCTGGCTTCGCAGGCATCCGCGGTCAGCACCCCGAGCGCGTCACTGTTGCCGATCACCGCCACCCGGCGGCCTTTGGGCAGCGGTTGCAAGCACAGCAGGCTGGCCACGTCGAACAACTCACCCAGCGTGTCGACCTGCATCACGCCGGCTTGGTCGAACACGGCATCGATCGCCTGCGGAGGCAGCGCGGTGCGGCGCACGGTGTGACCCAGCGGCAGCGACTGCGTACTGCGACCGGATCGCACAGCCACGATCGGTTTGTGAGCGCCAAGCCGCCGCGCGACCCGGGTGAACTTGCGCGGGTTGCCGATGCTTTCCAGGTACAGCAGCACCATCGAGGTGGTGTCGTCGTCCTCCCAGAACTGCAACAGGTCGTTGGCCGACACGTCGACCCGGTTGCCGGCGGAGACGAAGACCGACACCCCGAGGCCGCGTTCGGTTGCCTGGTTGAGCAGGGAGACCCCCAGCGCACCCGACTGGGCGAAGAAACCGAGGCGGCCACGGGCAGGCAGGTCCGGCACCAGGCTGGCGTTGAGCTGCACGTGCGGGTCGGTGTTGATGATGCCCAGCGCATTCGGCCCGATGATGCGAAGACCGTTGACGCGGGCGTGTGCGATGAGGTCGCGTTGCAAGCGTCTGCCCTCGGCCCGGCCGGTCTCCCCGAAGCCGGACGAGACCACGACCGCCCCGCGCACCCGTGCCTTGCCACAGTCCGCGATCGCGTCCAGAACCTGGTCGGCTGGCACGGCGATGACAGCCAGATCGATCGGACCGGGCGCCTCGGCCAGGCTGCGATAGCAGGGCACGCCAGCGATCTCGTCGACCTCGGGATGCACGGCCAGCAGCGGCCCGCCGAACTCGGCTTTGCGCAGGTTGTGCAGCAGGGTGTTGCCGATCGTGCCCTCCCGGCGGCTGGCGCCGACCAGTGCTACCGCCCGAGGAGCCAGCAGCGATCGGATCGAGCGAGCCTCGGCACGCTGCTCGCGCGCCTGCATAACCTCCCGGGAGGACTCGGTGGGACTGATGTCGAAGTGCAGCTTCACAACGCCCTCGTCCATCGCCCGGGTCGGCTTGTATCCCGCCTCTTCGAACGTGGCCAACATGCGCCGGTTCGTTGGCAACACCTCGGCCTCGAATCGTGTGATGCCGTGTTCGCGGGCGGCAACGGCCAGATGTTCGAGCAGGATGGAACCCAAACCACGGCCCTGGTGTTCGTCGTGGATGACGAACGCGATCTCGGCGGTGGCGCGGTCGATCCGGTCGTAACGGCCGACCCCGATGATGCGGCCGTCGGCCAGGGCGATGAAGGCGACCCGGTCCACATGATCGACGTGGGTGAACCGGTGCAAATCCTTCTCTGTTAGCTTCGGGTAGGGCGCGAAGAACCGGTAGTAAATGGTTTCGGCGGACAAGCTTTCGTGAAAGGCGGCAAGCGCGTCGGAGTCCTCGGGACGGATCGGGCGGATGTGACAGATCCGTCCGTCGCGCAGTATGACGTCAGCTTCCCAATGTTCGGGATACGCCGGAAATTCCGGGGCAGACGTCATGCACCTAACGCTATCGGCCGGAGGAACCGGTACCGGTCTTGTGCGCGTCGAATTGCACAGAACGGTACTTATATGCATACTCCTTCTGGCCGATAGAACCCACAGGTCGAGTAACCGCAAGACATACGGAGGTGTGACATGACTGCTGATCTGGACCTTCTGCGCAAGCGTGAGGCCCTACTGGCCGACCGCATTGCCAACACCGACGACCCGTTCTTGCGGGACAACCTGACTGCAGATCTGAACTGCATCTCCGACCGGATCCGGGCGCTGATCGAGTCCGCCGCCTGAACGGTACGCGCTGATTCGGATTTCTGCACACCCTCGGGAGGCGGTTGTGAGATTCCGGCGCAGTTGTCTATCAACGGCAAGCCTGCCTGATGCTCACCTTGCGAGCGACCCGCGGACGTAGGTGCAAGTCCGGGCAGAACGCGGCGTCAACACGCACCCGCCCCCTCCCGTCCAGCACCGGCCGGTAAGTGAGAATGAGGCACATGGCTGCGGGCACTCTCATCCCTGAAGACGACGGGCACGTCACCGACGTCGACGTCGCTGTCGAGATGAAGTCGTCCTTCCTCACCTACGCCTACTCAGTCATCTACTCCCGGGCGCTGCCCGACGCCCGCGACGGTCTGAAACCCGTGCAGCGCCGCATCCTCTATCAAATGGGCCAGATGAGCCTGTGGCCCGACCGCGGCCACGTGAAGAGCGCCCGGGTCGTCGGCGAGGTGATGGGCCGCCTGCACCCGCACGGCGAGTCGGCGATCTACGACGCGCTGGTCCGCATGGCCCAGCCGTTCACCATGCGCCTGCCGTTCATCGACGGCCATGGCAACTTCGGCTCCCCCGACGACGGCCCGGCCGCCATGCGCTACACCGAGTGCCGCCTGGCCCCGGCCGCGCGGGCCATGCTCGAGGCGATCGACGAGGACGTCGTGGACTTCGTGCCGAACTACGACGGCCGGGAAGTCCAGCCCGAGGTGCTGCCGGCCGCCATCCCAGCGCTGCTGGTCAACGGAACGACTGGCATCGCGGTCGGCATGGCCACCAACATGGCTCCGCACAATCTCACCGAAGTGGTCGCCGCCGCCCGCCATCTGCTGAAGCACCCGAACGCGGGACTCGAAACGCTGATGCGCTTCGTCCCCGGGCCTGACCTGCCCAGCGGCGGGCGGATCATCGGCCTGGACGGGATCCGGGAGGCCTACGAGTCCGGGCGCGGATCGTTCAAGATCCGGGCCACCGCGCAGATCGAGGCGCTCACCCCCCGCAAGCGCGGCATCGTGGTCACGGAACTGCCCTACAACGTCGGCGCCGAGCGGATCATCGAGAAGATCAAGGAACTGCACAACTCCAAGAAGATCGCCGGCGTTTCGGCCGTCACCGACCTGTCCGACGGCGAGCAGGGCACCCGCTTGGTGATTGAGGTCAAGAGCGGGTTCAACCCCGAGGCCGTACTCGCGGACCTGTACCGGCTGACACCGCTGGAGGACAACTTCACCATCAACGCCGTGGCGCTGGTGGACGGCGCCCCGAAGACGCTCGGACTGCGGGAACTGTTGCAGGTGTTCCTCGATCACCGGCGCGAAGTCATCCGGCGGCGCAGTGAGTTCCGCCTGAAGAAGGCGCGCACTCGCCTGCACCTGGTCGAGGGCCTGCTCATCGCGATCCTGGACATCGACGAGGTCATCCAGGTCATCCGCAGCAGTGACGACGCCGCCGCGGCCAAGGAACGGCTGATGAGCGTGTTCGACCTGTCCGCCGAGCAGGCGACCTACATCCTGGACATGCCGCTGCGCCGGCTCACGAAGTTCTCCCGGATCGAGCTGGAGTCCGAGCGCGACGAGTTGCTGGCCACCATCGCCAGTCTTGAGGAACTGCTGGGCAGCGAGGACGTTCTGCGGTCGACCCTGGACACCGAGTTGGCTGACGTGGCCGAGCGGTTCGGCGATGCCCGTCGTACCGCACTGCTCGACTCGGCCGGTCCGGCGCCGGCGGCCGCCGACCTCGAGGTCCCCGACGAGCCCTGCCACGTGCTGGTGTCGGTGACCGGCATGGCTGCGCGCACCGGTGGCGCAGAACTGCCGCGGGCGGGCAGCAAGCGGGTCACCCACGACGCGCTACTGGCTCTGGTTCCGGCCACTACTCGTGGACAGGTAGCGGTCGTGCTGAGCGATGCGCAGGTGATGCCCCTCGACGTGGTCGATCTGCCCACCGTGCCCGGACACAGCCGACTCGCCTTCGTTGAAAGCCACCGTGGGACTGCGGGAATTCCTGCATGTGCCGGCCGATGTCGAGGTTGTTGGCGTCGTGCCGTTCGGCGCGACGATCGCGCTGGTCACCGCCTTGGGTAAGGCCAAGCGGTTGGAACTCGAAGCGGGCGCACGGCAGGTGATGGCACTCGATGCCAAGGACGCGCTGGTAGCCGCCGTGGTCGCCCAACCCGACGACGATCTGGTCTTTCTGAGTTCCGCCGGCCAGTTGCTGCGGTCGGCGCTCGACACGGTCCCCGTGCAGGGCCCCGGCGCCCGTGGCGTGGCCGGCATGAAGCTCAAGGCGGATGCCCGTGTCGTTGCCGCTGGGACGGGCTCACCGGCGTCGTTGGTGGTGACGGTTGCGGGCAAGGGTGCCGCGGCCAGCAGCGTGAAGGTCACGGCGCTCGAGGCGTTCCCGCGGACCGGCCGCGACGGCGTCGGGGTACGCTGCCACCGCCTGCTCGCCGCGGAGAGCGCGTTACTCGGCGGCTTCATCGGCACTACCCCGCTGGCCTGCTCCCCGGGCGGCAAGCCCCTGCCATTGCCAGAACTCGACGACCGCCGGGACGCATCGGGCACCCCGAGTCCGGCGGCGAAGGTTCTTGTGGGCGCCGCCGCTCCCCCGCCAGAGATCATCGAGGGCGTGCTGTTCGGCTGAGGAGCCGGGCTGATTGCGGATCGGTGAGCACGCCGGGCATCGGTTAGCATGCGGGGCGGCGAATACCCGCCCGTGCGGCTAACGGATGCCCGGAATGCTCACGAATCGGCCGACCCCGACGTCACTGCAACGCTGGGTGTCTCCCTAGGCACTTATCCCTTGGCCGAGCGCCAGCTCCGGTTCCAGGTCCGGTCGGCATAGGCCTTCCCGGACGCCCGGTAGGTCGCGGTGATCTTGACCCGACCGCGGTCGACGGTGACCCGCAACGACTTCTTGGCACCCTTGCTCGCCGACACCTTGGCGTTGCCCGTGAGCTTGGTCTTCTTCACCTTCGCGGTGACCTTGCAGCCCTTGCCGGTCGTGGCCTTCTTGACCAGTTTCACAGTGCTGTCCTCGCGCAACCGGTAGGACGACTTCTTGGCCTTCACCGTGAGCTTGCACTGCTTGAGGGAGGAACCGGTCACGGATGCGGAACCCTGCGGGTATCCGCCGCGCGAGGTCGTCACCGTCACTGTTGCCGACTTGCCCGGCTTGAGCCCGCTGACAGTTACCAGCCCCGAGTCACTGATCTTCGCCTTGCCGGCGGTGGACGTCACGCCCCAGCGTGAAAGCGGCATCGAAGTTCGTCACCTGCACGGTGAACCCACCCGCCGTGCCCTTCACCGGCCCGAATGAGGGCGTCAGGGCCTGCGCCGCGGCCGTCACGGTCACCGTCTGCGAAGCGGTGACAGTCGTGCCATTGCCATCCGTGATCGCCAGCGTCACCGGCTGCGCACCCGTCGTTGTCGGCGTGTAACCCGCCGTCGGCGTCGTGGCTGTCGTGCCGTCCGGGAAGGTCCACAGCACCTTCGTGCCCTGGTACCCGGCCGAGCCGGCACTGTCGAACTCGAGTCGCTGGCCGGTGACGCCCGTCTTCGATCCGGAGATCAGCGCTACCGGATCCAGGGCCACACGGTAGGCCCCGCGACCATGGGTGGCGGCGTAGACGACGCGGGCGCCGGGGTCCATGGTGAGCCCATATGTGGCCACCGGAGGCAGGCCGGAAGCAACCGTGGACCACGCAGTCGCTCCACTGGCAAGGCGAGTCACGCCGAAGTCGGTCGATGCGTAGACGTCCCCGGTCTTCCAGTCGACCGCGACGTCCGTCACGGGCTGGTCACCCAGGTCGTAACTGCGATCAGTGAAAGTCGCCGTCCCGGTGCCCTTGTCATAGAACGCCTCGAAGACGTGCCCAGGCTGGCCGGGAGTGTAGGCGCTGTAACCGGAGTAGGAGATCCAGGCATGGTCCGGATTCGCCGGGTCGACCGCGATCCCGCTGACGAAGCGCGACGGGGTGTCCGCGGTGTCGATCTCCGTGAAGCTGACCTGACTGCGTCCGGCATTGGCATTGGAACTGACGAACAGGTCGCCAAATCGCAGGCCCGCCCACATCGTGCCGGCATCCGAGGCACTGCGCTCAACCGCCACGATGTAGTCAGCGGCGGACGGCGCCAGTGTGGGCCCTACCTGCTCCCAGTCCCCGCAACTGTCATCGAACGGACCCGTTCCGCTCAACTCGTTGCATTGGGTGCCCAGCTGATCGGGGTCGCCACCGCTGTCCGTGGTCCGCCACAGGGACTCGGCGCCCATGAAGTAGGTGCCCTTGGTCACGGGGTCGGCGATCATCGGCACGTAGAACGAGGAGGCCTCCCCGGAAGCGTCGATGGGACCAGTCACGTAGTCCCACCCGAGCGGATCGTTGCCGTCAAAGTTCACGTCACCCGCGGTCCCGTAGTAGGTGTGCATGCGGCTGCCCGCGCCCGAACTGATTCCGGACTGGCCGCCGTCACCACCTACCGACTCGAACCACGCATCGGCAGCATCGGAGCCGTTCCAGGCCCAGGTTCCGTTGTCCTGGGTACCGCCGATCACGTCGGTGTACGGCGCTGCCGAGTTGGCGGTCAGCGATTGGAACTGCAGGGTGTTCAGACCCGTGTCGAGCGAGTCGATCTGAGTGGGTACCGATGCCAGAACCGTCTGGCAGAACGTCTTCTCGTCCGCCGTGAAGCCCCAGTCCGTGGCGCGCGCATCGCACTCGCCGCTCTGGTCGGCGAAAGCGCCGCTGGTACGCACCATGCCACCGTCGGAGCCGATGAACGCCTGTGCCGGCTTTGACGGGTTGAGCGCGATAGCGCGCTGGTCCGGGTGCATGCCGATGGGTTCGGCCTGGTCGTCGTTGGTCATGTCCGTGAAGGTCGTACCGCCATCAGTGGATCGCACGACCGCGCGGCCGTTGGAGATGGGCTTCTCGCCGAACGCGGCCAGTTCGTTGTAGGCCATCGACCCGCCCAGCCAGACGATGTCGGGGTCCGTGGGGTCCACCTGGATGAACGCGTCGTAACCACATTGGCCGTTCTGGCACCAGTTGTAGGAGCTGTAACCGGCCGCATTGCTGATGTCGTCGTCGGACTTGAGCTCCCAGGGGGCGGTCAGCGCAGTCTGCGCAGAGAGAAGGTCGGCCGCGGACACGGTGTCGACGTCCGTGCCGGTGTAGAACGTCGCGACGCTGAACTCGTCGGTGGTGTCCCCCACGTAGATCCGTGTATTTGTGCCTGTGTCCGCGAGGGCGAAGTCCGTAAAGGACCCGAGCGGATCCTGGTTGTCCGGGTCCGTTGCATCCACTGCCCATTCCGAGGCGAACACCTGGTTCCAACCGGGGTCATCGTTGCTGTTCCCCGTGCGATACAAACCGTAGCCCTGGATCGACGCGTAGATCTGACTGTCGTCGTTGGGGTCGAAGGCCAGCCGGCGCACGCCGCCGGTGAAGAAGTCGGAACCTGTCGCCGGTGGGGTCGGGTCCGCAGGACGCGAGAAGTCCAAGGTGAAGGTACTGCCGCCATTGGTGCTCTTGTAGATACCCAGTTCCGGCGCGTCCGGCGGGGTCCGGCGGCCGCCGTTCACGCTGGATGAGCCGTGCCGGGCCAGCGCCGTTCCGATCCAGAGCTTGTTGCTGTCATTGGGATCGACCAGGATCGCCGCGATGGAGCGGTCCTTGGCCGCCGCCGTGCTACCAGGCACCTGGGACCACGTGTCCCCGGAGTTGTGCGAGACGAACAGCCCCAGACCGGCCTCGGAGTCCGAGGAGCCGCTGGGTTCACCGGATCCGGCATAGATGGTCGTCGGGTCGCTGGGGTCCATCGCAAGAGAGCCGAACGTGTTCGTCGTGAGTCCGTTGTCCAGGGCAGTCCAGGTCGGTTCCGCGGCGGTGGCGTCATCGGTGCGCCAGATTCCCCCGCCTGCGGCCGCCATCCAGAGCTGGCAGTCTCCCGGATCACATGTCGGGGCTACCAGAAGCGCCGTGACCCGGCCGGAGTTCTTGGTCGCGGTTCCCGTGTAGGTGACTGGCGCAGGAACGACCGGGTTGACCGGGCCGAGGGTCTGCCAGTCGGACGACAGGTCGGCTTTCTGCGCCTTGTGCGACGTACCTTTGCGGAACGTACCCAAGGGAGTGCTGTCGGGCAGTTGCGCGTAAGCATGGCGAGCGGCGACGGCCCGGGCAGTGCTGATGTAGCCCTTCGGGTACGCGCGCTGGTCGTACTGCTGCTGAGCCGGACCGTCGAGGTTCTCGTTCTCAGACTCCCGGGCGCCCTCACCCTCAGCCTCGAACTCACTCGCCCTTGGGCTCGCCCTGCGAACTCCTCTCCTGCGCCTCGCGCAGTTTCTCGCGCACGATGGCGCGCGGCATCTGCCGGGTCGACCGGCCGGCCACCACGGGAGCGTTTGCCCTGCCGTCTGCCAGACCCATCCCAACCACCACCGCCGTCGCCGCCGTGACAGCGGTGACGACCAAACCCAGGTCCTTGTTCATGCGCCCTCCAGAAGTGGTCTGCCAAGAGCACGCTATGCCTGCGACCACCGCAGCGCTAGAGGCTGTCACGGACCAATCGGGAATGATGCAGGAATTGCGATTCACGCCAGAATTGGCGGCGCCATTGGGTGCGGGAAGCGAGTCGTTGGACACCCGCAGGAGATCGCTTGACTAGCCTGAAGACATGGCTGTCGAGTCCGGGCCCACGCCATTGGGCACTGCGCTTCCCGACGCGGAACTTCCCGATCTGGACGGCAATCGGGTGGCGCTGCGGGAGTTCGCCGCGCACGGTGCCGTGCTCGTCGTTTTCAGCGCGAACCACTGCCCTTACGTGAAGTGGGTCGAGCGCGAAATTGCGGCCATAGCGGGCGAGAACCCCGACTTGCACGCGGTGGCCATCTGCAGCAACGACGCGGTCGAGTACCCGGAGGATGACGTGGCGGGACTGCGCGACCAGAAGACGCGGGCTGGGTGGAACTTCCCCTACCTGATCGACACCGAGCAAGACGTCGCCCGCGAGTTCGGGGCCGTCTGCACGCCCGACTTCTTCCTGTACGACAGCGATGGCCGGCTCACCTACCGCGGCGCACTGGACGCCTCCTCTCCCAAGAACGGACAGCCGCTCACCGGTGATCTACTGCGGGAGGCGGTGCGATTGACTCTGAACGGCGAGCCAGTGCCACGAACCGCATCAGGCCGGCCATGGGCTGCGGCATCAAGTGGCGGCACTCATGACCCTGCGCACCGATCTGCTGATCATCGGGGCCGGCCCGGTCGGGCTCTATGCCGCGTACTACGCGGGTTTCCGAGGGTTCCGCACAGTCATCTGCGACACCCTGCCGGAGATCGGCGGGCAGATTTCCGCAATGTATCCGGAGAAGCTCATCTATGATGTCGCCGGCTTCCCTGCCATCCGCGGCCGCGACCTGGTCGAAGGACTGGCGGCACAAGCCGGTGCCTACTCCCCCGAATACGTGCTGGGCGAACAGGCGGTCACGTTCGAGCAGACCCCGCGACGGCGTTGCGGTGACGACCGCCGGTGGCACCCGGATCGAGGCAACGGTCCTGCTGGTCACTGCCGGGATCGGTGCGTTCCGGCCCCGTCCGCTGCCGGCAGCCGAGGACTTCACCGGCGACGGGATCGTGTTCTTCGTCCCCAAACTCGACGTGCACGCAGGCCAGGACGTCGTGATCGTCGGAGGCGGTGATTCCGCGTTCGACTGGGCTCTGTCCCTGCACCCGATCGCGAAGTCCGTCACGCTGGTACACCGCCGCGATGCGTTCCGGGCCCATGCCGGAACCGTGGACCGGGTACGCGACCTCGGGGTGCGGCTGATCACGTCCAGTGAAGTCACCGCGATCGCGGGCAACGGCCGGGTGAGTGGCGTCGAAGTGACCCACAAGCAGACCCAGGAACGTCAGCAGCTCCCGGCGGACACGGTCGTGGCCGCGCTCGGCTTCGTCGCTGCCATCGGTCCCCTGGCCGAGTGGGGTCTGGACCTCGACAAGCGGCACATTCGCGTGGACACCACAATGGCCACGAATCTGGCAAATGTGTACGCCGCCGGGGACATCGCCACTTACCCGGGGAAGGTGCCGCTGATCGCAGTCGGTTTCGGAGAGGCGGCGCTGGCCGTCAACAACGCCGCTCCCCTGATCGATCCCAGCCACGGCGTGTTCCCGGGCCACTCCTCCGGCGAATCCGCACAGTAGATATGATGGGCAAATCATGAATACGAATACATTTGACGATGTTCTGGCAGGCAACCGGCGCTTCGTGGAGTCCTATCACCAACCGGGCATGTCGGGCCGGGCCGCCAAGCACCTCGCGCTTATCACCTGCATGGATTCCCGCATCGATCCGCTGGCCGTGCTCGGGATGACGTCCGGGGACATGAAGATCCTGCGCAATGCCGGCGCCCGGGTCACCGACGACGTTTTGCGCACGCTCGTGCTGGCCACGTACCTGCTGGACGTGAACCGGGTGATCGTGATGCCGCACACCGACTGCCGCATGGCCAAGAGCACCGAGTCGCAGGTGCACCAGACGATTCTGGACAGCAGCGGGGTGGACACCCGGTCGCTGGAGTTCCGCACGATCGACGATCCGCTGCGGACGTTGGAGGCTGACGTTCAGAGGATCCGGTCGTTCCCGTTCTTGCCCGAGAACGTCGAGGTCGCCGGAGCGATGTACGACGTGGAAACCGGACACCTGACGCTGTACGACTTCTAGGAATCTGGATAGCGCATCCTGACGTCCGCCGCTTCGTCGGCGGCATGTACCAGCACCTCCACGCAGCGCGGATCGAGGATCCCCTCGACCGCCATGCGCTGGACTTCTGTCAAGGCCTCCGCCTGACCCCACGCCGGCTTGTGGGACCGTCGCGAGGTCAACGCGTCGTAGACGTCGGCCACCCCCACAATTCGCGCCTCAAGCGGGATCTGTTCACCCCGCAAGCCGTGCGGGTAACCCGAACCGTCCAACGCCTCGTGGTGCAGCTCGACGATGTTGGTGAGAATCACCTGATTGGGCAAAGCGCCCACCCCCAGATCGTCCACGATTGAATCAATCATCTCCCGGCCGCGCACGGGGTGGGTTCGCATCACGTCCCACTCCTGTTCGTCCAGCGGCCCGGCCTTGAGCAGGATCGAGTCCGGGATGGCAATCTTGCCGATGTCGTGCAACGGGGCGTAGAGGAACACGTTCTCGACGAACTCGTCGCTGATCGTCGCGTCGTGCTCCGCCAGGCCCCGGCCGATCAACCGAGCCAGGCGTGCCATGCGCTGCAGATGCCCACCCGTCTCGGCGTCCCGGAAGGACGTGAAGTCGCGGGCGACCATCACGGAACTCACCACTGACCGGATGGCCAGCAATTCGTGAGCGATCGACATCGCGACGACCTGGCCGTACAGGTTCAGCTCGCGGCGCACGGCCAGACTGAACGTGTCGGACGCGCGCGAGTCGAAGAACAGGAACCCGAGGAACGTCGCTGTTGTGGCTCAGCGGCAATGTGTAGGACGACCGGTAGCCCTCGTCCAGGACGTACTTCGAGTGCTTGGTGGTGGGTTGCAGTTGGTGCTGGATGTCGGTCAGCAGCCGCGGCTCGTTCGTACGCGCCATGCGGCTCAGCGACTCGGATTCGGCCAGCGGGTACTGGTAGTTGCGAAGCACAGAGCCGTCCCGCGTGGAGTTGATGAAGGTCTTGAGCAGATCCTCGTCGGCGTCGTACAGCGCACAGGCGATGCGCTGGATGTCCGGCGCAATCTCATCGACCCGACGATGCAAGCCACGCAGTTGTGCCGTCAGGGATTCATAGGAGTCTTCCATCGCAGGATGGATGCTACTCCGCCGCTCGGTACGACCGCCCAGACAGAGTTGCTGCACCCCAAAGCACTCTCCGACCGCGGCCGCAGCTGTGAAAGTCCGACGCACCTGTTACAGGTGTCTGCGTCTCACAACTGGGTCGTTGTCTATCAAACGGCTCGACCAGGCTTCGGGCATGTTCGCGCTAGACGTCCAGCATCTCCCGGTCGAGTTCCTCCGACCCCTCGACGATGAAACCGCGCCGGGGACCTACGTCGTTGCCCATCAGCAGCCCGAACACGTCGTTGGCGGCTGAAGCGTCGGATACCGTCACGCGGCGCAACTGCCGCTTGGTCCGGTCCATGGTGGTCTCACGCAGTTGCGAGGCATCCATCTCGCCCAGACCCTTGTAGCGCTGGATCGGGTCCTTGACCCGCAGCCCCTTCTTCTCGCTATCGGCGAGGACCTTGTGCATCTCGGCATCGGAGTACGTGTAGACGGATCTCGTTCTTCGAGCCCGGCTTGACGATCTCCAAACGGTGCAGCGGCGGCACGGCAGCAAAGACCCGGCCGGCGTCAAGCAGTGGCGACATGTACCGGTGAATCAGCGTCAGCAACAAGCACCTGATGTGAGCCCCGTCGACGTCGGCGTCGGTCATCAGGATGATCTTGCCGTAGCGCACTTGCGTCGAGGTCGAAACTGCGCCCGGTGCCGCCCCCGATGACCTGCAGGATCGAGGCGCACTCGGCGTTCTTGAGCATGTCGGCCATCGAGGCCTTCTGCACGTTGAGGATCTTCCCGCGGATCGGCAGCAGCGCCTGGAACTCCGAGTTCCGCGCCGACTTCGCGGTGCCCAGCGCGCTGTCGCCCTCGACGATGAACAGTTCGCTGGCATCGGTGTCACTGCTGCGGCAATCGGCCAGCTTGGCCGGCAGCGCGGAGGACTCCAGTGCGTTCTTGCGGCGCTGGACGTCACGGGTCTGGCGGGCGGCGAGCCGGGCGCGGGCGGCGTTGGCCACCTTCTCCAGCGCGGCTTTCGCGTTTGCTTTCTCTCCCCGCGGTGGTTTCGTGAACCACTCCGTCGAGCCGCTTGGCCACGATCCGGGAGACAATCCCGCTGACCTGCGGAGTCCCGAGAACCTCCTTCGTCTGCCCTTCGAACTGCGGCTCGGCCAGCCGCACGGTGACGACGGCGGTGAGCCCTTCCAGGATGTCGTCCTTGGCGACGGAATCCTCGCTGGCCCGCAGGACGCGCGCGGCCCGCAACTGCTCGTTGACGGTCTTGGTCAGCGCCCGGTCGAAGCCCGTGAGGTGGGTGCCGCCCTTGGGCGTGGCGATGACGTTGACGAAGGAGCGGGTCACCGACTCGTAACCAGTCCCCCAGCGCAGCGCGACCGAGACGTAACAAGTGCGCTCGACGTCCTGGGTGCTGAGGTGGCCCTTGCCGTCCAGAACCGGGACGTGCTCGGTGAAGTGGCCCTCCCCCTCCAGCCGGATGACCCCGGTGACCGGCTCATCGTCGGCCAGGTAGTCCACGTACTCAGAGATCCCGCCTTTGAAGCGGAACGTCTCCTCAAGCTGGTCGTGCTCACTGCGGACATCGTGCACGTGAATGGCCAGGTCCGGCACGAGGAAGGCGGTCTGGCGAGCGCGGTCCCACAGCGCGTTGCGGTCGAAGGTGGTGTCCTTGGTGAAGATCTGCGGGTCCGGCCAGAACCGGATGCGGGTGCCAGTCCGGGTCCTGGGCACCGCGCCGCGCTTGTGCAGCCCGGTCTTGCGGGTGAACGGCGCGTCGGGACCCTCCCCCTCGAAGACCCCCGGAACGCCGCGCCGGAACGACATTCCCCACGGTGCGGCCCTCCCGGTCCACCTCAATGTCAAGCCGCGAGCTGAGCGCGTTGACCACCGACGCCCCCACGCCGTGCAGACCACCCGCCGCGCCGTAAGAGCCGCCGCCGAACTTGCCGCCCGCGTGCAGCTTGGTCATCACCAATTCGACGCCGGTCAGCCGGGACTTCTTCTGTACGTCGACCGGGATGCCGCGGCCGTTGTCCTGCACCTCGACGCTGCCATCGGGCAGCAGGGTCACCGTGACGTTGGTGCAGAATCCGGCCAGCGACTCGTCCACGGCGTTGTCGATGATCTCCCAGACGCAGTGCATCAGTCCGCGGGAGTCGGTTGACCCGATGTACATGCCAGGCCGCTTGCGGACCGCGTCCAGGCCTTCCAGAACGGTCAGCGACTGCGCGGAGTACTCGGCGGTCTTGGTGGGCACCTCCCCAGATTAGGTGGCCACTACCCCTGTCCCCGGGACCCACCCACATGCGCGCGCCGGATTCGCCGAACGCGAAACACCCTTAATCCTCGATGCGGGAATCCCCGATGCTTGTAACAGTGTTGAGTACGGTGTAGCCCAACGTGAGACGCGCAGGAGGTGGTTTCGGTGATCAGCACACTGTCCCCCAACCCCTTGACGGCCAGCGACCGCTGCGACCGTTGTGGTGCTCAGGCCTATGTACGCGTGATTCTCAGCTCGGGCGGTGAGTTGCTCTTCTGCGGCCACCACGCACGCAAGCACCTGCCGGCCCTCGAGGCCCTTGCTGAGCACATTCAGGACGAGACCCACCAGATGGAGAACTGAGGTCACGTTGGCTGCCGCCATGGCGGCTTCGCGTTAGTCGGAAATCCCAGCGTTAGTCGGAAGCGGCCGTCTGGGGTTCACGCCGGGACCGCAGGCTTACGGCAGCGCTTACGTCTAACCAATAGCCGTCAGTGCCCCCGAAACTCCGGCGACCGCCTCTCCGTGAACGCTCTGACCCCCTCCGCAAGGTCCTTGCTCGTCCATGCCCGGGCCACGGTTTCGTCCACGCGATGCCGCGCCTCCGGCGGCAGGTGGGCATCGGACAACTCGGCCAGCGCCGCCTTGGTCGCCGCGATGGTCAGCGGCGCGTTTCCGATGATCTTGTCGGCCCATGTCCGGGCCGCTGCAGGCAATTCCGCAAGATCGTCCACAATCTCCGTGACCGCCCCCAGACCATGCGCCTCACGCATGGTGATCGGCTCGGCGGTCAGGAACATCCGGGCAACGGTCTGCGCCGGCAGGCAGGCAAGGAAGCGCGCGACGCCCGACGCCGGGTAGCCGACCCCCAGCTTCGCCGGCGTGATCGCCATCCGGACATCGGCGCCCGCGACGACCAGGTCACTGCTCAGCACCAACTCGCAGGCACCACCCCAGACGTTGCCGCCCACCTCGGCGATCGTCGCCACCGGCAGCCGCCGGTAGTACTCGAGGAAGTTCTCCAGGGGATTTGCCCAGACGTGCTCTTCGGCCTCCAATGGGATCTCGCTGATGTCGTGCCCGCTGGACCAGATGCCCTTGACCGGTTCGGCCCGCAGGATCACCACCCGCACCCCGTCGAGCACCGCCTTGGTGAGCAGCGCCCGACCCTCCTCGAGCATCGGCGTGGTCAGGCGGTTGCGGCTGTCCGGGTCGCAGAAAGACATGCGCAGGACCGGACCGTCGGTTTCGTGTGTCCACTGGCTCACGCTCGGAGTTTACGGAGCGTTGCTCCAATCGCGCGGTGGGGCATCAAGGGTCGCGCGAGCAGTGCCGATGGGGACAAGGTGGCATGGTCGAAGGTGCGATTCGCGAGGCAGGTCCTCGCGGCCATTGCTGTTGCATCATTGGTACCGCTCATGGGCGTCACCCCCGCTCCTGCAGCTCCCGACGCACCGACGCTGACTGCACCGGACTCCAAGGATGTGGTCAACCAGCCGTACTTCCGATGGGACAAGGTTCCTGGCGCCACTGCTGTACCAACTGCAAGTGGCCACCGATTCCCGCTTTCTGCAAGGTGCTTGAAGACCGAGTACACGGCCGTCAATCGCTTCATCGACACCACCACCTGGCCCGCAGGTTCCTATTGGTGGCGGGTGCGCGTGGCTGCTCCCTTCGAGACCGACTTCTCCAAGGCCCAGCAGTTCACGCGGCGCTGGCTGGTTCCCGATGCCGACGGTGACGGGACCGAGGTCGCGCGACCGGACAACGTGACTGTCGAGGATGTGAGCGCCGATCCGGGCCTGCAAGTGGCCAGGAACCGTTTCGTGGTCTCTTGGGAGCCGGTGGCCGACGCGAGCGGCTACCTGATCCAGTGGTTCGCAGGCTCTGGCGACCATGGCAGCTGTACCACACCGCATACTGTGCTCACCCCCGAATTCGGGGATCGAGGTGGCGATTCGGACGCTTTGCCTGGCGGTTCGGAGATTGCGCGTTTAACCGGCGCCGGGCCGTGCGTCCTGCCGAAGGATGAGTCAACGTCGGTGTACTTGCGGGTGCGGGCACTCGACGTCACGGCAGACGGACGGACCATCGAGTCACTCTGGTCCGATGAGGCCCGCAACGACAGCGACCCCGACCCCGCACGGCTGGTAATGGACGTCCTGCCGCCGCTGACGGGCAGCGACGGAGCACAACCGGCACAGTTGACGTCGCCCGAACCGGGTTCCGCCTACGTCGACACCCCCACGCTCACGTGGGAGCCGGTCACCCTTGCGACAAGCTACAACCTGGTCATCGCTCGTGACCGCGATTTCACGACCCGTATTGCCGAGGTGCAAACCACAAACACGCGTTGGGTGCCGACGGGTCGGTTCGAAGAGGACGACGTCGATCAGACCTACTTCTGGTACGCGCTGCCGTGCTACGGCGACGAGGTGAATGCCCCCAGTGACGACGCGTGCTTGAGTTCGACCATGGCCGTCAACCGGGCCGGCAAGTACCGAACGTTCACCAAGCACTCACTGACTCTCAACACGCGCGACGCCCAGATGAAGCCCGAGCCCTGGCTGCAGTTCAGTTGGCAGCCGTTCACCAAGGCAGTCCGCAAGTCCAACGCCGACATCGGCCGCCCGGGTGATTCGGTCGGCGGCATCAAGTTCTACGAGGTCCAGTGGAAGCCCAACGGCGGCGCGTGGCAGTCCACCGTCACCGATCTGCCCGATTGGCTGCCCGACAGCCTTCCCTTCGGCCAGCAGTTCCAGTGGCGGGTGCGGATCGTGGACGAGAGCGGCCAGGTCCGGCCATGGAGCGACGTGCGGACTGACCGCACACCGCAGGCTGCGCCGAACCGGCCGGCCGCCCTGAGCGCGACGCGGACGAGCCCGAAGCGCGTGCGTCTGGACTGGAATGAGCCCGACTCCAAATTCTTCCCCGTGGCGAGTTACAGCGTCTTCTACTCCTTCGATGGCAAGCACTGGAAGTTCGTGAACCGGCTGCAGCGAACCTCCATGAAGCTGAAGGTCGGGAAGATGACCAAGTACTGGTTCATGGTCACAGCATCCAGCCGGGGCGGGGAGAGCGCCCCGAGCCAGGTCTACGTTCCTCGTGGACGTTAGGGCGGATCCCCCAGAGAACCGTGCGACCCCCCCGAGCCGTTTGATGGACAACGGCGCAGTCGTGAGACTCAGACGCCCGTCTACAGCTCACAGGGGCCGCCGGACCCTCCCAACAGCGACCCGAGGACGTCTTCGCGCCGCAGCGGGCGACCGACCCTAGTCCAGGTAGTCGCGCAGCACCTGGCGAGCGCGATGGGTGACGCAGCTTGCGACATGGTCTTGGACTCGATCTGGCGGATCCGCTCGCGGGTGACGCCGTAGACCTTGCCGATCTCGTCGAGGGTCTTGGGCTGGCCGTCGGTGAGGCCGAAGCGCATCCGGACCACGCCGGCCTCGCGCTCGCTGAGAGCGTGTCCGAGCACGCTGTTCGAGCTGCTCCTGCAGCAGCGTGAACGACACCGCGTCGGCCGGGACGATCGCCTCGGAGTCCTCGATCAGGTCGCCGAACTCGCTGTCGCCGTCCTCACCGAGCGGGGTGTGCAGCGAGATCGGCTCGCGGCCGTACTTCTGGACCTCGACGACCTTCTCCGGGGTCATGTCCAGCTCGCGCGGCCAGCTCCTCCGGGGTGGGCTCGCGGCCCAGGTCCTGCAGCATCTGGCGCTGCACGCGGGCCAGCTTGTTGATGACCTCGACCATGTGCACCGGGATGCGGATGGTACGGGCCTGGTCGGCCATGGCCCGGGTGATCGCCTGCCGGATCCACCACGTGGCGTAGGTCGAGAACTTGTAGCCCTTGGTGTAGTCGAACTTCTCGACCGCGCGGATCAGACCAAGGTTGCCCTCCTGGATCAGGTCCAGGAACGAGCATGCCGCGGCCGGTGTAGCGCTTGGCCAGCGATCACGACCAGCCGCAGGTTCGCCTCGAGCAGGTGGTTCTTGGCCCGCCGGCCGTCCTCGGCGATCCACTCCAGTTTGATCCGCGTCTCGGTGTCGAGCGTCGGTGTCGTTGGCCAGCTTCTCCTCGGCGAACAGACCCGCCTCAATTCGCTTGGCCAGCTCCACCTCCTGCTCGGCGTTCAGCAGGGGGACCTTGCCGATCTGCTTGAGGTAGTCCTTGACCGGGTCAGCGGTCGCACCAGCCTGGGTGACCTGCGCGACCGGTTCGTCGGAGTCGTCAGAGTCGGACAGCGTGAACGTCGCGTTCTTCTTCTCCTCCTCGACCTCCTTGAGGTCTTCCTTCAGTTCCGCTTCGAGGTCCTGCTCGAGCGCCGCGGCCTCGGTCATCTCCTTCGGGCTGAGCGCCTCGTCCTTGCCGGCTGTCGTCTTCTTGGCAGGAGCCTTCTTGGAAGTCGCCTTCGTCGCGGCGGTCGTCGTGGCCTTCTTGGCCGGGGCCTTAGCGGGGGCCTTGGCCGCGGCTTTAGCTGGCGCCTTGGCAGCGGGCTTGGTGACCTTCGCAGCAGCGACGGGCTTCTTGGCGGGCGTCTTCTTCGCAGGAGCCTTCTTGGCCGCGGTCGCGGTCTTGCTGGCCGTGCGGGTAGCGGTCGTGGCGGCCGGCGTCTTCTTCACTGCCGGAGCCTTCTTCGCCGCTGGGGCCGCCTTCTTCGCCTTCGCAGTCGGCACGTAACAACCTCTCGTCGAGGATCGGGGTCAAGGGACGACGTGGCACGCAGGGCGCACGTCGGCATCCACTGCAACATTGTGTCACGGCAGCCGTATTCCCCTGGCCGTTGCCTCGCGTGTCCTTCTCAATGCGCTCGCGGCCAGGCTGGCCCCCTTCCCAGCGGCGGCCCTTCACGCCGAACGCCGGGTCCGCCCCCGCAGCACGTCCAGCGGAATGTCCCTGGTCAGCGAAACCCACGTGTCCGGCGGCAGTCGGTGGTGCAGCGCCTCCAGAACCAGCGGCGCCAGCGAGTTAGCCGGATCAGCGGACATACCCCGATCGGCGGCGGCGTAGGCGGCGGGCCAGTCGCCACGCATCCAACACAGCAGCGCGATGGTGGCAGCCACTCCCCCAGCGATGTTGTCAGGCAGATGCACTGCGACGTACTCGAGGCGGGTGCGGGCGTTGTCGATCACCGCGCGGTCTTCGCCGCGCGCGGTCAGCAGGGATACCAGCGGATCGCGCACGTGGATGTCGCAACAGGCCTGTCCGAGCAGGGCGACATCGGCCGCAGTCAGCGCCTCGCGGCTGCGCAACAGCGCGAGGGCGGTCACCTCGGTCCGGTCGCGCCAGTTGTCGTAGTGATCGCCGGGAGGCGTGTCGAGCGCGGCGATCACCTCCTGCGTCACGTCATCAACCACCGGCTCCAAGAGGTTCACTACGTCGTCCCGTGACTCGTAACGGGCCAGACCCTCCGCGACACAAGCAGCCACGACGGGGTGATTGGTCACCGAATCCAGCGGCATGCCCCGGCCGTCATCGTCGAGGTGCCCGCACAGAGAACGGAACCGTCCGTCATGCACGACGAGGCAGTCCAGAACCTCCAACAGCGGCTCAACCGCGCAGGCCACCCAGTCGGCGATGCTGTCGGCGAACGACACCGGGGTCGTATCCGCGTACACGATCATGAGCACTTTCGCGGGCGGCGGATCGCCGAGCGCATCGAGGACGTCGATCAACCACCCCGCCTGCGGACAGTCGGGCAGATCGATGCGCATGGTCACCCGCAGGCCCGTCTCCTCACAAAGCAGCATGACCAGCGAGTCGACGGGGGTGAAACCGATGAGGTACGGGGTAGCCGCCACTGCGGCCTCGGGTGACGTCAAGGTGATCGACATGCCCTCACCCTCCGCAGGAACCTCCGGGGTGCCAGGGGGCGAACGCTGATCTGTGGAGGCTCGGGCCCCCTTATCCCAAGCGTCACGCGGCGAGATTCCTGGTTCCCGGCCCGGATCGCGCGGTGCCCAACCCCGCAATGGCTGATCGGTGAGCATTGCGGGCATCCGTGAGCACCGCGGGCGGGGATTTGGCGCCCGAGAGGCTCACCGATGCCCGGCATGCTCACCGATTGCGGACTTCAGCCGCGTGCCGGGCCCGCCCAAAACCGGCGGCCCACCCGAGCCCGGCAGTCAGAGGCCGTAGTCGGCGCGCGCGATCGCGTCAGCGCTTTGTTCGGCGTCGAAGTTCTCGGAACCGGGGATGACCGGCACGAATCCAACCAACATGCCGTCTGCCAGCACTTGTGCCTCCAGCCCCGCTGCAGCGTCGCCGTCCCAGATGGCTTCCCGCCCACCGGTGAGGACCACGCGGACGGCGCTGTTCTGCAGGCCGGTGGGGTGCACGTGCGCCATGAATCGCCGGGTCCGCAGGATCTCCACGATCTGCTCGGCCTGCTCCGGTTGCATAAGTCTCCCGTTGGTATCGATTACCGAACAACTGGCGGCGGGTTGCGGCGGCATCCGCGCGTTGTTGATAGGAACCAAGGTATGCGTAGCGCTGTGACCCTGCTCGTGGTCCTCGGGCTGTGCGCGGGCGTGTCGCCCGCCGTCGCCGACGAGAGCCCGAGCCCGACGGTATCCGAGAGCCCCACAGCGAGCCCCACGCCGACAACCACCACCACGGTCACCCCTGGCCCCTACAGCATCCCGCTGGGACAGAACATCCGCGAAGACGCGTGGTGCCGGCTGCTGGTCCCGAACAAGAAGGGCGACGCCGCCGAGGCCGACTCGATCATGCAGAACAAGGTCGTCGACCTCGGGCAGTACGGCACGTACAAGCTGAACGGCAAGTGGAACCGGCAGTCGACCGCCGACTCCAGCGGAAACGATCACATCAACGGGCTGTACTGGGCCGTGCCGTTGCTCTACACAGGCGCCCGGCGCGCCGACGCTGCGATGGTGCAGCGGTTCTTCGACCTGATCGGGGACTGGCTGGGTGATCACAGGAAGAAGAAGACCCGCACCTGGTCGGTGACCCAACCGATCATCGCCGGCGAGCGGCTGTGGACCCTGACCTGCGCGGCGGACGTCAGCAACGGCGCGAGGTTCGTCAAGGCCACCCGCAAGGAGGCTGTGCGCCAGGTCGACGGGTTCAAAATCGGTGGCGGCACCAACAACACTGGTCTGCACTCGCAGGGTTCGGCACTCGCGGCCTTCTGCTACCTCGGCGACACCGCCCGCCGGGACCAGGCCGCGGCGAACCTGGACCGGCTTGCGAACTACCTGGTCCTGGCCGACGGCAGCGATCGGGAGGGCTCGCCCTGGTATGCCTTCTACACACTGCGGTTGATGAACAACCTGCGGCCGATCTACGACCGCTGCGGGCTACCGTTCGACACGATCAACGCCGCAATCCTGCGCTCGGAGCAATTCCTGGCCGCAGCAGTCGATCCGAACTTCAACCTCGTGATGACCGGTGACACGATGCGCGCGTCTCTGACGCCGAAGTGGTTCGCGCCCGGCTCCGAAGCCCGCTGGGCGGCGACCAAGGGCACGGAGGGCCAACCCCCGGGCCAGCTGTTCGAGACGTTCAGCGGAGGCTACGTGTTCGGCCGCAACAGCTGGACCGACATCGACGGACACCGGCCGACGTTCTTCTCGGTGCGCTCGGCGCGGCCGTTCGTCACCGCCCATGTGCACAACGACCTCGGCTCGGTGACCTTCAACAGCTACGGCGCTGAGTTCGTCGGCGATCCGGGCCCCTATCGCTACGACAACTCCGCGATCCGCGACTACATGGTTTCGAGGTCTGGCCACAGCGTGATCCGGGTGACGACGCTCAAACCCAAGAAGCAGTCGAAGAAGAGTTCTGCTGCTTTGTCGAGGAAGCGTTCGGCGGCTTTGGAACCCTACGACCGCACCTGTCTGACCGACCGCACCTACATTGCCGCTCGCATTTCGCGTTGCGTCTACTACGACAGCGGCATCGACGGCTTGGTCGTGGTGGATTCCGTCAAAGCCCGCAAACGGATCAAGATCGACCAGCGCTGGCAGGTGCCGTCCGGCGTGACCGTGGCCGCCTCGGGCACCGGCGCGACCCTGACGACCAAGACCGCCGCGGCCCGCATGCTGTTCAGCGGTGGCGGCAAGGTGAGCACCGAACGCGGATGGTTCACGCAGGGCTACGGCGAGGTCGTGAAGGGCACGGTGCTGCAGCGTTCACGCAAGATGGCGAAGGGCACGTCGCGGACCTGGGTTTCGGTGCTGGCTGCCGGGGATCAGGCGCCGGAGGTCTCCTTGACCGATGGCACCGTAGCCGTGGCGCGCAAGGGCAGCACCTCGACGTTCACGATTCCGTAGAGGTTTTGGTACCTCCGCGTCAGGTACCGAAACCCGCGATCAGCGGCTCTTTGCGGCCTTCGTTGCCAGGCCCATCAGCAGTTGGATCGCGACGTCCACCGGAACCGAGACCACCTCGCCGTCGACGCCGGGTGCCGCGGGGACGATGAGGTTTGAGAGATCACCACGCACGTCGACACCCGAGGCACTGATCGCATCGATCATGCCCTGGGTGCGGGAGTCGATCTGCTCCAGCGCCCACTGCGGAGTGCGCAGGGCATGCTCGTCGGGACCGGGTTGCCGGCCGTCCACCAAGCCCCATAGCGCACCGCGCCGGATCCAGTCGTGGTACTGCGCTGCGGGCATGGGGAGCTTCTTCTCGATCTCGGCCAGCCATTGCCGTACCAATGCCGCTTCCTCGTAGGACAGCGATCTGTTGGTCTTGGTGGTGACTCGGTCCAATGTCCCCTCGGACAGGCCGATCACCTGCTCGGCGTCACGCAGGATGCGCAGAGGGTCACTGGAGTCGACCACGATCACCGACACCCGCTCCGGCCCCACGATGTCCGACCAGCGGGACAGCAGAGCGGCATAGTCGAAGCGCTGCCAGAACGTGTCGTTGCCGCCCGCCAACGTGTCGCGCAGCCACTCGTTGTAGGGCTTGACCAGGCGAGACTTGGCGTGGCGCAACGGCCCGGGCAGCGGTTTCGGAGCGCCGGACTTCAACGACTGCTGCCAGGAGCTGGGCAGGATCAGCGCCAATGGCCGTAGCGTCAACAGAACCCGCACTTGGCCGGGTCCGCCCAGGTCTTCGATCACCGACTTCGCCAGGGCCGCATCGGCGTCCGCGAACTGCTCGCTGGACACCACGGCTTTGTCCTTGCGCCGGGCGACCCGCTGGCTGAAGCTCTCCCAGATCTCCGGCGGTACCGGCGGGTCGGCCGGATGGGCGGTGGTCGCGATGCCCAGCGCCGAGCAGGACGGCGTCCAGTGGGAGAACTTCTTCCCGGGGTAGAGCACTCCCTGCGCGCGCAACCGGGGCCGGGCCTCGGCCAGCGAGTGCTGCAAGGCGGTGGTACCGGTCTTCGGCGGTCCGATGTGCAGCAGCACCTCACCGGGTTGCAGGAAGCTCACACGGTCTCCACGGGGAAGCAGACCTGAGTGCGCGGCTCGGCAACGCTGGGGTCATCCAGGTAGCTCTCCCAAGGGTCCGCGGCTATGCGATACCCGTTGCTGCCGACCCAGTCGATCACCGCATGGAAGGCCTCGGGTAGGCCTTCGTAGCTACCGACGTGCAAGGTCGTGGCGATCAGGCCGCCCGGGAGTGTGCCGCCCGGCAGCCCCTGCGGCACCAGCCCGACGGGAACGCCTGCCGTGACGTGAAACAAGTCATTGTCGACCTGGTAGCGCGCGAACGGCGGCCCAGCCGGCGACACTCCCCTCTGCGCAAGCTGCGCGAAGAGGGACCCATAGGCGCTGCCCAGGAACTCGGGGATCTGTTCGCGTCCCAGATCCGCGCCCATGACGACAGCTTGCTGCGCATCGCGCTGCTCAATGGTCACTTCGTAACTCACGCCCCAACTGTGCCAGCCCGACCGCCGAAGCGGGGTGAGCAGGGCGTTGCACGCGCCCCCTTGATCCAATCGAGGGCCCGGGCACGCCTGCTTAGGATGAACTGGTGACTGCCTCCCCTGCCACTCGCCAGCACCACGGCGAGCGGATGTCGGGGGAGGCGTGGGTGTTGTTCGCCGCGATGTCGGTCATCTGGGGTCTGCCCTACCTGTTCATCAAAGTCGCCGTCAGTGAGGTGAACCCGGCGACGCTGGTCTTCGCCCGCACCGCACTGGCCGCGCTCGTCCTGATCCCTATCGCCATGCGATCGGGATCGCTGCGTCCGGCGCTGCGGGCCTGGCCCGTCGCGGCCGTCTTCGCCGTGCTTGAGATGGGCATTCCATGGCTGCTGCTCGGGCATGCCGAGTTGCGGATCTCCAGCGCCCTGGCGGGTCTGCTGCTGGCCACCGTACCCATCGTTGGCGCGGTCGTGACGGCTGTGCTGGGTGACCGACACAACATCGCCGGGGTCCGCATCGCCGGCATGCTGCTGGGGCTGGTCGGAGTGGCTGCTCTTGTCGGGATCGACGCCTCGACCGGGCACCTGGATGCGTTGAGCATCGCTGAACTGTTCGTGGTGGCGGTCTGCTACGCGGTAGCGCCCATCATGATCGACCGGCAGCGCAACCCACCTCCGGTCATCGGGATCGTCGCCGTGTCCATCCTGTTCGTCGCCGTGGCCTACATCCCGTTCGGCGTGCCGGGTCTGGTAGATGCCTGGCCGCTGGCACCCAAGACGTCGGGCAGCCTGCTCGTCCTTGGCTTGCTCTGCACCGCGGTGGCTTTCGTGTTGTTCTTCCGGCTCATCGCCGCGGCGGGACCCGTGCGCGCCACGACCATCACGTTCATCAACCCGGCCGTGGCCATTCTGCTGGGCATCGTGGTGCTGTCCGAGCCGTTGACGACCGGGATGCTCGTGGGGTTCCCGCTGGTGATCGCCGGTTCGTTCCTGGCCACCCGGCCTACGGCTGGTTGAAAAGGGAGGGCGACCCGTCGTTTCGACTGAGCCGCCCTCCCCGGCATGAGGATCCGGGGGAAGGTCAACCGCGGTTGCGGATGCCTTCAGGCTAGAAGACCATCTGGCCCGGCGGCGGCATGCGGTTCGGCGTGTCGTCCATCAGCGAGCGACCGCCTGGCGAACGCCCCTAGCATGACGCGCATCGAACCCGAGGGAATGGGGGTCCAAGTGAGCAAGGGCGGACTTCGCGCGTGTCTTGCCGCGATCGCGGTAGTGGCAGCAACGCTGACCCCAGGTTTGGCGACCGCGGACATCGGTCCGAACGGGCACAAACAGGCGGAGTTGGACTGGAACCGGATCGACGTGCAGTGGGACTGGACCATGCCGGCCTCCATGACCGACAACGACCAGTACCCGGGCATTCCGGACCAACCGATGCAGCCCGTCCCCGGCTACCAGGCGGCGGGAAACGCGCTCTACGGGCCCCTGCCGGGCAACGGCTTGTTCGAGGTGGTGCTCGATGCCAGCGGCTCCACAGTCGGCGGCGGTCACACCAGTCGCTTGCAGTGCACCTGGACGATCGCCACCAACCCGGTGACGATCTACGCGGGCCGGCCGTGCGGCACCCCGATGACGGCCATGCTCCCGGAGGGCACGTTCGGCCTGCAACTGACTGTGAAGGACACCAAGACGTCCATCACGAAGACCGTCAACAGTGACATCACGGTCCGCAACACTCTCGTGAGCATCTTGGGCGACTCCTACGCCTCCGGCGAGGGCTTTCCGCCATTCCGCAATCCCGACGGCACCATCGCCTGGGATGAGCCGGCGTGTGACCGGTCCAGGTGGAGCGGTTTCGTGCGCTCAGCCCTCACTCTGGAGGAGTCCGACCCGCGCTCCAACGTCACGCTGGTGGATGTGGCGTGCTCGGGCGGCCAGATCCTGCAACAGGACAACAACCCGGCGGTGAGCACCACCGGCGGCCTGCTGTCACCGCAGAAGAAGATCGTGCAGCCGTCACAGCAGAGCACCACCGGTCCCGGGCAGTTCATGCCGCCACAGATCGACCAGTTGACAGCGATCGCCGGTGGCCAGACCTACGACGCAGGCCTGATGTCCATCGGCGGCAACGACGCCGGTCTGTCGCCGGTGATCATCAGTTGTGTGGCCACCGACGTGCTGCCGGTCGTCGTCAACGGCTTCCCGAACAGCGGGATTGCAGGTTCGCTGAAGAATCTGGTCCAGGGCTTCCCCAACTGCCAGGACGGGGCGCAGGTGTCGGGCAACCTCGACCTGGCCAACCTTTCGGACCTCGCGTTCACCTGCGAGCCGAACGGGCCGACCGGTTCCTTCAACAGCGTGTTCTCCTTGCTCACGCTGCTGGGCGACATGAACCTGATCACGCCCGGGGACGTGGGCGGCTACCGGTGCCTGACTTCCGATCCGTCGGCCACTGACCCAGTGCAGGACAACCCCGAACTCGAGGAAGCGGTCTTCAACAACCTCACCATCCTGCAGCAGGACTACGGAAGGCTCGCGCCCTGCTTGGGTGCCACTGGTGGCGCGGCGCAGTGCCAGACGCAGAAGCTGGTCAACGGCGTACCTGCGCCAGGCTTCACGGCGTCCGACCCCGTGCGCTACTCGAAGATCTCCAACCTCACGCAGGCGATGTACCCGGACCTGACCCAGAAGGGAACGCCCGGCAACACCGAGTACTGCGGCGTGCAGCAGGATCCGACACAGCCCTGGGGCGGGCAGTTGACGCTAAAGAACCCAGGCGGACTGCCGGAGCCGGACAACATCAACTTCCCGACCGTGCAGCAGATGCTGACGAACCCGTTGATGTCGCCCTTGAACCAGATCGACAACGGGTGGGCGTACAACGTCCTCTACGAGGGGCAAGCCGGTCACGACGTCATCGCGGTGCCGCAGAACAGCTCCTTCCCCGGTAATGTCCCGTCGCTCAGCCCGGTCGTGACCGGATTCGGGCCCTTCAACCCAGCCGACCCGCCTCAGCCGGCGCCGGCCACCCGACTGGACAACCGGATCGAGGTTCCCGTCAACGGTCTCGTGGCGCAGATTCACAACAACGGTGCGACCTACGGCTGGAACACTGCGTTCTCCATGTACCGGGCAAGCCACCCCTACGGCATGTGCTCGCCTGGCAGGTGGGTCACCAGCCTGACCGACTACATCGTCGAGCGCACCGCCGCGCACGGGACTGGCGTCGGATTCCACCCGAACAACGCGGGTCAGCAGCAGTACGCGGACATGCTGTCAGCGACCCTTTTGAGCCAGGTTCCGCCGGTCGTGCCGGCGTTCACCACAGTGCAGCCGCTGGGCAAGTCGGTCTCCTCGAAGATCAAGGTCAAGTTGCTCGGTCCCGCGACGATCACGGCCGGCCACAAGATCCGGCTGCAGGTCAAGCTGACCTCGAAGGGGCCGAAATCGGGCAGTGTGGGCGTTCGCGCCGTGAACACCAAGGCGGTGCTGCACTACAAGTCCGTGCACCTACCCAAGAGCGGGAAGCGGAACATCACGCTGCCCAAGAAGTGGTCCAGAGTTGGTAGCAAGGGCAAGATCCGGGTGACCGTGCAGTTCCTGGGCTCGCTCTCGGTGCAACCCTCGAACACCGCCTCGGTCAAGCAGTTCGTGGGTAGACCCTGGAAGTAGCTAGACAGCCGCGGCGATCCGGTCCACCGCCTCGGTCACGGTTTCAGGGGCGCAGGCCAGGTTCATGCGTGCGTGCCCGCGTCCGGGGCTTCCGAAGTCGGGGCCGCTGGACAGCGCCACCTTCGCCCGCGACACCAGGACGCGAGCCGGATCGTCACCGAGGTTCAGAGCAGAGAGGTCAAGCCAGGCCAGGTACCCGGCGTGCGGTTCGTGCATCGTCACCTCGGGCAGCTTGCTCCGCAGTTGGTCGGCGAGCAGTGCGACGTTGCTCTCGATCGCGGCGATCGTTTCGCCCAGCCAATCCCGGGAGTTGGCGAAACCCTCCCGCGTCGCGATCAGGCCGAACTGGCCAGTGCGGAAACTCACCTCGTCGGGCAGTTGTGCGATCAGGTCGGCCATCGCCGGAGATCCCGCGACGAACAGGGCGCACTTAAGCCCAGCGAGGTTGAACGCCTTGCTACCTGACGCGGCTGTGATCCCGTGCGCGCGAGCGGCATCGGAGACCGACAGGTAGGGGGTGAACTGTTGGCCGTAATGGGTCAGTGGTGCATGGATCTCGTCACTGACGACGAAGCCGTCGTGCCGCGCGACGATCTCTGCGAGCTCGACCAGGGTCTCTCGGCTGTGCACCAGCCCGAGCGGGTTGTGCGGGTTGCACAGCAGCACTCCCCTGGCGCCGGTGGCCATCGTCTGCTCGATACCGGTCAGGTCGAGGCCGTCTTGGGTCAACGCGACCTCGGCCACAGTTCCCCCGGCCTCCGGGATCAGGTCGTAAAAGGGCGGGTAGATCGGCGGCGTGATGATCACCGGCTCGCCTGGCGCGATGAGGCGGCGCAGCGACTCCACGATCACGACCGACACGTCAGTGGTCATGCTCATCCGGCTCGGGTCAGGCGCCCAGCCCCAGGTGTCACGGGCGAACGACGCGAACGCCTCCTTCGCGCCGGGGTCGTAAGGGTTGGCGTATCCGGAGTCGCCGCGTTCGATCGCGGCGTGCAGGGCAGCACGGATCGCGGGGGCCAGCGGGTAGTCCATTTCCGCCACGAACATCGGCAGCACATCAGGTGAATACGCCCGCCACTTGCCACTGGTCCGTTGTCGCAGGACGGACATGGGATCTGCGTGGGTCATGGTGTGAGGCTCCATCGCGACCAGCCTAAGTGCGATTGAGCGTGGTCACGCCGTCTGACCTGATTGCTTGCCCGCATCTCTGAGCCCCGATGTGCCTCAGGTGCGAGTTTCTCGCCTTAAGGGCACATCGTCCGAAGGCTGCCGCCGAGCGATGTGCCTCCAGGACCAGTTTCTGACCCTCTTGGCACATTGCGCGGTAGACCGGGCCGCCCACATCACGGCCGCCACCGTCCACATGGGCTCTCTCGGACCTAACGTCTCAGCTCAGCGGCCAGGGCGTTGACGGCATTCTCCGCTGTGGGGGGTTTGCCGAAGACTTCAGTCTGACGGCGGGTGTCGGCCACGTACTTGCCGCTGTCGAACCACCGGAACATAGATGCCATGTCCTTGACGAAGGGGACGAACAATCCGACGACTGCGCCGGCGGCTTTCGTGATCGATGGCGGGATGGCGCGTGCCTTAATATTCGTCCCCGTCGCCTCACTGAGAAGGGCAACTGCCTGGCTGATGCTTACCGGCCGATCCCAGCCGATGTCGATGCGTTCTCCGTCCCGCACATCGGCGTCGACGGCCTGCGCGAGATACCCGGCGAGGTCGGAGGTCAGCACAAATGTCAGCGGCACGTCCCTGCGACCCATCCACATGATGCGGCCCTTCTCGACGGGGTTGCCAGCCATCGTCGCGACCTGATCGAGGAAGGCCCCGGGGCGCAACGCAACGAAGGGCACGCCGAGCTCCGCGAGCTTGTCTTCGGCGAGCTTCTTGTGCCAGAAGTGGGGCACGTTCGGGGTCTGGTCGGAGGTCAGGATGCTCGTCAGGACGAATCGTCGAACCCCGGCCTCGTGTGCTGCGGTGGCCAGATTGGCGTTCCCGATCGTGTCGATGTCCGTGGCACTTTTGCCGCCGCGGGTGTATCCGGCAGCGGTGGAGATGACGGCGTCAACCCCGGTCATTGCCGCGATCAGTGACTCCAGGTCGAGCATGTCGCCGCGCGCAATCTCGACCCCCCGACTCTCAAGCTTGCTGGCGTCGGTGGAGGGCCGCACGAGAGCTCGGACTGTCTTGCCGCGCTCGAGGAGCGCGGTCACGACCTGGCCCCCGAGGTGGCCGGTGGCGCCGACCACCAAGACGGGGCCAGTTGAGGCGTTGGCGGGCACGGATTCAGTCCTTCGGGGGTTGTTGATGGATGGTCTTGTGGGCCGCGAGGCCGTGTGTCCTGCCGGCGGACCACTCCCCCGAGAGGTTCATGCTCCATGAGGTCCGCGGGGTGATCTTCAGGACCTCCTGGCCCATCCGGTCCACCAGCTCAGCGTCGCCGTACACGCGCAGGTAGCGCGGCGTCCACGGGTCGACGCTGACCAGATCGTCGATCACGAACGCGACCTTGTGGTTGCCGGCTCGTACATTCCGAGCCCGACGGGTGTTTGTTGGGGCGTAGCCACCGATGTAGAAGTGGGTGCCGTCGAACTGGTACCCGACAGGCACCACGTCGGGTTGCCCATCACTCGAGACGGGGCGATGCGCAGTAGCCGTTGCGAACGGATGTAGGACAGTTCGGCGTCGGAGAAGCTCATGGTTGCTCCCTGGTAGGAATGGTTCGAGGATCACGTCCGATCAAGGCGACCACCCAGGCAATGGCAGTCACCAGGTGCATCGCGCCGAGGCTGACTGCTGTCGTGACATCCGCAGCATTGATCAGGGAAAGCATGCTGAGGACGCCGACAGCAAGACCAGCCCATGCCGCGAGCCGGGCAAACCCTGGACGCTTTGCCGAGATGAACCACACGAGTGCGCCCAAGACGACGAAGACCACCAGCGTTGCGGCGACCACGGCCGGAAGCGAGATCGGATAGGGCTGTCCAACATCCCAGGAGGCACCCTGAGCATCTCCGATCAAGAAGATGCCGATGTTGACCATCAAAGCGATCGCACCCCATATGGCTAGCCGCGCCGGCTGCACGGAAGAGGCCGCCGTCTTGGTTTCAGTCGCCGTTGTCATGTTCAGTGACTCCACAGTTGTCCCGGTCATGTTTCATTCACAGTAGCACCAATGCGTGAGTTGCTCAACTATTGCCTCAGCCTTAGCATTACTGCTATGGCATCTCGAGACCACCTCATGGAAGAGGCGCAGTTGCTCTCGGAGATGTTGGTGCGCATCTCCGAGCAGTCGAAAACCGACTTCACCAGGATTGCCGAGGAGTTGGGGCTGCCCGTTCACCTCGCACGCGCGGTGGTGCGCCTGTCGAATCCAGAACCGATGCGGGATCTCGCAGAACAACTGGAGTGTGACAGGTCGTACATCACGAGCATTGCCGACCAGCTGGAGGAACGCGGTTTGGTCGAGCGGGTTCCTGGCAGGGATCGGCGGGTGAAACTGCTGCAATTGACCGCGGACGGCAAGAGGCTGCGCAGGAAGATCTCCGACGAAGTAGCCTCGCGCGCTTTGGTACTCCGGCGACTCGACGCCGAGCAACGCGCAGCGCTTCGCCCTCTGCTCGAGGCCTTACTCATCGAGGATGGTGCGTGACGTCCCTCGTTGTCTGACCGGACCGGGGCCTGTGAGGCGCATTCAGGCGGCCTCAACGCAGGTCGGTCAGATCCTGAGGTGGCGATCAGATCTGCTCCACTGTGGGCGACGGGCGGCGCACTCTTTCGCAAGCAGGACACATCGCCACCCGGAAGTTTCGCCCCCTGATCCGCTCCCCGTTAGCCTCCGGTACCGCCGTCAGCCTCAGACGCCCGTCTACGGCTAACCGCCGTGCCTGCGGCTAACGCGGAGCGCTACGACGTCCGAAAACGAAGGCCCCCGACCACGCTCGGTCGGGGGCCTTCGCCGGCTGTCAGCTGCAGCCGCTGGTCGACCCGCAGCCCTCGCACACGTAGCAAGAACCGGCCGGGCGCATCTTGATTCCGCAGGTCATGCACAGCGGAGCGTCGGCGGTCTTGCCGGTGATCACCTCGAGCAGCTCGGCCGAGGAGTGCACCGAGCTCGGAACGCTGGTCGCCCCCACCTCAGCAGTCGGCGACGTCTCGGCGATGTCCTCGGCCGGCTCCGCAGCAGGTGATGCAGGCGCGTGACTGGCCGACTCGTTGAGCTGACCGGCCCGCTCCTCGGCGGTGAAGATGCCCAGGGCCGCCCGCTTCTCGTACGGCAGGTAGTCCAGGGCGAGCCGGCGGAAGATGTAGTCCATGATCGACTGCGCCATCCGGATGTCCGGGTCGTCGGTCATGCCCGACGGCTCGAACCGCATGTTCACGAACTTCGAGACGTAGGCCTCCAGCGGCACGCCGTACTGCAGCGCGATGCTGATCGCGATCGAGAAGGCGTCCATCACACCGGCCAGCGTCGAGCCCTGCTTGCCGAGCTTCAGGAACACCTCACCGAGCCCGTCGTCGGGGTAGGAGCCGGCGGTCATGTAGCCCTCGGCGCCGCCGACACTGAACGAGATGGTCTGGCTCGGACGCTTCTTCGGCAGCCGCTGCCGGACCGGACTTGTGGTCCACCGGGCTGGCCTCTACCGGCGCCGCCGCCTTCTCGGCCTTGCGCGTCGGACAGCGGCTGACCGACCTTGCAGTTGTCGCGGTAGATCGCCAGCGCCTTCAGGCCCAGCTTCCAGCCCTCGTAGTAGATCTCCTCGACATCGGCGATCGATGCCGACTCCGGCATGTTGACCGTCTTGGAGATCGCCCCGGACAGGAACGGCTGCACCGCAGCCATCATCCGCACGTGGCCCATGGGGATGATCGACCGCTCCCCCATCGCGCAGTCGAACACCTGGGTAGTGCTCGGGCTTGAGGCCGGGCGCGTCGACCACGTGACCGTGCGCGGCGATGTACTCCACGATCGCCTCGATGGTCTCCTCGGTGTAGCCGAGCTTGTGCAGCGCACGCGGGATCGTCTGGTTGACGATCTGCATCGAGCCGCCGCCGACGAGCTTCTTGAACTTGACCAGCGAGAAGTCCGGCTCGATGCCGGTCGTGTCGCAGTCCATCATGAAGCCGATGGTGCCGGTGGGCGCCAAGCACGCTGGCCTGGGCGTTGCGCCAGCCGTTCTTCGCACCGATCGCGTTGCCCTCCTCCCACATCGTGGGATGCCAGGGTCAGCACGTCGGCGTCCAGCGTGGAGACCGTGCGGACACTGTCGGTGGCTGCGGCGTGCTTGCGCATCACCCGGGCGTGGGCGGCGGCATTGCGGGCGAAGCCGGTGTACGGGCCGACCACTCCTGCAAGCTCGGCCGACCGCTTGTACGCCGCACCGGTCATCAGGCTGGTGATCGAGGCGGCCAGCGCCCGGCCGCCGTCGGAGTCGTACGGCAAGCCGACTGCCATCAACAATGCACCGAGGTTGGCGTACCCGATGCCGAGCTGCCGGTAGTCACGGGTGGTCGCACCGATCGCCTCGGTCGGGAAGTCCGCGAAGCAGATCGAGATGTCCATGGCGGTGATGATCAACTGCACCGCCTTGCTGAACCGCTGGGCGTCGAAGGTGCCGTCGTCCTGCAGGAACTTCAGCAGGTTCAGCGACGCCAGGTTGCACGACGAGTTGTCCAAGGACATGTACTCCGAACACGGGTTGGACGCCGTGATCCGGCCGGTCTCCGGGTTGGTGTGCCAGTCGTTGATGGTGTCGTCGTACTGGATGCCCGGGTCGGCACAGCCCCAGGCCGCCTCTGCCATCTTGCGGAACAGGCCCTTGGCGTCGATGCTCTCGATGACCTCGCCGGTGGTGCGGGAGCGCAGCCCGAACTCGCTCGCCGCCGTCGACCGCGCGCATGAACTCGTCGGAGACCCGCACGCTGTTGTTGGCGTTCTGGTACTGGACGCTGGTGATGTCCTTGCCGCCGAGGTCCATGTCGAAGCCCGCGTCGCGCAGGACGCGGATCTTCTCCTCCTCGCGCTCCTTGGTCTCGATGAACTCCTCGATGTCCGGGTGGTCGACGTCGAGCACGACCATCTTGGCCGCCCGCCGGGTGGCCCCACCGGACTTGATGGTGCCGGCGGATGCATCAGCACCACGCATGAAGGAGACCGGCCCGGACGCGGTGCCGCCACTGGAACGCAGCAACTCCTTGCTCGAGCGGATCCGGGAGATGTTCAGACCGGCGCCCGAGCCGCCCTTGAAGATCAGGCCCTCCTCGCGGTACCAGTTCAGGATCGAGTCCATGGTGTCGTCGACGGACAGGATGAAGCAGGCGCTGACCTGCTGCGGGGAGGTCGTGCCGACGTTGAACCACACCGGGGAGTTGAAGGAGAACACCTGGTGCAGCAGCATCCACGTGAGTTCGGCGCCGAAGGTCTCGGCGTCCTGCTCGGTGCTGAAGTAGCCGTGCTCCTGGCCGGCCTTTACGTACTTGGTCACCACCCGGTCGATTAGTTGCTTGCAGGCTCCACTCGCGGGTTTCCGTGCCGAGGGCACCGCGGAAATACTTGGTGGTGACGATGGTCGAGGCGTTGATCGACCAGAACGAGGGGAATTCCACACCCCGCTGCTCGAAGACGACCTCGTCGGTCTTCCAGTTCGTCTGGACGACGTCGCGGCGCTCCCACTCGACCTCGTCGTAGGGGTCTACGCCCGGCGTGGTGTACAGCCGGTCGATGGTCAGTCCGGTCATCTGCACGGTGATCTCCGAGCCCTTCGTTCCCGCGGTGCGCGCCCTCGGGATCGACTGGTCCTTGGGGGCATCTGTGGTGCGGTCGGTCATGCGTCCTCCTTATGGACAACAGTGGCGAGGGGTGTTTTGTGCCCTCTGCTCGGTTCGGTGATATCGATCCGCACATGGGCGGGACTGCGGGTTTGATGGGTTCTCAGCAGCGTGATCTCCTGCTCGAAGTCCTCGAGGGAGTCGAACGCGCGGTACACGGACGCGAACCGCAGATAGGCGACCTCGTCGAGGTCGCGCAGCGGTCCCAGGATGGTCAGGCCGATCTCGTGGGCGGGCACCTCGGCGCAACCGGAGTCCCGCAGGCGGTCCTCCACGGTCTGGGCGAGCACCGCCAGGTCGTCGTCGCCGACGGGCCGGCCCTGACACGCCTTGCGGACGCCACTGATGATCTTGTCGCGACGGAAGGGCTCCACTACGCCCGAGCGTTTGACGACGTTCAGGGCGGCGACTTCCAGTGTGGTGAAGCGGCGCTCACACGCGGTGCACTGCCGCCGGCGACGAACGGCCGAGCCGTCCTCGGTCAGTCGGCTGTCCATGACCCGGGAGTCATCAGCGCGGCAGAACGGGCAGTGCATCTCTGCGCTCCTTGGGTCGAACGGGCACGAACGGTTGCGGGCGTGAAACGGCGATTCCTGGGGAGAACCTGTGCCGTTTCTGTGGTCAAACTGTGGTCAAATCACCACTACCTGTGGATGAATCACATCGGTGTAACTACTAGATGTAGTGGCTAAAGTATGACGAGCACACCATCCGCGCAAGCACTTCGCCGGACTTTCTTACGCGTGTCGCTAGGTGGTCCTAATTGCCCGATTGCGCCGGCACTTGCAGGACCTGGCCGGGCTGCAACACGTCCTCGGATTGCAGGCCATTGAGGACCTGCAGCTGCAGCGCGACGGCACGCGGGTCGGCGTCCGGGGCAACCTGCGTGGCGATGCTCCACAGGGTGTCGCCGGCGTGGATGGTCCACGCCGGGTAGGCCGCCGATTCGGCGACGACCGGACCCTGCGGCACAGTCTGCGGTCCAGCGACCCGGGCACCTGCCGGTCCAGCCAGCACCGATGCCAGCAGCGTCAGCGACGAAGGCGATGAGCAGCCCTGCGACCAGCAGCACGGGCCCGCCGACCCTGGGCACCGAGAGGGAGGGCAGCTTCACGGTGATTCCGACACGTTCCCGAGGCTGCGAAACCGGGGTGAAGACCGAAGGGCTGAACACGGCCATGGCTGACTCCTCACGTCGTACATACGTTCTGATGAACGCTTGTACGATGTCTAGCACAGGGGTCCGACACGCCGCTAGTCGAACATTTGTTCTGCGTCGAAATCGGCGCTACGGTGTGATCAGGTGTTCGAAGAACCAGGTTCGATCACAGCGCAGTGTTCACGAGTCGAGGAGGCAACCCATGGCGCGCCACGCCAAACCGCAGTCCGATGAAGCCGAGGTGGTCGAGATGCCCGACGCCGCTGCCGGCGCCGACGGCTTGACCGAACGGCAGCGCCGCATTCTCACCGAGATCCGTCATGCGGTCGAGACCCGCGGCTACCCGCCGTCGGTACGCGAGATCGGCGAGATCGTGGGGTTGACCAGCCCATCGAGCGTGAACTACCAACTCAAGGTGCTGGAGCGCAAGGGCTACCTGCGTCGGGATCCGCACCGGCCGCGTGCGCTGGAAGTCCTGATGCCGCACGAGGTGGACGAGACCGGCTCGGGCGACGACCGGCCGACGCCGGCTTATGTGCCCGTGATCGGTCGCATCGCCGCCGGTGGTCCCATCCTGGCCGAGCAGAGCATCGAGACGGTGTTCCCGCTGCCTACCGAGCTGGTTGGCGACGGTGAGTTGTTCCTGCTCAAGGTGGTCGGCGAGAGCATGATCGAGGCGGCGATCTGCGATGGGGACTGGGTGGTCGTGCGCCGCCAGCCCGACGCGGTGAACGGTGACATCGTGGCCGCGCTGCTGGACGAGGAAGCGACAGTCAAGACGTTCAAGCGCAAGGACGGCAAAGTCTGGCTGCTGCCGCACAACTCCGCATTCGAGCCCATCGACGGCGATCACGCGCAGGTCCTCGGCAAGGTGGTCGCCGTCCTGCGCCGGGTCTGACTATTCGCCCAGTTTCTCGTTGAGTCGCTGCAGCGCCTGGCGCACCTTGGCCTCGTCGGTCATGAAAGCGAACGGCGGCAGACTGCGCCGCAGGTAGCCTCCATAGCGGCGATTGGCCAAGCGGCTGTCCAGGATCGCCACTACACCCCGGTCGTCATCGGTGCGGATCAGCCGACCCGCGCCCTGCGCGAGCGTGACCGCGGCCTGCGGCAGCGACACCTGCATCCAACCGCTGCCGCCGCGAGAGTCGATGGCCGCCTGCCGGGCGCTGACCACTGGGTCGGTCGGGGGCGGGAACGGCAGCTTGTCGATGATCACCAGCGTGCAGGCGGCGCCGGGCACGTCGACACCCTGCCACAGCCCCAGCGTGCCGACCAGGACACTGGTGGGGTCTTGCGCGAAGGCGCGGATCAACCCCGCGGTCGGCTCGCCCTTGCGCTGCACGAGCAACTCGCCAGGAACCACGTCGTCCAGGGCATCAGCGACCGCCGCCACCCCGTTCCACGACGCCATGAGCACAAGTGCGCGCCCACCCGCGGCCTCCACCAGACGGGCACACGTGTCCAACGCTTCTTCGGTCGGCCAGCCAGGACCGGGCGCAGGCAGCCGGTCCGGGACGAAGAGGATCCCCTGCGAGGAGTAGTGGAACGGGCTGCCCACGTCCTGGCCGACCCACTCCCCCGTGCGCAACCCCAGTTGCACGGCAACGGCGTCGAACGACCCCCCGAGTTGCAGCGTGGCCGAAGTGAACACCGCTGCCCGCTCACCGATGATGCCGTCCCGCACGACGCCGGAAACGTCCAGCGGCAGGACCACGAGGCGATCGCGGCGCCGCCACATCACTCGGGTTTCATCCACTGAGAGCAACTCCCCCGCGGCGGTGTGGACTTCATCCACGGTCGCCATGGCGCGCTGCCGGCCGGCGGCGTCGGATTCGGTGGCCCGGCGCAGGACCCCGCGGGTGACGTCACACGCTTCACGCACTGTGATCAGGGCCTGCGTGACAGGCGCGGGCAGTTGTGCCAACCGCCGGCCTTCCGGGGCATCCCAGCCCGCGAGGGCCATTTCAAAGGCATCCGCCGCATCGAGCAGACGGGAGGACTCCTCGGCGGCGCCTGCACTTCGCGAGCGACGCGCTGCACGCGAGATGGCATCCACTGACAACTCACTAGTCGCGGCTCGCTGCAAGGCGGACGGCAAAGAGTGGGCCTCGTCGACGATGACCGCGTCGTGCTCGCCGAGGATCCCCTCCTGCACCGCGTTGAGCGCCAGCAGGGAGTGGTTGGTGACAACGACATCGGCAGCACGCGCCGTCGCGATTGCTTTCTCGGCCCAACAGTCCTCGACGAATGCGCAGCCCGAGCCACGCGCACATTCCTGGGCGTTGACTGAATAGGCGGACCACACCAGCCCGGAGACATCCTCGAGTTCGTCCCGGTCGCCGGTCGTGGTGCTGGCTGACCACTGGACAACCCGCTCGGCCTGCTTCTCCAACGTTGTCCGGTCCAGGGTCTGCTGGTCGGCGTCCTCGGTGCCGGCGGTGCGAGCCAGGCACAGATAGTTGCTGCGGCCCTTCAATGTGGCGAAGGACACCGGCCGCGGCAACTCCTCAGAGACCGCGGCCACGAGCCGCGGCAGGTCGCGCTCGACGAGTTGGTGCTGCAGCGCCAGTGTCGCAGTGGCCACGACCACCCGGCGCTGACCGCGGGGTTCGGCAGCCACGTGCTGCACGGCGGGTACCAGATACCCGACGGACTTCCCGGTGCCGGTACCGGCCTGGATCAGCACTGTGTCGTGGCCGGCCAAGGCGTCGCGAACCAGGTCCACCATCTCCTGTTGCCCCGGGCGGTCGCTGCCCTCGAGATCCGCGACGACAGCGGCGAGCAGACGATCAGTGGTGGCCATACCTGTCATTCAAGCTCAGCGGGCAGCGGATTCGATCGCCGCGGCCAGATCTGCGGGCACGCGGGCCTGCACGTGGGTGCCCGAGTCGAGGTGCTCCACGCCGACGTGAGTCCCGACCTCGTACACCCGCGACACCAGATCGCCCCGCTCGAAGCCGATAACCGCGTCCACGGCCACCAGCGGATCAGGCAGGTCCTCGTCCAGGCGCTGCAGAAGGTGCTCGATGCCCTGGCCAGTGAGCGCGGAGACCTCTACGCGCTGCGGGAGCTCGCGACGGATGGCGGCGAGCACGTCGGGGTCCGCGATGTCTGCCTTGTTGACCACGACCAGCTCCGGTGCGTCGTTCGGGCGCAGATCGCGGATCGCTTCCCGGACGGCATTCAACTGGCCGAACGGGTCAGGATCGGTGCCGTCCAGCACGATCATCAGCAGGTCCGCGGCCGTGACCTCCTCGAGCGTGGACTTGAATGCTTCGACCAGCGCGTGCGGCAGGTGCCGGACGAAGCCGACGGTGTCGGTCAGCGTGAAGTGCCGGCCGCTGGGAGTTCTGCCTCTTCGCACCGTGGGATCCAGCGTGGCGAACAGGGCGTCATCCACCAGCAGCCCGGCGCCGGTGAGCCGGTTGAGCAGGCTGGACTTCCCGGCGTTGGTGTAGCCGGCCAGCACGACGGAGGGCTCGTCGGAGCGCCGGCGCGCAGCGGACTTGCTGGCCCGCACGCGGTCGAGGTCGCGCAACTGCCGTCGCAGCCGGGTCATCTGGGAGCGGATCCGCCGGCGGTCGATCTCGATCTTCGTCTCACCGGGACCACCGCGCACGCCGATGCCACCGACCTGCTGGCTGAGCGCTTCACCCCAGCCGCGCAGCCTGGGCAGCATGTATTGCATCTGGGCCAGCGCGACCTGCGCCTTGCCTTCCCGGCTGCGGGCGTGCTGGGCGAAGATGTCCAGGATCAGCCACGTGCGGTCGACGACTTTGACCTTCAGCACCGCCTCGAGTTTGCGCAACTGGCCGGGTGTCAGCTCGCCGTCGCAGATGACCGTGTCGGCGCCAGTGACCACCACGATGTCACGCAATTCCTTGGCCTTGCCCGAACCGACATACGTGGCCGGATCGGGCACGTGACGGCGCTGGATGACACCCTCCAGCACCACCGAACCGGCGGTCTCGGCCAGCCGCGCAAGTTCCTGCAGCGAGCGCTCGGCGTCCAGCGCACTGCCCTGCGTCCAAACCCCGACCAGGACCACCCGCTCCAGTCGGACCTGCCGGTATTCGACCTCGGTGATGTCCTCGAGCTCGGTACTCAGGCCCGGGATACGGCGCAGCGCCTCGCGGTCGGCGAGTTGTTCTTCGATGCGGATATCACTCACAGGAACATCCCCGAGAGTTCTTCGGACAGCTCACCGTCCGCGACGACCACGGCCGGGCCGCGCAGCACCAGCGACCCCGTTGTCGTGCGGCGCACCTCGCAAACCCCGCCGGGGATCTCCACCCGGACCTGCGCGTGCCCCTCGACACCGGCGGCGGCGAACACCCGGTCGGCAACCGCACAAATGCCGGTACCGCAGGACAGCGTCTCGCCCACCCCGCGCTCGTGTACGCGCATCCGCACCGACTCCGGGGAGTCCATCACCACGAACTCCACGTTCTGGCCCTCGGGGAACGCGTCGGCTTCGACGTGAGGCGCCTCGAGCAGGCTGCCCGCCTCGGCCAGATCATCGACGAAGACCACGGCATGCGGGTTGGGCATGAAGACTGCCTCGGCGGGCCACGAGCGCGACCCCACACTGACCTTCACGTCGCCGCCCGCCGACCGCGGAACACCCATGTCGATGTCCACCACCTCGCCGCGAAGGCTCACCTGCCGGACGCCGCCCCGGGTTCCGATCTCGAACTCGTCTATAGAGACCAGGCCGCGATCGCGCAAGTACCAGGCGAACACGCGCGCGCCGTTGCCGCACATCTCGCCCAGGGATCCATCGGCATTGTGGTAGTCCATGAACCAGCGGCCGTCCTGCTGCACCACGCGGATGAGGCCGTCGCCGCCCACTCCGAAGCGACGGTCGCACACGGCACGGACCGCTGCCGGCGTCGCCCGCAGCGCGTCGTCAGGGTCGGGCAGCAGCACGAAAATCGTTGCCTGTGCCATGCCCCTTCGTGAACGGCAGCCGGGTACTCATGTCTCTAGCCTGCCAAGGATCTGCCTCAGCCGCGACGAGGATTCCGCCCACTGGACACCGGCATCGCGGCGGAACCACCGCCGTTGCCGCCGCGCCAGGCGCCGTGTGGCGATGATCGTCGGTTCCAGGGCAGCATCAGGATCCTCCAGGATCTGCCGGTACCCGACGGCCCGGCTAGCAGTCCTGCCCATGCGCGGCGCCAGGGCACGGACCTCCTCGACGAACCCCGCCTCCCACATAGCGTGGACCCGTGCCGCGATGGCGGCGTCCACCGATTCGACCCCCGGATCCCACCCGATCCGCAGCGCCGGTCGCCACGGTTTCGGCTCGTCCAGCGTGGCCTGGAACCGCTGACCCATGGCATTGACTTCCAGCGCCCGCACGATCCGTCGACCGTTGGTGGGCAAGATGACCGCTGCCGCCTGCGGGTCCGTGCGGCTCAATCGCTCGTGCAACACCTGAGGGCCGAGGGCCGCCAGTTCGTCCTCGAGCTCGGCGCGGATCCGGGGATCGGTGCCCGGGAACCGGAGATCATCGAGCACGGCCTGGACGTACAGCCCGGACCCTCCGACGAGCAAGGCAGTGGTTCCCCTACCGATGATCTCCTCGATGGCAGCGCGCGCCATGACCTGATAGGTCGCGACATCCACGTCGTCCTCAACATCGTGGGTGTCCAGCAGGTGATGCACTACGGCTGCCTGGTCTGCTGCGGAAGGCTTGGCGGTCCCGATGTCCATGCCCCGGTACAAACAGAATGCGTCGGCGTTGACGATCTCCGCGCCGAGACGGTGCGCGACATCCATGGCGACGGCGGATTTCCCGGCCGCCGTCGGACCCACGATCGCGATCAGGGCAGCGTTCGACACTGTCCGATTGTCCTCCCTATTCTGAGTGAGGGTCGGGATCGCCACCCGGCAGGAGGCGCACATGAGCACAGCAGACGACGGCTTGGTCGGCAAGGTCAAGGCCACCGTCGGAGACCTCGTCGATCAGTCCGGCGACAAGATCGCGCAAGTGGTGGACAAGGTCACCGACACCCTCGACGACGCCACGAAAGGCAGCACGTCGGCGCTGACTGCCAAGGCTGATCAGGCCGTGTTCGGTGCTGTCGGCAAGGCCCTCGACGCCTCCCGTTCGGTTTCCAAGAAGGCCGGCGACGTCCTCGGCTCGGTGAAGGGGAAGCCCTGACATCCGCCCGGATCGCGTTCTTGCCGATCACCCCGCTACTCATACCCGAGATCGCCACCGGCGCAGCGCCCGAACTCGATGAGTTGCGGGAAGCGGCGCGTGTCGCGGTCGAGTGGGCCGACCCACAGGCCGTTCTGGTGCCAGACATCCCGGTCAACTCCCCCGACTGGTCCCTCGACGGCTTCGGATTGACCGTTGGGACGGGAACGCCGGTAGGGCTTGCCGAAGGTATCGCCCGCTGGTTACTGGCCGGGCGCGCGGCCGAGGTGGTTGGGCCGAGCGCGGATCTGTCAGGCTTTACGGGCGTGCTCGTGATGGGCGACGGCAGTTCGTCACGCACGGAGAAGGCCCCCGGACATCTGCACCCGGACGCCGTCCCGTTCGACGAGAAGGTGCTCGCTGCGTTGGGCGACGGGGACGCAGCTGCATTGGCCGACCTCGACGACGTGGGGGTCGGGGCCAGCGGGGTCCCGGCGTGGCAGCCTCTCGGGCGCGCCGTGGAGTCGGTCAGTGCGGCGAACATCGACCACGTGGCCGACCCGTACGGAGTCCTCTACGTGGTCGCTAGGTGGACCGTACGGTGGGCAGTCCGAGCATGACGCCCGCGGGGTCCGGGGTCTCGTAGGCGTCCCCGCCCGCTGTTCGCTCGACGGTCAACACCCCCTCATCGGCGACCAGATGGTGCGGTGCCGCGTAAGTGATCCGGGTAGTGACCAGGTCCCCCGGTCGCGCCACGCCGTCCGGATCGTGGAAGTGGACCAGCCGTCCATCGCGAGCACGTCCTGTTCGGCGCGCGGTGGCGGAGTCCTTCCGGCCCTCGCCCACCGACACCAGCACCTCAACGTCCTGCCCGATCAGGTGCTTGTTCTCGCTCCAACTGACCTCTTCGACCACCTCGACCAGCCGCTCGTAGCGGGATTGCACGATCTCGTGGGGCACCTGGTCCGGGTAGTCCGCCGCGGGCGTACCAGGGCGCTTGGAGTATTGGAACGTGAAGGCACCGGCGAAGCGGGCCTTGCGCACGACATCCAGCGTCGCGTCGAAATCCGCGTCGGTCTCACCCGGGAATCCCACGATGATGTCCGTCGTAATCGCCGCCTCCGGCATGGCCTGTCGCACCCGATCAAGGATTCCCAGGAACCGCTCGGAACGGTAACTACGGCGCATCCGGCGCAGCACGTCGTCGCTGCCCGACTGCAGCGGCATGTGCAACTGCGGCATCACAGTGGGGATTTGGGCCATCGCCTCGATCACGTCGTCGGTGAAGTCGCGCGGGTGCGGGCTGGTGAACCGGACTCTCCGAAGACCCGGCACCTCGCCGCAGGCCCGCAGCAGATCGGCGAATCCGTGCCGCCCGCCATAGCGGTAGGCGTTGACATTCTGGCCCAGCAGCGTGATCTCGACGACCCCCTCGGCGACCAGCGACCGGACCTCGTCGAGGATCTCCTCGGGGGCCCGATCCTGCTCGACCCCGCGCAGCGAGGGCACGATGCAGAAGGTGCACGTGTTGTTGCATCCGACGCTGATGGCCACCCAACCGCTGTACGCCGACTCCCGACGGGTAGGCAGATTGGACGGGAATTCCGCCAACTGCTCCAAGATCTCGACCTGCGCCTCTTCGCGCACTCGGGCCCTGTCGAGCAACGTGGGCAGCGAGCCCAGGTTGTGCGTGCCGAACACCACGTCCACCCACGGGGCGCGGTCGACGATGACGCCCTTGTCCTTCTGCGCCAAACATCCGCCCACAGCGATCTGTAGACCGGGTTTGGCAACCTTGAGCGGTCGCAGGTGTCCCAGGTTGCCGTACAGCCGGTTGTCCGCGTTCTCCCGCACGGCACACGTGTTGAAGACGATGAGGTCGGGAGTCTGCCCGTCAGCCACCGCGGTGTATCCCGACTCCTCCAGCACGCCGGCCAGGCGCTCGGAGTCATGGACGTTCATCTGGCAGCCGTACGTACGGACTTGGTAGGTGCGGGACATGATGAGTCCAGGGTACGAGGTGCTCAGTCCGCCTCGGCGACTTCCTCGACTGCCGCCCGCACCGCCCGGCGGGCTGTGTCCGACGAATGGCCACGGCGGGCAAGGAAGGCCAGCAGCCGGCGTTCATCACCTGCCGACAGCGGCAGCTGGCAACGGGCTACCCGCGGCCGTACCTGGGATACGGCCGCGGTGAACGCATCATCAGGATCGACGTCGGCCAGCGCCTCCTCGATGACGTGATCCGGCACCCCGCGGGTACGCAGTTCCTGGCGCAGAGGCCATCCGTCCAAGACCCTCGGGTACGCATCCGGGACTCGACCCACATGCGCGCGTACGCCTCATCGTCGAGCAGCCCGACCTCGACGTAGCGCGCCACGAGACCGTCAGCGACCTCGTCCGGCAGCCCTCGCTTCAGCAAGGCATCCCGCAACTGCGACTCCGTGCGAGGCATTGCCTCCAGCAGCCGCAGCGCGATGATTCGCCCGACCTCCCAGGGATCGGACTCCTCGGTCACAGGTTCAGCGGCCCCGGCTCCGGCAGGCCGCTCAGGTCGACGATCTCGTCCTCATCGGCCGGAACGTCCAAGCGGGCGCCGATGCCGAGCTTGTCCTTCAGGCGCTTCTCGAGTTCGTCGGCGAGGTCCGGGTTGTCCCGCAGGAAGGTACGGGCGTTCTCCTTGCCCTGACCGAGCTGGTCGCCTTCGTAGGTGTACCAGGCGCCAGACTTACGGACCAGGCCCTCTTCGACGCCGAGGTCGATCAGGCCGCCTTCGCGCGAGATGCCGATTCCATAGAGGATGTCGAACTCGGCCTGCTTGAACGGCGGGGCGACCTTGTTCTTCACGACCTTGATCCGGGTACGGTTGCCGACCGGCTCCGTGCCGTCCTTCAGGGTCTCGATACGGCGCACGTCCAGGCGGATGGAGGCGTAGAACTTCAGTGCCCGACCACCCGTGGTGGTCTCCGGGGAGCCGAACATGACGCCGATCTTCTCGCGCAACTGGTTGATGAAGATGGCGGTCGTTCCGGTGCCCTTCAGCGCGCCGGTCATCTTGCGCAGCGCCTGGCTCATCAGTCGTGCCTGCAGGCCCACGTGGCTGTCGCCCATCTCGCCCTCGATCTCCGCGCGCGGCACGAGTGCGGCTACCGAGTCGATCACGATGATGTCGATGGCGCTGGAGCGGACCAGCATGTCCGCAATCTCCAGCGCCTGCTCACCGGTGTCCGGCTGGCTGACCAGCAGCGCGTCGATGTCCACGCCGAGTTTGCCGGCGTATTCCGGATCGAGTGCATGCTCGGCGTCGATGAAGGCCGCGATGCCGCCGGCCTTCTGGGCGTTGGCAATGGCGTGCAGGGCGACTGTCGTCTTACCGCTGGACTCCGGACCGTAGATCTCCACGACCCGGCCGCGCGGCAGACCGCCGATGCCCAGTGCCCGGTCGAGTTGGATGGAGCCGGTGGGGATCACCTCGATGGGCGCGCGACCTTCGTCGCCGAGCCGCATGACAGAACCCTTGCCGAACTGCTTGTCGATCTGGGCCAGGGCTTGCTCGAGTGCCTTGTCGCGGTCCGGCCTTTTGGGAGATTCAGGGGCAGCCATGCGCAGTTCCTCTCGTCTGGTGCGTATGCGGTTCGACGCTAAAGGGCAGGTACGACACACTCCGCCGAACGCGCCGCATCTGTGGAAAGACTAGCGAACGAATGTTCGAAGTGGTCAACGCGACACGCCCTATCGGTACTTCGCGGGAAGTCCCAGATTTGCGAACACCGCCAGCCACACGGCCTTGGCGTCCTCCCCCTGCGCGAGCGCCTGGTTCACAGTGCGGCCGCCGAGTTCGGGTAGGACGTGGTCCTGGGCCCATGACCTGTAGTACCCGGCACCCAGCGCCTCTTCCATCCGCTCCCAGAACTCCGTCAGCCGCACGCGGACAGTGTGCCACCGGGCGGTTGAGCTTCCGCGTGCACCGCCGACTGTCGCTGCATTCACCATTTGCGCGATCTCGCACCGTTCCGAACGGTGCAGCATTGCCCGAACGATGAAAGGACCGGAGTCAGCCCACGGAAGCTTTGGTCACTACTCCATCGTCGATCTGGGCGTCGATCCGGTCGAGCCGCAAATCCAGCAACCTCGGCAGATCGACACCGTCCCGGCGGATCACCAGGAACTCCACGCCGTTGCCCTCGACCACCCGCTGGGCGAAGTGCTCGCTCAAGCCCACCAAGGATGCCGCAACCGTGCCGACGGCAGGCATGTCGGTGCGAAATGGCACCTTACCCAACTTCAGCCGCATCGTGGCCACCGTGAACGGCAACGGGGCGATCAGCCACTCGGCGATCATCTTGCGACACTTGGGTGCGCCGCTCCACGTGGGATCGGTGATGGTCAAAGTCGAACCGTCCACGATGTAACTCGCCGACAGGTGTCCGTCAGGGAACAAGCCGTCCAGAGTGTGATTCATCTCGTAGAAGGTCAGCTTCATGGGACACCCCGGCGACGGCTTGCCCGACCACGTTCGCCAGACCAGCTCGGTGACTGCAGGCGGCTCCTGGGCCCGTGGCGGCTCCTGGGGAGACCTCGAACAGGCGGCCAAAACCGCCACGACCAGCACCAGCCCCTGCCCCCGCATGGCCGTGAGAGTGCACCGATGTCCGGCCCACCACGCACAATGGCTAGGTGTCCGAAACCACCGCGTTGCACCCCGGCTTCGGGGAGGCCACGCGGACGTGGTTCGCAAGAGCGTTCGCGGCGCCCACCCTCGTGCAAGAGCAGGCTTGGGAGGCCATCGCCAGCGGTGATGACACACTGGTGGTCTCCCCCACCGGCTCGGGGAAGACCCTGGCCGCATTCCTGTGGGCACTCGATCGATTGGTCGCCGAACCAGGCCGGGGTTGCCGGGTGCTGTACATCTCTCCCTTGCGCGCACTGGCCAGTGACGTCGAACGCAATCTGCGCGCCCCGCTGGCCGGAATCGAGCGCCTCGCCAAGGACCTGGGCCAGCAGCCGCACCCTGTCCGCACAGCAATCCGTACCGCGGACACGCCACAAGCCGAGCGGCAGCGGATGGCCCGCACTCCCCCGGACATTCTCATCACCACGCCGGAGTCCCTGTTCCTTCTGCTCACGTCTCGAGCGGGCGCCTTTCTCAAGGACGTCGAGACCGTCATCGTCGACGAGATTCACTCGGTCGCGGGTAGCAAACGCGGCGCGCACCTGAGCCTGTCGCTCGAGCGCCTGGACCTGCTGACCGAGCAGCCGGCGCAACGGATCGGGCTCTCGGCAACCGTCACGCCTGTGGACACGGTGGCGCACTTCCTGCACGCAGGTCACGACGTGCGGATCGTCAACCCGGGCCTGCACAAGCCGGTCGAACTGACTCTCAACGTGCCGCTGCCCGACATGACGGCGTTCGACGAGCCCGTCGAGGACGGCCAACCACGTCGAGCATCCATCTGGCCGGCGGTCGAACAGTCGATCCTGAACCTGATCGAGCAGCACACCTCGACGATCGTCTTCACGAACTCGCGGCGGGTGTGCGAGCGCCTGTCCAGCCGGCTCAACGAGCTGGCCGCTGACGAATCACCCGACGACGAGATTCCGGCAGTAGTCATGGCCCAGGCGGGTATCGCCGGCGGCAGCGACCACGTCGTGGCGCGAGCCCATCACGGCTCCGTGAGCAAAAGCGAACGGGCCCTGATCGAGGACGACCTCAAGTCAGGCAGGCTGCCGGCAGTCGTGGCCACCAGCAGCCTGGAACTCGGGATCGACATGGGCAGCATCGACCTGATGGTGCAGGTGGGTTGTCCGCCCTCGGTGGCCTCGGGTCTGCAGCGGCTCGGGCGCGCGGGTCACCGGCTGGATGCAGTGAGCAAGGGCGTGTTCTTTCCCACGCACCGCGGCGACCTCCTTGCCACCGCAGTGGCCCTGGAAGGCATGCGCGACCAGCGGATCGAACCCACTCGCATGCCGAGGCACCCGCTGGACGTCCTGAGCCAACAAATCGTTGCGATGGTCGCAATGCAGGACTGGCACGTCGACGAACTGTTCGACGTCATCACCCGGGCCTCTGGCTACACGACCCTGCCGCGCAGCGCCTACGACGCCGTCCTGGACATGCTGTCGGGCCGCTACCCCTCCGACGACTTCGCCCAATTGCGGCCTCGCGTCGTTTGGGACCGAACGACCGATGTTCTCACCGCTCGCGCCGGCGCCCAGCGCACAGCCGTCATCTCCGGCGGCACGATCCCCGACCGCGGTCTGTTCCCGGTGTTCATCGTGGGCACGAAGGACGGGCGAGTCGGCGAGCTCGACGAGGAGATGGTCTACGAGTCCCGCGTCGGGGACGTCATCTCCCTGGGCGCCTCCAGCTGGCGGATCGAGGAGATCACATTCGACCGGGTGCTCGTGACGCCCGCGCCGGGCCGTCCGGGCAAGCTGCCGTTCTGGCACGCCGACGCGCAGGGCCGCTCCGCGGAGATGGGCCGGGCGATCGGCGAGTTCCTGCGCGCGGGCTGAGTCCGGGCAGACCGCTGAAGGCGCCCTCGATGCGTTTGCTCGCGAGAATCTCGCGACCTACCTCAGCGAGCAGATCGCGGCGACCGGTGTGCTGCCCACCGATCGCCGGGTGCTGGTCGAGCGGTTCCGCGACGAGATCGGCGACTGGCGGCTGGTGGTCCATGCCCCCTGGGGAGCGCGCGTCACAGCGCCGTGGGCGCTGCTGGCCGGAGCACGCATCCGGGAGGCTTTCGGCCTCGATCCGAACATCATGGCCACCGACGACGGCCTGGTGCTGCGGCTGCTGGACACCGACCAGGACGAAGCCTGGTGGGACGCGGTGATCGACGCTCTGCTGCTGGATCCGGACGATCTGGTGGCCGACCTGAGCCGCGAGATCACCAGCAGTGCACTGTTCGCCGCGAAGTTCCGGGAGTGCTCCAGCCGCGCCTTGCTGCTGACCCGAAACGCCCCGGGGAAGCGCACGCCGCTTTGGCAGCAGCGACAACGGTCGGCGCAGCTGCTGGCCGTCGCGGGCACCTACCCTGGCTTTCCGATGGTGCTTGAGGCAGTGCGCGAATGCCTCGATGACGTGTACGACCTGCCGGCCCTGCGCGAGGTGCTGCGAGGCGTGCGCGACGGCCTGATCACCGTGGACGTGGTGCAGACCGACACGCCCAGCCCGATGGCCCAGACCCAGATGTTCTCCTACGTGTCGGTCTTCATGTACGAGGCCGACAGCCCGCTGGGACAGCAGGCGGCGGCTCTGGAACTCGATCACGCATTGCTGGCCGATTTGCTCAGCGACACCGACCTGCGCTCGATCATTCCGCAGGAAGCGATCGACCAGGTCGAGGTGGAACTGCAATGGCGGCAGCCCGACCGGATCCGTTCCGCCGACGACCTGGCCGACCTGCTGCGGGCGGTGGGTTTCCAGTCCGAGGCGCAGCGCGACCTGCCCTTCGCCGAGGAGTTGACTGGCGGCGCGGCGGGCGTTCCGGGTCCGGGTCGCCGGTCGCGAGGTGCTGGCGGCGGTGGAAGACATGCCGCGGCTGCGGGACGCCCTGGGCGTGGTTCTGCCGCCAGAGGTGCCCTTCGCGTTCACCGAGCCGGTAGCCGACCCTGTGGGAGACCTGCTCGGCCGGTTCGCCCGCACCCACGGGCCGTTCACGACGGCGGATGCGGCGTCGCATCTCGGATTGGGCACGCGGCTGGTGGAGGAACTGCTACAGCACAGGAAGTCCGCAGGCCTGATCCGTTGGGGCAGGTTCTCTGCTGCGGCCGAACACGGACAGTGGATCGATCCGGAGGTCCTGCAGCGCATCCGACGGCGGGCAGCTGCCCTCCTGCGTGGCGCGCAGGAGCCGGTTCCCGTACACCGTCTGTGCGCATTCCTTCCCCGCTGGCAGAAGGTGACCAGTCCGGGATCGCTGACTGCCGCGCTGGGCCGGCTCGCCGGATATGTCGCCGCGGCCAGTGTGTGGGAGCAGGATCTGCTGCCTGTCCGAGTGGCCGGGTACCAGGCACACCACCTCGATCAGCTCACGGCAGCCGGGGACGTGGTGTGGTCCGGGGCAGGCCGGTTAGGGGCGCGGGATGCCCTGGTCAGTTTCGTGCCCGCCGGACTCGAGGATCTGCTGCCCGCAGCCGACACCGAGGATCTTTCGGAGGCAGAGCAGGCCGTGTGGGATGTGGTCCGCCACGGTGGCGGCTGGTTCGCCCGCGACCTGACCACGCGACTTCCCGATCTGGGACAGGACACGCTGGAAGCGGCGGTGTGGGGTTTGGTGTGGCGCGGGATGCTGACCAACGACTCCTTGGCTGCGCTGCGGGATCTGCGCCGGCCGGGGGGTCGGGTCCGCAGCCGGCGCGCCGCCCGATCGCAACTGCCCGGGCGGTGGTCCGCAGTTGTGCGGCCCGGGCGCCCCGATGCGCCGTTGGTCTGGGCGCAGACGCTGCTGGACCGGTACGGCGTGCTGGATCGCAACGCAGTGGGCAACGAACGGGTGCCAGGTGGGTTCCACGCCCTGTTCGGCGTGTTGCGGCGGCTGGACGACGCGGGTCGTTGTCAGCAGGTCTACGCAGTGGAGGGTCTGGGCGGCGCGCAGTTCGCGCTGCGGCCAGCCTTGGAGCAGTTGCGGCAAGAGCGAGCTCCCGAGCCGGTGCTTCTCGCGGCCACCGACCCCGCGAACCCGCTGGGCATCAGCATGCCCTGGCCGGAAGGCGGCAGGCCGGTGCGCAAGGCTGGTGCCCTGGTGTTCCTCGGCGCCGAAGGGCCGCTGTTCTACCTCGATGCCGCCGGGAGGTCGTTGTTGAGCTGGACTGACGATCCTGACCTGACTTCGGCCTTCGTGACCGCTTTGCGCGGGCGCCGATCGCGGGTGAGCATCCGGCGCATCAACGGCGGGGAGGTTTTCGCCGCCGCTACTGAGCCATTCGTGGCAGCGGGGCTGCGTTTGACGCCCTCCGGCCTGCGGTAGCGGCGTAAACTGGGAGGTACCTAAGGGGGCGGTCGTATGACCACGATCAAGCGCATCCTCGTCCTCATCGCTGCCGCAGGATTGTCTTTCGCGGTCCTCCCACAACCGGCGATGGCCGCCAAAGACAGCCCGATGAAGAAGACGACCACATATTCGGTGTCTCTGCACGTGGACGGCCGCACGGTCGCCGGACCCTTCGCGAGCACCGAGACGGTCACGGCGGACTTGGTGGCTCGGCCGACGACCCCGGGGGACGATCCCACGCAGTGGTCCGGAGACGCAACACTTGATTTCGGCCCGATCGTGAACACCGGACTCCCCGCGGGGTGCACGCTGACGAACACGCCTCCGACCGGGACGATGAAGGTCGCGATCACCAAGACCGGCGAGACCGTCAACGTGGTGTGGAGCAGTAACAGCAGCCCGGCCGGCGCGGGCCTTGGGGTGTGCATGGGCCAGCCGTTCCCCTTCGTTGGGGCTCCCGCCGCGGAACCGATGGGCATTCTGGCACCCATGGAATTCACCCTTCCCGCAGCAGGTGGCAGCCAGCAACTGTCCGGCAAACTTGACGCTGGCGAGGGAATGATGGAGAACACCGGCACGATCACGATCACTCGCCGCACAGAATGCGGGCAGAAGGTGAAAGAGGTCAACACCTACCCGCCGGGCCAGCAGACGTCGGCCTCCTCAATGGTCGGCAAGGGCTTCGCGGCCGGCGAGAAGATCACGGCTGACACCAAGGTCGAGTTCGTCTTCGAGGACGGGTCGATCGTGCGCTTGGACAAGGGCGGAGCGATCAAGCAGGACGCCAACTGCGAATCGTTCACCGACAAGAGCCGCAGCTTCAAGGGGACGCTGTTGCTGGGCAAGATTTGGATGCACGTGACGAAGGTCTTCGGCGGCCAGGAAGTCTTCGAAAACGGCAGCAGCTATGCGACTGGCGTTCGTGGCACGACGTTCTGGATGCTGCCGGGAAAGACCAGCAAGAGCGGTCGGCTGGTGGTTTCAGAAGGCAGCGTCTGGGTGTCTCACACCAAGGGTGACGAACTCACCGGCAAGAAGGTGATCGTGAAAAAGGGTCACACCGCGGAGATCACGAAGAAGAACATCACGGTTCGCAAGATAAAGGCTAAGGACGAGTTCCCGTTCGGGTGAAGCGGGACAACACAAACGTTAGAGTTTGCACCATCGGTTAGAGGGCAAAACGGACCTAACGGGACATATCGGTCTAACCGATGGGCCAAGGTCTAACCAATGGCTGAGAGTTCAGTTGCCTGCGCGGGCGACGTTGTCACTGACCGAGCGCATGACTTCGGACAGCGGTACTTCAAGCGCCCCGCAAATGGCGGCAAGCAGTTCGCTGGAGGCTTCTTTCTGACCCCGCTCGACCTCGGAGAGATAGCCGAGCGACACGCGTGCGGAAGTCGACACGTCACGCAGAGTGCGGCCTTGGTCCATCCGACGACGACGCAACTCGTCACCGACGACCTGACGCAGAACGACCATTTCTCTCCTCCTTCCGCTGGCTCGACTGTACGCGAACCGCCCGTTGGGGGCATCCGTTGAGACAGGCGTTAACGACACATTTACCCCAACGAAACGACCCTAGGCGCCTATTCCCGCGAGCTTGTGGAGCAGCGCGATTGCGGCAGCACAGGTCTGCTCCCGGATCCGGTCGCGGTCGCCTTCCAGTTGCAGACTTACCACGCCGGCGCGGGGACCGGCCAGCGCCACGAACACAGTGCCGACCGGCTTGCCCTCCTGGGTGGTCGGTCCGGCAACGCCGGTCGTACTCAACGCCCAGGTGGCGCCAAACATCTGCCGGGCGCACTCCGCCAGAGCCACCGCGGTCTGCTCCGACACCGCGCCGTGCTCCTCGAGGATGTGCGCTGGCACGCCGACCACGTCGTGCTTGACCGGAGTCTGGTAGGCCACCACGCCGCCGCGTACGCTCTCGGACGCGCCGGGGGCCGTGGTCAGGATGACGCACAACTGACCGCCAGTGAGCGACTCCGCGGTGCATACGGACTCCCCTCGCTCTTGCAGGGTCTGGGTGACGTCAGCCGCGAGCTGCACGACGGGCCTTCTTCATCGCGGTCCTTTCGCTGGTCCTGCGCAAATTGATGGCCCGCACGATGTAGTCGATACCCGTCACGATGGTCAGCGCCACCGCGATCAACAGGATGATCCAGCGCACGTCCGCGATCCATCCGGCCACCGGGATGATGTACAGCAAGATCGCCAGCATCTGGGTGACGGTCTTGGCCTTGCCGCCGCGACTCGCCGGAATGACGCCATGCCGGATGACGAAGAACCGGGTCAGCGTGATCGTGATCTCGCGGCCGAGGATGACGATGGTCACCCACCAGGGCATCTCGCCCAGCGCACTCAGACCTAGCAGCGCCACCCCGGTGAGCGCCTTGTCGGCGATGGGGTCGGCAACCTTGCCGAACGTGGTGACGAGGTTTCGGCGGCGGGCGATGACCCCGTCCAGCAGGTCGGTGATGCTCGCCACGACGAACACGGCGGCGGCCCACCACCGCGCGTTGGTGTTGTCGCCAGAGTCGGTGAGCAGCAGGTATCCGAAGACCGGGACCAGCAAGAGCCGCGACATCGTGAGCGCATTCGGCAGGTTCCACAGGGCCGACGGGCTCGGGGGGTCAGCCATAGGGTCCGGGATGCCCCATCTGCGCTCAGCCACTTTGCACCTGCGCGATCAGGTCGGCACCCTCGCTGGCCACCACCTTCGCCACTGTGACCGCAGCGCCCGACTCCCCCAGCAGATTCGTCGTGCCGTCCTCAGGTCCCTGGAACTGGTTGCGGCCGTTGATCACCCGGACAGTCTGGCCGATGCGGTCCTGGGCACGCGCGGCCATCACTTCGTCGGCCACACGGGCGATCTCATCGGTCCGCAGCGCGATTTCGTCAGGGTCGAGGTGGTCCTCGAAGCCTGCAGCCTCCGTGCCCTCCTCGTCGGAGTAGGAGAACACGCCGATCGCGTCCAGCCTGGCTTCGCTGAGGAAGCTGGCAAGCACCTCCACGTCCTGCGCGGTCTCTCCTGGGAAGCCGACGATGAAGTTGGAGCGGATCGCCGCGTCGGGATTCACGCTGCGGATCTGATCGATCAGGCTCAGGAAGTCGTCACTGCCGCCGAACCGGCGCATCCGCCGCAGCACCGACGGGCTGGCGTGCTGGAAGGACAGGTCGAAGTATGGTGCGATACCGACCGTGGTCCCGATGACCCGCACCAGATCCGGGCGCATTTCAGCCGGTTGCAGATAAGCGACCCGGACACGCTCCAAGCCGGGGGTTTCGACGAGGTCGACCAGCAGCGACTCGAGCAGCCGGAAGTCGCCGAGATCCTTGCCGTAGGAGGTGGAGTTCTCACTGACCAGATTGACCTCCAGCACGCCCTGCTCGGCCAGCCACGCAACCTCGTTGCGCACGTCGGTCGGCCGGCGGGACAGAAAGGACCCGCGGAAGGACGGAATCGCGCAGAACGTGCAGCGGCGATCGCAGCCGCTGGCCAGCTTGACCGACGCGATCGCGCCCTCGGACAGCCGGCGGCGCAGGCCGATGTGTCCGGGCAGGACGGCGAGTTCCGGCGAGCGGTCGGACGGTGCTGCCGGCTGCAACGTCCGGCGGTCACGGGGGTGGTGGGCGTGGACATGGCCCCCGGCCAGCACCGTGCGCAGAGACTGCGGGCAGATCCGGGTAGGCGTCGAAGCCGAGCACCGCGTCGGCTTCGGGCAGCGCCTGCGGCCAGCTCGTCCCCGTACCGCTCGGCCATGCAGCCGACGGCCACGACCTTGCCCGGCAGGTCGGCCGCGGCCAGGACGGTGTCGACCGACTCGCTGCTTGGCCGCTTCGATGAAGCCGCACGTGTTGACCACCACGGTGTCGGCGGCCGTCCGGATCGGTCGACCAGGTCCCAGCCGTCGGCATCGAGTGCCGCCGGCGAGTTCCTCGGAGTCCACCTCGTTGCGGGCGCAGCCCAACGTGATGATGGCCACCGAGGGCGCTCACGGGGTGCCGCCGACTCCGCGCAGATCGGCGATCACGTTCGGCAGCTCGTCGGGCATGACGAGCACCTCCCGGGCCTTCGAGCCCTCGCTGGGACCGACGACACCGCGCGACCTCGAGCAGGTCCATCAGCCGACCCGCCTTGGCGAAACCGACCCGCAATTTGCGCTGCAGCATCGAGGTCGAGCCGAACTGCGTGCTCACGATCAGCTCCGCTGCCTGGCAGACGAGTTCCAGGTCGTCACCGATGTCGCCGTCGATGATCGCCCGGGAGCCACCTGCCCGCTCGATGTCCTCCCGGTAGGCGGGAGCCATCTGCGCCTTGCAGTGCGCGACGACGCTACGGATCTCGTGCTCGGGGACGAACGCGCCCTGCAACCGGATCGGCTTGCTCGGCACCCATCGGGAGGAACAGCCCGTCGCCCTGGCCGATCAGCTTCTCCGCACCGGGCTGGTCGAGGATGACCCGGGAGTCGGTCTGGCTGGAGGTGGAGAACGCCAGCCGCGAGGGGACGTTGGCCTTGATCAGGCCGGTGACGACGTCGACGCTGGGCCGCTGCGTCGCGAGCACCAGGTGGATGCCAGCCGCGCGGGCGAGCTGGGTGATCCGCACGATGGCGTCCTCAACGTCGCGGGGAGCCACCATCATCAGGTCGGCGAGCTCGTCCACGATGATCAACAAGTAGGGGTAGGGCTGCAGCACCCGCTCGGTACCCGGTGGCGGGACTACCGTTCCGGCCGCGACCGCCTTGTTGAAGTCGTCGATGTGGCGGAAGCCGAACGCGGCCAGATCGTCGTAGCGCATCTCCATCTCTTTGACGACCCACTGCAGGATGTCGGCGGCCTTCTTCGGGTCCGTCACGATCGGGGTGATCAAGTGCGGGATGCCCTCGTAGATGCTCAGTTCCACGCGCTTCGGGTCGACCAGCACCATCCGGACCTCGTCCGGGGTGGCGCGTGTGAGGACAGACGTGATCAGCGTGTTGATGCACACCGACTTGCCGGCTCCGGTGGCGCCCGCGACGAGCAAGTGCGGCATCTTCGCGAGGTTGCCGGTGATGAAACCGCCTTCGACGTCCTTGCCCAAGCCCACGATCATCGGGTGCGAGTCCGACTGCGCCACCCGGCTGCGCAGCACGTCGGACAGGCTGACGTTCTCGCGGTCGGTGTTCGGGATCTCGATACCGATGGCCGACTTTCCCGGGATCGGCGACAGGATCCGCACCTCAGGGCTCTTGACCGCGTAGGAGATGTTCTTGCTCAGGGCCGTGACCCGCTCGACCTTCACCGCCTGACCGAGTTCCACCTCGTAGCGCGTGACCGTCGGGCCGCGGCTGAAGCCGGTGACCCGGGCGTCCACCTCGAACTGCTCGAGCACGCCGGTCAGTGCCGCGACCACCTGGTCGTTGGCCGCGGTGGCCTGCTTGTGCGGCGGGCCGGGCTTGAGCAGATCCAGGGGTGGCAACCGGTAGACGACGTCGCCGGACAAGAGCAGTTGCTCGGCAGTGGACAGGTCGAACTCGAGGTCCGCGGGATCGACCTCGACGGTGAGGTCCTCAACGAACGGTGACAGCAGTTCCGGGTCGATCTGCTGGGTCTGGTCCTGCTCGGGTTCGCGCACAACGGGGGTTGCGAAGGCTTCGTCACCGGCCAGGTTCTCCGGAAGTTCATCCTTGGCAGCCGGTTTCTTCGGCAGGCGCTGCTTGAGCCACTGCTGGGCACCCGCCGAGTCCAGACCCTTGGCCCGGTTGCGCAGGTCGGCCACCGAGGTTCCCGTGGCCATCAGCAACCCCGCCACCAGGACGAGGAACAGGATGAGGCCGGTGAGGATCGGGCCGAGCAGGGAAAGGAACGGCACGGTCGCCAACCAGCCGGCCCAGCCGCCACCATCGCGCATCGCGGCCTGGCCGTCGATGGGTTGCGGGGCGCCGTTGAGCACGTGGGCCAGACCCGCGGCGGCCAACACCACGATCAGTCCACCGATGATTTGATGTGGCTTGAACCGGTGGTCGGGATGACGCAGCGTGCGCCAGGCCATCCACACCAGGAACAACGGCACCAGCACGTCCAGGCGCCCCACCGCGCCGCTGACGACCAACGTCACGGCCGGCTCGACGCCGCCCTCGGCGCCCCACCAAGCGACCGCCCCGACGACGATCGCGAGCACTCCGTACAGCAGTCCCAGGCCGTCGCGGCGCAGCGCCGGGTCCAGATCGCGTGCCCCCGAGCCGATCCGGCGCACGCCGGCCCCCAGCGCATGTCCGGTCGACACCCACGCAGTCACCAGCGCCCGGATCACGCCGCGCAGGAAGGCTCCGAAACCACCGCCGGACTTCTTGGCCGCACTGGTCTTCTTCGTGGACTTGGCGGAGGACTTGGTCGACGTCTTGGCAGGCGGTTTGGAACGGGTGCTCTTGCTGCGGGTGCTCGAAGAGCGCGTGGAGGTACGGGACGCCATGCTCCTCAGGGTATCGGCAGGTGGCGACAGGACCGGGCTGCGAAACGCGGGACCGGGCGCTCAACGCCCGGGGGCCACGCACGACGGCGCCTGCGTCACGCGGGTCACGGCTCGACCCTGTAAGCGACAGGTCCGGTCAACAGCGACATCTCGGAACTGTCGCTAATAGCGCTAGTTGTCGCTGTTGAGCCAGGCCAGGCAAACCAGCGAGGCGGCCTCAGCCTTCGATGACCACCGGCACGATCATCGGCCGTCGCCGGTGCTGAGCGCTGACCCACTTGCCGAGGGTTCGCCGGACGACCTGTGCCAGCGCATGCTGATCGGTGACGCCGTCCTTGAGCGCCCGCAGCAGCTTCTCCTCGATCTCGGGAAGCACCGGGTTGAACACCTCGTCGGAATCGGCAAATCCCCGGGCGTGGACCTCCGGCCCGGCGAGGATCTTCTGCTCGACGTGGTCGACCACGACCACGACGGAGATGAACCCCTCCTCGCCGAGGATGCGCCGGTCCTTCAGCGAACCTTCAGTGATGTCTCCGACCGAGGAGCCGTCGACGTAGACGTAGCCACACGGGACCTCGCCGACCACGTGCGCGTGGCCGTCGACCAGGTCGATCACTCCCCCGTCTCCGGTGATCAGAACCCGGTCGTGTGGCACCCCAGTCTTGCGCGCGAGAGCGGCATTGGCGTGCAGGTGCCGGACCTCACCGTGCACGGGCATCACGTGAGCAGGCTTAACGATGTTGTAGAGGTATAGCAATTCGCCGGCTGCGGCGTGACCCGAAACGTGAACCAGAGCATTACCTTTGTGCACCACCCGAGCGCCGGTAGCAGTCAATCCGTTGATGACCCGGTTCACGGCGTTCTCGTTGCCCGGGATCAGGGACGAAGCCAGCACAACCGTGTCTCCAGGACCGACTTTGATCTCGTGATCGTGGGCCGCGATCCGAGACAGCACGGCCATCGGCTCCCCCTGCGACCCTGTGCAGACCAGCACGAGTTCGTGATCGGGGATCTCACTCACCCGGTCGATGTTGACGAGCAGATCGCCCGGGATGCTGAGGTATCCCAGATCACGGGCAACGTTCATGTTGCGGACCATGGACCGGCCGACCAGCGCGACTTTGCGCCCGTTGGCAGCCGCCACGTCAATGACTTGCTGGATCCGGTGCACGTGGCTCGCGAAACTCGCGACGATGACCCGCTTAGTGGTGGTCGCCATGACGTGCTCAAGTGCGGGCAGGATCTGCGACTCCGAAGTGACAAAGCCGGGAATCTCGGCGTTGGTGGAGTCGACCAGCAGAAGGTCGACCCCCTCCTCGCCCAGCCGGGCCAGCGCCCGCAGATCGGTGATCCGGCCGTCGAGGGGCAACTGATCCATCTTGAAGTCGCCGGTATGAACGATCCGGCCAGCGGTGCTGTCGATGGAGACCGCAAGGGCGTCCGGGATCGAGTGGTTCACGGCGACGAAGCCCACCCGGAACGGGTCCAGCCACATTGTCTGGCCCTCAACGACAACGTGAAGGGGCGGTTTCATCCGGTGTTCACGCAGCTTCGCCTCGAGCAGCGCCAGTGTCAGTTTCGACCCGTAGATGGGGATGTCCGGACGCTCCCGCAGCAGAAACGGCACCGCGCCAATGTGGTCCTCGTGGCCGTGAGTCAGAACCAGTCCGACGATCCCGTCGAGGCGGCCCCGTAAGTAGTCGAAGTCGGGCAGGATCAGATCGACGCCGGGCTGGGACTCCTCGGGGAACAGCACCCCGCAGTCGACGATCAGGCTCTTCGAGTCGGTTTCGAAGACCGTCATGTTGCGCCCGATCTCCCCCAACCCACCGAGCGGGACGATCCGCAACCCGCCCGCGGGCAGGTCCGGCAGCGCCTCAGCCACTGATCGCCTCGAGCGCGGTCAGCACGCCGGCGACCTGCTCATCGGTGGCCGCTACCAGCGGCGCGCGCACCGGTCCCCCTGGTAGCCCCTGACGCGCGAGCACGGCCTTGACGGTCATGGCCGCCTGGGTCACGAACACGGCGTCGGTGACCGCCAGGGATTGGTAGTGGAGTAGCTGGGCGGCCTCGAGATCGCCGGCGATGAACGCCTTGCGCATGGCCACTAGTTCCGGAGCGACGAAGTGGCCCACGACACTGACGAAGCCGGTGCCCCCGACCGACATCAGTGGCAGGTTCATCGCGTCGTCGCCGGAGTAGTAGAGCAGGTCGGTGGCACTGAGCACGCGGGAGGACGCGGCGAGGTCACCCTTGGCGTCCTTGACCGCGAGGATTCGTGGGTGCTCGGCGAGTTCGATCGAGCGTCGGCGTGGCGATCTCGGCGGCGCTGCGGCCCGGGATGTCGTACAGCATCACCGGCAGACTCGGTCGCGTCCGCGGCCGTGCGGAAGTGCGTGCAGCAGTCCGGCTTGTGGTGGTTTGTTGTAGTACGGCGTGACGATCAGCAGAGCATGGGCGCCCGCGGCGGCCGCCTGCTGGGCGAGTTCGACGGTGTGGGCCGTGTCGTTCGTTCCCACCCCGGCGATGACCTTGGCCCGGTTGCCGACTGCTTCCAGCACCACCTGCAGCGCGCGGACCTTCTCCTCGTCGCTGGTCGTGGGTGCCTCGCCGGTCGTGCCGTTGATCACCAAGCCGTCGTTACCACTGTCGACGAGGTGACTGGCCAGTGTCGCGAGGCCCTCGGTGTCCAGCGCCCCGTCAGCGGTGAACGGGGTCACCATCGCAGTGATGACCGTGCCGAAAGCGTCCTGCATGTCGTCCACGCTACCCGCTCAGGGCGCGACCCGGCCGCTGCGCTCGAAGGCGGCGTGCGTCAGCGGCATCAGCTCGGACCAGAAGGACTCCATCTTGTCGGCGACCATCTCGATCTCCCGCTGCGGGAACGAGGGGAAGGCCGAGTCGTCGCGCTTGGTCCGCAGCGACAGGAAGTTCATCAACGCACGGGCGTTCATGGTGACGTACATGGAGCTGTAAGTCGCGACCGGCAGGACACCGCGGGCGACCTCGCGGGCGATCCCGGCATCGAGCATCGCTTGGTAGGCGGCGTAGGCCTGCTCGCACGCGGCCTTGGTCTGCTTGACGGCGATGTCGTACTGCTCGGCAGTGCCCTCGACGAACTCGTAGGCGCCGGGTTTGCCCTGCTGCACGAGTCGCCGTTCGGGGCCCGGCACGTAGAAGACAGGACGCAGTTCGCGGTAGCGGCCGCTCTCCTCGTTGTAACTGGCGATGCGGTGGCGCATGAACTCGCGGAACACGAAGATCGGGGCGCTGACGAAGAACGTCATCGAGTTGTGCTCGAACGGCGATCCGTGCCGGTCACGCATCAGGTAGTTGATCAGGCCCTGTGCCCGCTCGGCGTCGCCGTCGACGTCCTCGAGGGACTGCTCGCCCTTGGTCGACACCCGGGCTGCGAAGAGCACATCGGCATCCTGCGCCGCCGCCCGGACCAGCTCCACCGACACATCACTACGGAATTCCACCTCTGCCACGGGTTCACTCTAGGCGGGCGGTGGTCACTGTCAGGGCTGCTGGCGCGCACGGTCGCGCGGAAAGTCCCCCCTGGTTTCAGCGCGGCCGGCGGCCTTGTGCAGGGACGGTCGTCCGTATTCACCGTTTGGCGCAGGTTTCACCGTTGCGAACGATGCAAAATCCCCCAGACGGTGAAACTTCGCGACAGTAGCCGCGATCAGGCCTCAGCCTGCTCCTTGGCGATCTCGGCGCGCACCTCGTCCATGTTGAGAGCCCGGACCTGCGAGATGAGGTCGTCGAGGGCGGCACCGGGAAGGGCGCCGGGCTGGGCGAACAGCAGGATGCCGTCGCGGAAGACCATGATCGTCGGGATCGAGTTGATCTGGGCCTGTGCCGCCAGCGACTGCTCGGCCTCCGTGTCGACCTTCCCGAACACGATGTCCGGGTTCTCCTCGCTAGCTTTCTCGAACACCGGCGCGAACATCTTGCAGGGCCCGCACCAGTCGGCCCACCAGTCGACGAGCACGATCTCGTTGCTCTCGATGGTCTCGGCGAAGGTGCCGGCGGTCAGTGCAGTGGTTGCCATGAATTCGTCTCCAATACGGGGTACGGGTATGTCAACCACACGATCCGAGGGCATATTCCCGAGCAATGTGCCACGGGGACGACCCTGTTGCTTCCCAGGCACATCGGGGTGAGCGACTAGAGCGAACCCAGCCAGTTTCGCAACAAGGCAATCCCGGCCTTCCCCGACTTCTCCGGGTGGAACTGGGTGGCGCTCAGCGGACCGTTCTCAACGGCAGCAACGAACGGCGCCGCGTACTCGGTCCAGGTCAGCGCCGGCGGCGTCACGCGTTCGGTCCCGGCGTCGGGCATCGGCAGATCAAGCGCGGCATAAGAGTGCAGGAAGTAGAACCTCTCCTGCGCCAACCCCTCGAACAACCGGGAGCCCGCCGGCGGCGCGACCGTGTTCCACCCCATGTGCGGTAGTACCTGGGCGGGCAGGCGCTCCACCCGGCCCGGCCATTGGGCGCAGCCGGGGGTCACAAGGCCGTGCTCGTCGCCCGCCTCGAACATCACCTGCATTCCCACACAGATGCCCAGCACCGGCCGCCCGCCCGCAAGCCGTCGCTCGATGATCCGCGGTCCTTGAACGGCCCGCAGACCGCGCATGCACGCCTCGAACGCGCCCACTCCCGGAACCACCAACCCATCGGCGGCCGCCGCGGCCTCCATACTGCTGCTGACCGTGACATTCGCGCCCGCGGCCTCCAACGCCCGTTGCACCGAACGCAGATTGCCCGAGCCGTAGTCCAGGACCACGACCTTCGTCATGAGCCCAACGTTCCCTTCGTGGAGGGGACGCCCTGAACCCGGGGGTCGATGGCAACGGCCTGTCGCAGTGCCCGCGCGAAGGCCTTGAACTGGCTCTCCACGATGTGGTGGGCGTTGCGCCCGGACAGCATCTTGACGTGCAGGGTGATCTGCGCCGTGGCGACGATGGACTCGAAGATGTGCCGGGTCAGCGTGGTGTCGTAAGTCCCGATGAGCTCGACGAGTTCCGGCTCCTCGTGCACGAGATAGGGCCGGCCGGACAGGTCGACCACGCACAAAGCCAGCGCCTCGTCCAGCGGAATCATCGCGTTGCCGTACCGCGCGACACCGACCTTGTCACCCAGCGCCTCGCGCAAGGCCTGCCCGAGGGCGAGGCTCGTGTCCTCGACCGTGTGGTGGGCATCGACCTCGAGATCGCCGGTCGTGCGCACGGTCAGGTCGAGGCCCCCGTGCCGACCGACCTGCTCGAGCATGTGGTCGAAGAACGGGACGCCCGTGCTGATGTCGCAGGTCCCCGTGCCGTCGACGTCGAGCTCGACGAGAACATCGCTCTCCTTGGTGGTACGGGCGATGCGGGCCGTGCGGCTCATGAGGTCTCCCTGAGGTCGTCGAGGTGCGGAAGCTGGGCGAGCAGTGCGTCCATCTGGTCGGGCGTGCCGACGGTGACCCGCAGCCACTGGCCAAGGCCGACGTCGCGCACGAGGATCCCGGCATCGAGCAACCTCTGCCAGGCCGCGCTCGGGTCGGTGAACGGCCCGATCAGCAGGAAGTTGGCATCGGAGTCGGGGCACTGCCACCCCAGATCGCGGGCGCGGGCAACGAAATCGTCTCGGGTCGCGCGCAACTGCTGCACCTGCCCGGTGAGCCGATCGGCGAACTCCACCGCGACCATGGCGGCCTGCTGAGTAAGCGACGAGAGGTGGTAGGGCAGCCGGACCAGCAACAGTGCTTCGACGACGGCCGGATCCGCCGCCAGATAACCCACCCGAGCGCCGGCGAAGGCGAAGGCCTTGCTCATCGTGCGGGTTACCAGCAGGCGCGGCCGGCCGGGCAACAAGTGCACGGCGCTGGGCACTGAAGCGAACTCGCCATACGCCTCGTCGACCACCACGATGCCATCAGTCATGGCGTCATATGCCGCTTCGATGGTCGCCAATGGCAGCGATTCGCCCGTGGGATTGTTCGGGCTGCACAGGAACAGCACGTCAGGTCGATGCTCCCGAATCGCCGAGACCAGGAGTTCGGCCGGGAGCAGCAGCCCGTCGCGGGGGACGGCCAGGAACGCCGTCTGGGTGGCGTCGCTGATCAGTTCGTGCATCGAGTAGCCGGGCGTGAAGCCCAGCGCGGTCCGGCCAGGACCGCCGAAGGCTTGCAGGATCTGCTGCAGGATCTCGTTGGAACCGTTGGCAGCCCAGATCTGGTCGGTCGTGAGGTGTGCACCGGTCTGGGCGGACAGGTAGCCGGCCAGCGCCTCCCGCAGGGCCACCGCATCCCGATCGGGATAGCGGTTGAGGTCGGGCGTGACCCGGCGGCCGATCTCGGCGATCATCTCCGCTGGCGGGCGGTACGGGTTCTCGTTGGTGTTCAGGCGCACGGGCACGTCGAGTTGCGGCGCGCCATACGGTGAGCGCCCGATGAGCTCGGGGCGCAGTGGCAGATCGCTCACGGGCGGTCCCGGCGAATGGTGACCGCGGCCGCGTGGGCGGGCAGATCCTCGGCCGTCGCCAGCGCTTCGATCTGCTCGGTGACCTCGTCGAGTGCGTCGGCGTCGTACTCCACCACCTGCACGCTGCGTAGGAACGTAGTCACGTTGAGCCCGCTGGAGTGGCAGGCACAACCCGCCGTGGGCAGCACATGGTTCGACCCCGCCAGGTAATCGCCCAAGGGACACCGGGCTGTAGGGCCCGACGAAGATGGCGCCGGCGTTGCGGATCCGCTGCGCGTCGGCAGGCAGCCTCGCGAGTGTGGATCTCGAGGTGTTCCGCGGCGTAGGCGTCGGCGATCCGCAACGACTCCTCGATGCCGGAGGTGAGGACCGCGGCGCTCTGCCGGCCGGACAAGGCGGTGCGAATGCGCTCGTTGTGCTTGGCTGCCGGCACTTGCACGTCAAGCTCGGCGTCCACGGCGTCGGCCAAGTCACGCGAGTCGGTGATGAGAACCGATGCCGCCACCACATCGTGTTCGGCCTGCGAGATGAGATCGGCTGCTACCAAGGCAGGATCGGCGGTGCCATCCGCGACGATCGCAATCTCCGTGGGCCCGGCTTCGCTGTCGATGCCGACCTTGCCGCGCACCAGCCGCTTGGCCTCGGTCACGAAGATGTTGCCCGGGCCGGTAATGACGTTGACCGGCTCGACCCCCTCGACGCCGAATGCCAGCATCGCGATGGCCTGCGCGCCGCCGGCCGCGTACACCTCGTCGACACCGAGTAGGGCGCAGGCGGCCAGGATCACCGGGTGCGGCCAGCCGTCGTTGTCGACCTGCGGGGGGCTCACGACGACCAGGGAGTCGACGCCGGCCACCCGAGCGGGGACGACATTCATCACCACGCTGGACGGGTACACCGCTCGGCCGCCGGGGACATAGAGCCCAACGCGGCGCACCGGCCGCCAGGTCTGACGCACGATCGCGCCGGGGCCCAATTCGGTCACTCCGGGCACGGGCAATTGGTCGGTGTGGACGCGGGTTGCCCGGTCGATGGCGGTGGTCAGGGCCTGCCGCACCAGCGGATCGAGCCGTTCCAGACAGGCGGCGATCACGTCCGCGGGAACCCGCAGGGAGGCCGGCCGGACACCGTCGAACTGCTCCCCGAGTCGCAGCACCGCCTCAGCACCGTTCTGCGCGACGTCGTCGATGATGTGGGCCACTGTCGCCGCTTCGCCCTCAGGCAGCGCCCGGGGCACGTCGAACGGTTCGCCCGCAGTCAGATCGATCCGGCGCAGCATGCCCCAATGGTATTCGCAGGCAATTGGCGTAAGTTTCAGGCGTGGCCAAGCGTAAGAAGGACGCCGCCTCGACCCCCGCCATGGTCGCCTTGCGGGAGGCTGAGGTCGCCTTCGCCGTGCACGAGTACAACCACGATCCGGACGAGACCGCGTTCGGCGAGGAGGCGGCCAAGGCGCTGCGGTTGGATCCGGACCGGGTCTTCAAGACTCTGGTGGCCGATGTCGATGGCGCGCCTGGTCGTGGCGGTGGTTCCGGTGAGCGGGCAGTTGAGCCTGAAGGCGCTGGCGGCCGCAGTCGGCGGCAAGCGCGCCGCGATGGCCGATCCGAAGGTCGCGGAGAAGACGACCGGGTACGTGCTTGGTGGCATCTCGCCGCTCGGGCAGCGCAAGTCCCTGCCGACCGTCGTCGATGCGACCGTGATGGACCACTCGACGGTGTTCGTCTCCGGCGGCCGGCGTGGGCTGGACATCGAACTCAAGCCGGAGGACCTGATCCGGCTCACCGCGGCCCGAACGGCGCCGTTGCGGGCGTGATGCCCCTCCTGTCAAGTCCGGAATCTGGTTGAGCCGTTTGAGAGACGTAGACGCCCGCTTACTGCTCACAGCTGCGTCGGAATCTCACGCCTGCGTTCGGCCGCCGGAACCGGCAACCGACCCGAACGCGGGCTCAGGATCCCGGGCGAACGCCGCGACCAGTACCACTATCAGCAACCCGCTGACCACTCCGAGCACCAGCACGCCGTTGGCATTGAGGGTCAGCGGTAGTTCGTCCCCATCCATCGCCCGCCCAGCCAGCCACCAACCGATCACCCGAGCCACGCCGGCGCAGGCCAGCGCGCCCGCAACGACCCCGGCGACCTGCGCCCAGCCGCGCTCAAAGTCGGTCGCGCGTAGGCGCCGAGCGGCCACCACACCGAGCACGATGCCAGCGCCAGCGAGCAACAGACCCAGCGTGAGATCGGCGGCGGCGAACCCTTCCGGGTAGGCCTGGACAGGAGTCCCGTCGGCACGGACCGAGACCCGCGGAGCCAGCAACCACCACGCCAGACCGGCGACGACTCCGAGTCCGGCCCCCAGCACGATGTAGCGGGCGATCACTCCCACGGGCCGCAAAGGCGTCACGGTAGGCAATGCGGTCCGAGCAGTGCTTTGAGATCCGCACCCAGCGACGAGGTGGCAGACACCCGGAACCCCTCGTCCAACCGCAGCACGGTCGTTCGGGTACCGCTGGTCATCTGGAGGTGGACCTCGGTCGGACCGGGGTGGGCGGACAGCACGCGCTTGAGCCGGTCGACCGTGTCCGGGGTGCACTGCTGGGCAGATACCTGCACCTGCAGCGGCTGGTTGCGGTCGACCGAGACATCCGGTGCGGTCACCTCCATGGCCATCAGGCGCGGTGACTCCTCGCTGATGTCCAGCCGTCCTTTGATGAGCAGGATGGCGTCGGTATGGCAGTACGGCGCGACCGCCTCGTAGACCTTCGGGAACACCATCACCTGGATCTCACCCGTGAGGTCCTCCAGCGCCATCTGCGCGTAGGGCTTGCCACCCTTGGTGATCCGGCGGGTGACCTGGGTCGCGAGCCCGGCGATCGTCACGATGCGACCATCGGCGTTCTCCGAGGTGGTCAGGTCGACGAGCTGCCCGTCGGCCATGCTGCGCAACTGCGCTTCCAAGCCCAGCAGCGGGTGGTCGGAGACGTAAAGCCCGAGCATCTCCCGCTCATGCGCGAGCAACACGCTCTTGTCCCACTCCCCGACCGGTATCTGCAGTGCATCGGGTTCCACACCCGAGCCCTCCGCTGCGTCACCGAACAGGTCGAACTGGCCGATCGCCTCAGCACGTTTGGTGCTCAGAACCTCGTCCACGGCGGCTTCGTGAACGGTCATCAACCCACGCCGGGTGTGGCCGAGTGAGTCGAACGCGCCGGCCTTGATCAGCGACTCCACCACGCGCTTGTTGCAGGCCGTGGCTTCGACCTTGTCGAGGAAGTCGGAGAAATCGGTGAACCGGCCCTTCGCGGTGCGGGAGGCGATGATCGAGTCGACCACGCCCTCGCCGACGTTGCGTACGGCGGACAGGCCGAACCGGATCGTGTCGCCAACGGCGGTGAAGCGGGACTGCGAGTCGTTGACGTCTGGCGGCAGCACCTTCAGCCCCATGTGCCGGCACTCGGCCAGGTAGACCGCGCTCTTGTCCTTGTTGTCCTTCACGCTCTCGAGCAGCGCAGCCATGTACTCGGTCGGGTAGTTGGCCTTCAGGTACGCGGTCCAGTAGGAGACCAGTCCATACCCGGCGGAGTGCGCCTTGTTGAACGCGTAGTCGGCGAACGGGACCAGGATCTCCCACAAGGTGTTGATCGCCGCGTCGCTGTAACCGTTGGTCCGCATGCCTTCGGCGAACGGGCCGAACTCCTTGTCGAGGATCTCCTTCTTCTTCTTGCCCATCGCGCGACGCAACAGGTCCGCTTGTCCGAGGCTGTACCCGGCCACCTTCTGGGCGATCGTCATGACCTGTTCCTGGTAGACGATCACGCCGTAGGTCTCGGACAGGATGTCCTCGAGCGGCTCGGCGAGTTCCGGATGGATCGGGACCACCGGCTTGCGCTCGGTTCTTGCGGTCGGCGTAGTCGTTGTGCGCGTTGGCGCCCATCGGACCCGGCCGGTACAGCGCGAGCACGGCGCTGATGTCGTCGAAGCTGTCGGGCTTCATGCTGCGCAGCAGCGCGCGCATCGGCCCGCCGTCGAGCTGGAACACGCCGAGGGTGTCACCGCGGCCCAGTAGATCGTAGGCGGCCCGGTCGTCGAGCGGCAGGTCCTCCAGGACAATCTGCTCGCCCTTGTTGTGTTCGATGTTCTGCAGGCAGTCGTCCAGCACCGTGAGGTTGCGCAGGCCCAGGAAGTCCATCTTCAGCAGACCGAGCTCCTCGCAGGCGCCCATGTCGAACTGCGTGATGATCGAGCCGTCGTCGCGCATCCACAGCGGGACCACGTCCAGCAGCTTGGCCCGGGACAGAATGACGCCGGCGGCGTGCACGCCGGGCTGCCGCTTCAGACCCTCGAGCCCGCGCGCGGTCGCCACAACCTGCTGCACCTGTGGGTCCTCGTCGTGCAGTTTGCGGAAGTCGCCGGCCTCGGCATACCGCGGGTGCTTGGGGTCGAAGATGCCGTGCAGCGGGATGTCCTTGCCCATCACCGGGTCGGGCATGGCCTTGGTGATCTGGTCGCTCAGCGCGTACGGCAGGCCCAGCGCCCGGGCGGAGTCCTTGATCGCGGCCTTGGCCTTGATCGAGGAGTACGTGACGATCTGGGCGACCTGGTCGTCGCCGTACTTCTCGGTGGCGTAGCGGATCATCTCGCCGCGCCGGCGCTCGTCGAAGTCCATGTCGATGTCGGGCATGGACACGCGGTCGGGGTTGAGGAACCGCTCGAAGATCAGGCCGTGCTCGAGCGGGTCCAGCTCCGTGATGCCCATCGCCCAGGCGATCAGGGCACCAGCTGCCGATCCACGGCCCGGGCCGACCCGGATGCCGTTCTCCTTGGCGTACTTCACCAGGTCGGCGACGACCAGGAAGTAGCTCGGATAGCCCATCTGGTTGATGACCGAGATCTCGTACTCGGCCTGCTCCTTGTGCCGCTGCGGGATCGGGCTCGGGGGCGAACCGCTGCGCCAGGCCGCGGTAGACCTCCTTGGCCAGCCAGGACTCCTCGGTCTCGCCGTCAGGCACCGGGAAGATCGGCATCAGGTTGGCCGAGTCGTCGAACGCGACGTTGCAGCGCTCGGCGATCAGCAGCGTGTTGTCACAGGCTTCGGGCAGCTCCGACCACACCGACGCGCATCTGCTCGGCGCTCTTGAGGAAGTAGCCCGACCCGTTGAATCGGAAACGCTTCTCGTCGTTGACCGTTGCCCGGGTGCCGATGCACAGCAGGACATCATGCGCGTCGGCGTCCTGCTCGTGCACATAGTGCAGGTCGTTGGTCGCGACCAGCGGCAGGTCCAGCGTCCGCGCGATCTTCAGCAGGTCCGCGCGGTGGCGGGTCTCGATGCCCAGGCCGTGGTCCATGACCTCGCAGAAGAAGTTGCCCTGCCCGAGAATGTCCCGGTAGTCGGCGGCCGTGGCCAGCGCCTTGTCGTACTGTCCAGCACGCAGCCACATGTTGACCTCGCCACTGGGGCAACCGGTCGTGGCGATCAGACCCTTGCCATAGCGGTCGAGCAGTTCCCGGTCGAAGCGCGGCTTGCGGTAATACCCCTCGATGCTGGCCTGGCTGGACAGGCGGAACAGGTTGTGCAGGCCCTCGGTCGTCTCGGCCAGCACCGTCATGTGGGTGTAGGCCTGCTTGCCCTTGGTAGTGGGGACGCCGTCCTCCCCCACGTCGTCGCCGGGCACCTCGCCGAAGTCGTACGGGGCTCGCGTGTGCCGACCCTGGGGGGCGTAGTAGCCCTCGATGCCGATGATCGGCTTGACCCCGTACTTCTGGCCCTTCTTGTAGAACTCGTAGGCGCCGAAGACGTTGCCGTGGTCGGTCATCGCGATGGCCGGCATCTCGAGCCGGGCGGCCTCGGCGAACAGGTCGTCGAGGCGAGCCGCGCCGTCCAGCATGGAGTACTCCGTGTGCACATGCAGGTGGACGAACGAGTCCGGCACCGGGTGACTCCTTGTCTGGTGGAAGTGTCCGTTTGAGGGGAGTCTCTACACTAAGCCGAGGGTGCGACGTGGCGGGCGGACCGACGCGCGGATGGTCGGTTTGTCCCGGGTTCCACCGCGCGTTTTGTCGTGACGTTGTTGCTAATCTCGGCGTGTCGCAACGACATCACGACAGCGCGGACAACTTCGCGACAAAACTCACGCCTCGCGGATGATCTCCAGCGCCGCAGCCAAGTCCGCTGGGTACGGGCTGCCGAACTCCACCTGCTGCCCGGTACCGGGATGGCGGAAGCCCAGCCGCACGGCGTGCAGCCACTGCCGGGTCAGCCCGAGCCGTTCGGACAACGTCGGATCGGCGCCGTAGGTCCGGTCCCCACAACACGGGTGGTGCAACGCGGCCATGTGCACCCGGATTTGGTGCGTCCGCCCAGTCTCCAACCTGATCTCCAGCAGCGAGGCGTAGTGGTGGCTCTCCAAGGTCTCGTAATGGGTGATGCTGGGCCGCCCGCCGGCGGTCACGGCGAACTTGTGGGAGTGGCGGGGGTCGCGGCCGATGGGGGCGTCGACGGTGCCGGTTGCGGGATCAGGATGGCCTTGAACAAGTGCGTGGTAGACCTTGTGCACCTGTCTGGTCTTGAAGGCCCGCTTCAGTGCGGAGTATGCCGGCGCCGACTTCGCGACCACCATCACTCCGCTGGTGCCGACATCCAAGCGGTGCACGATGCCGTAGCGCTCCTCGGACCCGACCTCGGCGATCCGGTAACCGGCCTTGGCCAGCGCGTCCACAACGGTCGGACCGTCCCAACCCGGGCTGGCGTGGGCGGCCATTCCGACGGGTTTGTCCACCACGATGATGTCCTCGTCGGCGTACAGCACGGGCAGGTCCATCGCGGGCCGGGCAGCGGGCGCCGCTTCGGGATCCTCCACTGTCACCGTCTGGTCGGCCAGCACCCGCGCCGACTTGGGCACCAGCTCACCGTCGAGGGTCACCAGTGCCTGGTCCACGAGTTCTGCAGCCCGGGTCCGGGAGATGCCAAGCATGCGGGACAGTGCCTGGTCCAGCCGTTGGCCCTCCAGCCCATCCGGCACCGGGTACGTGCGCACGCTCACGCGGTGGCTTCCTCGCGGGCGTCGTAGGGGACGTTGAACAGGCTCAGCGCGACGATCAGGATCGCGGCAGTCACCAAGGACATGTCGGCCACGTTGAACACCGGCCAGTTCGGCAGCCTCAAGAAGTCGACCACGTGCCCCTGCAGCGCCGCCGGCTCGCGGAAGATCCGGTCGAGCAGATTCCCGACCGCTCCCCCGAGCATCAGCCCGAGCGCAATCCCCCACCACAGCGACGTCAACCGGGTGCTCATCCGGAAGAGCACGACAGCGACCACGATTGCGATGAGGCTGAAGATGATTGTGGCCCCGCCGCCGAGTCCGAACGCGGCACCGGGATTGCGAACGAATGAGAAGCGCAACAGGTCCCCGATGATCTGCCGGTCGGGCTGCCCTTCCAACGTTGCCACGGCCCACAACTTGGTCAACTGGTCCAGAATCAGCACCAGCGCGGCGGTGCACCAGGCGACGACGGCCGCGGGGTGTCTCATGCGTCCCCACGGTAGACGGCCCGTCCGCAGAGGCCCCCGATACCCTCGTAGTACTGCCGAAGGAGCCGAATGTACCGTCCTGTCCCCCCGAAGGTGGATCTGCCCGCGATGGAGCGCGACATCATCGCGTTCTGGGAAGCGCACGACGTCTTCCACCAGTCGCTGCGGCAGTCGGCCGACCAGCCACAGTGGACGTTCTTCGAAGGCCCGCCCACCGCCAATGGCACCCCCGGCGTGCACCACGTCGAGGCCCGCGTCTTCAAGGATCTCTTTCCGCGTTACCGGACGATGAAGGGCTACCACGTCCCACGCAAGGCTGGCTGGGACTGTCACGGCCTGCCGGTGGAACTTGCGGTCGAGCGGGAACTCGGGTTCAACGGTAAGCCTGACATCGAGGCCTACGGGATCGCGGAGTTCAACGAGAAGTGCCGGGAGTCGGTGCTGCGGCATGTCGACGCCTTCTCCGAGATGACCTCCCGGATGGGCTACTGGGTCGACATGGATCAGGCCTACTGGACGATGTCGCCGGACTACGTCGACAGCGTCTGGTGGTCACTCAAGACGATCTTCGACAAGGGCCTGCTCGAGCAGGACCACCGGGTCTCCCCCTACTGCCCACGCTGCGGCACGACGCTCAGCGACCACGAGTTGGCCCAAGGCTACGAGACAGTCGTCGACCCGTCGGTGTTCATCACTTGCGAGGTGCTGGACGGGCCGCTGCCCGCGCAGTTCCCCGGTGTGGCGCTGCTGGTCTGGACGACCACTCCCTGGACGCTGGTGTCCAACACCGCCGTTGCGATCGCCCCGCAGGCGACCTACGTGGTTGCCCGGACCGGCGGACGCACGCTGGTCGTCGCTGAGGATCTGCTGGCGGCCACGCTCGGCGAGGATGCCGAGATCCTGCATCGGCTGCCAGGCACCGAGCTCGTCGGCGCGCACTACCGGCGGCCCTTCGACCTGGTGGAGGTGCCCGACGCGCACTACGTGATCCCGGGCGACTTCGTGACGACCAGCGACGGCTCCGGCATCGTCCACCTGGCTCCGGCGTTCGGCGCCGACGACCTCGCTGTCTGCCGTCAGTACGACCTGCCGGTGGTCAACCCGGTGCAGGCAGACGGTCACTTCGCCGACGACGTCCCGCTGGTCGGAGGGCAGTTCTTCAAGCACGCGGACGAGGCGCTGGTCGCCGACCTCGAGGCGCGCGACCTGCTGTTCAACCGGGTGCCGTACGAGCACGCCTACCCGCACTGCTGGCGCTGCCACACGCCGCTGATCTACTACGCGTTGCCCTCCTGGTACATCCGCACCACCGCGATCAAGGACGAGCTGCTGGCGCAGAATGAAGCCACCAACTGGTACCCGCAGACCATTCAATGGGGCCGCTACGGAGACTGGCTGCGCAACAACATCGACTGGGCCCTGTCCCGTTCGCGCTATTGGGGAACGCCGCTGCCGATCTGGCGCTGCGAGAACGATCACCTGACCGCGGTCGGTTCGCGGGCGGAACTGTCCGAACTGGCCGGGCGCGACGTCTCGGAGATCGACCCGCACCGCCCCTTCGTGGACGACATCACGTTCGACTGCCCGACCTGCGGCAAGGCTGCCACACGGGTGCCCGAGGTGATCGACGGCTGGTACGACTCGGGCGCCATGCCATTCGCGCAGTTCGGGTATCCGGCGACCAACACCGAGCAGTTCCGCGACTCGTACCCGGCCGACTTCATCTGCGAGGCGATCGACCAGACCCGCGGATGGTTCTACACGCTGATGGCGGTCGGGACGCTCGTCTTTGGCGAGTCGTCCTATAAGAACGTGCTGTCCCTGGGCCACATCCTGGACGCCGAGGGCCGCAAGATGAGCAAGCACCTCGGCAACGTCCTGGAGCCGATCCCGCTGATGGATGCACATGGCGCTGACGCGCTGCGCTGGTTCATGCTCGCCTCGGGCTCGCCCTGGCAGGCTCGCCGGGTCAGCGTCGACGCGATGCAGGAGGTTGTCAGCAAGGTCATTGCGACCTTGTGGAGCACGGCGTCGTTCCAAGCCCTGTACGGCGGGCTCGCGGACTGGCAGCCCGGACACGGAGGTGGTGAGCCCACCGAGATGGACCGGTGGCTGCTTTCGCGCACCCACCGCACGATCCGCGACGTGGATGCCGCGCTGGACGTCTTCGATTCCCAGACGGCAGGCAAACTGATTGCCGAACTGATCGATGACCTGTCGAACTGGTACGTGCGTCGCTCGCGGCGGCGGTTCTGGTCCGGCGATGCCACGGCGCTGCACACGCTGCACACCTGCCTGCGGGATCTGGTGTTGATCATGGCCCCGTTCGTACCCTTCGTCACCGAGCGGCTGTGGCAGGACCTATTTGCCGCTTCCGAGGGCGTCGAGAGTGTCCATCTGGCTTCATGGCCGGAAGGCGACGAAGCCGAGATCGATGATGACCTCGAGGCGCAGATGGCTCTGGTCCGGCGGCTGGTCGAGCTAGGGCGTGCCGCCCGCGCGGAGTCCGGGATCAAGATCCGGCAACCGCTGTCCCGGGCGCTGGTGGCCGCGGAGCGGTGGCAGGACTTGTCGGAACAGGCGCGCACGCAGATCGCCGAGGAACTCAACGTCGTGTCGCTGGAATCGCTGTCCGACGCCGAGGCTCTGGTACACGTGACGGTGAAGCCAAACTTCCGCAGCCTTGGCAAGCGGTTCGGCAAGCGCACGCCCGTTGTTGCGGCCGCTCTGGGGCAGGCCGACCACACTTCACTCGCCGCCGCCCTGCGCGCGTCAGCCTCATTGCACGCCGAGGCCGATGTGATCCCGGCTAAGGCTGTACTTGAGGTTGAGGGTGAGCAAATCGAGCTCGGTCCGGATGACGTGGTGATCACTGAGGTCCCCCAGGAGGGCTGGACCGTGGCCAGTGCCGGCGGCGAGTCGCTGGCCCTCGACCTGCACCTCACCGAGGAGTTGCAAGTGCTGGGTACCGCGCGGGACCTGGTGCGCAGCCTGCAGCAGGCCCGCAAGGACTCCGGCTTCGCGGTCACCGACCGGATCACTGTGCTGTGGGAGTCCGACGACTCCCGCGTGGTCGAGGCGTTCGCAGAGCACGGTGTGATGATCGGCCAAGAGGTGCTGGCCACCGAGATCGTGCAGGCGGCGGCCCCGGCCGCAATCACGTTCGAGGATCTCGACCTGCGAGTGGCACTACGCCGGTCCTAGCAGCCGAGGCCAGCCCGATCTGTCACTAGCGCGACCCGCATCAGCCGATCGGTGAGCATTCGGGGCATCCGTGAGCACGCCGGACGCCAAAACCCCGTCCGTGGTGCTCACGCATGCCCGGAATGCTCACGGATCGTATGTCCAGGCCCGCACAGGAACGATCCGGACTTACGCTTCCCAGTACCTCAGAAGCGGGCGACGATCGCGATGATCACCTGCAGGCCGATGAACAGCACGATGAACGCCAGGTCGAACGAGATCGCTCCCAACCGCAGCGGCGGGATCACCTTGCGCAGAGCGCGGAGCGGCGGATCGGTCAGCGTGTAGATGATCTCGGCGATGATCAGCATGACACCCTTGGGCTGCCAGTCGCGAGCTAGCATCTGCACGATGTCGAACACCAGACGGCCGATGAGCACGAGTAAGTACAGCCACAGGACATCAACGATGATGCTGGCGACCGGACTCACGGCGGACTCCCCAATAAGACGTGCTTCGACGCTACGACACGCGAGCGGCCCCCGCAGGACCGCGTGTGGCTAGGACTGCAGGGCCGACTTGACCGAGGCCGCGACCTCGACGCCCTTGGGAGTCAATAGGAAGACCTTGCCGCCCAGCCGCTCGATCGTGCCGCTGAGCCCGAACGTCAGGCCGGAGGCGAAGTCGATCATGCGCTTGGCGTCATCGGAGGTGAGCCGCGCCAGGTCCATGCTGACGACGTCGCCGGAACGGTAGGACTCTGCGACGCCCTTGATGTCGGCATACGCATGCGGGGTCATCCGCACCACGTCGTAGACCGCCTCGATCCGGCGGCTGCCGGCCGGCGAGTACGGGGCGTCCTGTTCCACCGCGACGCTTTGCCGCGTGGTGTGGCTGTCGGGCGTCCGCTCGTCGTAATCGAACCCGTAGTCCTCCTCGGCAAGACCGAGGTATACGGCGACTTTCTGGCGCAAGGTGCTCACTGCGCATCTCCTTCGTTGTGCTTCCCGCCCTCTCTAGGACGGTACCTGACGTCTGGCCGACTGCCCATCACAGCCGTGCCGATCCGAAGGTGTGTCGCGCCATGCGCAACGGCCACCTCCAGATCCGAACTCATTCCAGCCGACACGATGACGGCGTCGGGAATCTCTTGCTGTACACGAGCCGCCGCCACGTGCAACCGGTCGAAGGCCGGACCAGGGTCCTCCCCCAACGGCGCCACCCCCATGACCCCCCGGACGCGCAATGCCTGCGCAGCCATCGCGCCCGTCAGCAATGCGTCCAAATCACCCGGGGCCACTCCACCCCGACCCGACCGCGGCTGCGGATCCAGGTTCACTTGCAGCAGGACGTCCTGGCATTTGTCTGCCCGGTCGGCGGCCTTCTGCAGCGCCTTCACCAGGTGCGGCCGGTCCACCGTGTGGATCAGGTCGGCGTAACCGACCACGGAGTTGGCCTTGTTCGTCTGCAACTGCCCGATGAAGTGCCAGGTGAGCGGTAGGTCCCGGCATTCCGCGTGCTTGGCAGCGGCCTCCTGGTCGCGGTTCTCGCCGACGTCGGTGACGCCGAGGCCGGCCAGCCGCCGGACGTCGTCGGCGCCGAAGAACTTGGTGACCACGATCAGGGTGGCGGGCGGACGGCCGGCGGCCTGGCAGGCGCGAGCGATCCGGGTCCGGACTGCCTGCAGATTCGCCGCGAGTTCCTCAGTGCGACTCATGACATCCGCACAATCGCCAGGGCCTGCCGGCCAGTCACGCCGTCGCGCCGGTAGCTGTAGAGATCGGGATCCTCGAAGGTGCAACGCGGGTCGTGGGTGGTTTCGATGCCGTTCAGTTGCGCCAAGACGCCGGCTCGCAGGTCGATCCGGCCCGGCGCGGGCACTGCGGTCGGGCACACATCCGCCACCGCCGCGGACGTGTCCTCCCCGACGGGGTAGCACTGTGGGCAGATCACCGGGCCGACGTGAGCGTAGGCGTTCGAGAGGTCGGCGCCGCGGTCGGTCAGAGCCGTGAGGGTGGCAGGGATGACTCCGGCCACCAGGCCGCGCCAGCCGCAGTGGACCGCAGCGACCCAGCGTCCGGCAGCGATGCCGATCATGGCGCAATCCGCGCTCTGGGCGGCTACCGCCAATCCGGCCTGGTCGCTGATCAGGGCGTCGACGCCGGGGACATCGTCAGTGAGAGCATCTACGTAGCCGACTTGGTTGGAATGCGCAGCGGTCGCGAAGACGACGGGCGCGTGCAGTTGCCGGGCCAGCGCCGTGCGGTTGGCAGTGACGGCTTGCACCTCGTCGCCGACATGCAATGCCAGGTTGTTGAAGGCGAACGCCCCCTGACTGTCACCGGCCGTGCGGTCGGTGACAAGCCAGGAGGCGTTCGGCAGCACTCCCGAAATCACTTCAGGAAGTCGGGGACGTCCAGGTCGTCGGCGTCGTCGCGTCGCGCTGGCGCGTCTTCGAAGGAAACTGCCCGGGTGGCGGGGGCCAGCGGCCGGCCGACCTCCTCCGGGCGGCTGGTCAGATCCACCGCATCCCGCTCGGCAACCGTGGCCGAGGACAGGAAGCCGTCGGTGACCGAGGCCCGGTTCGGCGTGGTCAGCCGCGGCAGCGGAGCCCCGCCGTCGAAGCCGGCCGCGATGACCGTAACCCGCACCTCGTCGCCGAGGGTGTCGTCGATGACCGTCCCGAAGATGATGTTCGCCTCCGGGTGAGCGGCGTCGGACACCAGGCGGGCGGCCTCGGTGATCTCGTGCAGACCGAGGTCGGCGCCGCCAGCGACGCTGAGCAGGACACCGTGGGCACCCTCGATGCTGGCCTCGAGCAGCGGCGAGGAGATCGCCATCTCGGCGGCCGTCTGCGCCCGGTCGTCACCGCGTGCCGAACCGATGCCCATCAGCGCGGAGCCAGCACCCTGCATGACGCTCTTGACGTCGGCGAAGTCCAGGTTGATCAGACCCGGTGTCGTGATCAGGTCGGTGATGCCGGAGACGCCCTGCAGCAGGACCTGGTCGGCCTGCTTGAATGCGTCGATCATCGAGATCGTCCGGTCGGCCAGCGCCAGCAGCCGGTCGTTCGGGATGACGATCAGCGTGTCGACCTCTTCGCGCAGACCGTCGATGCCGCTTTCGGCCTGGGTCGCGCGACGCCGGCCTTCGAACATGAACGGCCGGGTGACCACACCGATGGTCAGGGCGCCGAGTTCCTTGGCGATCCGGGCCACGACCGGTGCGCCACCGGTGCCAGTGCCGCCACCTTCACCGGCGGTCACGAAGACCATGTCGGCGCCGCGGAGCACCTCCGCGATCTCCTCGGCGTGGTCCTCGGCAGCCTTGCGACCGACCTCAGGGTCGGCTCCGGCACCCAAACCGCGGGTGAGTTCACGACCGATGTCGAGCTTGACGTCGGCGTCGGACATCAGCAGAGCCTGGGCGTCAGTGTTGACGGCGATGAACTCGACGCCCTTCAGCCCGAACTCGATCATGCGGTTGACGGCGTTGACGCCGCCACCACCGATACCGACGACTTTGATAACTGCGAGGTAGTTCTGGGGAGCGGCCACCAGGATTCCTTTCGTTGTCTATGGGTCCAGTTGAGGTTCACCGTGCTGCTGGTGAACCCGGCATGGCGGCGCCGCGGGACGCGCGAACGCGTAGCGGGAACCGAGTGCTGCTGTCGGCCCTCGCAGGCCAACTGGGGGAAGTAGCAGCTGGTGCCGGATGAACCTCTACTTGAGGGTTATTCCCCGGTCCTGAGCCTGCTCTGGTGAGAACATTAGTCAGCACGACGTCGAGTGCAAGTAACTCGGCCGAAGTTCACGACAACTTTTTTCGTGTCCCCAACCTATCCCCAGGATCCGCACAGACCTGACCTTGGAATCGGGTCAACTCTTACTCTTAAGTTCACATTTACTCGCTTGTCAAAGGCTCGACTGGGAGTTTGCGCCAGACCGAGCACAAGCCGGGCCGAGTCTGTCCGGTTCGCCCATCGCTAAGCACTCACACGTCTGTCAGCAGACTGCTGAATGACGGGGTGGCCCGGTGCGATGTTCCGGGTGCCGCGGAGGACAATGGGGCCCGATGAACAAGATCGCGGTCATTATGGCCGCCGGGGCGCTCGCGCTCACCGGGTGCACGGCTCCGGGGGGCGGTCAGTCGCCAGTCCGCGCCGTGACGATGGATCACCAACTGCCGATTCCGGACGAAGTCTCCGGTCGACACATCACGCTCACCGCCCAGGACGGGACCACAGACTTCGGCCAGGGTGCCCAAGCCGCGACGATCGGGCTCAACGGCAGTTACCTCGGGCCCACTCTGCGGCTGCACCGCGGACAGCAGGTCCGCATCGACGTGCGCAACGAGCTCACGGAGATGACGACCTTGCACTGGCATGGGATGCACGTGCCCGCCCGCATGGACGGCGGTCCGCACTCGATGATCATGCCCGGCACCACGTGGTCACCGCATTGGCGCGTCGACCAGCCGGCGGCGACGCTGTGGTACCACTCGCATCCGCATGGCCAGACGGCCCAGCAGGTGTACCGGGGTCTTGCGGGCATGATCCTGATCGACGATCCGGCAGCACCTGACGTGGGCCTGCCCGACACGTATGGTGTGGACGACGTCCCGCTGGTCGTGCAGGACAAGTCGTTCACGGCTGACGGACAGCTTGTCGTCGACCCGGCCGACGGGCCGTCCACCGGCTTCCTGGGCGACACCATCGTCGCCAATGGACAGATGGGCGCGTTCCTGCCGGTCACTACGCAGGCGGTGCGGCTGCGGGTACTGAACGCATCGAACGCCCGCTTCTACAAGTTCGGGTTCTCCGACGGCCGCACCTTCGACATCGTGGCCTCCGACGGAGGCTTACTGCCCCATCCGGTCCAAAGCACCGGAGTGCAACTCGCCCCTGCCGAGCGGGCGGAGATCGTCGTGCGTTTCAACCCCGGCGAGACCGTCCGGCTGATCAGCACACCGCCTGACTTGGGTACGACGCGCGACGATCTGTACAGCGGCGGGACGTTCGACGTGCTTGAGCTGCGGGCCGCGCAGACGTTGGCCCCTTCGCCGGCAGTGGCTGCCACGCTGACCGACCTGCCCGATCCGGATCCGGCGTCAGCGGTGACGACCCGCACGTTCATCGTGCAAGGTCGGGCGATCAACGGCCGTCCGATGGACATGCACCGCATCGACATGGCCGTGCCCGTGGACCAGACCGAGATCTGGGAGATCAGCAACCGCGACCGCCAGCCACACAACTTCCACGTCCACAACGTGCAATTCCGCGTGCTGAACGAGGACGGCCAGCCGCCGCCTCCGGAGCGGGCAGGACTCAAGGACACGGTCTATATCCCGCCGTTGACGACGACCCGGATCCTGCTGCGCTTCACCGACTACACCAACCCCAACTGGCCGTACATGTTCCACTGCCATTTGCTGCTGCACGAGGATCTCGGCGTGATGGGTCAATTCGTGGTGGTGAAGCCGGGCCAGCAGGCGGGGCAGCCGCCGATGAGCCACATGATGTGAGCGGGCCCAGGCTGCCGCCATGCCAGACGCCTGCAGCATCGCTCGGCACGCCATGGGCTGACCCCGATCCTTGAGCGTGACCTGGCACGTCGCGCTGACACACCGGGACGTGCCTGAACATCGTCCGTCCGTGGATGCCGCGCATAGCCCGTGGCGCAACGGATCCGGTGCCGAGGTCTCGTCAGCCGCACACCCCGAGCGGCGAGACCGCCGCAGTGGGTGAGGCCACGGGACTGGCCGACGTTTCGGGCGTCGCCGCGGCTTCCGGGCTGGGCGAGGCCGACGGTTCCGCGCTGGTTGACGCCGAAGGGTCGGGTGAGGCAGTCGCAGCAGGCTTGGGTACCGGCGGCTGCTCAGCCGTCGTGGGGGTCTCGGGGTTGGAGACGTCGTACCAGCCGGACTTGGTCTGCAGCAGCACGGCCAGGACGGCGGACTTGAAGTCGGACTCCTGTGCGGAGCCCCAGTTCACGATCGCGTCCGACTTGCGCAGCGTGAGGCGGATGGACACTGGCGACTGCGCCGAGACCTCGGCTACCTGCGCCCGGATCTCCGGAGTCATCGCTGCCAGCGCTTGCAGCATCGCCGTGTTCGTGGGGGCGTCCGCACCGGGAGCGATCACGGGCAGGTCCTTGGGCTTGCTGCTTGCGACGGCGAATGGGCTGCCGTTGGCATCGAGCAGTTCCCAACCGTCGGGCGCCTTGCGCATGGCCACCGCGTCGCGCTCGGTGACGCTGATGACGATCGTGCGGGGCCACTGCCGGCGCACATCCACGGAAGCCAGCTGTGGGAGATCGGCCAGCCGGGCGGTCGCGGCACGTAGATCCACCTGCATCATGGGGGTGCCCTCGGCGATCCCGGCGGTGGCGATCAGCTGATCCTGGGGCAACGTCGCCGGCCCTTCGACCTGCACCGAATGCACCCCCATCAGCGGCGTCCAGCCGGCCACGTACACCGCACCGGCAACTGCTACCGCCGCACCGGCACCGGCGATCAGCAAGGAGCGGCGAGGCGGTCGGCGACGTCCTGCGGGAGTCTGCTCGGTGCGTTCCTCCGTCATGGTCATGCGCTCGCCCCCGCCGCCAGGCCGTCCAGGATCTCGGGCACGAGCAGGTGGATGTCACCGGCGCCCAACGTCATGATGATGTCCCCCGGCTCGGCACCGCGCACCAAGTGCCCGGAAACGCTGCCCCAGGACGGCTCGAACACCACGTCCTCGCGGGGCAGCGGGACGGCATCGGCCATGCCCTGCCCGCTGGCGCCGGGAATCGGCTCCTCCCCCGGCGCGAAGACCTCGAGCACGACCACGAAGTCGGCCAGGCCCAGCGCCTCGCCGAACTCCCGCAGGTACATGGCGGTCCGGTAGTAGTGGTGGGCCTGGAAAGCCACGCGGATCCGGCCTTCGCCGACGACGGCGCGAGCGGCCCGCAGCGTGGCCGCGATCTCCGTGGGGTGGTGGGCGTAGTCGTCGAACACGCGCACCCCGTTGGCCTCGCCGCGGAACTCGAACCGCCGTCGGGTGCCCCGGAAATGGCCGATCCCCTCGACGATGCCGTCGGTCGGGAAGCCGGCTCCGGCAGCGGCGACCATCGCGGCCGTGGCGTTGAGTACGTTGTGCAAGCCACCAACGCCAACGTGTGCGGTGACGGACAGGTCTGGACCCTCGATTACGAATGTGGAGCTCTCGCCGGTCGCTTCCGCAACAGTCACGGCGTAGTCGGCGGGCTGCTCCATCCCGTAGGTGCGGACGTCCACGCCCTCCGCCTGGGCTCGTTGCGTCATCGCGGCGGCCCCGGGATCATCGGCGCACATCACGACGAACCCACCGCGATCGCGGATGCCGGTCGCGAAGTCCAGGAAGCCCTGCTCCATGGCCTCGGCCGTGCCCCAGTAGTTCAAGTGGTCGGGCTCGATGTTCGTGATGATTCCCACGGATGCATCCAGCCGCAGGAACGAGCCGTCGCTCTCGTCGGCCTCGACCACGAAGGCTGACCCCGTGCCGAGGTGGGCGTTGGAGCCGGAGTCGTTGAGCTCACTGCCGATCGCGAACGACGGATCGGCGTCGCAGGCCTGCAGGATGACCGTGAGCATCGAGGTCGTCGTGGTCTTGCCGTGCGTGCCCGCGACGGCATAGACCTGCGACCCCGCCATGGTCATCGTCAGCGCGACGGACCTGTGCAGCACGGGGATCCCGCGCTCACGGGCCGCGACCAGTTCGACGTTGGAGTCGGCGATCGCCGTTGACACCACCACGGCGCCGACCTCACCGACATGCGCGGCGTCATGACCGACGTAACACTGCGCCCCGAGTGCGCGCAGAGCCTGCAGCCGCCGGGAGTCCTTCGCGTCGGAACCGGTGACGGTGACCCCGCGGGCCAGCAACAGCCGCGCTAGCGCACTCATGCCCGCCCCGCCGATACCCAGAATGTGCACTGCGTCGGGAATCTCGACGACTTGCTCGCTCACGCCTGTCCCTTCCCGGCCGCAGTGATCACCATGTCCGCCAGTCGCGCAGCCGCGTCCCGAACCCCGTGGGCGGCCGCCGCCTGCGACATCTCCTCCAGTCTGCCCTCATCGGCCACGATCGGGAGCACGGCCCGGGTCAGCGTGTCGCCGCTGAGGTCGGCATCGGCCATCAGGACGCCGCCGCCGGCGCTGACCACCGGCGTCGCGTTGAAACGCTGCTCCCCGTTGCCGATCGGCAACGGGACGTACAGCGCGGGCAGGCCGACCGCGGCCAGTTCGGCACACGTCATCGCCCCGGCCCGGCACACGGCCATGTCGGCTGCGGCGTAGGCGTCGTCCATCCCGTCGATGTAGTCCAAGGCGACGTAACCGGGGAGGTCCCGGACCTTCTCGACCTGGTCGGCGTTCCTGGCCCCGTAACCGTGCAGGATCTGTACCCCCGCCGCCAGCAGGTGCGGCGCGGCAGCCACGACCGCCGCGTTCAGGGACCGCGCTCCCTGCGACCCTCCGAAGACCAGCAGACAGCGACGGGCGGGGTCCAGCCCGAAGCGGGCACCGGCGCCCGGACGCCTGGCTGGGCGATCCAAATGCGCCACGGACTCGCGCAGCGGGATCCCGATTCGCACCGCGCCGGGCAGGCTGCCCAGCGTCGCCTCGGCCACGTAGGGGGTGAAGCGGCGCCCGACCTTGTTGGCCAGGCCGGCCTTGGCATTGGCTTCGTGCACCACGATCGGCAGCCGGCCGCGCGCGGCAAGGTAAGCAGGAAGCGCGACGAAGCCGCCAAACCCCACCACTACGTCCGCCTGCCGGCGCGCGAAGACCTCACGAGTGGCGCGGATGGCTGTCCGCAGCCGCACGGGCAGTGTTGCCAGGTCACCGGACGGACGGCGGGGCAACGGAACCCGCGGGATGATGTCCAGTTCGTACCCGCGCGCCGGGAACCAGCCGGGTTTCCAAGCCCTCGGCCGTTCCCAGGGCCGTCACGACGCTGCCAGGGTGAGCCGCCACCAGGGCGTCAGCCAGGTTCAGCGCCGGTTCGACGTGTCCGGCAGTACCCCCACCGGCAACCACCACCCGCAACGTCATGCTCAGTGACGCACCGCGGGGGGTGATCAACCGGGTACGGGCGTCGCCGCGGCGGGCCCGTAGTTCGTCAGCGGCCTGCGGTTGTGCCCGGGCGAACGCCAGGAGCACGCCGATCGCACACAGACACATCAGCAGCGAGGAGCCACCGTAGGAGACCATCGGCAGCGGCAACCCGGTGATCGGCAGCAGCCCGAGGACGGCACCGATGTTGATGACCGCCTGACCGACGATCCAGGCCAGGATGCCGCCGGTGGCGATCTTGACGAACATGTCGTCGCTGGAGCGGGCCACCCGAATCGCGACGATGGCGATGATCGCGAACATCAGCAGCACGCTGACCGTGCCGATCAGGCCGAGCTCCTCACCGATCACGGCGAAGATGAAGTCGGTGTGGGCTTCGGGCAGTCCACCCCACTTCTCGCGGCTGGCTCCGAGCCCGGTGCCTGCCAGGCCGCCGGTGGCCAGCCCGTACTGCCCGTGGATCACCTGGTAGCCGGCACCGCTGGGGTCGTGGGACGGGTCCAGCCAGGTCTTGAACCGCTGCATGCGGTAGGCCACGGTGACCGACGCCAGCGCGACCAGGGCCAGAAGGCCGCCGAACGCGACGCCGAACACCCGGGCCGGGGCACCGGCCACGAACAGCAGCGCGGCCATGATCGGGAACATGACGATCGTCGTTCCCATGTCCCCTTCGAGCACGATCAGGAAGACGATCGCCAGCCACACCGGCACCAGCGGGATCAGCAGGTGCCGCCACTCGTGGATCATCCGCTGCTTACGGGTCAGCAGGTCCGCACCCCACAGAATCAGTGCGAACTTCGCAAGTTCACTGGGCTGGAACTGGAACGGCCCGCCGAAGGAGATCCAGTTGCGCTGGCCGAACACCGAGACCCCGATGCCCGGCACGAACACCAAGAACAGCCCGGCGAACGCGACCAGCAGCAGGATCGGTGCGGCCCGGCGCAGGGCGGCGATCGAGGCCCGCGAGATCAGCACCATCGCGACCAGCCCGGCACCGGCGAACAACAGCTGCTTCTGGGTGACGGTCAGCCCGATTCCGGAACCGGCGGCGTAGGTGACCACGTTGCTGGCCGAGAAGACCATGACGATCCCCAGCACCAGCAACAGCATGGTGGTGCTCAGCAGCAGGGCGTAGTTCGCCAGCGGGTGGTTCCACCAGCGGCGCAGGGTCTCTCCGCCCGGGATCACGTGCCACATCAGTGTCTTCTACTCCAACTCGGTCACCGCGGCCGCGAACTCCCGGCCGCGCTGCGCGTAGTCGGTGAACATGTCCCACGAGGCGCACCCCGGGGCCAGCAGCACCGTGTCGCCGGGCTCGGCGAGTTCCGCCGCCGCCCTGACCACATCGCGCATTGCACCAGTGTCCGTGCCGGTCACCTCCACGACCGGCACATCCGGGGCGTGTCGCCGTAGGGCTTCCAGGATCAGCCCGCGATCGGCACCGAGCAGGACCGCCGCCCGCAGTCGCTTCGCGTGCCGCCGCACCAAGTCGTCGAACGTCTGGCCCTTGGCCAGCCCCCCGGCGATCCACACGACCGGGTCGTAGGCGCGAAGCGACATGTCCGCCGCATGGGTGTTGGTCGCTTTGGAGTCGTCGACGTAGTGCACGCCGCCCACAGTGCCGACGTCGGCGATGCGGTGGCCCGCCGGCTGGAAGTCGCGCAGCCCCTGCCGTACAGCAGCCGGTGGCACGCCGAACGAGCGGGCCAGTGCTGCTGCCGCCAGCGCATTCGCGACCTGATGGGGCACGGGCGGGCGCACGTCGTCGAACGTCGCCAGTTCCAGCGCGTGGGTCTCGCGTTCGTCCAGGAACGCCCGGTCGGCCAGGATGTTCTCGACCACGCCGACCTCGGAGCGCTGCGGGATCCCCAGCGTGAAGCCGACGGCCCGGCAGCCCTCGACCACCTCGGCCTGCTCGACCATCCGGATCGTCTCGGGGTCCTGGCTGTTGAAGACGCAGGCGACCTGGGTGCGCTCGTACACCCGCGCCTTGGCGTCGCGGTACTGCTGGAAGGACCCGAAGAAGTCCACGTGATCCTCGGCGACGTTCAAGCAGGCCGCCGCATAGGGCGAGACCGTGTGCACGAAGGGCAACTGCGGGGCGCCCACCTCCACTGCCAGCACGTCGAACGGCTCGGGATCCATGACCGCCGACACCAGACTCACGCCGATGTTGCCGACGGCTTCGGTGCGCAGGCCGGCAGCGTGCAGCATCGAGGCGAGCATCAGCGTCGTCGTGGTCTTGCCGTTGGTTCCGGTGACGAACAGCCACGGGGCGCCGTGCGGGTCGCGCAGCCGCCAGGCCAGTTCCAGCTCACCCCAGACCGGCATCCCGGCCGCCAGCGCTGCCGTCGTGATCGCCGCCGAGGGTCGCAGCCCCGGGGACACGACCAGCAGGTCCGCCTCGGGCAGCGTGTCACCGTCGCCGAGCCGCACGGTCGCGCCCAGCACGTCCAGGATCTGGGCCTTGTTGCGCTGCTCCGGGCCGTCTTGGCCGTCCACGACGGTGACTGTGGCATTGCGCTGCAGCAGGGCATCGGCACACGCGAAACCGGCGATGCCCAGGCCCGCCACGGCCACGCGGACGCCGCTCCAGTCGAGCCGGCCGGATTCGGGCAGCGCGGTCACAGTCGCACCCACTCGGCGTAGAACAGCGAGAGGGCAGCAGCGACGAACAACGCCTGCACGATCCAGAACCGGATGACGATGGTCACTTCACCCCAGCCCTTCATCTCGAAGTGATGATGCAGAGGTGCCATCCGGAACATGCGTTTGCCGGTCAGTTTGAAGCTGCCGACCTGGCCGATGACGCTCAACGTGATGATCAGGAACAGCCCACCCATCAGCGGCAGCAGCAGTTCCGTGCGGCTCAGGATGGCCAGGGCCGCGATGCCGCCGCCGAGGGCGAGCGAGCCGGTGTCACCCATGAAGATCTGGGCCGGCGAGCAGTTCCACCAGAGGAAACCCACACAGGCACCGGCCAGCGCCGCCGCGATGACGGCCAGGTCCAGCGGGTCGCGCACGTCGTAACACCGGACGAACCGGCCGAAGGAGCAGTTCTGCCCGTACTGCCAGACCCCGAGCAGCGTGTAGGCCATGAACGTGATGGCGCTGGCGCCCGCGGCCAGGCCGTCCAGGCCGTCGGTGAGGTTCACGGCATTGGTGGCAGCGGTGATGAGGAACCAGATCCAGATCATCAGCACGACCAGTGGCAGCACGATCGGGGTGTCGCGTACCAGCGACACGGCGTTGGACGCCGGCGTGCGGCCGTACTCGTCGGGGAACAGCGTGGTGCCATAGGCGAACGAGACGGCGATGAAGCCCTGGCCGATCAGTTTCGTCCTGGCCCGCACGCCGGTGGAACGCTGTTTGAAGATCTTGAGGTAGTCGTCGGCCATGCCGACCAGGCCCAGCCCGACGATCAGGTACATGGCAAGCAGTCCCGACGCCGACGGCGCCTGCCACGCATACAAGTGCGAGAGGGAGTACCCGAGCACCAGCGCGATCAGGATGGCCAGCCCACCCATCGAGGGGGTGCCCGTCTTGCCTTCATGCTCCGGGTAAGGCACGCCTTCGGTAGAGACGCGGATGGCCTGCGAATAGCCGTGCCGGATGAGGAACTTGATCAGCAGAGGCGTGCCGAGCAGCGTGACGATGAGCGCGATCAGGCCCGCGATGACGACCAGTTTCATGCCGGCATCTCCTCTAGGGCCGCTGCCACGCGTTCCAGACCCACGGCCCGTGAGGCCTTCACCAGCACCACGTCGCCAGGCCGGACCTGCTCGGTCAGCAGCGTGATGGCCGCGTCCACGTCCGGGACGAAGACCGACTCCTCACCCCAGGAACCCTCGTGGGCCGCACCCATGTGGATCGGCCGGGCGCCCTCGCCGACGGCGACCAGTCGCCCGATGTTGAGGCGTACGCACAACCGCCCGATCGCGTCGTGCTCGGTCAGGGAGGCGTCGCCCAGTTCCCGCATCTCCCCCAGAACTGCCCAGGTCCGCTGTCCCTGCCCCATCGACGCCAACGCCCGCAGACCGGCGGTCATCGACTCCGGGTTGGCGTTGTACGCGTCGTTGATGACCGTCACTCCGGCGGGCGTCTGCGTGACTTCCATCCGCCAACGGCTGTCGAGCCGGACTCCTTGCAGGGCAGCCGCCGCCTGCCCGAAGTCGAGGTCGAGGGCGACGGCGGTGGCCAGGGCGGCGGCGACGTTGAACGCCTGGTGCTCGCCGTGCAGTTCGGGTCGCAGCACCACCTCGTCGGATCCGTGCTGGACGGTCAGCACCGGCCGGCCGGCGTCAAGGTCCAGAGCGGTGATCCTGACATCAGCGTCTCGGGCCTGACCGAACGTGACCACGCGGCCGGGAGCCTTGCTCGCCTGCGACATCACGAACGGGTCGTCGGCATTCAGCACCCCTACGCCCTGCGGCAGCAGCGCGCTGAGGATCTCTGCCTTGGCCTCGGCGACGCCCTGCTGAGTCCCGAATTCCGAGAGATGGGCGTGGCCCACGTTGAGCAGCAACGAGACGTCGGGCGGCGCAATGCCACAGAGGTAGGCGATGTGTCCCTTTCCGCGGGCACCCATCTCCGCGACGAGGTAGCGGGTCTGTGCGGTCACCTTGAAAACGGTGCGCGGCAAGCCCAGTTCGTTGTTGAACGAGCCTTGCGGGGCGACTGTCGGGCCGAACGCGCTGAGCATCACCCGCAGGATGTCCTTCGTGCTGGTCTTGCCGGACGAGCCGGTCAGCGCGACGACAGTGAGGTCGGGACACCCCGCGATCACAGCGCGCGCCAGTCGACCGGCCGCCTGCACCGTGTCCTCGACGAGAATGTGCGGGCCGGCCACGGGGCTGCTGGCCAGCGTCGCGACCGCGCCCTGCGCCAGGGCTGCCTCGGCGAACTCATGACCGTCGTGGGTCTCTCCCACCACGGCCACGAAGAGGCTGCCCGGGCCGGCTGCCCGGGAGTCCACCGCGACGTCGGTGATCTCGGCGAGCGGGTCCGCCGCGACCAGCGTGCCGGCAACGGCGACGGCCACGTCCTCCAAGGACATCGGGATCATGACCGTGCCTCCAACTGCGCCGCAGCCACCAGACGGTCGTCGAACGGGTACACAACCCCGGCGATTTCCTGACCGGTCTCATGGCCCTTGCCCAGGATCATCACTGTGTCACCGGGTCCGGCCGCGGATATCGCCCGCGCGATCGCCTCACCACGGTCGCCGATCTCGATGACCTCGCCCGTGATTTCCCGAGCGCCGGCCAGTACCACCGCGCGAATCTCGGCAGGTACCTCTGATCGCGGGTTGTCGTCGGTGACGATCAGCTGGTCAGACAGGGTCGCGGCGATGCGTCCCATGGCCGGCCGCTTCGAAGGATCCCGATCCCCACCACATCCGAGCACACACCAGATTCTGCCCTGTGTCAGTGGCCGGACCGCCCGCAAGGCCCTTTCCACCGCGTCGGGCGTGTGCGCATAGTCGACGATCACAGCCGGGTCGTCAGGTGCTCCGGGAACGACTTCCATGCGACCCGGGACGCCGCGGAACGCCCGCAGCGCGGCGACGGCGTGCTCGGGGTGGTGGCCGTCGGCGACCAGCATGGCAACCGCCGCGAGCGCGTTCGCGATGTTGAACGTGCCCGGCGCGGCGATGAAGGCCGGCAGCTTCCGGTCCCCGTGCAGCACGGTGAAGGACGACCCGCGAGCGGCTGCCTCGATGTCGCCGACCTGCCAGTCGGCAGGCCCGGACAGTGCGTAGGTGCTGTGCGGGATGTCAGTGTCGTCCGCGAGCTGCCGGCCCCACTCGTCGTCGACGTTGATGACGCCGCAGCTGGCGCGCTCGGAGGTGAACAGCGAGGCCTTGGCCGCGAAGTACTCGCCCATAGAGCCGTGGAAGTCCAGGTGATCCGGGCTGAGGTTGGTGAACGCGGCGACGTCGAAGCGGATGCCGTCGACCCGGCCGAGCGTCAGGGCGTGACTCGACACCTCCATGGCCAGAGCCTGGGCACCCTCGTCGGCCATCAGCGCCATCAGCGCTTGTACGTCCGGGGCTTCCGGAGTCGTGCGGGCGGTCGGGATGCGACGGCCAGCCACGAACGTGCCGGTGGTGCCAATGGTGCCGGTCGGCACGCCGAGTTCCTCCAGCGCGGCGGCCAGCATGTACGTGACCGTGGTCTTTCCGTTGGTGCCAGTGACGCCGAAGGTGCGCAGCCGCTGGGCCGGGTGGCCGTACACCAGGACGCTCACCGCCCCCAGCACCGACCGCGGGTCGGCGACGATCAACAGCGGCACGCCGAGGTCACCGGCCATGCCCGCGCCTTCCGGATCGGTGAGGATCGCCGACGCGCCGAGCTCGACCGCACCTGCCGCGAAGCGGGCGCCGTGGGTGTTGGCACCGGGGAGCGCCGCGTACAGGTCGCCGGGCTGCACGGCCCGCGAGTCCAGCGTCACCCCGGTCACGCTGCCTGGTACTGCCGGCAGGGTCAGCAGGCCGCAGACCTCGGCGAGAGTGACACCGGGCGCGGGCTGACGGAAGTCGGGCACGCCGGCGCCGCTCACTTCTTCAGATCGGTCTCGTAGATGGGCAATTGCGGGGACTTCTTCCCGCTCGGAGCGATGTTCATGCTCTGCAGCCCGTGCACCATCACCTCGCGGAACACCGGACCGCCGGTCATGCCGCCGTAGCGGGACAGCTTCGGGTTCTGCACGATGACCGCCACGACCAGCGCGGGGTCGTCCGCCGGTGCCACACCGATGAACGAGGCGGTCACCGAGTTGTCGTAACAGCCACAGTCGTCGTTGATGCGGTAGGCCGTGCCCGTCTTGCCTGCCACGCGGTAGCCGTCGATCGCGGCCATCTGGGCGGTGCCCTGGTCGCCGACCACCTGCTCCATCATCCGCATGGTCTTCTTCGCCGCGTCCTCACTGACCACCCGGATCCCGTCGGGCTGCTTGGCCTGCTGCACCTGGCCATCGGCACCGATGTAGGACTTGACCAGGGTGTTGGGGATCCGGACCCCGCCGTTGGCGATCGTGGCGGTGACCGAAGCAGCCTGGATGGCGTTGACCGACAGGCCCTGCCCGAATGCGATCGTGGGGAACGAGGTGGGCGACCAGTCCGAAGGCGGCGGAACGTAGCCGTCGCTCTCGCCCGGGAAGTTCAACCCGGTGGGCTCGCCCACGCCGAACTTCTTGATGTACTCGTACAGCTTCTCGCCGCCGATCTTCTCGGCGGCCTCGATCGTGCCGGTGTTGGCCGACTTCGCCAGGATGCCGGCCAGCGTCAGCCGGTAGGTCGGATGCGGGTCGTGGTTGCGGAACACGCTGCCGCCCCGGCTGAACGAGTAGGGCACTGTGAACACAGTGCGCGGCGTCGCGGCTTTCTGATCCAGCACCGCGGCCATCGTCATGACCTTGCTGGTCGAGCCCGGTTCGAACACCTCGGTTAGCGCCCGGTTGTTGCGGTTGGCGTCGTCGGCCTGGCCGGGGAAGTTCGGGTTCATCGTGGGCACGCTGGCAAGTGCCTTGATCTGGCCGGTCTTCGGGTCGATCACCACGACCGTGCCGCTGTCGGCCTGGACTTCCTTGACCCGCTTCTCGATCGCCTGCTGGGCCACCCATTGCAGGTCCCGGTCGATGGTGAGCTGCACGCTGGTCCCCGGCACTGCTTCCCGCTCCCGTTCGGACCCGGTGGGGATCTGCCGGCCGCCAATGCCGCTCTCGTAGACCTTCAGACCGTCCTGACCCCGCAGTTCGGAATCCAGGCCGTATTCCAGACCAGCACCGGGCTCGCCGTCCTCGCGGACGTAGCCCAGGACATTGGCAGCAAGCTCGCCACTCGGGTAGTAGCGCTTCGTCGTGGGCTTTCCGACGACTCCGACTAGGTCCAGGCTGGCGATCGCGTCCCAGGTCTCCGGGGACACCTGCTTGGCAATGACCGTGAATTTGACGTCCGGGGGTTTGGTCAGCGACGCGATGATCTGATCCTTGGGGATGTTCAGGATCGGCGCGAGGTAGTCGGCGTAGGCCTGCTTGTCGGTCACCAGCCGGGGGTCAGCGGTGACGTCGACGGCGGAGATCGACTCGGCCAGGATGTTCATCTTGTCGTCGTAGATCGTGCCCCGCTCGGCGGGCAGCGTGACCGTCGCGGTGCGTTCGGTGACTGCCGCCTCAGCCCGCGGGGCGCGGTTGAGCAACTGCAGATCGATCAGGCGGGCCACGAAGATGCTGAGCACGAATGCCATCGCGATCGCCAGGAAGCGCAGACGCTTGCTGGAGTCGGCCACCTCGAACGTGCGCGGCCGGCCGTCCTGGGTGACGAAGATTCGACTCGTCCGGGAGGGCGGGCGGGTCGAAGTACTCACGGGCGGTTCCTGTCGTTGCTGCGAAGGCGACCTAGTGGTCGGTTATCCCCAAGGGTTGCTCAGTATCGGTCGAGTCGCCGGTTGCCACGCCGGGTGACGTCTGGCTTTCGGGCTGCGTTGAAGCGGTCGGCTGCGGGGTCGCGGCGGCGTCCGTGGTTCCGGCAGCCGGTTCTGCGCCAGGCTCGGTCACACCAGTCGGCGCCATGCCGGTCACCGGCTGCCCCGTGACCGGGTCCAGCGGTGTCCCGGCGGCGTAGGGAACCCCGAGAATCTTGCCGTCGGACAGCCGGATGAATACCGGCGTCACAGACTCGACCATGCCCTGATCGGTCGCCCGCTTGTACAGGGTGACGGGTGAGGATGCGTCCTCGATCTGGGTACGCAGCAATTGCTCGCGCTGGGCGAGGTCGGCCTTCTCGACTCGCAGCTCATGGGCCCGGAAACTGCCCTTGGCCAGGGCCGTGTTCAGGACGAGCAGTGCGAGCAGCCCGATGCTCATGATCGCCACCGCGGCCAGCGCGAACGCGCCGTTGCTCATCACGCCGGTGCGGGTGCTGTGAACAGCGGGGGCAGTACGGCGCAAAACCGTGCGACGGGAACCCGCATGGGGTACAGCCGTCATGATGCCTCCCGCACCTTCTCCGCAGCCCGCAGCCGGACCGACCGGGCTCGGGGGTTCTCCGCCACCTCTTCGTCCGACGCTACCTCCGAACCCCGGGTAATCAGGCGAAGCCAGGGCCGCGAGTCGGCGGGGACGACCGGTAGATCGGGTGGTGCGGTGTCGTGCGCGCCGGCCCGCAAGGTGCGTTTGACCATCTTGTCCTCCAGGGAGTGGTAACTCAGCGCGATGAACCGACCACCGGTGCGCAGGCGTTGCAAAGAGATAGGGAGGGCATGCTCGAGGCTCGCGAGTTCCTCGTTGACCTCGATCCGCAGGGCCTGGAACGTGCGCTTGGCCGGATGCCCCTTGCGCCGTTTGGCAGCGGGAATGGCAGCATCGACGGCTGCGACCAGGTCGTCGCTGGTGTGCAACGGGTCGGCGGGCGATGATCTCGCGGGCGATGCGGCGGGCGAACCGCTCCTCGCCGTACTCCCACAGGATGCGGGCGAGGTCGGACTGTGAGTAGGTATTGCAGATGTCGGCCGCTGTGGGTCCGGTCGTCGGGTCCATGCGCATGTCCAGCGGCGCAGAGCGGCTGTAGGAGAAGCCGCGCTCGGTCTCGTCGATCTGCATGCTCGAGACGCCGAAGTCGAAGAGCACCGCGTCGACCCGCTCGATGCCGAGCTCGTCGAGCACCTCACCCATCTGGTCGTAGCGGGCGTGGTGGACGTCGGAGCGGTCGCCGAACTCCGCCAGGTTCTGTCTGGCTGCGGCCACTGCGTGCGGGTCGCGGTCCAGACCGATGACCCGGGCATGCGGGAACCGTCGTAGCACTGCGGCGGTGTGGCCGCCGAGGCCTGTGGTGGCATCCACCATGACGGACTCCTCGGTCAGTACGGGCTGCAACAGCGACAGCACGCGGTCGAGCGCCACGGGGATGTGACGCGGGTCGTTCATGAGCTTCCTCTGATCGGGTCTGTGGCGCCGGGGTCCCCGTCCGCGATCAGCGGAAGGGGCCACCTTGGGTCCGGGGAAGTGATCCAAGGTGAGGTGCTGGGTCGGCCGGGGGCCGCGACGCACAGATGGACGGATGTCAGAACAGACCGGGCACCACCTCCTCGTCCAGTTCGGCGAAAGCCGCATCCTGGGTGGCGAGGTAGTCCTGCCACGCGCTGGTATCCCAGATCTCGATCGTGTGGTGGTTGCCGACGACGACGCACTCGCGCTCCAGGCCCGCGTACTCGCGCAGCGCCGGAGGGACGGTGATCCGGCCCTGCTTGTCGGGGACCTGGTCGAAGGCGCTGGAGAACAGCACCCGGGAGTAAGCGCGCACCGACGCGTTGGACTGGCTGGCCTCGCGTACCCGGGCGGCAGCCGCTTTCGAACTCGGCCATCGGCCACAGCACCAGCGAGCGGTCCTGGCCTTTGGTCAGCACGACACCGTCGGCCAGGCCCGTGCGGAACTTGGCGGGCAGGATGATCCGGCCTTTGTCGTCGACTTTCGGAGTGTGGGTGCCCAGAAACATCGCGCCCACCTCCTTTCAACACCGGCTCGCACCACCGTACTCCATTTCCCTCCACTTTTCACCACTAGATGGGCAAGCGCACCCGGTTGACCCACGCTGGCCCCTCAGTGCGATCGAGGGACGCACGGCTGCCCGTGGCCGACGGCCGCAAGAATCGGGATCGGCAAGGATGAGAGCGAAAGACCCCAGATGTGAGCGAAAGACCCCGTGCCTATTGCTCGCAACTGGGGTCTATTGCTCACATCCTGAGCAGAAGAGCAGGTTCAGCTCTCGCGGCCGTCGCGGCGGTTGCGGTCCTGCCAGCGCTGCTCGAACTTAGCCATGAAGCCGCCCTTGCTGGCCTGCTTCGGCACGGACGCGGTGGCGGTCGCATCGGCGGGCTTGGCGGAAGGGGCACCGTGGCGGACACCGGCGACGATGAGGAACACGGACGCCAGCATGACGATGAAGCCGAAGACTCCCAGGGGGGTCGAACTGGCCGAGACGCCGGCAAGCAGTACCGCCATTCCGGCGATGGCTCCGATGACCCCGGCGACGATACGGCGGCGGTCAGCTCCGGAGGATCCATGGCGCAAGGACGTGGCGAACTTCGGGTCCTCTGCCATGAGGGCCCGCTCCATCTGCTCGAGCAAACGCTGCTCATGCTCTGAGAGGGGCACAGTCACCTCCGTCACTTGGTACCGCTATCGGCAACGATACGGGTCTAGGGTCCTCTTGGAAACCCGAGAGGACCATAAGGTACCCGTCCTTGACCCGATCTTACCCGTCCTCAGCCGAACGACTGATGTCGAGCAGGCTCGCCGGGCGCACCACACCCTTCCCGAAACGCGCCACAGCGGCATCCACCGCCGACTCCGCCTCCCGCCAGCCGGCCGCCGGTTCGTCCAGTGCGATCTGGTGGCTGGCCGATTCTGCGGGCTGCAGTTTCTCCATCCGGACCCCGACCAGCCGCAGCCGGGCACGCTGCAAGCCCAGCTTCTGATACAGACTCGCGGCCACCTCGTAGATGTCCCGGCCCACGTCCGTCGGTTCATCGATGGTGCGAGAGCGGGTGATCGTGGTGAAGTCCGCGAACCGGATCTTGATCGAGATCGTCCGTCCCACCCATCCGGCCGCCCGCATCCTGGCCGCGACGTTGTCCGACAGCGCCAGCAGGTGCTTGGCGATCACCTCGGGGTCGTCGACATCCCCGGCGAACGTGTGCTCGTTGCCGACGCTGCGCTCACGCACCGCGTTAACCACCTCACGGGTGTCGCGGCCCCAGGCGAGATCGGCCAGGTGCTCCCCCGCTGCTGAACCAAGCGCCCGGCGCAGGACCTCGCGCGGCAGGTGCGCGACGTCGGCGACTGTCCGCACGCCCAGGCTGTTCAGTTGCTCCTCGGTCTTCGGCCCCACCCCCCACAGTGCTCCGACCGGTAGGGGGTGCAGGAATGCCACCACCGACTCGGCCGGGATCATCAGCAGGCCGTCGGGTTTGGCGTGGGCGCTGGCGACCTTCGCGACGAATTTGGACGGCGCCCCGCCCACCGAACACGTGATGCCCTGCTCGTCGTGCACCTGCGCACGCAACAGTTCGGCGATCGCGGTCGGGCTGCCGTGCCGGCGTACAGACCCGGAGATGTCCAGGAACGCCTCGTCCAGCGACAGGGGTTCTACGGCCGAGGTGACCGAGCGGAAGATCTCCATGACCCCGGAACTAACCCGGGCGTAACGGCGGTGGTCGGGGCTGATGATCACCGCCTGCGGGCACAACCGCTGCGCCCGGCCCATCGACATCGCGGCTCGCACCCCGAACGCCCGGGCCTCGTAGGTTGCGGACAGCACCACGCCGCGGGAACCTGAACCGCCCACGATGACCGGCTTGCCGCGCAGCATGGGCCGGCTGAGCAGTTCCACGGATGCGTAGAAGGCATCCATATCCACGTGCAGCACGGTGCACGTGGAGTCGTCCTCCGGCGCCGGGAAGTTCAGCATCGTCGAGTTGCGTCTGCTCATTTGCTACTAGCCTGCACTGCCCGGGCTGGAATGCCACAACTTCGGCTTCTTGACCGACTCTCCGGCCGGCTTGGTGTCGGCGTACGGCGACTGCCGGAACCCGCTGGCGTGGACCAGTACCCGGCGCACCGCGGCCGGGGCATCACCGGTGGGTTGGGTCGGGTCTTCCATCCGAGGCGTGGACACCAACGGATCGTGCGCCGTCTCGAGCATCGCGTGGACTCCCGCCGCCCCGTCCCGGCGCCACACTTCGTGGACCTCCGACAGCGACCAGCACCCGGTGGCCCGCAGCGAGATGCCGCGCCGGCCGGTCCGGCGGATCTCGCCGCGGCCCAGCAGCAGCCAGGAGTGGAAGACGGTGTGGGCGTAGGGCCCTTGGGCGTCCTCGAAGAACGTGAGGTCGACCGGGCCGGTCGCGTCGTCCAGGGTCAGGAAGATCACCCGCCGGCCGCTGCGGATCGGTGGGGTCTGGGTCGCGACCTTGATCCCGGCGACGAGCACGTGCTCCTGCGAGCGGTGGTTCAGCAGGTCCTTGGCCCGCACCACGCGCAAGTCGGCCAGCATGTCCTCGTAGAACCGGATCGCGTGCTGGCTGACGTCCAGGCCGAGCACTTCCACCTCCGCCTCCACCCGGTCGGCCAGGCTCATCTCCGGCAGGCCGCTGGGCTGGTCGAGGTCGCCGAGCGGCAGCACCAACTGGGCCTGCGGTGGCAGCACGGCCTTGGGCGCTTGAGACTGAGCGGCCACCCGGTCTGCTAGCCGGTCCCCATTACTAGCGGCCTTCGCCCGGGCCACTCGCCGCCGCCCGCCCATGCGGTGCAGATCGGCGACCTGCAGCAGCAGATCCCGGCGAGTCACGTGTCCTGCCCGGCGGGTGCTGGTGATTCCGTGCATGACGTCGAACGCACCCGTGCGGATCAGCCGCTCCACCACCGGCCGGGTCACGGTGGTGCGGACCCAGAAATCGGCGAGATCCACGAACGGTTGCGCGGCCTCGATCCCCGCGATCTCCATCTCGGAGATTCCCTTGACATCGGCCAGCGACAACCTGATCCCCCAACCGGAACCGACCCGTTCCACCCGGTACTCCCCCGTGGACACATTGACGTCCAGCGGCAGGACCTGCACGCCGGAGTTGCGGGCCTCGTCGAGGATCAGCCGCTTCGGGTACATGCCCGGGTCGTGGGTGAGCACTCCGGCCAGGAACGCCGCCGGGTAGTGCCGCTTGAGCCACGCGGAGTGGTAAGTGGGCAGCGCGAACGCCGCGGCGTGAGCCTTGCAGAACCCGAAACTGCCGAACGAGCGCAGCACCTCCCACACCTTCTCCACGATTCCCAGTGGGTACTTACGCGCCAGTGCGGCGGGGATGAACCAGTCCCGGATCTGGATCTGCCCGTCGGGTGTGCCCAGCGACCTGCGCACCTCGTCGGCCTCGGCCAGCGAACAGCCGGTCATCACCGACACGATCCGCAGCACCTGCTCGTGGAACACCACCACGCCGTGGGTCTCGTGCAGCGCCGGTTCGAGGTCGGGATGGATCTGCAGCGGCTCGCGCCAGCCGTGCCGGGCGGACAGGAACGGGGTGATCATGTCGGACTTCACCGGCCCGGGCCGGAACAGCGAGATGTCGATGATGAGGTCGTTGAAGTCCTTGGGCCCGAACTTTCCGATCAACTCGCGCTGGCCCGGCGACTCGATCTGGAAGCACCCCAAGGTCTTGGCCTTCTGGATCATGTCGAACGTGTCGGCGTCGTCGAACGGCAGATTCTCGAGGTCGATCTCGGTGCCCTCTACGCGGCGTACCTCAGTGACCGCGTGCGCCATCGCCGACTGCATTCGGATCCCGAGCACGTCGAGTTTGAGGAACCCGACCGCCTCCACATCGTCCTTGTCGAACTGGCTCATCGGGAAGCCCATCCAACTGGCCTCGACCGGGGTGCGGTCCAGTAGCGAGGAATCTGACAGCAGTACCCCGCACGGGTGCATCGCAATGTGCCGGGGCAGGCCATCCAGGGACTCCACGAAATGCAGGAAGCCGTCGAGCATTCCGCGCTCGGCCAGTTTGCCGACCATCGAGGACCGCAGCTCTGGAAGTTCGGCCACCGCGGCCCGAGCATCGCGGGCGCGGATGTGCGGGAAGGCTTTGGCGAACTCGTCGATCTCCCCGGCCGGCAGCCCCAGCGCTGCGCCGACGTCGCGAATGGCGTGGCGGACCTTGTAGGTGTCGCGCATGCTCACGCAGGCGCTGCGATGTGCGCCGAACCTGTCAACGATCTTCCGGTAGATGTCGGTGCGGCGGGCGGACTCCACGTCGATGTCGATGTCGGGCAGCACCCGGCGCAACGGGGACAGGAATCGTTCCATCAGCAGGTCGTGGCGCAAAGGATCGACGCCGGAGATGCCCAGCAGGTAGTTCACGACGCTGCCCGCGCCGGAACCCCGCGCCGCGACCCGCACCTGCATCTGGTGAATCAGGTCCACCACCTCGGCCACGGTCAGGAAGTAGCCGGCGAACCCGAGGCCGGCGATGATGTCGAGCTCGGATTCCAGCCGCTGTTTCGCTGCCGCCACTTCGTCGGAACGGAACCGGGTGTGCAGGCTCGCCTCGCAGCGGGTGCGCAGCAGTGCGTCGGCGCGGACCGCCTCCTGCTTACGCGCGGCGTGCCGGTGGCGGCGCGCGGAGTACCCAGCCATGATCGGCCCGGTCGGCTCCGCGGGCGCCGTCCCGGACAGCAGCACATCGAGTTCCGGTACGTGGATGTCACCGATCCCGAAGTCGTGCACCGGATTCAGTACGCACTCGGTTGCGAGCTGCTCGGTCTGGCCCAGCAGCTTTCCGGCGCGGTCGCCGGCGATCTGGTCGGCGATGTCGTGCATGTGCGCCGCCGGGGCCAGGTAGCCTGCGGAGTTCTCGCGGTCCAGGTGCCGGGAGTTCAGCGGCACCAGCCGCCGGATCGCGTCGAGCAGGTCGGCGGTCGCGGCCTGCCGGGGATGGCAGTAGCGCACTGCGTTGGTGAGCACCGCTGGGATTCCACGTTCCAGCGCATAGGTCCAGGTCCGGCGAGCGGTCGGAGTGGACAGGTCCGGGGCCGGCCGCTGCTCCCCCGGCGTGCGCGGCGGCGTGCGATGGCTGACCACTTCCAGATAGAGGTTGTCCCCGGCCACATACCGCCAGCGGTCCAGCAGCCGGTCGGCGAGGTCGAACCGGTGCCGGCTGATCGCCCGGCCCACCGGCGAGTCCGGACCGAGTAGCACCTGCAGATCGCCGGGCACCACGAACTCCTCCAGCAGATCCCAGTTCACCCGCGGGTCGCCGCGGTCACCGGCGATGTGAGCGCCGGACACCAGCCGGCTTAACGCCGCCCAGCCCCGGCCGCCGCGAGCCAGCAGCACGATCCGCGGCGCTCTGGTGTCCTTCCAGGTCCCACCGCGGGCGGGGGTGCGGCGCGGCTCCTCTGGTTCCGCAAGTGCCAGGTCGACGCCGAGGATTCCGGACAAACCCTGGGTCAGGCAGGCCTGCATGAACCGGACCGCTCCATACAGCCCGTCCCGGTCGGTCAGGGCCAGCGCGGGCAGGTCGAGTTCGACTGCGCGGGCCACCAGATCCTGTGGCGAACTGACCCCGTGCCGCAGGGAGTAGGCGGAGGCGACGTGGAGATGACTGAAGGACACTGTGTGCGCCTACCCCGCGATCGGCATGGGCAGGCCGACCTCGAGCTGGTCGGCGATACACCCGAGGAACAGTTGCGCGTCACGGACCAGGTCATCGGCCTGGCGCTGACTGACCGGTTCCCGGCCGATCTCCACGAACACCCGGCGGCGGCCAATCGCGTCGAAGTAGGCGCACCACTCTGCGAGCTCCGGTGCGATCCCCGGCAGCATCTGCCAGACGCTGCGGATGCGTGAGGAGCGGCTGGGCTTGGCGCGCACGGCCAGCAGTGCGGCCCCGGCTCGCAGCGCGGCGATGTGAGCGGCCACGTACTGCTCCTGTGGGGTCTGGGCCTGATAGGCGTCGTCGATGGCGAGTACCGCAGTGCGCAACAGGTCCCGGCCGGCGGGGGTCATAGCAGTCATCACGGTCCCCTAGTCGAAGGTCCGGACGAGTTGCCACTGCGCCCGGCTCGGGACGAACTTCAGGTCGTACACCCCCGTCGAGTCGTACCGGCCGGCCGACGCCTCGACCCGCCAGGTCTGCTCGTCACCGCCCGCCGGACCGTCGGCCAGACCGCGCACGTCCTGCCACCAACTCGGCGTCCGGTCCCACTCCTGCAGCACCTTTTGCACCCGGTACAACCGGTCGCGCCAGATGAACTGTTCGGGCTGACCTTCGGTGCATTTGACGTGGACGGTGCGGTCCCCGCGATGGATGCGACTCATGACTTCCTCCTGATGTGAGTCGAACCTGTGTTCGACTTCCAGCAGAACACTCGCAGGGGGGTACGTCAAGAAGTTTTCGAACATTTGTTCATACATTTGTGGGGTCCTTGGGGTTCGCTGCTCACGGTGGGTTTGCGGGCATGCCGGATCACCCAACCGCGCCCCCGCAGCCGAGTAGGTTTGGCTCATCAGTCAGTCGACGGGGTCGTCGTAGTTGTAGGGCCAGGTGGTGTGCTCGGTTCCCAGCGGACTCGTCCAGATCAGCGAGCCATCCGGACCACCCCGCACCTGCCAGCCGGAATGCGTTTTGACCCGGTGATGACCGCGTGATGCGCAGGCGAGGTTCTTGGACGTTGTGGGTCCATCCGGCCAGGCAATCACGTGGTCGGTGTCGGTGTGCCGGGCTTGAGTCGAACACCCCGGGAACCGGCAGTGCCGGTCACGGGCCCGGACAAATCGCTTGACCGGGTCCGGGATCCGATAGGCCTCGGTGCTCAGGTCGATCAGCCTGCCAGTCACCGGCTCGGTCACCAGCCGCTGCCAGCGGGCGTCGTCGCGCAGCGCCAGGTAGCGGGCGTGCGGCCCGTCGACCGGTCCGAACCCGTCGATGCCAGCACCGCTGTCCTGCAGCGAAGCCAGGGTGTCGGCCGGGATCACCACATCCACGCGGATGTCCAGATGCACGTTCTCGGCCAAGATCTGCTCGAGCGCGTCGACCCGCTTCTGCTCCAGAGTCCGGTCGTCGGTGTAGGTCCGGGCAACCTCATCCAAGGTCCTGAACAGCAAACTGGCCGTACCCGCGGGCAGGTAGCCGAACAGGTCAGCCATCCCATGTGCCCGCGCGTAAGCGCCGATGTGCCGCTTGTCCCACGCTTTGGCCCGCCGCTTCTCCGCTTCCCGTTCGGCGATGCTCGGGTCGTGGTCCACCAACAACCGGGTCACGTACCGCCGAGTCTCGTGGGCGGTGTGGTTCTGCGCGAATGCAAGCGCCTTGGCTTCCAACGCATCCCGAACGGGACCCTCGATCTCATCGAAGCCGGTACCGATGATCTGCGCCCGAGTCATGTCGATCAGCCCCTCGGCCAACGCCTGCCACACGGCCGGCCGGGCACACACCGCCTCGCTGGCGTCCATCAGGTGCGACGCTGCCCGCGTGGAGATCACGGTGATGGCCGCGACCGTTTCAGTGGCTCCGGACAATCGGTAGCCCATGGCCTCGATCCGGCTCTCGACGGCGGTCACTGTCGCTGCCCGCATGGCCTGGGCCGCGCGCAGCGCTTGCTCAACACGCACCAGCTCCTCAGCCAACTCGTGCTCGTCAAGCATCGCGAGGCGAGCCATCTCTTCCGCCAGATCTCGGCCGGGCGGTGCGGCCTGTTCAACCCTCATACTTCATTCTCGAACGCAGGTACGACACGTTTTCCCCGCGCAGGCACTGGAGCGCGAGCGCGCCGACAACGAGAAGCCGTGCCGAAACAGCCAAGCGCTGGCACTTCCTCGGCTTGGATCGACATGGCGCCACAAACATCAACTTCACCTGCCGTCGGATGCTCCACAACAAAACGTGTGGATCCGGGCCAGATACGACCCCGATCCAAACGTTTGTGACGACCCTGCCGACAAACGTGTCGAAGCGGGCCGCACGTGGCCCCGATTCACGCTTCTCTCGCCACTAGTCTCAACACGTGCTCGCCGTCGCCCTCTGGTCCTTCATCGCCGCGGGCTCGGTCATGGTGGGCGCACTCATCGCGTTCTGGTTCGACGTCTCCCGGCGCACGCTGGGCCTGATCATGGGCTTCGGCGCCGGGACGCTGATCAGCGCGGTTGCCTTCGACCTGGTGCTGCCCAGCGCGAAGGAGGCGGGCGGAACGGCCATCTTCCTCGGCCTGGTCGCCGGATCGCTGACGTTCTGGGGCGGCGACCGAATCCTGGCCCGGCGTAGCGGCAACGACGACCCAGTGGTGGGTGAGCACGTCTCCGGAATGCCTCTGGTACTGGGTGCGGCTTTGGACGGCGTTCCGGAGGCCGTGGCTATCGGGCTGACCATGCTGGGCGGTGCGACGGTGAGCATCGCGATGGTCGTGGCCGTGTTCTTGTCGAACATCCCGGAGGGCTTGGCCGCAAGCGTTGGGCTGCTGAAATCCGGCATGAGCAAGGGGCGGATCATGGCCTTGTGGTCGGCGATCGTCGCGGTGTGCGTGGTGGCCTCAGTGATCGCGTTCACGCTCATGGGCGACAGCCCGCCCGCCACCGTCGCACTGATCCAGTCCTTTGCCGCCGGTGCAATCCTCACGATGCTGGCCAACACGCTGATGCCCGAGGCTTACGCGCATGGTGGCCGCGAGGTGGGACTGGTGACTGTATTGGGCTTCATCTTCGCCAGCGCGCTGGCCGCGAACTGAAGGAGACGCGATGACCGATTTGCGTGAACTGACACCGACCAAACTCGGCACGAGAGTTTGGCTCGGGGTCATCATCGTCGGTCTGGTCGGGCAGATCGCGTGGGCCGTCGAGAACCTCTACCTCAACGTGTTCGTCTACGACACGATCACAGACGACCCGAACGCTATAGCGCTGATGGTGGCGCTCTCCGCGGTGTCCGCCACGCTGGCCACACTGCTGATCGGCCCGCTGTCCGACCGGATCGGGAAGCGACGGCTTTTCATCACCGGCGGCTACGTGATCTGGGGCATTTCGACGATGCTGTTCGGCCTGATCACAGTCGACGCCATCGCGCCACTGGTGCCCTTCCTCAGCGCAGTCGCGGCAGCCACGGCAGCCGTCATCCTGCTCGACTGTCTGATGAGTTTCCTCGGTGCGTCAGCCAACGACGCCTCGTTCAACGCGTGGGTCACCGACGTCACCGAACCGTCCAACCGTGGGCGCGTCGAGTCGGTCATCGCCGCCATGCCGCTGATCGCGATGCTGCTGGTATTCGGCGGCCTGGACGGGCTCACCAAGGCTGGCGACTGGCAGCTCTTCTTCGTCGTCGTGGGCGTGCTGATGATCGCGGCCGGGTTGGTCGCTCTAGTGCTGATCCGGGATGTCCCCGGTGAGCCCAAGCAGGAGGAGAGCCTGCTGCGTGCCATCGTGCACGGACTGCGGCCTTCTGCAGTGCGGGAGAACCCACGGCTGTATCTAGCGCTGGCAGCGTTGGCCATCCTCGGCGTCTCCACGCAGGTCTTCCTGCCTTACCTGATCATCTACGTCCAGCGGTACCTGCAGATCGAGGCCTATGCGCTAGTACTCGCAGTGGTACTGACGGGCTCGGCGATCGTCAGCGTTCTGGGCGGCCGGGTCATCGACCGGATCGGCAAGGTGAACGCGATGCTGCCGGCCGCCGCCATCTACCTGGCCGGGCTGGTGATCATGGTGTTCGCGCGCGGACTCATCGGGGTGATCCTGGCGGGCCTGGTGATGATGTCCGGCTGGATGCTCACTACCGCTGCTATAGCGGCCTCAGTACGTGACTACTCCCCCATCGACCGCGTGGGCATGGTGCAGGGGTTGCGCATGATCGCCTACGTGCTGATCCCCATGGTGCTGGGCCCGTTCATCGGCGCGGCCGTGATCCGCAACGCCGACGAGTACTACGAAGATCTCGGGCAGCTCAAGCAGGTGCCCACGCCGGGGATCTTCGTGGCAGCGGCCGTGGTGGTGCTCTTTGTGGTGATTCCCGTGCAAGCCCTGCGGCGGCGCAAGTGATGACTCCCTGGGGCGACGAGCTCAATTCCGATGCCCCGCTGCCGGAGTACCCGCGCCCGCAGCTGCGCCGCGACTCCTACCTCAACCTCAACGGCCGCTGGGAGTACGCGTTCCGGATCAACGACCGCACGCCCGCTGCCTACGACGGCGAGATCGTGGTTCCGTTCTCACCAGAGGCCCAGCTTTCAGGTGTGGGCCGACAGTTGCGGCCGGGCGAGTTCCTTCACTACCGCCGTAACTTCGCCGTGCCCGACGGCTTCCTGCGCGATCGTGTGCTTCTGCATTTCGGGGCCGTGGACCAGAACTGCACGGCCCTAGTCAACGGGAAGACCGTCGGCACGCATACCGGCGGCTACCTGCCTTTCACGTTCGATGTCACCGACGTGCTGCAACCCGTCAACGAACTGCAGGTGGTGGTGACCGATCCGAGCGACACCGAGCCGGGTTCGCGCGGCAAGCAGGTCCTCAAACCCGGCGGCATCTGGTACACCGCGCAGTCCGGCATTTGGCAGACGGTGTGGCTGGAGTCCGTGCCCCAGGTGCATGTGCGCGATCTGCGGATCGAGCCCGCCTTGGACCACGTGCAGATCACCGTCGAGACCTCGGCGCCAGCCGACTGCGTCGTCGAGATGGCCGGCCAGTCGGTCGCAACCAGATCCGGCAGGCCGGTCCGCATCGACATCCCGGACCCCCAGCTGTGGACGCCCGAGAACCCCTACCTGTACGACATCCGGGTCAGCGCCGGCGACGACCAGGTCAGCAGTTACGCGGGTCTTCGCACCACTGAAGTACGGGGTGGCCAACTCCTGCTCAACGGGCAGCCCTACTTTCACACTGGCGTCCTGGATCAGGGCTACTGGCCAGACGGGCTCTATACGCCGCCGTCCGACGACGCCATGGTCTTCGACATCACGACCGCCAAGGACCTTGGATTCACCATGCTGCGCAAGCACATCAAGGTCGAGCCCCTGCGCTGGTACTACCACTGCGACCGGCTCGGGATGCTGGTCTGGCAGGACATGGTCAACGGCGGTCATCCCTATAGGCGCTGGGTGCAGCAGCCTCCGGCCGTCGCACCGGTTCGATTCAAGGACAGCCACTACTCGTGGTTCGGTCGCGCCGATGCCCAGGCCCGCGCCGCGTGGCTGGACGAGATGCAGGAGACGATCGCGCTATTGCACAAGAGCCCCAGCGTGGTCGTATGGGTGCCGTTCAACGAGGGCTGGGGCCAGTTCGACGCGAGCGCCGTAGCCCAGCAGGTGCGCGCCTTGGACCCGAGTCGGCCGGTCGACCACGCGAGCGGTTGGCACGATCAGCGCGGCGGGGACTTCCAGAGCCTGCACGTGTACTTCCGTGCCTTCCGCGCGCCCAAGCCGGACGGCCGAGCGCTCGCCCTCACCGAGTACGGCGGGTACAGCTGGCGCGACCCGGACCACAGTTGGAGCGAGGTCGAGTTCGGGTACAAGCGCTTCCCCACGTCGGGTGCGTTGACCGACGCGTTCATCCGGCTGCATCACGAGCAGATCCTGCCGGCCGTGGCGCGGGGCCTACAGGCCATCGTCTACACGCAACTGACCGACGTCGAGGAGGAGACCAACGGCCTGCTCACCTACGACCGGCGGGTGGTCAAACTCGACGGGCACATGGTCCGGCAGTCGCTAAAGGCGATCCGGACGGCGGCCGGACAAACGCGCTGACCTTAAGCCCCAGTCGAGGGTGACTACTCCTCCGGGATCATCACGATCGCCCCGGACGGGCACTCACTCACGCACATCCCGCAGCCCCTGCAGTAGTCCAAATCGAACGCGTAGTCCCGGCCGTTGTCACCCTCGGCTGAACCCCGCGGGAACTTCTGCACGGCGTTGTCCGGGCAGACTCCGAAGCAGTTGTCGCACCCGAAGCAGTTGCCACAGGACAGGCAACGGCGGGCCTCGTATACGTCTGTCTGCTCGTCGAGTCCCTGCTTGATCTCGTCGAACGTCGAGACTCGGCGCGCGGCATCCAACGTCGGCCGCACGGTCTTGGGGGCGTCGCTGTAGTACCAGGTGTTGAGCGTGTCGAAGGATGCCACGGACCGCTTCGACAGGCGCACCCGCTCGCGTTCGCGCTCGCTGGCGCCGCGATGGCGTCTCATCCGGGGTTTCGGTCACGCAGAGGCCTCCAGGTGACCTGATCATGACCAGAACCGGCAATGGGGTCTGACGTTGCACGATCTGCCGCGTGCCAATGACCCGTCCGCCGCCACTGCCGGCTGGCTCTGCAACCCCTACAGTGATGCCCATGCAGACCTTCCCGCCACAGGTCCGCAAGGTGCAGAGCACCCTGACCGACCTGGGCTTGCACGACCGGATCCGGGAACTGCCCGATTCGGCAGCGACCGCCGCCTCCGCCGCGCAGGCCCTCGACGTTCCCAAGGCCGCTATTGCGAACTCCCTGATCTTCGATGCCGACGGCCGCCCGCTGCTCGTGATCATCTCTGGGGCCCACCGCGCGGACCTGTTCAAACTGGCGGCCCTCACTGACAGTCGCAATGTGACCCGCGCCGACCCCGGGTTCGTGCGCATGCACACCGGCCAGCCCATCGGCGGGGTGTCTCCGCTGGGCCACCCGAAGCCACTGTCGACGCTGGTGGACGTGACGCTGTCCCGGCAGCGGACGATCTGGGCCAGCGCCGGGCACCCGCAATTCGTGTTCAATACCAGTTACGACGAGATCCTGCGGATCACGGCCGGGACTGCTGGCGAGGTGGGCGAGGCACCAGCGGAATGACGGTCAGGCTGGACGTCTGGAGGGTCCGGCCCACCGCCGTGGGACGGGCCTTCGTCAGGATGGCCGGCGATCCGCGCTCCCTGTCCCGCCTGCCCGGGCTGACGTTCCACAAGTCGCTGGGCACGGGCGCCGGCAGGCGGTTTACGGCTCGGGACGCTGACCTGCGGCAATGGGCACTGCTCACCGTGTGGACCGGCCCCGATTCGCCGCTGGAACCGACGTTGGCCAAGTGGCGCCGACTGGCAGTCGCACACACCCGGTTCACGTTGTCCCCGATCGCCAGCCATGGACAGTGGTCAGGTAGCGAGCCCTTCGCGATCGACCGCGCTGCCCGCGACTGGCCGGGGCCGATCGCGGCGATCACCCGCGCCCGGGTGCGGATGCGTCAGTGGCGGGCGTTCCAACAGGCCGTGCCGCCGGTCGCTCGCATCCTCGACGATCAACCCGGGTTACTGTACCGGATCGGCATCGGCGAGGCGCCGATCGGACTGCAGGGGACATTCAGCGTCTGGCAGGACCAGCAGGCCGTGCGGGACTTCGCCTACGCTCTGCCCGCCCACCGCGCGGTCATCGAGCAGACCCGGCAGACCGGCTGGTACTCCGAGGAGCTGTTCGCTCGGTTCGCCGTCACGGACATCGCCGGGGATCGTCTGTGGTGAGGCGGCTGCCGTGGTTGTTCACCGGGGCCAGCATTCTGGCGCAGATCACCTGGATCCTGATGCCGGCCGGCGAGCGCCAGACGATGACGACGCTGGTGGTGCTGCTGTTCACCGCGGCGTCAGTCAGTCACTCGTGGCTGTCTTTCGGCGTGTCTTGGACGCTGCGCTTCTCAGCCACCACGGCCGGGTTCGGGCTTGCGATCGAACTGCTCGGGAGCAGAACTGGGCTGCCCTTCGGCGAGTACTCCTACAGCGCCGATCTGCAACCGCAGATCCTCGCCGTGCCGGTCGTCGTCCCACTGGCCTGGCTGATGATGGCCTATCCGGCGCTGCTACTTGCCCGGTCAGTGACGACCCGGTGGGTGGTGCCGCTGGCGGCGGTCGGCCTGACCACGTGGGACTTCTTCCTCGACCCGCAGATGGTGGGAGAGGGGTACTGGACCTGGTCCGACCCCAACCCTTCGCTGCCGGGTATTCCGGGTATTCCGCTTCAGAACTACGCGGGCTGGCTGCTAGGCACACTGGTGCTGATGGCGCTGCTGAACCGGCTTCCGCAGGCCGAGGTGGACCTGCGGGTTCCGCTGGTTCTCTATACGTGGATGTGGGTCGGGGGGGTCGTGGCCAACGCAGTCTTCCTGGACCGGCTCGGCGTGGCAGTCGTCGGCGGTCTCGGGATGGCCGTTCTCGGAGTACCAGCTCTCAGGCGCCGATCGTGAAACGGTTGCTCTGGGCAGCCGCCGGGCTGTCGTTGTCGGCTACGGCGTTGAGCTGGCTTAACCTGCGGCACCTGCGACGCCCGGAGGGCACGACCGATGCCCGGATCAGTGTGCTGCTGCCTGCGCGGGACGAAGCCGAACGGATTGGCCCGACACTACGAAGCCTGAGCGCTCAACAGGGCGTGGCCGAAATCCTGGTGCTCGATGACAACTCCTCGGATGCCACGGCCGACCTCGTCCGGGATGCCGGCCTCCCGCTCGTGGGGGGCACCGAGGAACCGCCGGCTGGCTGGCTGGGCAAGCCCTGGGCATGTCAGCGGCTGGCCGATGCGGCGACTGGTGACGTTCTCGTGTTCGTCGACGCCGATGTGGAACTGACGCCCGACGCGGCAATGCGCACCGCCGCACTGCTGCGCGACGTCGATCTGGTGTGCCCGTATCCGCGGCAGATCGTGTACGGACCGCTGCAACGCCTGGTGCAACCGCTGCTGCAGTGGTCGTGGCTGTCGTTTCTGCCGCTGCGGTTGGCTGAGACGTCTGCCCACCCCCTGCTGTCGGCGGCGAACGGGCAACTCCTCGCTGTCCGGCGGGAGGCCTATGTCGCCGTCGGCGGTCATGCGGCCGTGCGAGGGGAAGTGCTCGAGGATCTCGCGCTGGCCCGGGCGTTCAAGGCCGCCGGGTACCGGGTCGCGATGGCCGACGGCACGGACATCGCCGCGTGCCGCATGTACGCCTCCGACGCTGACTTGGTCGCCGGGTACACCAAGTCGCTGCACGACGCGTTCGGGCCGGGCACGATCGGACTGCTGGTGTTCATGTACGTGTTCCCGGTCATGGCGTTGCGACGCGCCCCGGTCCCTGCACTGCTCGGGTATGCAGCGGGTGTGACCGGGCGGATCCTCGTGGCCCGCCGCACGAGGCAATCCGTCCCCGAGGCGTTCGCACACCCCTTATCGATCCTCGCGCTATCCGGGTTGTGGCTGCGCTCGGTGAGGGCGAAGCGGCGTGGGGAACTCACTTGGCGCGGACGGGTGGTCTGATCCGCTGGCGGCCAAGGGTGTACGCCGCGCCTTTGGCCAGGTTTCGAAGCCTGCCCGAGGTTCACAGCATCGCGTGACCAAACAGCACCGGCTCGCCTGTGCACGCCGCCCAGTAGCGGGTGCCGTATTCCCAGTGCCACCACTCCTGCGGGTGGCAGACGAACCCGGCGCCGCCCATCGCGCGGCCGAGCAGACGGCGCAACAGGCGAGGCAGTTCCGGGCCGTCCGGTTCCAGCGCCGCAGCGGCAGCCTCCGGAACGAAGGCGTCGAAGTGGGTTCCCAGCGACAGCGGCACATTGCGCCAGGTAAGCGTGAGGTCGACCGTGCCACCACTGGCATGCGGCGGGCAGCGGCGTGGGTCAGGGTCGGGATAGGCGACGAAGCCCGGTGCCAGCGACCCGTCGCGGTACACCCGGTCGTGCAGGACGGCCTGCAGCCGCGGGTCGCGCCAGGCATCCCACACGGCCAGCCCGAACGGTTCTGGCAAGGAGTTCGCAGCAGCTACCAGCCGATCGAACACTACGGGCCGCAGCCAGGCTCCCGGCACGGCGTGCGGCCAGCCCTCGTGCCAGTACGCGCTCAGCACCCGGATCGCAACGTGCTGCACCGGCACCAGGTCGGCATCCATTCCAGCTGGCGCATCGGGTAGTTCGTGCGCCGGTTCCAGCGCCAGCGGCAGCAACCCATCCACCCACGCGCCGAGGTGCACACCGGCCACCACGGGATCAGAACCGGCCCACGCGTAATCGGGCAACACTTCGGGCACCACCTGCACATCGCCCATCCAATCGCGGCGGCTAGCCTCGACGCGTGGCCAGGGTCGCTGTCGTCGGTGCCGGAATGGGCGGAATGGCCGTCGCAGCCCGGCTCGCTGCTACCCGGCACACCGTCACTGTCTTCGAACAGGCCGACGTCCCCGGCGGGAAGAACGCCGGTTTCTCCCGCGACGGTTTCACGTTCGACCTCGGGCCCAGCACGCTGACCCTGCCCGCGGTCTATCGCGACCTGTTCCTCAAGACCGGACGCAGCCTCGAGGACAGCGTCGATCTGCAGGAGGGCGACCCCGCGTTCGCCTACCACTTCATCGACGGCAGTTCGGTCGTGATGCCCGGTGCAGGAATCGGTGCCTGCGCGCATGCCCTGGGGGCGGCGTTCGGCCAGCCGGCGGAGCAGGAATGGCGGGCACTGATGCGCCGGGCTGGTGACATCTGGGGGCTCACCCGAAGTGACGTGCTCGGCTCGCCGGTAGATGGCTTCCGCGACTTGTTGCCGCTGGCGCGCTCCCCCCGCCGCCTGCAGACCGTCGCCCCGTGGTCGACGATGCGGGCACTCGGCCATGGCACTCTGTCGGATCCCCGCACCCGAATGATCCTTGACCGTTACGCGACCTACACGGGCTCCGATCCGCGCCGCAGCCCGGCCGCCCTGGTGACCATCCCGTTCGTGGAGCAGACATTCGGCGTCTGGCACCTCGGCGGCGGCTTGCACACGTTGGCACAGGCGCTTCACGAACGCTGCCTCCATCTCGGCGTGGAGTTCCGCTTCGGCGTCGAGGTCGAGCGGATCACGACCGACGCCAATGGCGTGACTGGTGTGGACGGCTATCCCGCAGACGTCGTGGTCACCGACATCGACGCCCGCAGTGTCTATTCGGACCTGATCGACGATCCCCGCAGTCGCGGGCCATTGCGCCGGATGGGTCGCATGCAGCCTTCGTTCTCGGGCTTCGTGATGCTGCTGGCCGTGGACGGCACCACTCCGGGTATCGCGCACCACAACGTGTGGTTCCCTGCCGATTACGACGCGGAGTTCGACGGTCTCTTCAGCTCCCACCCACAACCCCTGCCCGACCCGGCGATCTACGCCTGCGTGCCGGACGATCCGCAGATGCGGCCGCCCGGGAGCGAGGCCTGGTTCGTGCTCGTCAACGCCCCCGCCGGCATCGACTGGACTGATCGGGAAGCCTACGCCGACCACATCCTCGACGTGCTCGCCCGGCGCGGGGTGGATCTACGCCCGCGCCTGCGCTGGCGTGAACTGCGAACCCCGCAGGACCTGGAACACGCGACCCTGTCCCCCGGCGGCAGCATCTACGGCATGTCCAGCAACGGTCGCCTATCGACAGCCTTGCGACCCGGCAACCGCGGGCCCATTCCGGGCCTGTTCCTGGTGGGCGGGTCCGTACACCCTGGCGGCGGGCTGCCACTGGTCGGCCTTGGCGCCGAGATCGTGGCCGGGCTGATCGGCCGGGCTTGAGCACGCGCGATCCGTGAGCACGCCGGACGGGCCAGAAGCCCGCCCGTGCGTGCTCACCGATTGCGTTGCTAGACCAGCCGCCGCCGCACCGCCCACAGCACCTGCCCGAGGCCGAGGATGCTGACCGTCAGTGCCAACCAGCCGCCAATGGTCGCCCAGATGGCTCCAGCAACAGCAGTGGCGATCAGGAACATCCCGACGACCAGCACCCGAGTGGGTCGTTCGGACAGGCTGATCACACCGATCTCGGTGAAGCCGACCGCGTAGGCCCGCGCCCGGGTGTACTCCTGTAGGAACGACAGGAACGCGGCGCCCAAAGCCGGCCACGGCGAAGCGGCAGCCAGCCCCAGCCCGACCAGCAGCGCGACGTCGCCCACCCGGTCGGCCACGCTGTCCAGCACGTAACCGAAGTCGCTGCTCTTGCCCGCCATGATGGCCACGGCCCCGTCGAGGTTGTCGATGACACCGGCGACCAGCGCGACCACGCCAGCGACCAACAGGTGGTCGGTATGCACCAGATACGGAACCGTGAGCGCGACGAGCATGCCGAGCAACGTCACCGCATTCGGCGACAACCGGGCCGCGGCCAGTGGGCGTGCCAGAACGTAAGTGATGCTCAACCAGACTTGAACCGGGATCGACGTGCGGGGATCAAGGCCTCCATGCAACCGCCCCCAACGCTCGAAGTACTCGCTTCGCGTCACACCGTCAAGCCTAGGTCGCGGTACAACCGCAACGTGGAGAACGAACGGTTGAGCGTGAAGAAGTGCAGGCCGGGGGCACCGCCCTCCAGCAACTGGTCACACAATGTCGCCGCGTATTCGATGCCCAGTTCCACGACGGCTTCGGGGTCGTCGGTCACGGCTTCAAAGTGGGCCACCATCGCAGGTGGCAGCGGCGTCCCCTGCAACTGCGCGAAACGCTCAATTTGCCGGACGTTCGTGACCGGCATGATCCCGGGGATGATCGGCATCTCCACTCCGGCACTGGTGGCCGCTTCCACCAGCCGGAAGTACGGCTCGGGCTCGAAGAACATCTGGGTCATCGCGAAGTCCGCGCCGCGTTCCTGCTTGGCTTTCAGGACGGCCACGTCGAACTCCAACGACGGCGAGTTTGGATGCACGTCCGGGAACGCGGCCACCCCGACGCTGAAGTCGCCCAACTGGGCCACAAGTTCCACGAGGTCGTCAGCGTGCTCCAGACCGCCTGGGGTGGAGGTCCATGGCATTTCTGGACCGCCGGGCGGGTCGCCGCGCAACGCCAGCACGTGATGGACACCGGCGTCGGCATACTCTGCGATCACCGCGCGAAGTTCTGCGACGGTCGAACCCACGCAGGTCAGGTGGCCCATCGGGGTCAGCGTCGTGGTGTGGGCGATCTGGCGAGTGATCTGCACGGTGCGGTCACGGGTCGTGCCGCCCGCGCCGTAGGTCACTGACACCAGGGTCGGGTGCAGTGGCTCCAGCCGACGGATCGCATCCCAGAGGTGGTTTTCACCTTCGGGCGTCTTCGGCGGGAAGAACTCGAACGAGAAGGACCGTGCCCCGGCGTCGATGCGCTCGCGCACAGACGAGCGGGTGGCAGGCATGTCCGGATTGTAGTTGGGGCCTCGGAACCGCCTGAGACCCGCATTGTCGCGTTGTCGCCGCAATTCCCGGCGTGTCGCGTTCGCCTTCGCGACAGCGCGGGCAAGTTCGCAGCAAGAGCCCGGCGATAGTCTCAGACCTATGGCCTACGTAGTCGTCAACGCCCTCACTGTTCCGGCCGACCAGCGCGAGACGCTGGAAGCCCGCTTCGCCGCCCGTAAGGGTGCCGTCGATGGTGCGCCAGGCTTTCAGCACTTCGAACTGCTGCGCCCGATCGCGGGCATTGACCAGTACCTGGTGTACACGCGCTGGGATGACGAATCGGCCTATCAGGCCTGGCGTGAATCCCAGGAATTCGCCGCCGGACACGGCGCTTCCCGACCGGCTGCGACTGGCTCGCAGATCTGGGAGTTCGAGGTCGCCTGAGCACATGCCGGGTCACGCAAGTGCACCTAGGCTGAGATCATGACCACCACGCCCACTGCGGATATAGACGCACAACTGCGCCAGTTCCGGGCGGACGTCGCCGGGATTCTGTCCGGCTTTCTGCGCGAGCAGGTCGAGGTGTTTTCGGCCATCAGCAGTGACCTCCTTCCGCTGCTGGACACCCTCGAGGACCTGCTCGACGGCGGCAAGCGACTTCGCCCCACGTTCGCGTACTGGGGGTGGCGCAGCGCCGGGTGGCGACCCCGACGGGCCGATCCTCAAAGCCGCCAGTGCCTTGGAGTTTCTGCAGGCATGCGCGTTGATTCACGACGACGTCATGGACGGTTCCGACACCCGCCGCGGCAAGCCGGCAGCGCACCGGCGACTGGCCAGCATGCACCGGTCGCACGGGTATCTCGGCTCCCCCGAGGACTTCGGCACCGGGTCGGCGATCCTGCTCGGCGATCTGTGCCTGAGTTGGTCGGACGAACTGCTGACGAACAGCGACCTTCCACCCGCGGCTCTGACCGCAGTGAAGCCATTGTTCGACGAGATGCGCACCGAACTCATGGCCGGGCAGTACCTCGACCTACTCGAGCAGGCCCGCGGCGCATTCAGCCTCGAGGAGTCGCTGCGCGTGGCCCGGTTCAAGTCGGCGAAGTACACCGTCGAGCGCCCGCTGCACATCGGCGCGGCCGCGGCCGGGGCGGGGTCGGAGCACCTGCGCCAACTCTCTGATTTCGGCATTCCGCTGGGTGAGGCGTTCCAGTTGCGCGACGACCTGCTCGGCGTATTCGGCGATCCGGCGGAGACCGGCAAACCGGCCGGCGACGACCTGCGGGAGGGCAAGCGCACGGCCCTGGTGGCGTTGGCCTGGAACAACGCCGACGCTGTCCAACAGGACATGCTGCGCCGGCATCTCGGCGACCCGGCGATCACCCCTGCGATGGTCGACCAACTGCGCGAGGTCATCACGGGAACGGGAGCCCGCGCCGAAGTCGAGCGCATGATCGACGAGCGTTTTGCCCGCTGCGCCGAAGTACTCGCGGCGATGGAACTCGATGAGGTGACACTCGCCGCCTTTCAGCGGCTCATGGTGCTTGCCACACGCCGGACGGCCTGATGTTCTCGGTTGCAGGTTCCACCCAGCGGGTGGTCGTCGTCGGTTCCGGCCTTGCGGGGCTTTCCGCAGCGATGCATCTGGCCGGCGCCGGGCGCGACGTGGTGGTCCTGGAGCGGGAGCAGACCCCGGGAGGCAGGGCCGGGCGGCTCGAGATCGACGGGTTCCGCTTTGACACCGGGCCCACGGTTCTGACCATGCCGGATCTCATCGACGATGCTTTCACGGCGCTAGGTGAGGATTACCGCGACTGGCTTGAGCTGATTCCTCTGGACCCGGCCTACCGTGCCTTCTACCCCGATGGCTCGCAGCTCGACGTGTTCGCCGACCCGGATCGCATGGCCGCGGAGATCGAATCCGTGATCGGGCCGAAGGAGGCCGCGGGCTACCGCCGGTTCGTGGACTACGTCGCACAGATGTACCGGGTCGAGATCCGCGACTTCATGGACCGCAACATCGACTCCCCTCTGGACCTCGTCACCCCGAACCTGGCTCGGCTAGTGGCGATGGGGGGCTTCGGGCGGCTGCAGAAGAGGGTCAACAGCTTCTTGTCCGATCCCCGCACCCGCCGGATCTTCGCGTTCCAGGCCATGTACGCCGGACTGTCGCCGTACAAGGCGTTGGCGCTCTACTCGGTCATCTCCTACATGGACTCGGTCGCGGGCGTGTATCTGCCGCGGGGCGGCATGCACGCCCTGCCGCAGGCCATGGCCGACGCGGCAACCAAGCACGGAGTCACGATCCAGTACGGACAGGATGTGACCGCGGTGGAGCGGGTGGGTGACCGTGCGACTGCGGTGATCACGGCGGACGGTTCCCGGTACCCGGCTGACGTCGTGGTGCTGAACCCGGATCTGCCCGTCGCCCGGCAGGAGCTGCTGGGCGAGCCGCTGCGCCGGCGCCTCACGTACTCGCCCAGTTGCTGGCTGTTGTTGGCCGGTTCCTCACAGTCCTATAGCGGGATCGCCCACCACAACATCCACTTCGGGACGGCCTGGCAAAAGACGTTCGACGAACTGCTCGACGGACGGCTCATGACCGACCCGAGTTTCCTGGTCACTCATCCCACGCACACCGATCCCGGCCTCGCGCCGCCCGGCAAGCACGTGTACTACGTCCTGTTCCCCACACCCAATTCTCAGGGTCGCGTTTCTTGGCCGCAGCCGCAGTTCCGCGATGCCGCGCTGCTTCTGATGGAACGGCGGGGCTACAAGGGTTTCACCGACGCGATCGAAGTCGAGAGCATCACGGACCCGGCCGAGTGGGAACGCCGGGGCATGTACGCGGGCGCGCCGTTCAGCGCCGCCCATTCACTTCTGCAGACCGGACCGTTCCGTCCTTCCAACCACTGGGGGCAGAACGTTGTGTTCGCAGGTTCCGGCACGCAGCCGGGAGTTGGCGTGCCGATGGTGCTGATCAGCGGTCGGCTGGCCGCCGAACGGGTCGTCGGGCACGATCCGCGGTACCGCTCGAAGGCCTGGCGCTGAGTTCGTGTCCGGATCTGCAACGCGTTCGCCTTCAGTGCGCCCGAAATGCCCTTTTTGTGCGGGATTTTCGGGCCCGTGACGCTAAACGTGTTGCAAATCCGGACACCTTCAGCGTGAGATCACCATCTGATCGAAGCGCGCCTGCGCGGGGCGGTCGTCCGGCACCAGCCCCGGGTCGTCCGAATCACCTAAAAGCAGGACCCGTTCCCGCGGCGAAGCCCACACGATCACGGCCAGCACCAGCGCGACCAGCAACAAGCCCAGGCCGTCGCTGAACTCGAACAGCGCGTCGCTGGTGGCGCTCGTCCCAGCCACCCCGTGCAAGGTCAGTACTGCCGTGATCAGGATCGTCGCGTGCAGCCAGCGGGAAGCCATGCCGGCGGCCACGATCACCGGCAGCGACCAGAGCAGGTACCAGGGCTGAACCACCGGACCCAGGACGACCACGGTCAACAGCGCCAGCCCCGCGCCCCGCACACCCGAGCGACCCCGGGGACGCAGCACGAGGTACAGCAGGATGCCGACCGCCGCCAGCGTCGCCAGCCCACGGAACACCTGCACCGCGAGGTCGACGTGATCGCCAAACCCGACCGCGCGTACCGCGCCACCTGTCACCAGCCCCAGGGCCGTGGGCGGTGACAGCCAGGTACGGATCGTCCCCGGCGTGGACAGGGCAGCGATCCAGCCCAGCCCGGTTCCGGAGATCATCCCAAGTCCAACGACCACGACCACCGTGATGGCGCCCGAGGCCAACCAGGCCCGGATCCGCGCACCCCATCCTGCATTGACACCAGCCCAGATCAGCCCGATGAACGGCAGCGCCACCAACGCGATCGGTTTGACGCTTATACCGATGGCCAACACGATCGTGCCCAAAACCGGCTTGTAATCCACGGCGAGTAACAGACCTGCCACGACGGAAGCTGTCATCAGCGCATCGTTGTGCGCTCCCGCCACGAAGTGCATGAGGACGAGCGGGTTCAAAACAGCCAGCCACAGCGCCTTCGCATCACTGATGCCGTGCCGCCGGGCCAGGATCGGCACACACACGGCGAGCACAGCGACAGCCAGCATCGCCCACAACCGGAACGCGATCGCCGCCCACACCGGATGCGGCCCGACGAACTCGGCCACCCCCCGCTCCAGAAGCAGGAACAGCGGGCCGTATGGCGTGGGCGACTCCGCCCACAGCGGGTCGGCCCCGTCGTTGAACCACCCAGACTCGGCCGCCACGCCGACGTCGTAGGGATTGAGGCCCTGGATGAGCAGCTTGCCTTGGGTGAAGTACGCGAAGGCGTCGCGGCTGAACAACGGCGGGGTCAGCAGCAGTGGGGCGCTCCAGGCGAACAACGTCCACCACAAAGCCGGGAGACTGCGCACCCTGCCCCGAAGTACGTCGTAACCCAATACCAGCCACGCCTGCAGAACCAGCGCCATACCCGCAATCACGCAGAAGCGGGCCAGGGCCACGCCCGCATCGGGACTGCGCAGCGCGGACACGACGGGATTGCCATAGAGCGAGGTGTTGACCGGCAGCCAGCCCACTCCAAGGGAGCCGATGGCCACCAAGATCGAACCGACCAGGCCAACCACGACGTAATGGACGAAGAACGAGTGCTGGGCGGCGGGATGCTCTGCTGCCTGCGCCTCGCTCACGCGTCCCATGGTGGCATGGCGGGCGACCCAGCACTGCAGCAGCGCAGGGGTGACAATAGCCACTATGTCGACCCGTGAGCTGCGCGCCGCCGGGATCACCGAACCCCGCCTGCAGGCCTCGTATCTGCGCTGTCGGCAACTGAACGCCGAGCACGGCAAGACCTATTTCCTAGCCACTCGCCTGCTGCCGATCGGCAAGCGGCCGTACGTTCATGCTCTGTACGGCTTGGCCCGCTACGCCGACGAGATCGTGGACCGGATCGACCCGGCCTTCACCCCGCAGCAGCGGGCAGATGCCCTGCGGCATTGGGCCGATGGGTTCATGGCAGACCTGACCCGCGGCGAAAGCGACGACCCGGTGGGAGCGGCGGCGGTCGACACTGCCGTACGGTGGTCGATCCCGGGCGACCATTTCGCCGCGTTCTTCCATTCCATGGCCATGGATCTCACGGTGACGGAGTACCAGACCTACGAGGATCTGCTCGAGTACGTGTACGGCTCGGCGGCGGTCATCGGCCTGCAGATGGTGCCGATCCTCGAACCCCGCAGCAAGCGCGCCTACGACCATGCCCGGGACCTGGGGATTGCCTTCCAGCTGGCCAATTTCATCCGGGACGTGGGAGAGGATTTGCAGCGCGGGCGCATCTACCTGCCACTGGCCGAACTCGCCGAGTACGGTGTGACGGCCGCCGACGTTCGGGATCGGCGGGTCAACGACAACTGGCGGGAGGCGCTGGCCGCGCAGATCGGCCGGGTGCGGATGTTGCAAGCCACCGCGAACCCGGGAATCGCGATGCTGGCGCCGGCGTCCCAGCCCTGCATTGCGGCGGCCAGTGAGCTCTACTGCGGCATCGTCGACGAGGTCGAGGCCAACGACTATGACGTCTTCACCAAACGCGCCCGGGTCCCGGTGCGACGGCGACTGGCGGTGGCGGGTCCTGCGGCGATCCGGGCCGTGCGCGCCCGGCGTTAGAGCAAAGTCCCCGCGCCAGACAGCAGCGTGGGTGATTTCGTCTAGCGCCGTTCCCAGATCGGCGGTCCCGACCGCGGCTTCCGCTGCACTCCTCGACGCCCGAAGTAAATCCAGAACACCTGCGACCACAGGATCATGGCGAAACCGAACAGCAGGTCTTCGACCGGCGCGTAGGCGATCCGGCCCTGCCCCAGGAACGGCGGCCGCACCCCTTCTGGGCTGGAGTCGCCGAAGATGACAGCCCCGTCGTAATGCACGGTCCCGCTGCCAGTCAGTACCCCGTTGGACAGCAGTTGGAAGAACAGGATGATCGCGTACGACACCCAGAACACCTTGCGCGTCACGAGCCGTGTGCGCAGCAACAGATCCAGTGCCACCGCGGCAACCGCCGCGACAAAAGCGATCTGCGTGTAGGTCACGCCTCGTCCCCCGCCGGCCACTGCTTGACCGCTCGCACCGCCTCCAGGCTGAGAATCCCGGCGATCGGCACGACGATGAAGAACAGCAACTCCTCCACCGGCACGATCCCGATCTGCGCCCCGGTCATCATGTGGAAGTGCCAGTGCCTTCGGCTGATGGCGTACCAGTCCCACAGCATCAACGGCGGAATCGTCACGGCCAACGCGAGCAGGAGTCGCCGCCAGCGGCGGAACACTCGGGTCTTGACCACCAGCTCCAGCCACGCACTGGCCAGGAAGATGCCGGCCAGCACCGCCAGATAGATCACGCGAGTTTCCGATGGTCCCAGGACACGATTCGTTCCAAGGACAACCCCAACGCCACCTGCTTGGGCGCGCGCTCGGCGTAGGCCGCCTCCAGCGCGGGGATGTGCCCGGCGTCGACGCCCTCGTACTTCACCATCAATCGCGCCGCCACCCAGCAGATCCGGTCCACGTCGTCGCTGACCTGCAGATCTCCGGTGACCTGCACGCCTCGCAATTCCAGGTACTTGTCACCGGTCTCGATGAGCACGCAGCAGCGCGGGTCACGACGGGCATTGATCACCTTCTGGCTCTTGCCATAGGTCCGCATCCACAGCATGTCGCCGTCGATGACGTACCACATGGGAGTGATGTCGGGGTAGCCGTCAGGACCGTACAACGCCACTTGGACCGTCCCGCCCTGCTCCAGGAAGTCGCTGATCTCGTCGGATGACATGGCGATCTGCTCACGTTGGGAGGCCATGACCCCATGATGTCCGGTCATTGGGCGAGGCGACACCGGTACGTACACTCGAAGACGTGCGTACCACCTCCGATCTGTGCGGGCGGGTCCTTGACGGCCGCTACCGCGTGGACCGGGTCGTGGCCGGGGGCGGCATGGGCACGGTCTACGAGGGGTTCGATTCCCGCCTCGAACGGGTCGTCGCGATCAAGATCATGAACGACAACCTTGTCCACGAGGAGGGCTTCACCGAACGGTTCGTGACCGAGGCCCGCGCGGCTGCCCGGCTGTCCGATCCGCATGTGGTGGCCGTCTACGACCGGGGCCGCACGGCCGACGCGTTCTACCTCGTCATGGAGTACGTACCGGGCCGCACTCTGCGCCAAGAGGTCACCTGGGGTGGCCGGTTGCCCGTGGCCCGCGCCCTCGACGTCTTGTCCGGTGTTCTGAAGGGTCTGCGCGCTGCCCACGCCGCGGGCTTCGTCCACGGGGACATGAAGCCGGAGAACGTACTCATCACCGACACCGGCGACGTGAAAGTGACCGACTTCGGCCTGGCGCGGGCGATCGAGGCCGGCGATTTCCGCGCCACGATGCTGCTGGGTACTGCGGCCTATCTGGCGCCCGAGCAGTTCTCCGACCGCGCGCCCGATCCGCGCAGCGACCTCTACAGCAGCGGGATCCTGCTGTTCGAGATGCTCACCGGCCATGTGCCGTTCCGCGCCGACTCCCCCGACGACGTGCTGGCCCTGCACCAGACCCAGCGCGTCCCCGACCCGAGTGCGTTCGTCGACGTGGATGCCCGGATCGACGACTTGTGCGCCAAGGCCACAGCCAAGAACCCGGCCGACCGCTTTCAGACGGCCGACGAGATGCTTACCGCGGTGGCTGCCTTGCGGCGCACGGCCGATCCGACGGCTGCCGCGCCTCGGCAATTGGCGACTCCTGCGCCAGTGGTCGTTGCGCCGACCGCTGCCATTGCCGAACCGCTGGTCGTCGACAGCCCGTTCGTCATCGATTCGCACGCTTCTGCCGCGACGGCTGTGGCCGACCCCATCGAGCCGGAGGTCAGTGCGGGTCCGGCAGTGGCCGTCATCGACCCACCGTCCGTGACACCTCCGCCACCCCCGCCTGTGAAACGCAAGCGTCGCAAAGGCCCGATCGTGCTGGTCCTGCTGTTGCTGCTCGCGGCTGTGGTCGGGTACTTCGGCTGGCAGTTCGGCACGATGGACACTGTCAGCACGCCCAAGCTCACAGGCCTGACCCGCTCCGAGGCTTTGGCCAAGTTGGAGTCGATGGGCCTGACCATGCAGGTCTCCGACGAGCAGTACTCCGAGCGCCGGGAAGCCGGGACGATCATCAGCAGTGACCCCGGTGCCGGTCAGCGAGTGGCGGCCAACGGCACGGTTTCGGTCGTGCTCTCGAAGGGGCCTGAGCGGTACCGGGTGCCCAACGTGAAGGGCATGTCGCAGGATGACGCCAGCCAGTTGCTTTCGGACAACAACCTCGAGACCGGCCAGATCCTGCAGGACTACAGCCGCAAGTGGCCGCAGGGCCAGATCATGCGCACGGATCCTGCCGTGGGTACGCCGTTGAAACGCGGAACAGCGGTGTCGCTGACCGTGTCGATGGGCCCGGAGCCGGTGGTCGTCCCCAGCGTCACGAACCAGACTGTCGAGCAGGCGCAGGCAGCCCTGTCAGCGGCGGGGTTCCGGGTGAAGACCACGGAGCAGTACGACGACAGCGTCGCCTTGGGCCGGGTCATCAGCAGCAATCCGAGCGGCGGAACCACCGCTTATCGAGGCGACACGGTGCGGCTGGTGGTCTCGAAGGGCTCGGAGTACATTTCGGTGCCCGGCGTGGTCGGCATGGACACCGAGTCGGCCAAGGCCACGCTCGAGCAGGCCGGGTTCAAGGTCGAGACGCACGAGCAGTTCGGCGTCACGCTGGCCAATCGCGTCATCTCGCAGGACCCTGATGGTGGGACGCAGGCGGTGCGCGGGACCACGGTGACGCTGACGATCACCTGAGTCGGCGACGCTTTGCGTCAATTGCGCCACGTCGGACTTGGCGCAAATCCACCAAAGGGTCGCTGTTAGCGGTCGGCCGCTTCGCCACCTCGAAACCAACCGAGTGATCTCGCTGGACCACGGTCACGCTGGCCACCACCTCAGGGAGTGACGCTTTGCGTCAATTGCGCCACGTCGAACATGGCGCGAATCCACAAAAGGGTCGCAGTTAGCGATCAGCGAGCCGCTGCGCCACCTCGAACGCCAGCTCCAGGCTCTGCACCCGGTTCAACCGCGGGTCGCAGGCCGTCTCGTAGCGGTAGGGCAGATCCTGCTCCTGCGGCCCACCCACGCCCCCCAGGCACTCGGTGACGTCGTCGCCGGTGAGTTCGATGTGCAAGCCGCCGGGGAACGTGCCCAGCTTCGTGGTGCACCTCGAAGAACCCGTGCACCTCTGCGGCGACGTCCTCGAACTGCCGGGTCTTCACACCTGCCGGCCGTCTCGCGGGTGTTGCCGTGCATCGGGTCGCACACCCAGACCACCGGGTGGCCGTTGGCCTCGACCTTCTCGACGATCGCCGGCAGCACCTCGCGTCACCCGCCCGGCACCCATGCGGCTGATCAGCGTCAAGCGGCCTGGCACCCGGTCGGGGTCGAGCCGCTCAGCCAGCGCCACCACGTCTTCCGGCGACGGCGGTGGGGCCGATCTTGACGCCCGACCGGGTTGCGGATCAGCGACGCGTACTGCACGTGCGCGCCGCCGAGGTCGCGGGTCCGCTCGCCCACCCACAGGAAGTGCCCGGACACCGAGTAGGGCAGCCCGGTACGCGAGTCGATACGCACCAGCGGCCGCTCGTAGTCCAGCACCAGCGCCTCGTGGCTGGCGAAGAAGTCGACCCGCCGGAACTCCTCGGGGTCGGCCCCGCACGCCTTCATGAACGCCAGCGCATTGTCGATCTCGCGCGCCAGCCGCTCGTAGCGCTGCCCGCCTCGGACGTCGCGCACGAAGTCCTGGTTCCACGCATGCACTTGGTGCAGGTCCGCGTAGCCGCCCTGGGTGAAGGCCCGCACGAGGTTCAGCGCCGCACTCGACGCGTGGTACGCCCCGAGCAGCCGCTGCGGATCGATGTCGCGCGCCTCCGGAGTCGAACGCCAGCGCGTTGAGCCCGTCGCCGAAGTACGACGTCAGCGTCGGCGCCGCCGCGGGTCTCGGTGGGCTTCGAGCGGGGCTTGAAGTACTGCCCGGCCATCCGCCCGATCTTGACCACCGGCATGCCGCGCGCCGTACGTGCAGCACGACCGCCATCTGCAGCAGCGTCTTTAGCCGGGCCCGGATCGAGTCGGCGGTGTTGGCCGCGAACGTCTCCGCACAATCCCCGCCCATCAGCACGAAAGCCTCGCCGCGGGCAGCCTGCCCGAGGTTCTCGGTCAGCTGGTCGCACTCCCCCGCGAACACCAGCGGCGGCACGACGGCAAGCTCAGCGCTGCACCTTCGCCAACCGGGCAGCGTCGGGCCACACCGGTTGCTGCGCAGCAGGCAGTTCCGGCCAATCGATCAGATTGTGGGAGGGCAGATCCGACACCGTTTCAGAGTAACTCAGCGGTCTGCTGGGACTACGACGCCTGCGCTGCCGCCGCTTCCTGCACCGACTCCCCGTCCGCGATGACCTCCTTGGCCCGCGATGCGTAGAGGTCGACGTACTCCTGGCCGGACAGCTCCATGAGCTCGTACATGATCTCGTCGGTCATCGAGCGCAGGACGAACCGGTCGTTCTGCATGCCCTCGTAGCGCGAGAAGTCCAACGGAGCGCCGATCTTGATCCCCACCCGCCTGATGCTGGGCAGGACCTTGCCCGGGCGCTGGATCTCGCGGGTGCCGATCATGGCCACCGGGATCACGGGCACGTTGGCCTCCAGTGCCACCCGCGCAACCCCGGTCTTGCCGCGGTACAAGCGGCCATCCGGCGAACGGGTGCCTTCGGGATAGATTCCGAGCACTTTGTCCTGGCCGAGGATGCGAAGCGCGGTGTGCAGGGCGTCGTCGGAGGCCGAACCCCCCGGACCGGTCGATCGGCACCTGGCCGACGCCGGAGAAGAACCAGCGATTGAACCAGCCCTTGAGACCGGTGCCGTTGAAGTACTCGGCCTTGGCTAGGAATGTGATGTGCCGAGGCACCATCAGGGGCAAAAAGAACGAGTCCGAAAAACTCAAGTGGTTGCTGGCCAGGATGACCGGACCGTCCTTGGGAATGTTCTCCAGGCCTTCGACCTGCGGGCGGAACAGAAGGCGCAGCCAGGGCCCGATCAGGATGTACTTGAAGAACCAGTACAACACTGCGGCGGCCTCCCGGTAATCGAATCCTTCACCCTCGACCCTATGGTCGCGGCGGCCCCATGGGCAATGATCCGTGGAGACCATTCTGCACCCTCGGCCGCTCCCGCGGACCCGATCCGGGACAACCCAGTGAGACTATCGGAACACCCGGACCAGGAGTCATCATGCCGTTGATCGAGGGTGCGCAGCCGTTCGCCCAGCAGGGCGACGACCTCGGCATTCTGGTCATCCACGGTTTCACCGGCTCCCCGGTCTCGGTGCGTCCGTGGGCGCAGTACCTCGCCGACGCCGGTCACACGGTGATCGCTCCGCGGCTGCCCGGGCACGGCACCCGCTGGCAGGACCTCAACCGGACCACCTGGATCGATTGGTACACAGAAGTGGAACGTGCCGCATCGTGGTTACGTCACCGCAGTTCGTCATGGGTTGTGATGGGCCTTTCCGCCGGTGCCACGCTCGGGCTGCGACTGGCCGAGGAGCATGACGTCGCCGGCGTCGTGGCGTGTCAATCCGATCATCCAGACCGAGCGTCGCGAGTGGCCCTACCTCACGACGCTGCGGGCAGTCGTGAGCTCCTGGCCGAACCGCAACGACGACATCAAGAGGCCCGGGATCACGGAAGGCGCCTACGACCGCATTCCCTTGCGCGCGGCCCATTCGCTCACCCGGCTGTGGGCGGCCACGCGCAGCGAGATCGACCGCATGACCGCCCCCCTGCTCGTCATCCGCAGCGCCGACGATCACGTCGCCGAGCCGTCAAATGTGACCTGGCTGCTGGCCAACGTGGGCAGTACCGATGTCGAGGAAATCATGCTGGAGGACTCGTTCCACGTGGCCACGCTGGACAACGATGCTGACACCGTGTTCGCTGCGAGCCTGGATTTCGCGCGTAGGGTGAGTGGGCGATGAGCAAGTCACCCGACGACCCGGTGCCCTACGACGAGAACGCGTGGGAGCAGATCGTCGCGGACCTCGGAGACTCGATGCCCCCGGCGGAGGCCTTGGAACCCGCACCGGAGTTCCTGGACCTGCCCGAGGAGACGTTCGAGCCGCCGGAGCCTCCCCCGCTACCCCGCCTGGACGTGGTCTCCCGGTTCGCCTGGGTCGGGACGATCGGGGGGCCGCTGTTGCTGTTCGCCGGGGTCTTGCTACCGGGCATCGTCGGGCCAGGCCTGGTGTCCCTGGGCGTGGTCGCCTTCGTCGCCGGCTTTCTGACACTGGTATTGCGCCATCCCAACGAACCCGAGGACGGCTGGGACGACGGTTCAGTCGTGTAATGCCGGGCGGGTGCGTGACAGGATGCGCTCATGATGAGCGAAGTCGTGCAGCTGCAGGGCCACTTGATCGACTCCGGGCAGCTCAGCCGCGTCCTGGACAACATCCTCGAGATCGGCGCGGACTACGAGATCGATGATCTGGTCTTCGGCAAGACCAAGAACGACGAATCGCGAGCACGCATCACGATCACGCACGAGGACCCAGTCGCGCTCAACGACCTGCTCGTGCGGCTGCAAAACTTCGGCGTCAACCCGGTCGAGACCAGCGACGCGGAGTTCCAGCCGGCGCCCATGGCCGGGGTGTTCCCTGAGGGCTTCCACTCGAGCACGAACTTCGAGACCTACGTGCGGGTGGACGGCGACTGGATCCCAGTGCAGAACCCCGAGATGGACTGCGGGCTGGTCTTGCGCGACGGCGGCATCACCACCGTCCCCATGTCGGATGTGGCCGCGGGCGAGCCCGTGGCCATCGGCTTCCTCGGCGTCAAGGTCGTGGTCCCGCCCCCGCCGAAGCCCTCCTCCGAGACGATCTTCGAGTTCATGAACTCCGTGGTCTCCAGCGAGAAGCCACAGGCATTGCAGGTCAGGCAGATCGCCGACCAGATGCGCGAGTGCAAAGAAGCGGGCAAACGAATCTTGTGGGTCGGCGGCCCGGCCATCGTGCACACGGGTGGTGCGCCTGCGTTGTCGAAGCTGGTCGAGGCTGGGTACGTGGATGTGTTGTTCGCCGGCAATGCGCTGGCAGTGCACGACATCGAGTCGAACATGTACGGGACGAGCCTGGGCGTCGATCTGAGCAAAGGGTCCGGCGTCGACCACGGCCACGAGAACCACATCCGGGCGATCAACCGCGTGCGCAGCCACGGCAGCATTGCCGGTGCGGTCGAAGCGGGCGCCATCACGGGCGGGCTGATGTACACGCTGGTGAAGAACGACAAGCCGTTCGTGCTTGTGGGCTCGGTGCGTGACGACGGCCCCCTTCCCGACGTCTACAGCGACGTCATTGAGGGTCAGCGGGCGATGCGCGCCGAGCTCAAGGACGTCGGCTTCTCGATCATGGTCGCCACCATGCTGCACGCGATCGCGACCGGCAACATCCTGCCCGCGTCGATCCCGCTGGTGTGCGTGGACATCAACCCCTCGACCGTGACCAAGTTGTCCGACCGGGGCAGCGCACAGGCGCAGGGCGTGGTCACCGACATCGGGCTGTTCCTGGAGCAGTTGGCCCTGGAACTGACGAGCTGACGTTTGGGCGTTTCGGTGCCTAACCCGACCTCAGATGGCACGTCAGGCACCGAAATGCCCGGGAGGGCAGAGCGCACCACTGGCTGAAGCGCAGTTATTCAGCGCAGCCGGGCGAGGTCCGCGGCTCCCACCAGCCCAGCCGTGTTGCCCAACTTCGCCACAACGCACTTTGGCAGCGTGCGGTGCTCCTTGCCCGTGACCGACTCGCTGAACGCCCGGACCGTGCTGTTGAGAAGAATGTCCCCGGCCTCACTCACGCCGCCCCCGATCACGAAGCACTCCGGGTCCAGGATCGCGGCGATGTCGGCCATCCCCTGCCCCAGCCACCGCGACACGAAATCGAAGGCCGCCAACGCCACCGGGTCGCCCTCACGCGCGGCGTTAGTGATGTGGACCCCCTGCACCCCCTCCGGCGTCCCGTCACCGAGGTCCAGCAACGTCTCGGCCTCGGTGCGCCGCTCGGACGCCAGATAGCGCGCCTCTCGGACCAGGGCGTTGCCGCTGGCGTACTGCTCCCAGCAGCCCCGGTTGCCACAGCCGCACGGCCGCCCGCCTGGTTCCACGCACAGATGACCGAACTCCGCGGCAGCCCCCCAGCGCCCGCGGTAAAGATTGCCGTCGATGATGATCCCTGCGCCGATGCCAGTGCCCACCGTGATGGTGACCAGGTACTCGGTGCCGCGACCGGCGCCGAACCGGTACTCACCCCACGCCGCCGCGTTCGCGTCGTTCTCGACGACCACCGGCAGGTTGATCTCGGACTCCACTGCCAGTCGCAGCGGTTCGTCGCGCCAGCCCAGGTTGGGTGCGAAATTGACCCGGGAGCGCTTCTCGTCGACGAAACCTGCGGCTCCGATGCCAACCGCTTCGATCTCGTGATGGGCCTGCAGTTGCCGGACGAGGTCGCTCACGGTGTGCTCGACGGTCTCGGCGTCACGGCGGGCAGTGGCCACGCGTTTGCGGGCCAGAATGCGGCCATGGTCGTCCACGACGCCGGCCGCGATCTTCGTGCCCCCGATGTCGATCCCCACAGTCAGGCCCATGGCACCACGCTAGCCCGCGGGCCGGGGGTTAGTCCCCCGCGAGGCTTTGTGACCCAGCGACCAGTTTCTGGTCTGTCAGTCACAAACCGCCTTGGCACCCGCGGGCTTCTGGTCTGTCAGTCACAAACCGCCTTGGCACCCGCGGGCTTCTGGTCTGTCAGTCACAAACCGCCTTCGCAGCCCCGAGGCTTTGACAGCCGCAGACTTATTGCTCCCCGGGCAGGAATCCCGACACCAACGCGGTGATCTGCGCCAGCGCCGATCGGGCCGTCGCCGCCATCTGCGGGTTGCTGTGATCTAGCGCGTCCAGCGCGCGGCAGACCGGACAGTCCGCGCAACGCACGACCGGTTCGGCGACCTGCGGCTCCTCGGCAGCCTCGGTGACTTGGCTGACGTACGCCGATGCGCTGGCCGCCGCCGACGCCGCCATGTCGGTTACCGCCGCCACAGCGCCGGATTCCACAGCCCAGTCCCTCAGAACCGCGGCGAGTTTCATCCCCTCGACGAGGACAGAATCCACGGGCGGCTGCGCTGGAGCGGCGTGCCACCAAGGTTCCGACTGCGGCTGGTCGTCGGTCATTGCTCGACTCGCTTCTTCAGACCCCGCAATGCAGCGTCGACGATGGCCTTCTCGGCCTTGCGCTTGATGCTGCCGATGATCGGGATCATGAGATCCACGACGAGTCGGTAGGAGACCTCACTGGAACCGTCCCCCCGATCGGTCACCGTATAGGTCCCGTCGAGGTCGCGCAGGACCTCCGACTCGGTGAGTTGCCAAGTGACCTTCTCGTCACCGTGCCATTCGTACTCGATGGTGTAGGTGTCTTTGATCGGCCCGTTGTCGATGACCATGCGCACCTGTGCAGGCCGGCCGTCCGGGAACGCCCGCAGCACCTCGGTCGCCTTGACGCCGGCCCACTCCGGGTAGGTCCCCAGGTCGGCGATGACATCCATCACGCGCTGCGCGGGCGCATCGATCACGATGCTCGACTCGGTCTGCTCTGCCACACCCACCTCATCTTTCGCCAGCAACGTTACGCCGGTGGGTTTCCGGCTGCCCGACCCTGCTCCAGCTGCGCCTTCAACTCCCAGACAGACGTCTTCCAGGCCGTCGCTCGCGCCGCCCGCAGTTTGGCCGCTTTGCGCCAACCGGCCGGGGTGTCCGGCAGCGGACCCGGCGTGCGGCCGTCATTGCTGGGCTCGGCGCGCAGGTAGTGGTGCACGATGCACCCGTCGGCGAACGGCTCCAGCCAGATCTCCAATGACCCCACCAGCCCACCGGTGATCGACCAGCGCTGGCCGAGCAGACCGCGGTCCATGAACACCGTCAGATCCAGGTCCGGCCACCAGCGCCGGTGATAGGCGGAATCGGTGATGATGCCGGCGAGCACCTCCGGCGAGGCCACGATGAACGTCTCGTCGACAAGGTCCACTCCGGCCACGTGTCGATGATGCCGCAAGCCATTGGGGAGGACTGCGGCGGCTGCTCGCCCGGATCACCCGTGCCTTCTCGCCGCGGCTGCGCCGCGTGATCCGAGATCCGGGTTAGAGTGTCGCAAACTGCCGCACTTAGGTCACGCTAAGCGACGCTGCTGTGATTGACGGCAATGCCCATTCATTCCGAGGAGGAGTGCCATGCAGGAGGTCAACGAGGCGCCGCTGGCAGCGCCCATCACCGCTGGAAGCCTGACCGATTCTGTCGTCGAGCACGCGGTCAAGCACCCGGATCAGACCGCGCTGCGCCGACACGTCGACGGCACCTGGACCGACGTGAGCGCCAAGCAGTTCCACGACGAAGTGGTAGCCCTGGCCAAGGGCCTGATCGCCGCCGGTATCGGCCACGGCGACCGGATCGCCATCATGTCCGCGACGCGCTACGAGTGGACGCTGGCTGACTACGCCGGCTGGTTCGTCGGGGCGACCGTGGTGCCTATCTACGAAACGTCCTCGGCCGAGCAGGTGGAGTGGATCCTGTCCGACGCCGGCTGCATCGGCGTCTTCCTGGAGGCCGACCGGCACAAGCAGACGTTCGCCGAGGTTGCGGACAGGGTGCCCACGAAGCACGTCTGGGTCTTGGACGAAGGCGCAGTGGACGAGCTAACGGCCGCGGGTGCGGACGTCGCTGACGACGAGGTCGAGGCCCGCCGGGCGGCCGTGGAGCCGGCGGACGTGGCCACGATCATCTACACCTCTGGCACGACCGGGCGGCCCAAGGGCTGCATCCTCACCCACTCGAACCTGCGCTTCGATGTCGACAACACGGTGGAAGGGGTGCCCGACCTGTTCGACGCCAGCGCGTCCACGCTGCTATTCATCCCGCTTGCCCACGTCTTCGGACGGGTGATCGAGATCGGCTGCATCGAGTCGGGGACCGTGCTCGGGCACACCAGCGACGTGAAGAACATCGTGCCGCTGCTCGGGGAGTTCCAGCCGACGTTCCTGCTGTCCGTCCCCCGGGTGTTCGAGAAGGTCTACAACTCGGCGCGAGCATGAAGGCCGTCGGCGGACGGCAAGGGCAGGATCTTCGACGCCGCTGCCAACACCGCCATCGACTACATCGAAGTCGCTGGACACTGGTGGCCCGAGTCTGATCCTGCGCGCGAAGCACATGCTGTTCGACCGGCTTGTCTTCGGGAAGCTGCGGGCCGCACTCGGTGGCCACGTGAAGTACGCGGTTTCCGGTGGCGCCCCGCTGGGCGCGCGGCTCGGCCACTTCTTCCGCGGTATCGGAGTGACGATCCTGGAGGGCTACGGGCTCACGGAGACATCCGCCGCCAGCACGCTCAACCGCCCCGACGCGATCCGGATCGGCAGCGTCGGCCGCCCGATTCCGGGGGCCAGCGTGAAGATCGCCGACGACGGTGAAGTCCTGCTCAAGGGTGGGCAGATCTTCGAGGGGTACTGGAAGAACGAGAAGGCGACCGACGACGTGCTCGGAGCCGGACGGTTGGTTCCACTCCGGCGACATCGGCGAACTCGACGACCAGGGGTTCCTGCGGATCACCGGGCGCAAGAAGGAGATCATCGTCACCGCCGGCGGCAAGAACGTCGCGCCCGCGGTGCTCGAGGACCGGATCCGCGCGCACTGGCTGGTGAGCCAGTGCATGGTGGTCGGCGACAACAAGCCGTTCATTGCGGCGCTGGTGACCCTCGACCCCGAGGGCGTGCCGACCTGGTTGGAGCAGCATGACCTGCCGGCCGACACCCCCGTCGCCGACCTCGCAGCCAACCCGGCGCTGGTCGCCGAGATCCAGGCGGCGATCGATGACGCCAACAAGGCCGTGAGCCACGCGGAGGCCATCAAGAAGTTCCAGATCCTCACGGTCGACTGGACCGAGGAGGGCGGACAGCTCACTCCGAGCATGAAACTCAAGCGCAACGTCGTGATGGCGGAGTTCGGCGAGGACGTGGAGGCGTTGTACGCCTGAGACGGGTCGACCGGCACGCGATCCTGAACCGTTGAAGAGCGTTGACGAACTGCGCAAAGGGCTGGGCGTGGGCGAGCCAGGCGTGGTGGAATCACACGCGTGGGTTTCCTGCTGGCCGGATTGACCGTGGTCGCAGTGCTGGCTGTCGCAGCCACGCTGTTCGTCCAGCAGCGCCGCCGCAGCGGTGAGGAGTACCGCTCGGCACACCGCTTGCTCACCCGCTTGCAGTCGATCTCCCGGCAACTGCCCGCCGGGCTTGACGAGGTCGCCCTGGCCCAGCAAACGCTCGAACAGATCGCGAAGGACGTGGGTGCTCGCCGCAGTGTGCTTTTCCTGAACCAGGACGACCGGTTCGTCCCCTACGCGGTGGCCGGAAGTGACCGCTCCCCCTTCGACGCGCTGCCCGACGTGGTGGTCGAGGCGGCACGGGAGGGCCGGCCGCTCGCAGGCCGCGACCTGATCAGCGAGGCCGCGTTGCAGGAGGCGACGGTGCCGCTGACGTTGGGCATGCGGTTGGTCGGGATCGTGGCGCTGCAAAGTGACCAGCCGTTTGACTACGCCCTGCTCAAACAATCTGTGGAGCGAGGTCACGATGCGGCCCTGCGCATCGACAGTGGGCGGCTGTTCTCCGACGTGCGACAGGCCGCCACCGTCGAGGAACGCCGCCGGCTGGCCCGCGAGATCCACGACGGCGTGGCACAGGAACTGGCCAGTGTCGGTTATGCGCTGGATGCCCTGGTATCCGACCTCGACGGCAGCCAAGACCGGGCATTGGCCGACGAGATCCGATCCGAGGTGCGACGGATCGTCAGTGAGCTGCGGCTGAGCATCTTCGACTTGCGCGCAGACATCCAGCCCGGCGTGGGATTGGGCTCCGCGCTGACCAGCTACGTGCAGCAGGCGGGGACGGCCGCGGGGCTGACCGTGCACCTGGTGATCGACGAAAGCCGGCAGCGCTTGCCCGTCGCCCAGGAGACCGAGCTTCTGCGCATCGCCCAGGAAGCAGTGACGAATGTGCGCCGCCACGCCGCCGCTGACAACCTCTGGGTGACCTACAAAGTCGACCCGCCCGGGGCGTTCCTGAGCGTGACCGATGATGGCCAAGGGATGGACTCGCCGCGCAACGACAGCTTCGGGTTGGACATCATGCAGGAGCGGGCCCACCGCATCGGGGCGCAGTTGTCATGGCGTCCTCGCGATGGTGGTGGGACAGTGCTGGAAGTCGCGCTGCAACCCCCGGCCGGCGAGAGGGAGGAGTAGACCGGTGGCAATCACTGTTCTGCTCGTCGACGATCACGAGTTGATCCGGCAGGGCCTGCGGCGTTCGTTCGAGCGTGACGGCGACTTCGAGGTCGTGGGGGAAGCGGGATCGCTGGCCGATGCCGAGCGGCTACTGCGCATCACGCATCCGGACGTCGTCGTGCTGGACGTGCGGCTGCCCGACGGCTCAGGCTTGAAACTCGCCGCGGAAGCCCGGGCAAGTTACCCGCAACTGGGCATCGTCATCCTGACCATGTACGCGGGCGACGAGCAGTTGTTCGCTGCACTGGAAGCCGGCGCCAGCGCGTTCGTACCGAAGAACGCGCCGTCGGAGGACGTGGTGGCCGCCGCCCGTCACGCCGCCACCACCCCACAGTCCTTCACCGCCAAAGACCTCGCCGACGCGATGAAGCGCAAGCTCAGCCCGACCGGTCCGCAGTTGAGCCCGCGCGAGCGTGAGGTACTGCAGTTGCTGGCCGACGGCCTGGGGGTCGCGCAGATCTCCCGGCGGCTGTTCATCAGCGAGTCGACCACGAAGACCCACATCTCCAAGCTGTACGAGAAGCTGGGCGCTGGTAACCGGGCGCAAGCACTGATGACGGCGCTCAAGCTCGGCCTGCTGCGGCAGTCCGATCCGACTGTTTGACGCAATCGGCAGTCAACGTCGCAGACTGGACTGTGCCTTTCACCGATGTCGTGATTGCGGGCGCTGGCCCGACCGGACTCATGCTCGCGGCCGAACTGAAACTGGCGGGGGTCGACCCGGTCGTCTTGGAGCGCCGCGAGTCGCAAGAGTTGGTGGGTTCCCGGGGCGGCGGGTTTCACTCTCGGACCATCGAACTGCTCGACCAGCGTGGCATCGCCGAGCGCTTTCTCGCCGAGGGCACGACCATCAACGCCGCCACGTTCGGCAGTACTGCACTGGACCTGAGCCGGTTGCCCACCCGCCACCCCTACACCTTGGCGCTGTTTCAGAACCACATAGAACGACTTCTGCTGGGCTGGGCCGAGGAACTGGGGGTGCGGATCCAGCGTGGCGCCGAGGTCAGCGGGCTGACCCAGGATGCGGACGGTGTAGACGTGCATCTCGCCGGCGGCGACCTGCTGCGGGCCAGGTACGTGGTGGGTGCCGATGGCGGGCGCAGCATCGTGCGACGCAGCGCGGACATCGGCTTCGAAGGTCCCGCTGCCACTCGCAGCACCCTGATCGCCGAGGTCGAGGTCACCGAGGACCTGCCACCGGCAGGCGGCACGATCGATGAGCGCGGCGTGCACGGGCTGCATGCGATGGGCGACGGCCGGGTGCGGGTGGTCGCCACCGAAGAACACCTGGAGACTGCCGAACCCACGCTGGCCGATCTGAGCCGCTGCCTGATCGGGGTGTTCGGCACCGACTTCGGCGTCCACAACCCGACCTGGTTGTCGCGATTCACCGACGCGACCCGACAGGCGGTGTCCTACCGCCAGGGCCGGGTTCTCCTGGCCGGGGACGCGGCGCACGTGCACTCCCCCACGGGCGGGCAAGGCATCGGCCTGGGACTGCAGGACGCCGTCAACCTGGGCTGGAGGCTGGGCCAGGTCGTGACCGGCGTTTCCGGTGATGAACTGCTGGACACCTACCACGCGGAACGTCACCCCGCGGGCGCCCGGGCCCTGAAGTACACGATGGCCCAGTCCCTGTTCCAGAAGGCCGATCCGCGGCAGTACGCCTTGCGCGACCTGTCTGGATGAGGTGCTGGTGCTCGAGGATGCCAACCTTCACATGGCGGCACTGGTCGCCGGGTTGGACGTGGCCTACGACTTCGGTCCCGGTCATCCTCTGCTGGGTCGCCGGATGCCCGACCTCGATATTGGAGACACGCGGGTCTACGAACTCCTTCACGACGCGCGACCGGTTGTCCTGGAATTCGGCGGGCCCTCGCTGGGCTCGCAGGCGCACCCGGTCACATACGAAGGACCGTGGGTGTTGCCGGTGCTCGGCGAGGTGCCTGCGCCGACCGGGGTGCTGATCCGCCCGGACGGACACGTCGGCTGGGTGGGCCAGGGCACCTCCGACGGCTTTGCCGATGCACTGGCCCAGTGGTGCGGGACCCGCGGGTAGCACAAGGGATACTGGCGGGGTGTCCTCCCGTCGCTGGCTGCTGCCTTCGCTGGCGTTCGTCGCGACCCGGTTGTGGCTGCTGGCGATCCCGTTCGGGGTCGTGCCTTACCTCGGCGGCCAGTTGGTCATCAACGATGTGACCCTGTACACGCAGTGGGCGGACATCCTGCAGTCCGGGCGCTTCCCGATCGGCGACGAGATGTGGCAGTACCCGCCGCTGGTCGGCCCCGTGATTGCCCTCGGAGCATTGATCCCGCCGAACCCCACCATGGGGCTCGTACTGCTGATGCTGGCCGCGGACATCGCAGTCTTCGCAGTGCTGCTGCGGCAGACCCGACACGGTGCGCGTGAGGAAGGCGTCTGGGCCTGGGTCGTGGCCGGCATGCTCATCGGACCGGTGTGGCTGACCCGGTTCGACATCCTGCCGTCGTTGTTCGCCGTGCTAGGGCTGCTGGCCCTGTCGCGCCCAGTGCGGACGGGGATTTGGTTGGGCATCGGCGCCATGCTCAAGGTCTGGCCAGTGCTGCTGCTGTTGGCTGTCCCGCGCCGAAGCTGGATTCGGGCGATCGCCGGATTCGCCGTCACGGTGGCATGCCTGCTGGCCGTCCTCGCCGTGACCATGACCGGAGCCGCCTCGTTCGCGACCGAACAGCGGGCCCGCGGGCTGCAACTGGAGTCGGTGCCCGCTTGGCTGTTCCTGATCGGGCACCACCTCGGCTGGCCCCGCCACTTCGAGTACCGGTACGGCGCGATGGAGGTGATGGCGCAGGGCACGGAAGTCGTGGCGCTGGCCGTGACCGTGCTCGGGGTCGTGACGCTAGGTGCGCTGGCGCTGCTGCGCCTGGTCGGTCGGCTCGACCGTTGTCTGCCCGCCGACATCGCGCTGGTTGCGGTCTTGGTGTCGATGGTCACCAGTCGCGTGCTCTCGCCGCAGTACTTCATCTGGGTGGCTGCCGTCTCTGCGGTCTGCCTGCTGTCGGCCGCGACCGTGATGCGGCCGGTCATCGTCACCTTGATGCCGGTGGCCGCTTTGGGCCAGGTGCTCTACCCGATGCACTACAACTGGCTGCTCTCCGACGGCTGGAACGGCGTCGCGATCCAGACCGTGCGCGTGGTGCTGCTCGTGCTCGCCACCGGATGGGGGTTCTGGCGGCTACTGCACCCCGGCGATGGGGTGGGCGAGGTCGGGGTCGACGCCCTCGAGGAGGTCCGTCAGCCGGCGTGACACGATCGGCCAACTCCACTGCTGCTCAACCCACGCCCGTCCCCGCCGTCCCATCTGCTGCGCCAGCTCCGGGTCGCGTAAGAGTTCACTGACCCGATCCGCCACCTGGGCCAGGTCCCTGCCATCGACGACGAAACCTGTCTCGCCCTCGAGCACGGCATCGGGTGCCCCGCCGCTGTTACCGGCGATCACCGGCAGCCCCACGGCACCGGCCTCGAGGTAGACAATGCCCAGCCCTTCGACGTCCCAGCCGCGATTGCGGGTACGGCAGGGCATGGCGAACACGTCGCCGGCGGCGTAATGGGCGGGCAGATCCTCCCACGCAACTCCCCCGGTCAGTACGACGCTGTCGGCAACGCTGGTCTCCTCGACCAAGGTCTCCAGTCGCGAACGGTACGGACCGCCGCCGACGATCAGCAGCGCGGCGTCGGGCACCTGCCGCTGGATCGCAGGCAGCGCACGGATGAGCGTGTCCTGTCCCTTGCGCGGCATCAGCCGCGACACGACGACGACCACCGGCCGGTCGGCCAAGCCGAACTCGGCGCGCACCGCCCGCCCCTTTTCGCGGACGTCCGGATTGAACGTCTGCACGTCGACCCCCGGCACGAGCCGGCGCATCCTGGCCGCGGCGTCCGGACGCAAGGCCGACGCGATCCGGGCCCTCGTGTACTGGCCGAGGTAGGTGATGGTGTCAACGCTGTTGCCGATCGTGCGCAGCACCTGCCGGGCGCCCGGCGTCACGGCCCAGGCCGCCTCGTGGCCATGCGTCAGTGCGACGACCGGCGCGAGCCCCTGCCGGCGTAGCCGGGGAGTCAGCAGACCCAGCGGTGCCGCCGCACCGAACATCAGGCGAGTGCACTCGTACTCCTGGGCGATGGCGCGGGCTTTGGCGAGCACGACTGGCTCCGGCAGCATCAAGGACGTGGGGTGACGCACCACCGGAAAGGGCTGCTCGGCGTCGAACTCGGGTGCGCGCTTCCACTTCGGGGCGTACACGACCACCGACTCCGGCGGCTGGTGCAGCAGAACGTTGTGCACGAATGCCTGAATACCACCAGCCCGCGGAGGGAAGTCGTTGGTGACGACGAGAGTCCGGCCCACCCGTTCAGACCTTCGGCCGGCCCGCACCGGCGAATTGGGACATGTACTCGTTAGTGAACAGCTTCTCGTACACCACGCCCTCTCGAGGGCCCTTGGCATGCACGAAGTAGCCGTCGCCGGTGTAGATGCCCGCGTGCTGATCCGTGCCGTACAGGAACACGATGTCACCCGGCTGCAGCTGCGTGATGTCGATCCGCTCGGTGGCGTTGAACTGCCGTTTCACCGAATGCGGCAACGTCACGTCACTTTCCGCCCACGCCGCCTTGACCAGTCCGGAAGCATCGAACGCATCGGGCCCGGTGGCCCCCTGCTCGAAACTTCTTACCGACCTGCCGGATGGCGAATTCCACGACTGGCTTCGTGGTCGATTCCGGCAGTTGGGCGACCTGGGTCGCGGCCTCGTCAGCCTGCTGTTGCTGCTGTTGTTGCTGCTGGGCCAGTTCTGCAGCCAACTGTTGCTGCTGTTCGGCCTGCAGGGTGGACAGTTCAGCTGTCGACTCTGCCACCCGGGCGTCGATGGCGGCCTTCGCGTCGAGCAGGTCGTTGCGAGCCTTGTCGGCCTTCTTCTCGGCCTTCTCCAGCGCAGCCTGGTCGCGTACCAGTTGCTGCTCAGTGATCTGAGTGCGCTCCAGAACCTGATTCTGAGTGGTCGCGATGATGCGGGCGGCATCAAGGGTGGCCAGCCAGTCAGAGGGTTGTTCGGAGGCCAGCACCAGCAACGTCGGATCGACCCCGCCGTTGCGGTAGATCTGGCTCACGACCTGATTCAGGTTCTGTTGGGTCGTGGACAGCGTCTGCTGGGTGGCGGCGACCTCGGCCTGCTTGGCGGTGACCGCCTGCTGAGCTTCCTGCCACTGCAGGGTGGCTTCGTTCGCCTGTTCCGCGGCAGCCGCCGCCTGCTGCTGCAACTGCGACAACTCGGCCTGCACCTGCTGGATCTGCTGGTCGATGTCGGCGTGTGCCGCGGTCATCGGGATCACAGCGCAGGCCAGCCCCGCCGTAACGGCGCTGATCAGGCGAAATGGTCCCACCTTCCCATTGTGCACCCGACATAGGCACCTATGCCCCGCGCCGAGCCTCGCGCACGAAACGCAGTGGGGACACAAGGCCGCCCGCGGCCAGGGCATCCACGGCTGCTACTTCGTCGGGAGTCAGCCGCCCGTCCGGTGGTGCCTCCAATAGCGCCGTCACCACACAATCGGCGCAGGCCGCCGGTCTTGCCGAGCACGTTCCACAGTCGATGATCACTCCCGCCTCCTTCGTCTCGCCGGGTCGGGCACGACGTTAGGGAGGGGCTACGACAAGGAATTGGCGACTGGGCCGCCGCCCGTTCGGTCGGGGGCCCGGGGCCGGTGAGATTCCGACGCAGCCGCCAACGGTGGACGGGCGTCTAGCTTCGTTGTCTATCAACCCGGTCCAAGCAGCCTTCGCGCTTCGGACTAGGCACAATCAGTGCTTTCCTACCGCGCGCCTCTACTCCGTCGCGCGGGGCACCACCTCGATGGCGTCGGTCGCCCCGCACCACCGGCAGGTCACCGACTCGATGTCGTCGCGCAGGGCCTGGCTTTCCTCGATCTCCGGATTGCCCGCGAGATCCACGTGCCAGTACTGCCGGGACCTGGTCGAGCGCACAACATCGAACCGGGTCAGGTTCCCGCACCGGGCACACCGCCAGCGGGTCGAGTCGTCAGGAGCCGTGATCGCCACGGGATCCACATTAGGAGTGCGGCGTTGCCCGGATTTGTCGCAGGTCGTCCGTAGCGTCCATGACATGACCGCCGTACCCACCGCCACGCCGAGCGCTGCGCCCGCCGCTGCGACCGCCGGGCAGCTCGACCTCGATCTCGATGGCTTGGCGCTGCGTGACACAACATTCTGCGTGGTGGACCTGGAGACCACAGGCGGCAGTCCTACGGAGGGCAGGATCACCGAGATCGGCGCGGTGAAGGTGCGTGGCGGCGAGTTGCTCGGCGAGTTCCGCACTTTCGTCAATCCCGAGCAGCCGATCCCCGCTTTCATCACCGTCCTGACCGGCATCACCGACGGCATGGTCGAGGCAGCACCGCAGGAACAGGCCGCTGTTCCCATGCTCCTGGAGTTCCTGGCTGGCAGCGTGTTCGTCGCGCACAACGCTCCGTACGACACGGGTTTCCTCAAAGCGGCGTGCGCCCGGCTGCACCAGCCGTGGCCGAATCCGCAGGTGATCGACACCGCTCGGCTGGCCCGCAGCATTCTCAGTCGCGACGAGGTGCCCAACCACAAACTCGGCACGCTCGCGCAGTTCTTCAGGGCGCAGGTCACCCCGACCCACCGGGCCCTCGACGACGCCCGCGCGACCGTGGACGTTCTTCATGGTCTGCTCGAGCGCCTTGGCGCACTGGGGGTTATGACGCTGGAGGAACTGTCCGCGTCGATGCGGAAGGTCCCGGCCCAGCGGCGCGGTAAGCGCCACCTGGCCGACCACCTGCCGGAAGCCCCTGGCGTGTACACCTTCAGGGACACCGAGGGCCGACCGTTGTACGTGGGCGTCTCTCAAGACATCCGAAGGCGGGTCCGCTCGTACTTCACCAGTGCGGAGCAGCGGCCACGGATGACCGAGATGGTGGGGATCGCCGCCTCGGTCACGGCAGTGGTGTGTGCGACCGACCTCGAGGCACGGGTAAGAGAGTTGCGCATGATCGCCGAGTACAAGCCGCCGTACAACCGCCGCGCCCGGCACCCTGAACGCGCGGTGTGGCTCAAGCTGACGACCGAGGCCTATCCCAGATTGTCGGTGGTCCGGTCAGTCGCCGACGACGAGCAGAACGGGGCGGTCTACGCCGGGCCGTTCGCCTCCCGCGCGCAGGCCCAGGAGGCGGCCGCCGCAATTACAGAAGCCACCGGGCTACGCGCGTGCACCCAGACGCTACGACCAGGCAGGGCAAAGCCCGGGTGCGTGCTGCTCGACCTCGGGAAGTGCAGTGCCCCGTGCTCCGGGGAGGTGGCGGTGGAGGCCTACGCGCCGGTGGCCGATGTGGCGCGGACCGCGCTGCGCGGCCTGCGCGGGGACTGGGACCGCCGCATCCGCATCAGGATGGCGGACCTGGCTCGCGACGAGCGGTTCGAGGTCGCTGCCACCTGGCGGGACCGGTTGGAAGCGGCCGAGCAAGCTGTTGTGTCCGCCTCGGCTCTGCGCGCCTTCGGTCAAGTGCCCCAGATCGTTGCTGCCGCCCCGCGTCCCGGGGGGTGGGATGTCCACGTGGTCCGCTTCGGCAGGCTTGCAGCGGCGACCTTCTGCCCGGTCGGTGCCGATGCCCATCGCGTGGTCGATACCGCGGTGACCGCTGCCGAGCAGGTCGAGCGGCCCGCTCCCCCTGCCACCGCTGCGCTGGTCTCAGAAAGCCGGATGCTGTTGCGCTGGTTGGAGCAGGCGCGGCTGATCGGCATCTCGGGTCGCTGGGACCAGCCGATCAGGCCATGGCCGACGTGACCTCGATCCACCGGTTCAGAAGGTCGAGCGCGGCGCCGCTGTCCAGTGCAGTCGTCACCTTCCGCAGGCCTTCGTCGATCCGGTCGGTCAGCGAACGTTCCGGCGCGGTGACCGCGGCCCAGGCAGCCCAGGCCGCAGCCGAGTTCGCCACGACCACGTCGCGGATCGGCCCGGCGGCACCTTCCAGCACGCCCCGGGCCAGTTCGGCGTTGCGCGCAGCGTCACCGCCGCGCAGGGCCGACAGCGGTGAACGCGGCACACCGAACGTCTCCGGGGTCAGTGCGGTCGTCGTCACCCGGGGTCCGGTGGCGTCCCACACAGTGGTGGGCCCTTCGGTGCTCACCTCGTCCAAGCCGTCGAGTCCGCGCACCACCAGCGCCCGTACCCCCTGCCTGTGCAGGACGTCGGCCATGACCGGCGCCATCGGCTCGAACGCACAGCCGATCAGTGCCGCCGCCGGACGGGCGGGGTTGGCCAAGGGCCCCAGGATGTTGAAGAACGTCGCCACCCCCAGTTCCTTACGGGCGTCCGCGGCGTGCTTGAGGGCAGGGTGGAAGACAGGTGCGAAGCAGAACGCCAGACCCAACTGCTCCAGGACCGGGGCCACCGCCTCGGCCGGGAGGTCCACCTTCACACCCAGCGCCGCCAGCACGTCCGCTGATCCGGACTTCGAGGACGCGGCCCGGTTGCCGTGCTTGACCACCCGGGCGCCGGCGGCGGCCACCACGATCGCAGACATCGTGGAGACGTTCACCGTGTGCGCCCGGTCGCCCCCGGTGCCCACCACGTCCAATACAGGGCCAGGCACGCGCACGGAGGTGGCGTGCTCGAGCATGACGGCCAGCAGGTCTTCCATCTCCTCGGGTGTCTCGTCCTTGGCCCGCATGAGAACGCCGAAGGATGCGATCTGGGCCGGCGTGGCACGGCCCTCGAGGATCTCCTGCATGGCCCACTGGGTCTGGTCCGGCTGCAACTGCCGGCGGGCGAGCAGGGCGGTGAAAATCTGCGGCCACTCGGTCATAGCCGAAAACTACTAGTCACACGGGGCAGGGTTCCCGCCGCCGCTGGTTTTGTCGCGTTGTTGGGATTGCTGTTGTGCTGTTGGCCCATTTGATCTTGAGAAAGCCCCACAACGCGACAATCGCACCAACATCACAGCAAAACGCCTGACCAACTTACGGCTGCTGCAGTGCCACCCGCGGGCGCAGCAGGTCGGTCACGGCCTGCGCCATCGTCATCGGCTCGATCGGGTGCGAAACCACCGCGTCGGCCCGCGACCAGGTGGCAAGCCAGGCGTCCTGGGGCCGGCCCACCACGACCAGGACCGGCGGGCAGTGGAAGATCTCGTCCTTCAACTGCCGGCACACACCCATCCCACCGGCTGGCGCGGCTTCCCCGTCCAGGATGAGCAGATCCAGACCACCGGCATCGGCCGCCCGGATGACCATGGGTTCGGTGGCCACCTCGACGTACTCGACCTCCGGCAGCTCCCGTGAGGGCCGCCGGCCGAGGGCCATGCGGATCTGCTGGCGGGAGTCCGCATTGTCGCTGTAGACGAGGACCTTCAACGCGCGCGCCATGCCTCGATGCTAGTGAAAGACACCCGGATCGACGCACCCAGCAGCCCCTGTTCCGGGGCAATTAGGGAAAAATGCCACCGAATCGGGGGGTCGTTCGGTTTGAGACACGTAAACCTGCCAGAATCGGCGCGTGGCTAATGCATCTGCTGTGACGACCCGGCTCGCGCCGGCGGGCCATTCCGACCGGCCCAACAACGTCGCCATTGGAACAATGATCTGGCTGGCCAGCGAATTGATGTTCTTCGCGGCCCTTTTCGCCATGTACTTCACGCTGCGCTCGGTGAACCCTGAGATCTGGGCGGTGGACACCCAACTGCTCAACATCCCGTTCGCGACGATCAACACGACGATCCTGGTGCTGAGCTCGGTGACCTGCCAGTTGGGCGTGTTCGCGGCCGAACGCGGGGACGTGAAGAACCTGCGCAAGTGGTTCATCATCACGTTCATCATGGGCGCGATCTTCATCGGCGGTCAGATCACGGAGTACACCGCGCTGGTGCATGAGGGACTGACCCTGTCCTCCAGTCCCTATGGCTCGGTGTTCTACCTGACCACCGGGTTCCACGGACTGCACGTGACCGGCGGGCTCATCGCCTTCCTGTTCGTCCTAGCCCGTACGTATGTCGCAAAACGCTTCACCCACGAGCAGGCCACCTCGGCGATCGTCGTGTCGTACTACTGGCACTTCGTCGACGTGGTCTGGATCGCCCTGTTCGCCACGATCTACCTGGTCAAGTGATGCGAGGTTCCATGAAGAAGCGCAGTCGCCGGCGGTCACTGGCCGCTGGGGTCCTGATGGGGGGTGCCCTGCTCGCCGTGGGGTCGGGATACGCGGTCGTGTCGGCGGAGACCACTCCGGCGCCTGCCTCGACGGTCGCGGCAGGCTCTGTGGAGCAGCTGCAGCTCGGCCGGCAGTTGTTCCTTGAGGGCTGTTCCTCCTGCCACGGCCTGAACGGGCAGGGCGTCGCTTCGGACAACGCCACCGGCGGCAACGGCGGCCCGAGCCTCATCGGCGTGGGTGAGGCCGCTGTCAGCTTCCAGGTCGGAACCGGACGTATGCCGCTGGCCGCACCCGAGGCACAAGCCCCGCGCAAGGACCCGATCTACACCACCGAGGAGATCTCCGCACTGGCCGCCTACGTGGCCACGCTGGGCCCCGGCCCGGCAAATCCCACCGAGGAGGAGCTCAACCTCGACGGTGCGGACATCGCCGCCGGTGGCGAGATCTTCCGCACCAACTGCACGCAGTGCCACAACTTCGCAGGCAGCGGCGGCGCCCTGACCGACGGCCAGTACGCCCCGAGCCTGATGAACGCCTCACCGGAACAGATCTGGCAGGCGATGGTGACCGGACCGCAGCAGATGCCGGTATTCAGCAACGAGACGCTGACGCCGGCGGACAAGAAGGACCTGATCGCCTACATCGAGTCCCTGAAGGTGGAGCCCAACCCCGGTGGTCTGGACCTCGGCCGGCTCGGACCGGTGACTGAGGGCCTGTTCGCCTGGACCGCGGGCCTGCTGGCCCTGATTGCGGTCGCCGTCTGGATCGGAGCAAAGGTGCGATGACGACTTCCGACAACCTGCCCGCCCACACCGGCGAGGACGAAGCCGCCGCGATTGCCGCTGCCACCGCTGCGCTTGCCGGCGCACCGGCCGCGGCGCACCGACGTCGACCCGAAGGCCGCGCGCCGCGCCGAGCGGCAGGTATCCCTGTTCTTCCTCGGTTCGGCCCTGATGACCGTGCTGTTCGTGGTGGCCTTCGTGGCGATCCCGGTCGACCAGGACGTCTACATCTGGGGCTTCGGCACCGTCAACGCCAGCAACATCGCGCTGGGCGTAACCTTCGGTCTGGCCATCTTCCTCATCGGCGCCGGGGCCATCCACTGGTCCAAGAAGCTGATGAACGAGAAAGAGGTGGTGCAGATGCGCCACTCTCTTGCCTCTACCGACGAGGATCGCGATTCGGCCGTCGAAGCCTTCGACGACTTCTCGGCGGACTCCGGGTTCGCCCAGCGGCCAGTGGTGCGTCGCTCGTTGCTCACGGCTATGGCGCTGTTCCCGATCCCGTTGGTGGTCATGCTGCGCGACCTCGGCCCCCTGCCCGGGAACGCGCTGCGGGAGACCTTGTGGACCAAGGGCAGCCGGATCGTGGTCGACCCCACCGGCAACCCCATCCGCCCCACCGACCTGGCCATTGGCGGGCTGATTTCGGCCATTCCGGCGGATCTGCCGCAGGTGCAGGAGGAGGAGGGCAACCTCAACGCGCGGGCCAAGGCCGCGATCATCCTGGTGCGCATGGAGCCGCAGGAGATCGTCTCGCAGCAGGGCGACAACTGGGACTACGGCGGCATCCTCGCCTTCTCCAAGATCTGTACCCACGTGGGCTGTCCGATTGCGCTCTACGAGCAGCGGTCGCATCATTTGTTGTGTCCCTGCCATCAGTCGACGTTTGACTTGGCGGACTCCGGCAATGTCGTGTTCGGGCCTGCGGCTCGCCGGTTACCACAACTACCTATAACGATTGACCAGGAAGGGTATCTGGTGGCCGTGGATGGCTTCGCAGAGCCCGTTGGTCCGAGCTTCTGGGAGCGTGGCGACTCATGAGCGCGACGGTGAACACGGCGGGCAAGACGGTCCGCTGGGTCGACGACAGGTTGGCCTCCAGTAACTTCCTGAAACGCAGTATGGGCAAGGTCTTCCCCGAGCACTGGTCGTTCATGCTCGGTGAGATCGCCCTGTACAGCTTCATCGTCGTGCTGCTGTCCGGGGTCTATCTCACGCTGTTCTTCAAGCCGTCGATGATCGAGATCGCCTACAACGGCTCCTACGTGCCGCTGAAGGGCGTGAAGATGTCCGAGGCCTACGCCTCGACCCTCGACATCTCCTTCGACGTCCGTGGCGGCCTGCTGATGCGGCAGGTGCACCACTGGGGGGCGCTGTTCTTCATCGCCGCCATCTCCGTGCACCTGTGCCGCGTGTTCTTCACCGGTGCCTTCCGCAAGCCCCGTGAGATGAACTGGGTGATCGGCACCGGCCTGTTGGTCATGGCCTTCGCGGCCGGTTTCGCCGGCTACTCGCTGCCCGACGACCTGCTCTCCGGCACCGGCCTGCGGATCATCCAGGGCATCATCCTGGCGATCCCCCTGGTCGGCTCCTACGTGAGCTTCTTCCTGTTCGGCGGCGAGTTCCCGGGGTCGGACATCATCCCCCGGCTCTACGGGATCCACATCCTGCTGGTCCCCGGTCTGATCCTGGCGCTGCTCACCGCCCACCTGATCATGGTGTGGTACCAGAAGCACACTCAGTTCCCCGGCCCCGGGCGCACCAACGAGAACGTCGTGGGCTACCGCCTGATGCCGATCTACATGGCCAAGGCCGGCGGCTTCTTCTTCGTCGTGTTCGGGGTCATCACACTGATCTCGGGGCTGGTCACGATCAACCCGATCTGGCTGTACGGACCCTATACGCCTGACCAGGTCACGGCCGGTTCCCAGCCCGACTGGTACATCGGCTGGCTCGAGGGTTCGTTGCGGATGATGCCCAACGTGGAATGGGTGATCTTCGGCCACAACTTGAGCTGGAACATCCTCGTTCCGGCAGTGATCGTGCCTGGCCTCATCTTCACGGCCTTGGGGCTGTACCCGTGGATCGAGCAGTGGGCCACCGGCGACAAGTCCGAGCACCATCTGCTGGACCGGCCGCGCAACGCCCCTGTGCGCACGGCGCTGGGTGCCATGGCACTGTCGTTCTACGTGTTGCTCTGGGTCGGTGGTGGTAACGACCTGATCGCGAAGTTCTTCGACCTGTCGATCAACTCCATCACCTGGTTCCTGCGGATCGCGATCTTCGTGGTGCCGCCACTGGTGTTCGTGGCGACCAAGCGCATCTGCCTTGGCCTGCAGCGTCGTGACCGGGACAAGTTGCTGCACGGCATGGAGACCGGCAACATCCTGCGCCTGCCGCACGGTGAGTTCATCGAGATCCACGCGCCGATCTCCGAAGAGGAGAGGGCCGTGCTCATGTCCAAGCCGGACCGGACGCCGCTGCCGGCCCCCGAGGAGGTCGACGAGAACGGGGTCGCACTCAAGGGTGCCAGGAAGGCCCGCATGCAGGCCAAGTTGTCGAACTTCTTCTACGCCGACAACGTCGCCCTGCCGACCCGGGCTGAGCTCGAGGCAGCCGAGGCGCACCTGCGCCACGAGGTCGAAGAGGCCGCCCCGGTCATGGATGAGGACCGCCGCCTCGTTCCGTCCCACGATGGTTCGGTTCTGCACGACCCGGCCAACGACTGAGTCATACGCGAAAGGCCCCGCTCCCCTGCGTTGGGGGCGGGGCCTTTCGCATCGGTTAGATGTTGGAACATCCGTTAGAGGACAAAACCGACATTTCCGTCTAACGGATGTTGGAACCTCTAACCGATGCCATCCTGACCACGTGGGCGAGATGTTCGAGCGGATGCGGGCGGGCGAGCTGTACATCGCCGAGGACCCGCAGATGGAAAAGCTGCATCTGGCCGGCCAGGAAGTGCTCGAGCGCTTCAATGCCACGCCGGCCCGGCAGGCGCATCTGCGTACGGCCCTCCTACAGGAACTCCTCGGTACCTGCGGGCCGGGCGTCACGATCTGCCCACCCCTGCGCTGCGACTACGGCCTCCACATTCACGTCGGCGAGGGCACCTTCATCAACTACGACTGCGTCCTGCTGGATGCGGCAGACATCCATATCGGCGCCCACTGCCAGATCGCACCGCGGGTCACCTTGACGACGGCGACGCATCCCCTGGAACCGCAACCTCGCTCTCTAGGCTGGGAATCGGCGGCGCCGATCACGCTGCACGACAACGTCTGGCTCGGTGCCGGCGTGATCGTGCTGCCAGGGGTGACCATCGGGGCTGACACAGTGGTCGGCGCCGGCAGTGTGGTGACCAAGGATCTGCCCAGCGGGGTTGTGGCAGTCGGCACTCCGGCGAGGGTCGTGCGGGATCTGGCGCAAAACGCTCGATAGGGGCCACATGTGACCCCGACCCACACACTTGTCCGAGCCCGCGACACAAACCAGTGGATCCGGGTCGTATCTGGCCCCGATCGACGCATTTGTCGCGTGACACGACTGAGTGCGGCCACCATCTCAGGGCAGCCGGACTCGACTGAGCCCCGCCACCAGGATGGGCAGCGGGGCTCAGCACAACAGGCTAGGCGCTCGGCGACTCGATCGCTTCGGTGGTCACCGCACCGGTCTTGGAGTGCTGCAGCCAGTCCTTCCAGGACACGTTCCACTCGGTGATGCCGTTGCCGAGGTCCTGCTCACGGCCGGTGTTCTTCACAACCACCACGTCGCCGACCTCGGAGTTCTGGAACAGCCAGTAAGCATTGTCCGTGCTCAGGCCGATGCAGCCGTGGCTCACGTTGGCGTAGCCCTGCGAACCGACCGACCACGGGGCGGCGTGAACGAACTCACCCGAGCTCGTGATCCGCATCGCCCAGTTCACGTCGAGCCGGTAGTACTCAGGGTCGCTCTTCGAGGTACCGCCGCTGGCCGCGTCCATGACCACGAAGTCCAACTTCTCGGAGATGACCTTGATGCCGGAGCGGGTCTCGAAACCGGGCTTGCCGCTGGTGGCCGGGAAGGTCTTGATCACCTTGCCGTTCTTCTTCACGGTCATCGTGTGGTTGGCGGCGTTGTACGTCGAGATCATCGAGTCGCCCGTGCGGTAAGTCACCTGGGAGTTGTCGTCGCCGTACGCGCCAGGCCCGGTCTTGATGCCCTTGAGCGGCATGTCCACCTGCACCTTGGTGTTCTCGGGCCAGTACTTCTTCGGCCGGAAGACCACAACGGTGTCGGACTCCCAGGACCAGGCACCCTGCACCGGCGTCGAGGTCCGCACCTGCAACTGCTCCTCGACGGCACGCTTGTTCTTCACCGGGGCGCTGAACGTCACCCGGACCGGCATACCAACGCCCACCTGGGCACCGTCGGCCACACTCACCGAGCTCACCTGCACCAGGGTCTGCGGGTTGACGGTCTTGAACGTGCGGTCCAGCGTGGTCGGCTGGCCGTCAGCGTTGGTCGCCGTGGCCTGCACGGTGTACGTGGCGCCGAAATCCAGCGTCTGGGCCTTGGAGGTCCAGGTATTGCGTTCGGGGTTGTAGGAGCCCTTCAGCAGGCCTTTAGGGCCCTTCACCGCCACGTTGGCCAGCGAGCCGTCCTGCGCCACGATGACGATGGGCTGGTTCACAGGGGCTTTGCGCTGCGCAGCGGGCACCACCTGCATGGACACCGCAGACTGCTCAGGGGCTTGGCTGCGCGCGATCAGCGTGGGACCGCAGCCGGCGGCCAGCATGGCAGTGGCAGCGGCGCCGATGACGGCGACGTTCCGCTTCTTCAACATTGGCAAGCAACCTTTCCTTGCGTCGATACTGACGCACGATCCCCGGCGCGCCGAGGCACAACACGCCGTGTATTCAGTGTGCCACGCACGGCGGTTGCTCTAAACCACCCGATCGCCCGGCGCGGCGTGATTCTCGCCACGCTGACCCGCACACATCCAGGGCAAACCGGACAAATGGCCCCGCTCGGCGCCCGAAGTCTGCCTAATGCGCGAAGTCGCGGCGGTAGTACTCGAACACCAGCCCGACCGTGCTGATCATTAGGAAGATGATCCCGGTGAGCATGAGCCACGTCGCGAAGATCAGGCCGAGCACGATCAGCATCGCCGAGAAGCCCAGCGGCAGGGGCCACCAGGAGTGCGGGCTGAAGAACCCGTAGTCGGGGTCAGCTTCGTCCTGTTCGGCCAGCTGGTCGTCGGACGGGTGATCAGTGAGCCGCCGCGAGGTGTAGGTCGCGTAGAAGCCCACGAGCAGCGTCATGAAGCCGGTGAACAGCAGAACCGTCGTGCCCGCCCAGTCCTGCGCCCAGAACCCGTAGACCACACCGACGATGAAGAAGAACGCGGCAAGGACGTTGAAAACTACGCCAGCGACCTTCACGAGTGATCTCCCTTCTCGACCGAACCGGAGGTGGCTCCGACCAGGCTCTCCACCACGCTCATCGGCAGGATTCCCTCGACCTCCGGATGGTGCAGGTCGAACGCGGGCCGCTCAGAGCGGATGGGCGGCAGCGAGATGAAGTTGTGCCGCGGCGGCGGGCAACTGGTCGCCCATTCCAGGGAGGCACCCCAGCCCCACGGGTCGTCGACGGTGACGTTCGGGGCGAATCGCCACGTCCGGTACACGTTGTAGAGGAAGAACAGGGTCGAAATGCCCAGAATGAGCGCCCCGAAGGACGAGATCTGGTTGAGCAGCGTGAACCCTTCGTCGGGCAGGTAGTCCGCATAACGACGCGGCATGCCCTGGGTGCCCAGCCAGTGCTGGACCAGGAACGTGATCTGGAAACCCCAGAACAGCAGCCAGAAGTGGATCTTGCCGAGGCGCTCGTCGAGCATCTTCCCGGTCATCTTCGGCCACCAGTAGTAGAACCCGGCGAACATGACGAACACGACGGTTCCGAACACGGTGTAGTGGAAGTGGGCCACCACGAAGTAGCTGTCGGAGAGCTGGAAGTCCAGCGGCGGAGAGGCCAGCATGATGCCGGTGAGACCACCAAACAGGAACGTCACAAGGAAGCCCAGAGTCCACAACATCGGCGTTTCGAACGTGATCGACCCACCCCACATCGTCCCCACCCAGTTGAAGAACTTCACCCCCGTGGGCACCGCGATCAGCATCGTCATGAAGGCGAAGAACGGCAGCAGGATCGCGCCAGTGACGTACATGTGGTGCGCCCAGACCGCCATCGACAGGGCACCGATCGCCAGCGTCGCGAAGACCAGACCCTTGTAGCCGAAGATCGGTTTGCGGCTGAACACCGGCAGGATCTCGCTGGTGATGCCGAAGAACGGCAACGCCAGGATGTAGACCTCCGGATGGCCGAAGAACCAGAACAGATGCTGGAAGAGGATTGCGCCACCGTTCTCGCTGGCGAACACGACCGTGCCAAACTTCCGATCGATCTCGACGACCAGCAGCGTCGCGGCCAGCACCGGGAAGACCATGAGCACCAGAACGGAGGTGACCAGCACCGTCCACGTGAAAACCGGCATCCGGAACATCGTCATGCCCGGAGCACGCATGGTGAAGATCGTGGTGAGGAAGTTGACCGCGCCCAGGATCGTGCCCAGACCACCCATGGCCAGACCCAGCAGCACCATGTCGGCGCCATACGTCGGCGTGAAGACCTCGTTGTGCAGCGGCGCGTAGAAGAACCAGCCGAAGTCGGGAGCGCCACTGGGCGTGAAGAACGACAGCGCTGCAGTCAGGCCACCGAAGAAGAACAGCCAGTACGAGAACATGTTCAACCGCGGGAAGGCCACGTCCGGTGAGCCGATCTGCAGCGGCATGATCACGTTGCCGAAGCCGACGAACAACGGCGTCGCGAACAGGAACAGCATGATGATGCCGTGCATCGTGAAGAACTGGTTGTACTGCGCGTTGGACAGCAACTGCAGGCCCGACTGGGCCAGTTCGCCACGCATGCCGAGGGCCAACAAACCGGCCACCATGAAGTACACGAACGAGGTGATCAGGTACAGCTGACCAATGATCTTGTGGTCGGTCGATGTCAACCACTTGATGACCGTCTGCCCGAAGCCCTGCCGACGCTTGGCCTTGGCAGCCAGTTTCTCGGCCTCACGGTCCACCGTGTCGTCGCTGCGGATCGGTTCGTCGAGGATTGCCACGTCAGACTCCTTGTGCCGATTCGGTCGTCCTGCCACTTGTCAACTGGCCGAACTGGCCCTTCGCCCGCAGTTCCTGCATGTGGGCGTCGAATTCCTGCTGGGTGACAACCTTCACGGTGAACAGCATGCGGGAGTGGTCCACGCCGCACAACTCCGCGCACTTGCCGCGGAACGTGCCCAACTTGTTTGGAGTCACCGTCATCTTGTTCGTACGACCGGGGATAACGTCCAGCTTCTCCAGGAACGTGGGCACCCAGAAGGAGTGGATCACGTCGGGGCTGGTGAGCTCGAAGGTCACGCTCTTGTCGATGGGCAGGTACATCACGGGGCCCTGTCCCCCGGGCGTACCGACCTCGTAGGTGTTCTGGTCCACGTAGTTGAACGTCCATGACCAGCGGAAGCCGACGACACCGATCTTGACGTCGGGGTTCTCGTTGACCGTCCTGAGCACGCTCTGATCGCGCGCGGTGAAGAAGAACATGCCACCGATCATGATCAGGGGCACGATCGTGTACATGATCTCCATCGGGAGGTTGTAGCGGACCTGATCGGGCGCGTGATCGTGATCCGAACGACGGCGGTACACGATGATCGACCAGATGATCAGGCCCCAGACCAGGAACCCGACGGCCAGCGCCGCGATCCAGGAGCCGGTCCACAGGTGGAGCATGCGGGGGCCCTCTTCGGTCGACGGAGCCGGATATCCCGCCCGCTTCCAGTCGTCGATCGTGCTCTGGGAGCACCCTGCGAGGAACAGCGCCGAAACGCCGCTCAGCGCCACGAGCGCCGCTTTCCGACGCCCCCCACCCGCTGTCATTCGCCTCATGGAACCCTTCCCAAAAGCCCGGCGCACGTAAGAAACGTGCAAGGTTTCAAAGCGACCCTAGCGCAATACCCACGGCAGTAAAGCCGCGAGGGGCGGTACCGTGCCGACATGTCGCGGTTCGTGCTGGATTGTGCGGTTTCACGTGCTCCGGACGAGCAGACGGCACGCTGGGCGACCACTGCGATGCAGCGTGCCTGGGCCCCGGTGACGGCCACCTACCACGAGGGCCGGACCAGCCACGCGTTGCTCGTGGAGAGCCAGAACGCCATGGCCACGCTGGTCGGTGGCGCCGCCGCATGGTTCGTGCCCGATGTGGCCGCAGCCGCCGCCCACGCTCTGCTCGACGTCGCAGTCCGTGGCGGTTTCGACGTGATCGTGACCGGTGCCGCCGACCCCATCACGCTGCAGGAGCAGTCCGCTGCGGCAGCCGCTCAACTCGGGCTTCGCCACGAGATCCTGCCGGTGGACAGCGCCGGCAGGCTGCGGCCGGGGGATCTGCCCCAACGGGCGTTGCTGGCCACCGCGGCAGCCAATCAGGAGATCGGCAGTGTCCAGGCCGATCTCGGTAGCTGGGCTGCGGCCAGCGGCTGCGCCGTGGTGCTCGACGCCAGCTGCGCCCTCGGCTGGACCGCTTTACCGCCGTGGTGGGACCGGCTGCTGCTGGACCCGCGGGCCTGGGGTTCGGTGCCGGGCGCGGTCGCGATCATCTCCAGGCAGGCCGGCCGGCCCCGGTTGTCCGACAACGTGGCGGCGGCGGTGACCTGCGGGTTGACAGCGCAGCAGTGGGCTCAGCAGGCCGGCGACCTTCGCGAGCGGGTGCGGCAACAGACCGCACGGATTCGTCGACGCATCCTGGCTGAGGTGGCTGATGTCCAGGTGCACGGGGGTGAGCCCGGCGATCTCCCTCATGTGCTGAGCTTGTCTGTCCTCTATATGGACGCAGAAGTTCTGCAGACCCGCTTGGACACCCGGGGCTATGCCGTCGGCAGCGGCTCGGCCTGCGCATCGCGTACCGGCCAGGCGAGCCACGTCCTGTCCGCGACCGGCGGCCTGACCGGCGGCAACATCCGGCTTGGCCTGCCCCCTGGCCTGCCGGACGAGGCCGTGGACGGCTTCGTCGAGGCGTTCGTGATCGTCGTCCGGGAGCTGCGCGCAGAGATGGGCACCGACGGCCTGTGACGATCATCGACGCCCGTGGCCGGCGATGCCCTTACCCCGTGGTCCTGCTGGGTCAGGCGGCGGCAGCAGCGGGGCCCCGAACTCGGCTCGAGTTGCTCAGTGACGACCCGGTCTCGCTGACCGACGTGCCGGCGTGGTGCCGGATGCGCGGTGCGCAGCTGGAAGAGACGACGCCGCACGAGGGCTATTGGGAGTTCATCGTGATCACAGCACCGGGCGCGAGTCGATGACGTTGCGCACCATCCGCTGGTAGTCCCGGCGCCGCACCTCGACCACTCCGAGTGAGGCCAGGTGCGGTGTGCACCACTGCGTGTCGAGGACCACCGGTTGGCCGGTCTCGCTCAGCCGTTCCACGAGGGCCACCAGCGCCACTTTCGACGCGTCGCGCTGCAGATGGAACATCGACTCCCCCGAGACGAAACCGCCCACGGTCACCGCGAACAGACCGCCGACCAACTCCCCTTGGGCGTCCCAGACCTCGACCGAGTGCGCGTGCCCGCGTTCGTGCAGGGTCCGATAGGCCTGGGCGAGGCGGGCATCGATCCAGCCGCCCGGACGCCGGGTGTCCGCGCATCTGGCCAGGACGGCGTCGAAGTCCTTGTCGATCGAGGTCGTGTGCCGGCGGCAACTCTTGGCCAGACTGCGGGTGACCCGCAACCGATCAAGCGGCAGCACGCCACGGGGATCGGGTGACCACCATTGATAGAGCACAGATGAGTACGACATGGCGAACAGCCCGCGCGGATAGCCCGCGAGCATCATGTCCGCGTCGACAGTGGTGGTGACTCCGACCAGTTCCCTGCGTTCGCTGACCACGCCCGCTTGGGTCTAGTGGAAGGAGTCGCCGCAGGCGCAGGACCCGGTGGCGTTCGGGTTGTCGATGGTGAAACCCTGCTTGTCGATCTGGTCGACGAAGTCGATGGTGGCGCCGCCGAGATACGGGGCGCTCATCCGGTCCACGACCACGGTCACGCCGTCGAAGTCCAGACGCTGGTCGCCGTCGAGGCTGCGCTCGTCGAAAAAGAGCTGGTAGCGCAGGCCCGAGCAACCGCCGGGCTGCACGGCGATCCGCAGTGCCAAATCCTCGCGGCCCTCCTGGGCGAGCAGAGTCGCCACTTTGGCCGAAGCGGTGTCGGTGAGGATCACGCCGGTCTGGGTGCTGGAGGTCTCGGTGGTCATCGACGCCCGTCCTTTCGCTGACATTCTGATTGGGACAACTGATTGGGACAACCAAGCGTCCCCGGGCTGGTATTCCCATGGTGCCACAGGTTCGGTGAGGTAGCCCTAAGCGACGTCCGAGATCCGTGTTCGCCGGTCGCAAACGCCCATGGGCATGGCCCTACGCGCCGTGCCACCATTGAGGACGTGACCGAAACGTTCCTGGAGCCCGAACCCTCCGGGCTGCTCTTGCTGCTGGGCGAAGGCGCCGATGCCTTCAGCGAGCGCGGTGTGGACTGCCCCGGCGACCTGCCCGCACCCAGCGACCCCGACCTGGTTCGTCGCGCGACGGCGGCCAAGGCCGCACTGGGCGACCGCGCGTTCATCCTCGGCCACCACTACCAGCGCGACGAGGTGATCCAGTTCGCCGACGTGACCGGCGACTCGTTCAAACTCGCGCAGAAAGCCGCCGCCCGGCCAGACAGCGAGTTCATCGTCTTCTGCGGTGTCCACTTCATGGCCGAAAGCGCTGACATCCTGACTTCCCAACACCAGCAGGTGATCCTGCCGGACATGGCTGCCGGCTGCTCGATGGCTGACATGGCCGCAGCCGATCAGGTCGAGGCGGCGTGGCGCACGCTGGAAGCCGCCGGCGTCGCCGACGTGACCATCCCGGTCACCTACATGAACTCGACCGCGGCGATCAAGGCCTTCACGGGCCGGCACGGCGGCACCATCTGCACCTCAAGCAATGCCAAGCAGTCGCTCACCTGGGCCTTCGAGCAGGGCGACAAGGTGCTGTTCCTGCCCGACCAGCACCTCGGACGCAACACTGCGGTGCTGGACATGGGCTTGACTTTGGATGACTGCGTCGTCTTCGACCCGCACAGGCCCAACGGCGGTCTGACGACCGAGCAGTTGCAGCGGGCGAAGATGATCCTCTGGCGCGGCCACTGCAGCGTGCACGGCCGCTTCACCGAGCAGAGTGTGGACGAGATCCGGGCCAAGGACCCTGAGGTCAACATCCTCGTGCACCCGGAATGCCGCCACGAGGTCGTGCTGAAGGCCGACTACGTGGGCTCGACGGAGTACATCATCAAGGCACTCGATGCCGCCGAGCCCGGTTCGTCGTGGGCGATTGGGACCGAGCTGAACCTCGTGCGCCGGCTGGCCGCCCAGCACCCGGACAAGCGGATCGCGTTCCTGGACCGCACCATTTGTTACTGCTCGACGATGAACCGCATCGACCTGCCACATCTGGTGTGGGCGCTGGAGAGTCTGGTTGCAGGGCGCGTGGTCAACCGCATCGAGGTGGACGCGGACACCGCACACTGGGCGCGGGTCGCGCTGGATCGGATGCTGGCCCTGCCGGGTGTGGGGGCAGTGGCCGTGCCGGTTGACTGATGGTGTGTCGGATCGAATGCCGGGGTAGCAATCGGTGAGCATGCCGGGCATCGGTTAGCGTTCTGGGCGCCCAAAACCCGCCCGTGGTGCTAACGGATGCCCGGAATGCTCACGGATGACCGCAGTAGGTACCGCTACAACCCCGGCGCACCCCAGACCGGGAACCAGCGGGTCATGTCCTGCTCCAGCGGCAGGTCGTCGGCGAGCAGGTCACGCAACTGCAGTTCCAGAATGTTGTCCCGGCGTGGTTCGGTAATCGGGGCGAACGGATAGAACGTGCCGCGTTTGTACAGGTAGACCAGTGCGAAGTGCTGCTGATCGCGCTGGAAACTGACCAACGAACACAGCAACTGCGGCCCGAATCCTGCGTCCTGGATAGAGATGTTCACAGCGTGCAGGCCGTTCACCAGGTCGGTGACCTCGTTGGCCTGAATCGTCAGCCAGGTGTAGCCGTAGGAGTCACGGGTGGCGCGCAACTGCGGGTCGGAGGTGGCCGTCAGGAGCTGCTCGACGTCGGTGACCACATCGTTGAACGCTTTCCCCTCGGGCGCCCGGAACGCGACCGATCCGGTGCCGGTCGGCATCACCCCGAGGCTGGCCTGCAGCGTGATGGCCGCCGACGGGATCGCGAAGAGCTGGTCGAGGTTCGGGCGCACGGGCTTGCTGCGACCCATGATCGAGTCGAACAGACCCACGTCAGCTACCCAGTTGGGTGGAGATCTTGGCCAGCTGCTCCAGCCGCTTCTCGAGCGGCGGGTGCGTGGCGAACAGGGAGGCCAGGCTCTTGCCGCCGGACAGCGCGGGCGCGAAGAAGAAGGCGTTGAACGGCTCGGCCGACCGCAGGTCCCGGGTCGGGATCGCGGCCATGTCCCCACTGACCTTCTGCAGCGCGGTAGCCAATGCACTCGGCTTGCCGGTGAGCAGTGCCCCAGCCCGGTCGGCGCTGAGTTCCCGATAGCGCGACAGCATCCGGGTGAGCACGAAACTCACTGCGTAGACGAGCACGGACACCGCCAGCACCGCCAGGCCCACCAGCGCGGTGTTCTGATCCCGCCGGCCCATGCCGCCCCACATGGCCATCCGGGTCAGGAAGCCCGCCGCCACGCCGGCCACGCTCGCGATGGTCATGACCAGCACATCGCGATGGGCCACGTGCGACAGTTCGTGGCTGAGCACGCCCTCGAGTTCCTCCTCGTCCAGCCTGCGCAGGATCCCGGTGGTCACGCACACGACCGAACGGTTGGGGCTGCGGCCGGTGGCGAACGCATTGGGCATGTCGACGTCGGCGATGGCGACCCGAGGCTTAGGCATGTCGGCCATGGCACACAGTCGGTCGATGATGCCGTGCAATTGCGGCGCCTGCTCGGCGGTGACCTCACGTGCCCCCATGGCATGCAGGGCGACGGTGTCGGAGAAGTACCACTGCGCGAACAGCAGCCCGACAGCCAGGATCAGCACGAACGCCGAACTCAGGCCGATGGCGAGCAGCACACCGATGAACACGACGTAGAGCAGTCCCAGCAGGAACATCGTGCCGGTCATCCGGGCCGTCAGGCCGGGGTCGGAGGCATAGCGGGACTTCATGGGTCGATTCTCCCACGCCACTGGCTCAGCGGCAGTCGCCCGGCGTTCGCCCTCTGCGATCAGTCCGGGATCAGACCCTCGTCGGTGAGCAGTGCCCGGACCTCCGCGACGGTGGCTTCGGCGGCCGGCAGCACGACATCGGAAGAGACCAGTTCCTCATCGGCGAGCGGCTCGCCCTCTTCGCGCACGGCTTCCAGCAACGCGGCCAGCGCGGACGGGAACGCTTGGTCGTCGGCCAGCGCTGCGTCCAAGGCGTCATCGAGTTCGTTGAGCCGCTCCACGACCTCATCGGGGACCGTGTACTGGCCCTCGCCCATGATCCGGATGATCATTGCGGCCTCCTATGCCTGTTCCGGCTTCTCGGCCGGCGGCGCTTCCACAGCCGGCGCGGCAGGCGCCTCGACGGCCGGAGCGGTGCTGCCGCCGGAGATCTCGGCCTTCATCTGGGCCAGGGTGTCCTCGACCTCGTTGGTGCTGGCCATCCGCTCCAGCTCCGCGGTGATGGAGTCCTTGGAGGTACCGGTGGCGTCCTCCAACGCCCCCGAGGCGATCAACTCGTCGATCGCGCCGGCGCGGGCCTGCATGGCTTGGGTCTTGTCCTCGGCGCGCTGAATCGCCAGGCCGACGTCGCCGAGTTCCTCGGAGATCCCGGAGAAGGCCTCGTTGATCTTGGTCTGCGCCTCAGCAGCCGAGTAGGTGGCCTTGATGGTCTCCTTCTTGGTCCGGAACGCCTCGACCTTGGCCTGCAGCCGCTGGGAGGCTTGCGTCAGCTTCTCCTCCTGGTCCTGCAGATTCGCCAGTTGGCCGTGCAGGTCCTCGAGCTGGGTGGTCAGTCCACTGCGGCGGGTCAAAGCCTCGCGGGCCAGGTCCTCGCGACCCTGCCCGAGGGCGGCCTTGGCCTGGCCCTCCAACTTCGCCGACTGCTGGTCCAGCTGACCGATCTGCAGCTCCAGGCGCTTGCGGGAGGTGGCCACGTCGGCGACCCCGCGACGCACCTTCTGCAGCAGCTCCAGCTGCTTCTCGTAGGAGTAGTCGAGGGTCTCGCGCGGGTCCTCAGCCCGGTCCAGTGCCTTGTTGGCCTTCGACTTGAAGATCATCGTGAACCGCTGCCACATCCCCATGCGTGTGTTCCCTTTCGGCCAGAAGTAGCGTCCGACCGCCAGCCTAGGGGGTAATGCCCGCCTCGTGCACCCGTCGTAAAGTGCTTGCATGTTCGGACTCGGCAAGAAGGACGGGGCCCAGGAACCGGTGACACCGGCCGAGCCGCCCACCACCCCGGCTGGCAAGGGCCGGCCCACGCCCACCCGCAAGGAAGCCGAACAGGCCCGGCGGCAGGCGTTGAAGGGTCCGACCGATCCCAAGGCCCGCCGCAAACTCGAGCGCGAGCAGGTCCGCCAGCAGCGGGTGGCCGCTCGCGAGGCACTGATGTCCGGCGACGAGCGCGCATTGCCGGCTCGCGACGCCGGCCCCGCCAAGAGTTTCGTACGCGACTACGTCGACGGCCGCCGCACGCTCGCGGAGTACTTCATCATCATCGCGGTCGTGGTGCTGATCGTCGGACTGTTCCGCATCCCGTCGGTGCAGGTGGTGGTCTCGGTCATCTGGTTCGCGATGCTCGTGCTGCTTGTAGTGGACATGTCGATCCTGCTGCTGCGCATGCGCAAGCAACTGGCGGAGAAGTTCCCGGATCCCGCCGACCGCAAGGGCACCATGTTCTACGGCGCGATGCGCAGCTTGCAGATCCGGCGCCTACGCCTGCCACCGCCCAAGGTCCGGCCCGGCGGACGCCCAGTGGAGCCGAAGGGCTGATCCCTGGCGACACAGTCTCAGCGGGTGGCGCCGTGATGGATAGTCTCGCTCATCGGGGCCACAGGCTTTGTGGGCGAATCGACGACGAAAGGGGCGCCCATGGAACACCGCCACCTCGGAAACAGTGGCCTGCGGGTCAGCGAAATGGCCTACGGCAACTGGATCACCCACGCCGGACAGGTCGAGGAGCAGCAGGCAGTGGCCTGCGTGCACGCCGCGCTGGATGCCGGGATCACGACTTTCGATACCGCCGATGTGTACGCCGCCACCAAGGCCGAGGAGGTGCTGGGCCGGGCTTTGCACGGTCAGCGCCGGGAAGGTCTGGAGATCTTCACGAAGGTGTTCTGGCCGACCGGTCCGGGGCAGAACGACCGCGGCCTGTCCCGTAAGCACATCATCGAGTCCTGCCACGGGTCGCTGCGCCGGCTCGGGGTCGACTACCTCGATCTCTACCAGGCGCACCGGTACGACTACGCCACTCCGCTCGAGGAGACCCTTCGGGCCTTCGACGACCTCGTGCGACAGGGCAAGGTGCTCTATGTCGGAGTCTCGGAATGGCGGGCCGAGGAGATCCAGGCGGCAGTGGACATCGCCAACGACATGGGCTTCGACCGCCTGATCAGCAACCAGCCGCAGTACTCGATGTTGTGGCGGGTGATCGAGGCCGAAGTGATGCCCACCTGCGAGAGCAACGGCATCGGCCAGATCGTCTGGTCCCCGATGGCCCAAGGTGTGCTGAGCGGGAAGTACAAGCCGGGCCAGCCGCCGCCCGCGGGGTCGCGGGCGACCGATGAGCGGGGATCGACCTTCATCAAACGCCTGCTGGACGACGACATCCTCACTGCGGTGCAGAACCTGCAGCCGATCGCCGACCAGAACGGGATGACGATGGCCCAACTCGCGCTGGCCTGGGTGCTGCAGAACCCCAACGTGAGCGCGGCGATCATCGGCGCCACTCGCCCGGAGCAGATCGCCGACAACGTCAAGGCCAGCGGCGTCAGCCTCGACGAGGACACCATGCGCGAGATCGACGAGGCGCTTGGCGAGGTAGTGGTGCGTGACCCGGCCTTCACCCGCTCGCCTCAGGACCGGCCGTGAGTTACCACTGGCGCTACAGCACTGGCGAGTCCTCGGCCGTGTTCCCTTCCCAGGCCGACGCCGAGACGTGGCTGGGTGAGACCTGGCGCGATTTGCTGGCAGGGGGCGTCGAGGACGTGACGTTGTGCGAGGAGCAGCGCGTGGTCTACGGGCCGATGAGTCTGCGCCCGCCGGGGTGAGCGGGTGTAGGGATCCCGAGGGGCGCGCGGATCTCCCCCTACAACCGGAGGTGTTTGACTCAAGACGGGGGTAGATCCGCCGTTTCACCACGCCTCGCACGTAGCCGAACCACCCACCTGCTTAACTAGGCCTTGGGGGCGCAACCCGCACCCCCAGCGTTACCGAGTGAAACCAGGGGAAGCCGGTGCAATTCCGGCACTGTCCCGCAACCGTGATCCGCAACAGCGGAGTAGTCGGAGCACCTGGCACCCGGAAGCGGCCCTATATCTGTCGAGGTTACGGACGGCCGGTGCGCACCCACGTGTGCCCCCAACGGTCGTGCGGACCGCTGGAAGGAGAACGCGTGCTCACGAAATCCCTGGTCGCCGCGGCTGCCGCAGGCGGCGTGCTGCTGTCGGCCACACCGGCCCTGGCTGCCGATGGTGGCCTATATGGCAAGGGTGACCCCACCTATGACGGGGTGTACCGGCAGTCGCTGTCGATCCTGGCGTTGCAGGACACCGGACGCACGGTGCCCAAAGCCGCGCTGAACTGGTTGCAGGACCAGCAGTGCAGCGACGGCGGGTTCACCGCCTACCGCGCCACGACCAAGGGGGCCTGCCCGGCGCCCGACCCCGTGAACTACGCCGGACAGGACAGCAACTCCACGGCGATGGCTGTCGCCGCGCTGTGGCACAGCGGCGCCAAGCAACAGGCGCGCAAGGCGGCCAAGTGGCTGCGCAAGCACATCGCTGCCGACGGCGGTTGGGCCTACTACCCGGCGCCCGGTGCCACCAGTGACGCGAACTCCACCGCTCTGGCCAGCGCCGCGATCGACCTCACCGGCAAGCCGCTCAAGAAGCCGGAAGCTTACCTGGAATCGTTGCAGAAACGCTGCGACGCAGCTTCGGCCATCCGGGGCGGGATCTTGTTCGACAGCACCGGCGCGGAGCCCAACAACAACGCCACCGCGCAGGTGGGCTGGATGCTGGGTGGCGGCCTCACGCTGCCGAGGCCCGTGAAGATCGCCGCATCGGTCCCGGCGCTGAAGTGCAAGGGAGCGAAGAAGGACAAGGCCTCGCTGGTTGACGCCAGCGCCGGCTACCTCGCCCAGCAACTAGTCGACAGCAAGGGCGCATTGCCGTACGGCGGCGGCTACCCGGGCGTCGACTACGCGGGGACTGCCTCCGCGACGCTGGCCCTGGCCGAAGCCGGCGCCGGTCGCAAGGCTGTGCGCCAGGCGGTCAGCACGCTGAAGAAGAACGCGAGGACCTGGATTGCTGCCAGTGGCGATGACAGCCCGGGTTCCATCGCGCTGCTGATCCTGGTCGCCAAGGCGACCGGCGAGAACCCGCGCGACTTCGGCGGACTGAACCTCTACTCGCTGCTGAACAAGACCCGGCAGTGAACCGGCTGGCATCGGGCATCGGCGCTGTGGCCTTCCTGGCCATGGCGTCGGTGCCGATGCCTGCCCATGCCGACGCGTACCGCTACTGGTCCTACTGGACGGGTGGCGATCAGTGGACCTACTCGGCGCGTGGCCCGGGCTTCCGCGTTCCGCCCGACACCGGGGTCGAGGGTTGGCGGTTCGTCGTCTCGCCCAAGGACGGCTCGCAGGCCGTCGCCCCAGTAACCGCCAGCAGTTACGACGCGCTGTGCCCAGGGTCGGCTGCACCGGCGGCCGGCCAGAAGCGCGTGGCGGTCGTCATCGACTTCGGTGCGGCCGGCATCGCGCCGGTGGGCGAGACCACCCCGGCCACCTCCGTGCAGTGCGTCACCGTGCCGCAGAACCAGACCGGCCTGCAGGTGCTGCAAGGCGTCGCGCAACTGCGTTTCCACACCAGCGGTTTGATCTGCGGCATCGCAGGCTTCCCGGCCACCGAGTGCCCTGGTCAGACCGTGCGCACCGCCACGCCCACCCCGTCGTGGTCCACCGTCGCTCCGGTCGCACCGCTGGCAACGGTGGCCCCCTCGGCGAGTCCACTTCCGAACAAGGCAACCACCTCCGCCACGCCCACTCCCACCCCGTCAGCACCTGAACCCACCTACGCCCAACCCTCGCCCGTAGCACTGCCTTTGAACGGCGATCCTGAGCCGACAAACAGCAGCACCCCGCCGGCGTGGATCGCGGCCATCGGTGCCGCCATGATCGCGGCGCTGCTGGGACTGGCCGTGCTGGCGCGAAAGGGGCGCGGATGAGCGCGCGATGGCTGCACCCGGCGGCCTGGTGGATCTGGGCCCTGGGGCTGGCAGCGGCAGCCACGCGCACGGCCAATCCGCTGTTGCTCGGCCTGATCTCGGCCGTCGCCACACTGGTCGTCATGTCCCGGCGGCCCGAGGCACAATGGGCCCGGGCGTTCTCGGTGTTCGTGCGGCTTGCCGTCTTGGTGATCGTCATCCGCGTGGTGTTCGGCATCCTCTTCGGGACACGGGTCGGCACCACGGTCCTGTTCGAATTGCCGAGTGTGTCCCTGCCGGACTGGATGGCCGGGGTCACCCTCGGTGGACCGGTGACTGCGGAGATGCTGGTGATCGCCGCGCTGCAGGGTGCACAACTGGCCGTGCTGTTGATCTGCGTCGGCGCCGCGAACTCCCTGGCCAGTCCGGTGCGTCTGCTCAAGGCTCTGCCGGCCGGGCTGTACCACGTCGGAGTGGCCGCCGTCGTCGCCTTGTCGCTGGCTCCGCGGATCATGGTCAACGTGCGCAGAGTCATGGCTGCCCGTCGCTTGCGCGGCCGCCCGACGAAAGGGTTGAGGGCCGCCGCCGAGGCCGCTGTGCCGGTGCTGGAGTCCTCACTGGACGACGCCATCAGCCTGGCCGCCGCGATGGACACCCGCGGTTACGGCCGGATGACCGCCGTTGCACCGAAGCAACGGGCTGCTCAGGCGGTGCTGGTTCTCACCGGCCTCGTCGGCATCGGCCTCGGCCTTTTCGCGGCGCTCGGTGCCCGCGGCTGGGGCTGGGCGTTGCTCGTCGCCGGCATCGTGATGTCGGTCGGCGGGATCCTGATCTCGGGCCGTTGGGTGCCACGCACCCGCTACCGGCCGGATCGCTGGGGCTGGCCGGAGACTGTGACCGCCGGCAGTGGCATCCTCGCGGCGGTCACTGTGCTGGCGGCCGGCCCGGACAGCATCACCCTGCCACTGACGTGGCCCACGCTGCCACTGGCCGCGACGAGCGCGATCCTGCTCGCGGCGACCCCGGCGGCCGTGACTCCCCCACCGCCGGTGCCGTGGGAGGTCGCATGATCCGCTTCGAGCACGTGAGTTTCACGCATGCCGGTGCCAGCTTCCCCCGTGCTGCGTGACGTCGACCTGACGATTCCCGAGGGCGACCTGGTGCTCGTGATCGGCCGCACCGGATCGGGGAAGTCGACGCTGCTGAACCTGATCAACGGCCTGGCCCCGCACTTCACCGGTGGCACGCTGTCCGGCCGGGTGGAGGTGGCCGGGCTGGACACCCGCACGCATCCGCCGCGGGATCTGGCCGGCGTCGTCGGAACCGTCGGGCAGAACCCGCGCGCCGGCTTCACGACCGACACCGTCGAGGACGAACTCGCCTACACGATGGAGTCCCTCGGTTTCGCCCCGGACGTCATGCGGCGAAGGGTCGAGGAGACCCTCGACCTGCTCGGACTGGTTCCCTTGCGGCAACGACCCTTGGACACCCTGTCCGGTGGCGAGCAGCAGCGCGTGGCCATCGGTGCGGCCCTCACGGCGGGTCCGCGAGTGCTGGTCCTCGACGAACCCACCAGCGCGCTCGACCCCGCCGCCGCCGAGGAGGTCCTGGCCGCGATCGCCCGGCTCGTGCACGACCTGGCGATCACGGTGGTCATGGCCGAGCACCGCCTCGAGCGGGTCGTGGAGTTCGCCGACCACGTCATCCGGATCGACGCGGAACCGGTGCAACTGCAGGATCCGCAAGCAGCGATGGCTGGGCACGGTCTGCAGCCGCCGGTGGTGCGGCTGGCGCACGCGCTCGGCTGGGAGCCGCTGCCCTTGAGCGTGCGCACTGCCCGACGCCACGCGTTGCAATTGCGGACTGCGCCCTTCCAGCCCCCGACCCGCCGGGCCGGAGGGGACGGTGTGGCGGCACTGTCGCAGACGACGGTCCGGTTCGGCCGGGTCGAAGCGCTGCGGGATGTCGACCTGCATCTGCGGGCGGGCCAGGTGACGGCGTTGATGGGCCGCAACGGTGCGGGCAAGTCCACGCTGATGAACGTGCTGGCAGGGTCACGCCTGCCCGAGAGCGGCCGGGTCGAAGTGGCCGGGCACGATCCGGCGGAACTGCGGGGTCCGGAACTGCTGCGCCAGATCGCGTATGTGCCGCAGGACCCGACCGACCTGTTCTACAGCGAGACCGTGGCCAAGGAGTGCGCCGCGACCGACCGCGACCTCGGGCAGCCGGCAGGCAGTGCCTACCGGCGTTTGCTCGACCTGGTGGAGACGGTGGACCCGCAAACGCACCCGCGGGATCTCAGCGCCGGCCAGCAGCTGGCCCTCGCACTGGCCATCCAACTGGGAACCGCCCCCGACGTCGTGCTGCTGGACGAACCGACCCGCGGTCTGGACTACCCGGGCAAAGTCGCATTCGGCCGCTGGCTGGACATGCTCGCCGAGCGCGGGTGCAGCATCCTGCTGGCCACCCACGATGTGGAACTCGTGGCAGTCGCTGGCGACCGGGTGATCGTGCTGGCCGACGGGGAGGTGGTGACCGACGCGGACGTCCGCACCGCACTCACCTCGTCGCCGGCGTTCGCCCCGCAGGTGCAGAAGGTGCTGGCTCCGCTGCCCGTTCTCACTGTGGAGGAGGCGTGCACGCTGTGAGACAGACACACGCCGTACCTCTGCGATGGCGAACGATCGCTGCTCTGAGCGCTGTGAGCGCGGTGGGACTGATCGCGTTCTTCTGGCCGTTCGTGGTCTCACCTGCCAGCGCCGCTGCGGACCATGCCGCCGACGCGCCCTGGTTCTTCGCCCTGCTGCTGCCCTTGGTGGTCGCCGTGCTGTTCGCCGAGATCAGCAGCGGCGGGCTGGATGCCAAAGGGATCGCAATGCTCGCGGTCCTCGCCGCGGTCGCGACGGCTGTGCGGCCCTTGGGAGCCGGCGTGGCCGGCCTGGAACCGATGTTCGTGATCCTGTTGCTGGGCGGGCGTGCCCTGGGCCCGGCGTTCGGGTTCGCGCTCGGCAGCTTGTCGCTGTTCACCTCCGCCCTGCTGACGGCCGGCGTGGGCCCCTGGTTGCCGTTCCAGATGGTCGCGGCCGGCTGGTTCGCGATGTGTGCCGGGCTGCTACCGCAGATGCGGGGCCGCGCCGAGATCGTCATGCTGGCCGCCTACGGAGCGCTGGCCGGCCTCGCCTACGGGTTGCTGATGAACCTGTCCTTCTGGCCGTGGGCGCTGAGCGCCGACAACGCGCTCGCGTTCGTGCCCGGTGCCCCGCTGTCGGAGAACCTTGGCCGCTGGTTCGCCTTCACCGTCGCGACGTCGTTGGGCTGGGACGTGCCGCGGGCGATTCTCACCGCGGTGCTCACTTTCGTAGCTGGACCGCTGTTGCTACGGACCTTGCGGCGGGCGACCCGGCGGGCGGCCTTCGATGCGCCGGTGCGGTTCGAACCGGCCCGGTGATCAGGCGGCAGTGTCCGGGTTTGCAACGCGTCGCTGGCGCCCCGCCCGGACACGCCGATCGCTTGGGCCTGCCCTCGGCGTGTCGATCCTGACGCGTTGCAAACTCGGACATCCAGCTCGTGTCAGTACACCTCGGCCGACGCCACCAGCCTGCGCACCACCAGGTTCACGGTGTCCGGCCGCAGCCCCATCCCGAGGTGTGACCCTGGCACCTCGATGTTCTCCGCACCCTCGACCACGCATGCCCGCCAGTCCACGATGCCGTCGGCCGTCGTGTAGTAGCTGATCAACTCGACGTCGCTGGGGAACGGTTGGTGCGTGGCCTGCATGTAGGGACACGTGCAGTTCCGGGTCACGCACTGCCGCTCGCGCAACTCTGGGTCGGTTTGATGCGCGACCTTCAGCGCCACGACCATCGGCTGCGGGATCTCGTAGAACGCGAACTCGTCGTTCAGCGGCGCACCAAGGCTCACCGCAGTGCTCACGAGTTCCGGGTGGCGGGCTGCCAGTCCACGGGCGAGCATGCCGCCGCGGCTGTGCCCGACCACCTGCAACCTTTGGCCGTCTTGCTCGACTGCGTCGCGGGCCACCTCGGCGAGCTTGTCGACGGCCCGGTCCGAGCAGCGGACGTTTGCCAGGATGTGCGAGCGGACCACCCGGAAGCCGGCCCGGCTCAGGGCCAACTGCATCGGCAGCGTCGCCGCGTCGCCGAAGCCGAACCCCGGGATGACCAGAACCTGACGGGCCACCGGCGTCTGCGGATACGACGCGCAGGGCGCCGAGCGTTCGAAGTCCAGCAACTCCCCGGCAAACCGGCTCTCCGAAGCGGCCCTCGCGATCCACCCGGGCAGACCCTTCAGCGCGCCAGGCAGGCCACGCGGAGCCCAGTGCAGATCCGGCAGGTGCACATCACGCCATTCGGCCATCCGCGGCCATCCTCTCCATCGCCGGTCACCCGCGAGGCAGACTATATATATGGCAAGCACCGTCACCGACCGCATCGACGAGGCCCGCGCCGCCATGGACGCGATGCGGGTCAAACAGCCGAAGATGCCCCGCCCCGCAGGGCCCAGCGGCCTGCGCGTGATGTGGGACCTCACCCGAGGCCGCAAGGCTCCCTACGAGGTGTTCGCTGGGATGGCTGACCAGAACCAGCCGGTCGTACACACCCGGTTGCAGGGCGAACACGTCCACGTCCTGTTCTCACCCGAAGCCATCTGGGATGTCTTCGTCAAGAACGGCCGGCACACGCGCAAGAGTCTGGCCCTGCAACTGACCCGCCCGCTGCTGGGTAACGGTCTGCTGACCGCCGAAGGTTCCGAGCATCTGCGGCACCGCCGGGCGATCCAGCCGATGTTCCATTCCGCCCGACTGGCCGAGTACGTGCAGGACATGGTGGCCGCGGGCGAGCTCACCTCCGCCGGCTGGTCGGACGGCCAGCAGATCGACGTCGCCGAGGCGATGTCCGAACTCACCCTCGATGTCATCGGGCGGACCATCTTCGGGGTAGACCTGCGCTCCGAGGCTCCCGATGTCGCGGACGCCCTGAGCACAGTGCTGGCGGGCTTCGGCAAGGGTCTGGGCCCCCTCGCGTCCCCCATGAGCAAGATCCCGACACCGCGTCGCAACCGGGAGATCGCGGCCATTGAAACGCTGGACCGGGTCGTCGACGACATGATCGCGCGGCGCCGGGCAGCTGTCGCCGACGGCGAAGTCGGCCACGACCTGCTCACCATGCTGATGACCGCCGTCGACGACGAAGGCCAGCCCGCGTTCACCGCCGAGGAGGTCCGGGACGAGGCCATGACCCTGGTTCTGGCCGGTCACGAGACCACTGCGCTCACCTTGACCTGGGCCTGGCACCTGCTGTCCCACCACCCCGAGCAACTGGCGTGGCTGCACGAGGAACTCGACGGCCTCGCGAATCCGCCCCACAGCTTCGCCGACCTGGCCAACGTGCCGCGCACCTACGCCGTGATCGCCGAGTCCCTGCGGTTGTACCCGCCGGCCTGGATCGTCGGACGCTGGCTGGACGCGGACATGCGGGTCAGCGGCTGGGACCTGCCCCGTGGCAGCGTCGTCCTCGCCTCGCAGTACGCGATGCACCGCGATCCGCGATTCTGGCCAGGTGCCCTGGAGTTCCGCCCGCAGCGGTGGATCGGGCCGACCGGCGCGTTCGACGAGCGGGTGCCCGGCGTGCCGCGGGGCGTGTGGTTCCCCTTCGGCTTCAGCACCCGGCGCTGTATCGGCGAGCACTTCGCCTGGACCGAGGCAGTCGTCATCCTGGCCATGCTCGCCCGGTCCTGGAAAGTGGACGTGCAGGTTCCCGAGCACATCCCCATGCAGTCGGCGATCACGCTGCGGCCGGCCATCCCGATGCCGGCACTCGTGTTCGCGAGGTGAACCCGCTGGTCGAGTGGTGGCGCACGGTCGGCTCCGGCCCGCCTGAGCGGCCGATCCTGGTGATCGCCGGGACCGACGACCCCGACGCAATCTCGGAACTACCGCAGGACTATGCGGCGGGCTGGCGCGCCGAAGCAACCCCGACGGGGCGGGTGGCTGCCTACCTGGACGTGCCCGTCCAAACGTTCTCTGATGAGCTGCCGGAACACGACGTGCTGCTGGTGGGCGAGGTCGGGCGGGGGTTGACCACCCTGGCTGCCCGCATCGCTGTGGGCATGTTCGGCGCCGAGCCACAGTTGGTCGTCGGGCACGGCAGCGGGATCTCCGACGTGCGCTGGATGGACAAGGTGCAACAAGTCCGTGATGCGCCACTGTCCGAACCACCCCCTGCGCTCGAAGCGCTTGCACGGTTGATCGCCGACAGCGCGGTCCCGGTGCTTCTCGACGGGGTCTTCAGTGCCGCGGCCGCCGCGCTGGCCGAGCAACCGCTGGCGCAGGCTCCGGTTACTGGGGACGAACCGGCGGGACGCTTCCTGCTCGAGCGCGCCGATGTCCCGGTATGGGGGTTGACGGGGATCGGTCCCGGCGAAGGACTCGGCGCGCTGGCCGGGCTGGCCCACCTACGGCTGGCGCTGCTCGCGGCTGACTGAATCAGCTCCGCACCCGGGCCGGCACGAACGGCAGCTTCACAACCTCGGCTGACACTGGCCGGCCCCGCACGAGGATGTCCACGGCATCCCCCACCACCACGTCCCTGGCCACCCGGGCCAGCGCGATGCCTACTCGCAGCGTCGGTGAGAACGTGCCGCTGGTGACGAGGCCGACCTCCTGCTCACCTCGCACTGACCGGCATGTCGGCACGCGGAATGCCCCGCCCGGTCACGCGCAGCCCGACGAGTTTCTGCTCCGGTGCGGTGTCGACGTAAGCCTGCCGGCCGATGAAGTCACCCTTGTCCGGAACCACCGCCCAGGACACCGACGACCAGCGGGCGGGCACGTCCGGACGCAACTCGTGACCGTGCAGGGCGTATCCCATTTCGGTGCGCAACGTGTCCCGGGCACCGAGCCCACACGGCACCGCACCGGCGGCGATCACGGCGTCCCATACGGCTGCGGCCTGTTCGGCCGGCACCAGCAACTCGACGCCACGCTCCCCGGTGTACCCGGTGCGGCAGACGGTCACGGGCACGTCAGCCACCTCCGCAGCCCCGAACTCCATGTAGTCCAGATCCGGTAGGTCCGGCAGCACCTGATCCGAGGCCGGACCCTGCACTGCCAGGATGGCCGTTTCCCGGGTGATGTCGGTGACCTCCAGTCCGGCATCTCGCAACGCCCGCGCCACCGCACGGGTGGTTGGCGGCGTTGGGCACGAGCAGCGCCTCCTGGTCACCCACTCGGTAGGCGATCAGGTCGTCCACCACTCCCCCGGCTTCGTTGAGCAGCAGCGTGTATTGCGCCTGGCCGTCGGAGATCCGATCGAGGTCGTTGGTGAGCACCGAGTTCAGGGCGCTCAGCGGACCGCCCACGGTCAGAGTCCCCAGATGCGAGACGTCGAACACGCCGACCGCCTCCCGCACGGCAGTGTGTTCGCTGACGGTTCCGGCGTACTCCAAAGGCATGCTCCAGCCGGCGAAGTCGGCGAACTTGGCGTCGGCAGCGACATGGCGATCGTGCAGCGGGGAGCGAATCTGCGTCATGAGCCTCACGCTAGCCGCCCCTCGGCCCGCAAATGTGAGCGAAGAGCCTCAGATGCGAGCGAAAGACCCCGGGTTCATTGCTCACATCTGGGGTGTATTGCTCACATCTACGACGAGCGGGCGCGAGTGCTTAGGGTGGAGGGATGAAGCTCCGGATCACCGACACCGACCCAGCGGCAGCCCGCGCCGACGTCCTGGTCGTAGGAGTCACCGCTGACGGCAGGGTCGTCAGCGAAGGCTTGACCGACGACGCAGCGGACACGATCGCGCAGGACCTGACGCGGATCGGCTGCGATGCCGCAACCGGCGGCACCTGGCGCATCCCGGCCCCTGCCGGGGTGAAGGCCACATCGGTGATCGCCGCCGGACTGCCCGACGACCGGAGCCCAGAAGGTCTGCGGGAAGGCGCCGGTGCGGCCTTGCGCGCAGTACGCGGAGCCCGGGCGGTGGTGGTCGCGCTTCCCAACGCCGATCCCGACGAACTGGCAGCCGTCTGCGAAGGAGCACTGCTCGGTGGCCATGCCCCGCTGTTCCTCGGCGCGTCCGCCCCGGCCTCGGTCGACAGCGTCACGGTGACCACCGCTGCTCCCCGCACGGCCCGGGCTCGCGTCCGCAAGAACGTCCTGGCCGATGTCGCCGCCACCACGCTTGCCCGGGATCTGGTGAATCAGCCCCCCGGCGCATTCACTCCGGCCGACTTCGCCCAGGCTGCCAAGCGTGAACTGTCGGGGCTGCCGGTGAAAGTGACCGCTTGGGACCCCGCTCGCCTGGTCAAAGAACGCATGGGCGGCATCGTGGCCGTGGGCCAGGGTTCGGCGAATCCACCGCGCCTGGTGATCCTGGAGTACAAGCCTGCCGGGGCCAAGGCCCATCTCGCGTTCGTCGGAAAGGGGATCACCTTCGACTCTGGCGGGCTGTCGCTGAAGACCGCCAAAGGCATGGAGACGATGAAGGGCGACATGGGCGGAGCGGCCGCGGTTCTGGCCGCCACCAAGGCGATCGCCGAACTCGGGCTCAAGGTGCGGGTCAGCACGTACCTGGCCTGCGCGGAGAACATGCCCAGCGGCACCGCGCAACGGCCCGGCGACGTCATCACGATGCGCGACGGCACCACGGTCGAGGTGCTGAACACCGACGCCGAAGGCCGCTTGGTGCTGGCCGACGCACTGGCCTATGCGTCCGAGCAGAAGCCGGACGCGATCATCGACGCCGCCACTCTGACCGGCGCCCAGATGGTGGCGCTCGGCACTCGGCTGGCCGGGGTGATGGGCAACGACGAACTGCTGCAGGAAGAAGTGCGGCAAGCCGGCTCTGAAGTGGGTGAAGGCTTCTGGCCGATGCCGCTACCCGAGTCGCTGCGGGCCGGCCTGTCCTCGCCGGTCGCCGACCTGAAGAACATCGGCGACCAGTGGGGCGGCATGCTCTACGCCGGGCTGTTCCTGCAGTCCTTCGTGCCCCACGAGATCCCATGGGCGCATCTGGACATCGCCGGACCGGCGTTCAACGAGTGGTCCGAGCACGGCTTCACCCCGCGCGGCGGCACCGGTTTCGCGGCCCGCACACTCGTGGAGTTCGCCCGTCGCCGAGCCGGGTAGGTTACAAGTAGCCGCGCATCTTCATCCGGTGAAAGGATGCGCAGGAGACGACAAGGGAGTACGTGTGGCCGAGGACCTCTACGACATCGTGATCCTGGGCGGCGGCAGCGGCGGTTACGCCTGCGCGCTGCGGTCCGCGCAACTGGGCAAGAAGGTTGCGCTCATCGAGGAGGACAAGCTCGGCGGCACCTGCCTGCACCGCGGCTGCATCCCCACGAAGGCGTTGCTGCACGCGGCGGAAGTTGCTGATTCCACCCGCGAGAGCGAGTTATTCGGAGTGCAGGCGACCCTGCAGGGCATCGACATGGCCGGGGTCAACAAGTACAAGGACGGCGTCGTCAGCCGGCTCTACAAGGGGCTGCAGGGCTTGGTCAAGAGCCGGGACATCACCTACGTCACCGGCACCGGCCGGCTGGTCGGCAAGGACGCCGTCGAGGTCGACGGTCAGACCTACCGTGGCCGGGCCGTCGTCCTGGCGACCGGTTCCTTCGCCCGCTCACTGCCCGGCTTGGACATCGGCGGCCGGATCATCACCAGCGATCAGGCGCTGCAACTGGACTTCGTCCCGAAGAGCGCGATCGTGCTCGGCGGTGGCGTGATCGGCGTGGAGTTCGCCAGCGTGTGGACCTCCTTCGGCGCTGAGGTGACGATCGTGGAAGCGCTGCCGCGGCTGGTGCCGGCTGAGGACGAGGCCTGTTCGAAGGCTCTGGAGCGGGCGTTCCGCAAGCGCAAGATCGCCTTCCACACCGGCGTGCGGTTCAGCGGCGCGACCCAGGACGCCAGCAGCGTCACAGTCACCCTCGAGGACGGCAAGACGCTGACCGCGGACTTGCTGCTGGTGGCGGTCGGCCGCGGGCCGCGCACCTCGGACATCGGCTACGAGGAGCAGGGCGTGACGATGGACCGCGGATTCGTCCCGGTCGACGGCAACTTGCAGACCAACGTGCCCGGGATCTACGCCGTGGGCGACATCGTCCCCGGGCTGCAGTTGGCCCACCGTGGCTTCGGCCAGGGCATCTACCTGGCTGAGCACCTCTCGGGCCTGAATCCGGCGCCGATCGACGAGGCCGGCATCCCGCGGGTCACGTACTGCGAGCCCGAGGTCGCCAGCGTCGGCTACACCGAGGCTCAGGCCAAGGAGAAGTTCGGCGAGATCGAGAGTTACGAGTACAACCTCGGGCGGCAACGGCAAGAGCCAGATCCTGGCCACCCAGGGCTTCATCAAACTCGTACGCCAGAAGGACGGACCGGTCGTGGGCATCCACATGGTCGGCGCCCGGGTCGGCGAGTTGATCGGTGAGGGCCAGTTGATCTACAACTGGGAGGCCTACCCGGAGGACGTCGCCGCGCTGGTGCACGCCCACCCCACCCAGAACGAGGCGATGGGCGAGGCGCATCTCGCCCTGGCCGGCAAACCCCTGCACGCACACGCCTGACCCTCAAGGAGAACCCATGGCGACGTCGGTCACGATGCCCCAACTCGGTGAGAGCGTCACCGAGGGAACTGTCACCCGTTGGCTCAAGCAGGTCGGCGACACCGTGGCGATGGACGAACCCCTGCTCGAGGTGAGCACCGACAAGGTCGACACCGAGATCCCCTCCCCTGCCGCCGGCGTGCTCACTGCCATCCGGGCCAACGAGGACGACGTGGTCGAGGTCGGTGGAGAACTGGCGGTGATCGGGGACGCGGCGGAAACAGCGGCTCCTGCCCCTGCTGCTCCTGCGCCTGAGCCTGCCCCGGAACCTGTGGCGGCCGCTCCCGAACCACCCGCAGCCCCGACGCCCGCTGCCTCATCAGGCCCCGGCACTGACGTCACCTTGCCCGCCCTGGGCGAGAGTGTCACCGAGGGAACGGTCACCCGCTGGCTCAAGCAGGTCGGCGACAGCGTCGCGATGGACGAACCGCTGCTGGAAGTCAGCACCGACAAGGTCGACACCGAGATTCCCTCTCCGGCGGCCGGCGTCCTCACCGCCATCAACGTGAACGAGGACGAGACCGTCGAAGTGGGGGCCGTCCTGGCAGTCATTGGCGGCGCCGATGCGCCCGTTGCTGCGCCGGCACCTGCTCCTGCGCCCGCACCCGCCGCTGCTCCAGCACCTGCGCCTGCCCCGCCGCACCAGCCCCTGCCGCCTGCCCCAGCCCAGCACCAGCACCTGCGGCTGCCCCGGCACCCCCGGCGCCGGTCGCTGCACCGACACCGGCTACAGCACCGACCCCGGCCCCAGCCGCTGCGGCTAGCGGCGAGGACGTCTACGTCACGCCGATCGTGCGCAAGCTGGCCAAGGAGAAGGGTGTCGACCTGGCCACGCGTTTCGGGCACTGGCGTCGGTGGCCGGATCCGCAAGCAGGACGTGATGGCCGCAGCGACAGCCACAGGCCGCACCGGCTCCCGCACCGGCCGCGCCCGCGGCTACCCCCGCACCTGCCCCGAGCACCGGCAGCAACGTCCCACCTGCGCGGAACCACCGAACCGTTGAGCCGGCTGCGCAAGGTCATCGCGACCCGCATGCTCGAGTCGCTTGCGGTCTCAGCCCAGTTGACCACCGTGCTCGAGGTCGACGTCACCCGTATCGCGCTGCTGCGGGAGCGGGTGAAGAACGAGTTCCTGGCCCGCGAGGGCGTGAAGCTGACCTTCATGCCGTTCTTCGCGAAGGCCGCCTGTGAGGCGCTCAAGGCGTTCCCGCAGGTGAATGCGTCGATGGACCTCGAGGCCGGCACGGTGACCTACCACGACGGCGAGCACCTGGGGATTGCCGTCGACACCGAGCGCGGCCTGCTTGGTGCCGGTGATCCACAACGCCGGCGATTTGAACATCGCGGGTCTGGCCCGCAAGATCGCCGACCTCGCCGAGCGGACCCGCACGAACAAGGTGAGCCCCGACGAGTTGTCCGGCGGCACGTTCACGATCACAAACACAGGTAGCCGCGGCGCGCTGTTCGACACCCCGATCATCAACCAGCCGCAGGTAGGGATCCTGGGAACCGGTGCGGTGGTCAAGCGCCCGGTCGTGGTCACCGATGACACCGGTCAGGACGTGATCGCGGTGCGCTCGATGGTGTTCCTGGCTCTCACCTACGACCACCGGCTGGTGGACGGTGCCGATGCCGCCCGCTTCCTGGCCACGATGAAGGCACGCTTGGAGTCCGGGGAGTTCGACGCCGGGATGTAGGCCTGGTTTCGGTGTCTCACGTGCCATCTAAGGTCGCGTGAGACACCGAAACCGCCGCAACTCCCGGTCGCGGCTGCAGCCAACCTGCACCACACTTGAGGCATGCGGGTAGGTATCACCGGGGCCTCCGGAATGATCGGGTCAGCGCTGAGCCGCTGCCCTCACCGGCCAACGGTCATCAGGTCGTGGCCTTCGTGCGGCGGGATTCCCAGTCCCCCGACGAGATCCCGTGGCGGCCCGGCAGCCCCCTTGACCCAGCCTTGCTGCACGGCCTCGACGGGATCGTGCACCTCGCTGGAGCCGGGATCGGCGACAAACGCTGGACCGACGCCTACAAGCAGCAGATCCTCGGCAGCCGCGTCGACGGCACCACCACCATCGCAACGGCAATGGCGCATGCCACCGAGGGTCCACGCGTCCTGGTCAACGGGTCCGCGATCGGCTACTACGGCGATACCGGTGACCGCATCACCGACGAGACCGGACCGAAGGGTGAGGGCTTCCTCGCCGACGTCGTGCAGCAGTGGGAGGCGGCCACCGCCCCGGCACGGGACGCCGGTCTGCGAGTGGCGTTCGCACGCACCGGGTTGGTCGTGTCGGGCGACGGCGGTGCCTGGCAGAAGCTGCTGCCGATCTTCAAGGCGGGGGTCGGCGGCAAACTCGGTTCGGGAAAGCAGTACTGGTCCCCCATTTCGCTCAACGACGAGGTCCGCGCATTGCGGCACTTGCTCGAGCACGACATCCACGGCCCGGTCAACCTCGTGGGTCCCGACGCCGATCCCCAACGCCGAGGTCACGAAGGTCATGGGCGAGGTGCTGCGGCGGCCGACTGTGCTGCCGGTTCCAGCGTTCGCACTCAAGGTTGTGCTCGGGGAGTTCGCGCCAGGACACGCTGGCCAGTCAGCGGATCGTACCCGGCGTCCTCGAGCGGACCGGCTTCAGCTGGGAGCAGCCCGATGTCGCCTCGATGATCCGGGCGGCGGAGTCGGTCAAACGCCTGCGCAATGCGTGACGGCCACGGGCAACTCGGCCAGATCCCGCACATCGGCTGCCTGCCGCCACGGAATGCGCAGGTCGTGCGTGCTGGCTGCCGGATGACCAGCGAACGGGTCAGCGAGGTCCCAGGCCGATCCAACGCCGGAAAGCACCCAGCGACCGGCCTCGTCCAGACCGACCGCCGAAAGGATGTTGCCGATCCACAGTCCAGCAGCGTGCACAGCTCGCACCGCGCCGGCGATGCCATCACATGCCGGTCCGCACGCCCCCGCTTCCCCGTAGTGCAAAGACAGAGACTCGCTGCCTGCCCGTACCGCAGTCAACGGATGCAGGTGCGCGTGACGGACACCCATCAGAGGCTGCAGAAGGCGCCGGCGGGAGACGTCGTACACAACGGTGGCCTGCATGAAGACACTCTGCCGGTTCCGACGCCGCGTGGACGGGTTTTGTCCACATTCATGTCGCACCGTGCGTGCCCAACAGAGCAATGTGCCTGACAGACGCAGGAACTGGTCTCGGAGGCACATCGCAGCTTCCTTCGCCTCTGGCCGATGCGCCACGGAGACCAGGAACTGGCCCCGGGAGGCACATCGTTTCGCCCGTCACGCACCAGCAGGCATACGCTGACATCGTGACCGACCTGCACGTCCGGCGCTTGGGCGTCGTGCCGTTCCAGGAGACCTGGGAACTGCAGCGCGAGATCCACGCCGCAGTCGTGGCCGCTGACATGCCGGACACCGTGCTGCTGCTGGAACACGATTCGGTGTACACCGCCGGCCGGCGCACCCAACCCGAGGACCGGCCGGTGGACGGCACCCCCGTCATCGACATCGACCGCGGCGGCCGGATCACCTGGCACGGCCCCGGGCAACTGGTCGGCTACCCCATCGTCCACCTGCCCGAGCCGATGGATGTCGTGGGCTACGTGCGCCGTCTGGAGGAGTTGCTGATCACGACCTGCGCGCAGTTCGGCGTGCAGGGTGAGCGGGTGGCAGGGCGCAGCGGTGTCTGGATCCCAGGCTCGCCGGATCGCAAGATCGCGGCGATCGGCGTGCGGGTGGCCCGCGGGGTGACGATGCACGGTTTCGCGCTGAACGTGAACTGTGACTTGCGGGCCTACGACCGGATCGTGCCGTGCGGCATCTCGGACGCGACGGTGACCTCGATCGCGCAGGAACTCGGGCAACCGGTGGATTTCGAAGCGGTCGTGTCGACCGTCACCGCCGACCTGGGGCGGTTCTTGACACCTGTGAAATCCCCACGGTGAGAGCGGTCGGCATCGTCGCGGCGACGTTCGCGTGGGTCGCCTGCTGGCTGATCGCACCCGCCTCCTGGTGGCTGAACGAGAAGATCCTTGACGAGCAGGCATTCCAGGCGTCGATGACCAAGGTGCTGCAGATCGAGAACGTGGATACGGTCATCACCGACCGAGCGACCGCGCAGGTGATGGACGACGCCCGGGCATTCGTCGACCGCACCGCGCCGATCTTCTCCACGCAGGCCGACTTCCTGCTCGACAAGGCGCAACCCACGGTCTCCGGTTTGGTCAATACGGCAGTCAACTCGCAGCCCGGCGAACGCGCGATGCTCGCCATGTCCACGCAGATGCACAACGCCTTCGTGGCCTGGCTGGACCAGGACACGCTCGGCCGGCCGGGACTGGAGGCGGACCTCAACGAAGGCGAGGCCCACTTCGACCTCGACGAGCTGCTGGCCGGTCAAGCCCTGTCACTGGGACCGGTGTCCGTGCCCTTGGACGCCCTCCAACTGCCCGGGATCAGCGTGCCGTTCCCGCTGCCTCCGGACTGGCTGCGACTGCCGCTGACGGTGCTGCGCAATGCCCTGCTGCCGGCGCTGATCGGGATCGTCGTCTGCGGCGGTCTGCTGGTGATCCTGGAGCGCGGCCGCCTGCGTGCTCTGGCGGTGGCCAGCGGCCTCACTGCCGGAATCGTCGCCATCGCAGCACTGGTGATCCGCAGCGCATGGACCGTCAGCGGTGGTGACGATCCGGAGTGGACGATCACGCGGGCCATCGGCGAGTTGCTCGTGGCACCCTGGGTGACTGCCTACGTGGTCGTGGCGGTCGTGCTGGCGCTCCTGGGCGCGGGTTCGCTGGTCGCGGACCGCATGGTCGTGCGCCACCGCCGGGCGTAACCTGGCTTCATGTCCACCCCTGGTCCCGACGGCCGCAAGTTGCTGCGGTTGGAGGTGCGCAACGCGCAGGTGCCGATCGAGCGCAAGCCACCGTGGATCAAGACCCGCGCTGTTATGGGCCCCGAGTACCACGACCTGCGGCGGACCGTCGCCGAGGGCGGGCTGCACACGGTCTGCCAGGCGGCTGGTTGCCCCAATATCTACGAGTGCTGGGAGGACCGGGAGGCCACGTTCCTGATCGGTGGCGACCAATGCACCCGGCGCTGCGACTTCTGCCAGATCGACACCGGCAAGCCCGAACCGCTGGACCGCGGCGAGCCGGCGACGGTGGCCGCGACGGTGGCCCAGATGGGACTGCGCTATGCGACCGTCACCGGCGTGGCCCGCGACGACCTGCCCGACGAGGGCGTCTGGCTGTACGCGCAGACCGTGCGCGAGATCCACGACGTGGTGCAGGGGTGCGGCGTTGAGGTGCTGATCCCGGATTTCTCCGGCAAACCAGAACTGCTCGGCGAGGTGTTCGACGCCGCCCCTGAGGTACTGGCGCACAACGTCGAGACCGTACCGCGGCTTGATGAAGCGGATCCGGCCGGCGTTCCGCTACGAGCGTTCACTGGACGTGCTCACCCAGGCTCGGGCCGCCGGCCTTGTGACAAAGTCCAACCTGATCCTGGGGATGGGCGAGGAGATCCCGGAGGTCCTCGACACGCATGCGCGATTTGCGCGAGGCGGGTTGCGACCTGCTCACGATCACGCAGTACTTGCGCCCCAGCACGCGTCACCATCCGGTCGAGCGTTGGGTGGAGCCGGCCGAGTTCGACGATCTGGCGCTGGCTGCTGCCGAGATCGGCTTCCTCGGGGTCATGAGCGGGCCTCTGGTTCGCTCCAGTTATCGCGCGGGCCGGTTGTACCGGCAAGCGATCGCGGCACGGGCCACCACGTAGTCTTGATCCATGGCACGTAAGGACGGCAAACCCGGACGTCTGGCACAGATTCGCCAGACGTACCAGATGACCAAGCAGTCGGATCCGCGCATCGGCTGGATCCTGCTGGGGTGCATTCTCGCCCCGGTCGCGCTGGCAGTCCTGGCCAGTCTGCTGCTCAAGAACTGGTGGCTGGTGCCGCTGGGATTCACCACGGGCCTGCTCATTGCGGCCATCGTGCTGGGCCGGCGTGCAGAGCGCGCCGCGTACTCCCAGATCGAGGGTCAGCCGGGTGCGGGTGCCGCCGTGCTCAACACTTTGGGCAAGGACTGGCTGGTCACCCCGGCAGTTGCCGTCACCAAGAACCAGGACATCGTGCACCGGGTCATCGGCCGTCCCGGCGTGATCCTGGTTGGCGAGGGCAGCAGTTCGCGCGTGGCCCACGCTCTGCGCAACGAGAAGCAGCGGGAATCTCGGTTCGTCCCGGATGTGGAGTTCACCGAGATCGTGCTCGGCGACGGTGAGGGCCAAATCCCGCTGACCAAACTCGTGAAGACTGTCCGCAAGATGCCCAAGACGCTGACCGGCGGTCAGGTCACCGAGGTCCGGCGGCGGTTGGAGGCGCTGAGCAACCAGCCGGTGGCCATGCCGAAGGGCCCGATTCCGAAGTCCACACGCGCGATGCGGCCACCGCGGCGCTAGTGGACCGTATCGGTTAGACCTTGAACCATCGGTTAGAGGGCAAAGCGGACATTTCCGTCTAACGGATGTTCGAAGGTCTAACGGATTAGGTCGGGGCGCGAGGGCGTACCTGGCGGGTGAAGTCGCAATCCGTTAGCACGCCCACGGATCGGCCGGGGTTGCGGCGCATGAACGATCCGGGCTAGCGGATGGCCGAACCACTCACGACGCGTGACCCATCCGCACCGCCACCGAGTTGGCAGCCTTGTCGTGCAAACCGCGCTGGTCGCGGTCGAAAATTAGCGGCGGCACGACCAAACACAGCAATCCTGTGCGCACGACCGAGCGCAACGGGTCCAGCCGCCCGGTGGTCAGGCTCTCTACACGGATGCCGAGGATCCGCTGTCCGAAACTGGAGCCCGTGAGCGCGGTGAAAAGGCTGACCTCGACGAAGAAGATGACTAGCGGCAGTGCCGGGTTGGGCTCGGAGTCGATCAGCCGCGCGATCAGCACGCACGCCAGCCAGTCCACGAGCAATGCCACGAACCGCCGGCCCATGCCCGCGACCGAGCCGGGCCCGGTCTGGGGAAGCCCGAGACGTTGACCCTTGTAGCCGAACTCGTACCCCTGGTCCTCGAGGCTGGCTTTCGGACCCTCGAGCCAGCCCGCGAGGTCGCGTCGGCTGAACTCGCGCTTCGGATGGGTCACGTCCTCACCGTAACTGCTAGGGGCGTACCCGGCAGCCGCACCTCAGAGACGAAAGATCATTTGCTTCTAAATCAGTCGTCCGAGTCGTGTTCTCACAACGCATTCCGCATGTAATAATCCCCCCAATGTCGTGAAACGGTTTCCGGGAGGCGCCGAACAATGGGCCAGTGGATCAACGGCCGCGCCCAGACGGGCTCGGGCGAACCGCTCGAGGTCGTCAACCCTGCCACGGGCGAGGTTGTCGGCACCGTCACGCTGGCGACCGCTGCAGACGTCGATGCCGCGGTCGCGGCAGCAAAGAGCGCCTTCCCAGGCTGGTCGACAGCAACCCCGGCCGAACGCAGCACCGCACTGCACGACCTCGCCCGCGTCATGTCCGAGCGCGCTGACGAGTACGCCCGAGTGGAATCCGCGCAGGCCGGTAAACCGATCCGGCTGGCGACCGAGTTCGACGTGCCCGGATCGATTGACAACGCCGAGTTCTTCGCCGGCGCCGCGCGTCACCTGCAGGGCAGCGCGGCCGCGGAGTGGGACGGCACGCACACCTCCACCGTCCGCCGGGAAGCGATCGGCGTGGTCGGTTCCATCGCCCCTTGGAACTACCCGCTGCAGATGGCGATGTGGAAGATGCTGCCGGCCGTCGCTGCGGGAAACACCATCGTGCTCAAGCCCAGCGAACTGACGCCATTGACCACGCTCATGCTGGCCGAGGATGCCACCCGCGCAGGCTTTCCGGACGGCGTGTTCAACGTCGTCACGGGCACCGGCCCGGTCGCGGGCGAGGCCCTGATCGGGCACCCGGACGTGCGCATGGTCTCCTTCACCGGCTCCACGAAAGTCGGGCACAGAATCGCTGAAGTCGCGATGGCCGGGCTCAAACGACTGCACCTCGAACTCGGCGGCAAGGCCCCCTTCGTGGTGTTCGCCGATGCCGACCTTGAGGCCGCCATCCACGGTGCGGTGGCAGGCAGCCTGATCAACACCGGTCAGGACTGCACGGCCGCCACCCGGGCCTACGTCCACCGCAGCCTGTACGACGCAGTTCGTAGCCGGCGTCGCGGATGTCATGGACTCCGTCGTTCTGGGCGACACCGCGACGGCGACCACCGACATCGGCCCGCTGATCAGCCAGGCCCAGCAGCAGAAGGTCGCCGCGATGGTCGAACGGGCCGTGGCCGCCGGAGCCAAAGTGCGCTGCGGCGGCACGATCCCGGACGGTCCCGGCTCCTTCTACTCCCCCACCTTGATCACCGACTGCGGCGCAGGACAGCGAGATCGTCCAGGACGAGGTGTTCGGCCCGGTCCTGGTGGTCCTGCCCTTCGACGACGACGACGAAGCCATCCGGCTGGCCAACGACACCCCCTACGGTCTGGCCGCTTCCGCCTGGACCACCGACGTCGTGCGCGCTCACCGCGCCAGCCGCGAGATCCAGGCCGGCTGCGTGTGGATCAACGACCACATCCCGATCGTGTCCGAGATGCCGCACGGTGGCTTCAAGCAGTCCGGCTTCGGCAAGGACATGAGCACGTACTCCTTCGATGAGTACACCCAGGTCAAGCACGTCAGCATGGACATCACGGGCGTCAGCCACAAGGAATGGCACAGAACGATCTTCAGCGAGAAGGGCCAGTAAGTGACCGACAAAGACCCGAGGACCGAGTTCCTCAAGCACGCGATGTCGCGGCGCGGCTTCTTGAACAGCATGGGCGCTGCCGGTGCCGCCGCGTTCCTGGCGGCGTGCGGCACACGCGGCGCCGTCAACCCCACGCAACAGAACCAGGGCGGTGACAGCAAAACGATCGTTTGGGCGAACTGGACCCTATACCTCGACTACGACGAGGAGTCCCGCACCTACCCGAGCCTGGTGGCCTTCGAGAAGGAGAGCGGCTACAAGGTCGAGTACCGCGAGGACATCGACGACAACGTCTCCTTCAACGGCAAGGTCGCCCCGCAGCTGGCCAATGGGCAAAACATCGGCTACGACATCGTGACCCTCACCGACTGGCTGGCCGCGGAGTGGATCCGTAAGGGTTACGTGAGCACGATCGACGACCAGACGGTGCCGAACAAGAAGAACATCCTGCCGGCGCTGCAGGACGTGCAGTTCGATCCCGGCCGCGAGTACTCACTGACCTGGCAGTCAGGATTCGCCGGACTGGCCTGGAACAAGGAACGCGTGCCCAACGGTCTGCGCACCATCGACGACCTCTGGGCTCCCGAGCTCAAAGGCAAGGTCGTCGTGCTTTCGGAGATGCGCGACACGATCGGCTGCATCATGCTGTCGCAGGGTGTGGACATCTCCCAGCCCTTCACCGACGAGCAGTTCACCGCGGCGCTGAACGTGCTGCAGGCACAGGTCGATTCCGGCCAGGTCAAGCAGGTGAAGGGCAACTCCTACAAGGAGGACCTCATCAACGAGCAGGCCTGGGCCGCGATCGCCTGGTCCGGGGACATCTTCCAGATCAACGCCGAGGAAGGCGACAAGTGGGAGTTCGCGCTGCCCGAGACCGGTGGCACCTTGTGGAGCGACAACCTCATGGTGCCGGTCACGGCCTCCAACCCGAAGGGCGCGCACGCGCTCATGGACTACTACTACCGGCCCGATGTGGCCGCGCTGGTCGCGGCTTACGTCAACTACGTGTGCCCAGTAGAGGGCGCCAAGCAGGAGATGGAGAAGATCGACCCCGAGCTGGCCAAGAGCGAGTGGATCTTCCCCAGCGACGAGACCCTCAACCAGGCCTACGTCTTCCGGCCGCTGACGCCGGAAGAACAGGTCCAATACAGCGACGCCTTCGGCCGAGTCATCCAAGGATAGGAACCCACCCCTCATGAGCAAATCTGACATCACCAAGGCAGAGGGCGACCTCTACCTGGAGAACCTGACCAAGTCGTTCGGCGACTTCACTGCCGTCAACGACCTGAGCCTGCAGGTGCCCCAGGGTTCGTTTTTCGCCCTGCTCGGCCCGTCCGGCTGCGGCAAGACCACCACGCTGCGCATGGTGGCGGGGCTGGAAGCGCCGACCGCCGGCTCGATCCGGATCGGGGACGCGGACATCACTTACGAGAAGCCCTATCGGCGGCCGGTGAACACCGTGTTCCAGAACTACGCACTGTTCCCGCACATGGACATTTACGAGAACGTGGCGTTCGGCTTGCGCCGGCGCGGGCTCAAGGACTACTCCCAGCAGGTCGACGACGCCCTTGCGCTGATCGAGCTCTCGCACGTGGCCAAGCGCAAGCCGGGACAGCTGTCCGGCGGCCAGCAGCAGCGGGTGGCACTGGCCCGGGCGATCGTCAACCGGCCCGCGGTGCTCCTGCTGGACGAGCCGCTGGGTGCGCTGGACCTCAAGCTGCGCCGGCAGATGCAGCTGGAGCTCAAGCGGATCCAGACCGAGGTCGGCCTGACGTTCATCCACGTCACCCACGACCAGGAGGAGGCCATGACCATGGCCGACACCGTGGCGGTCATGAACAACGGGATCATCGAGCAGATGGGCCCGCCCACCGAGTTGTACGAGTCCCCGCAGACGGCATTCGTCGCCAACTTCCTGGGCCAGTCCAACCTGTTCCCGGCGAAGGTCGCCGACACCAGCGGCGACGACGTGATCCTGGAGGACTCCGACGGCCGTTTCGTGATGCCCAAGGCGCCGGGTCGCCAATGGCGTGAACCTCGCCAGCGGCTCCCAGGTGCTGGTCGGGGTGCGCCCGGAGAAGATCCACATCGAAGCCCTGGACGACGACGGCCACGCCGCCCGAGCACGGCAACTACGTCGACGGCGTCGTGGAGACCAGCAGCTTCCTGGGCGTGAGCACGCAGTACGAGGTGACCACCAACGGCGGTGACACCATCAACGTCTTCGCCCAGAACCTCAGCGCCAGCAGCCTGCTGCCGATCGCCTCCCGGGTGCGGCTCACGTGGCTGCCGATGCACGGCTTCGTGCTGAGCGGCATCGCAGGACATCCACGCCGGTATCGAGGACGAGCTGGCGGTGTCCTGATGTCCATCGCCGCTGCCCTCGGGGACACCCTCGAGGAACAACCGCACCACAACCAGCCGCAGAAGCGCGGTGGCCGGTTCACTCCGTACTGGCTGATGCTGCCCGGCATGTTGTGGCTCGCGATCTTCTTCGTCGTGCCGCTCGTCACGCTGTTCGGCACCAGCCTGATGACCCCGGTCCCGGGCGGTGACGTCGGTGAGTTCGAGCAGACGTTCCACTTCGCGAACTACATCGACACGCTGACCGACAGCACGTACTACGTGCCGCTGATCCGCTCGTTCGTCTACGCGAGCATCGCGACGATCCTGGCGCTGGCGATCGGCTACCCGCTGGCTTACGCCATCGCGTTCAAGGGCGGCCGGTACCGCAACATCCTGCTGGTCCTGGTGATCGCCCCGTTCTTCGTGTCGTTCATCCTGCGGACGGTGGCCTGGCGGCAGATCCTGGCCGACGAAGGTCCAGTGGTGGCGGTGTTCCGCTCGCTCGGACTGGTCAGCCAGACAGGTGGTTTGTATCCATCGGCCTTGGCGGTCATAACCGGTCTGGTCTACAACTTCCTGCCGTTCATGACGCTGCCGATCTACGCCAGCCTGGAGCGGGTGGACCCCCGCCTGGTCGAGGCGGCCGGTGACCTGTACGCCAAGCCGTTCACGGGTTTCCGCAAAGTGACGCTGCCGCTGTCGATGCCGGGTGTGGTGGCAGGCACGCTGCTGACGTTCATCCCGGCGGCCGGTGACTACGTCAACGCGGCACTGCTGGGCCGGCCGTCGAACACGATGATCGGTAACCGGATCGAGTACACGTTCTTGAGCGTCAACGACTACCCGACGGCGGCGGTCCTGTCGTTCATCCTCATGGCGACGATCCTGGCCCTGGTCTTGGTCTACGTGCGCCGCACCGGGTCGGAGGAGCTGGTATGAGTACCGCAGTGGCGCAGAAGGCGCCGTTCTCCGTCCGGTTGCGCAACTGGGTCGGCAACAACGTGCTCAAGGTGTACGCGTTCATCGCGTTCCTCTACCTGCTGCTACCGGTGGCCTACACGTTCGTCTTCTCGTTCAACGACGCCGGTCGCACGAACATCGTGTGGCAGGGCTTCACGCTGGACAACTGGAAGAACCCGTGTGGCGCTCCCCAGGTGTGTGAGTCCGTCGTCAACTCGATCGTGCTGGCCCTCGGTGTGACGATTGCGTCGACGATCCTCGGCACGATGATCGCGTTCGCACTGGTGCGCTACCAGTTCCGCGGCCGCGGCACGACCAACCTCACGATCTTCCTGCCCATGGCCACGCCCGAGGTCGTGCTCGGTTCCAGCCTGCTGGCGCTGTTCCTGAACATCTTCGTCCCGCTGGGATTCTGGACGGTCTTCATCGCGCACGTGATGTTCTGCATCTCGTTCGTCGTGGTCACCGTCAAGGCCCGGCTGGCCAGCCTCGATCCGCGGCTGGAGCAGGCGGCGATGGACCTCTACGCCAACGAGCGGGAGACGTTCCGCAAGATCACGCTGCCGCTGGTGGCGCCTGGTATCGCGGCCGCCGCGTTGCTGGCGTTCAGCCTGAGCTTCGACGACTTCATCATCACGAACTTCAACTCCGGGCAGTTCACGACGTTCCCGAAGTTCGTGTACGTGTCGGCCACCCGCGGCATTCCCGCTCAGGCCAACGTCATCGCCTCCGCAATGTTCTTCATCGCGCTGGCCATCGTGCTGGTGGCGCAGATCCGGAACATTCGCCGCAAGGAGGCATAGGTGCCGTTCGCCCAGACGGCCGGTGATCGCGCGCGGAACGCGATCGCCGATGCTCGCCATGAGCCGTTCTGGCTGGCCCACCCTGACCGTCCGGCTGCGCGTGAACCGCTGGACGGGGTCACGACCGCCGACCTCGTGGTGGTAGGTGCCGGCCTGTCCGGGCTGTGGACCGCCGTGCGCGCCAAGCAGCGCCGGCCGGAACTCGACGTGGTGCTGCTGGAGGGCGGCCGGATCGCACAGAGCGCATCGGGGCGCAACGGTGGCTTCGTCGCGGCGAGCATCACGCATGGCCACCTCAACGGCATCGAGCGCTGGCCATCGGAGTTCGCCACGTTGCAGGCCATGGGCGTGGAGAACCTGCGCGGGATCGAGAAGACGATCGCCGACTACGGCATCGACTGCGACTACCAGCGGTCCGGCGAGTTGCAGGTGGCCACTGAGCCGTACCAGATCGCGCATCTGCAGGAGCACGTCGAACTGGCGCGGGCGCACGGTGCGGAGGTCGAGTTCTGGGACGCCGAGCGCACTCGTGGGGCCGTCGCGTCGCCGTTGTATCAGGGTGCTGTGCACGACCCGGAGGTCGGCATCGTCGACCCGGCCCGGCTGTGCTGGGGGCTAGCTCGGGTGGCCGAAGAGCTCGGCGTGCGCATTCACGAGCACTCCCCCGCCCAGTCCTTGCAGCCCAGCGGCGCCGGCATGTCCGTGAGCACCTACTCGGGGCGTGTCGAAACCCTGCGGGTAGCGCTGACGACTGCTGCTCATGCTCCGCTGCTCAAGCGCCTGCGCGCCTACGTTGTGCCGGTCTTCGACCATGTGGTGGTCACCGCGCCGCTGCCGGCCGACGTGCGGGCGGCGATCGGCTGGTCTGACAGGCAGGGCATCGGTGACTCCGGCAACCAGTTCCACTACTACCGGATCACCGAGGACGACCGGATCCTGTTCGGCGGCTACGACGCGGTGTACCAGGCCGGTGAACGCCCCGGCTCGCGCTTGGAACGCGACGATGATTTGAGCGCCCGGCTTGTCGAGCATCTGCACGAGACGTTCCCGCAGGTCGCCGAGGTGCCGATCGAGTACTGCTGGGCCGGCGCTATCGACACCTGTTCACGGTTCAGCGCGTTCTGGGGCACCGCGTACGACGCCCGCGTCGCCTACAGCGTCGGGTTCACGGGGCTGGGCGTTGGGGCCTCCCGCTTCGGCGCCGATGTCGTGCTGGACTTGCTGCTGCGGGAGGAGACCGAACGCACGCGGCTGAAGATGGTGCGCAGCAAGCCGCTGCCATTCCCGCCGGAACCGGTGCGGCAATTGGGGATCGACATCACCCGGCGCTCTTTGGCCAAGGCCGACGAGCAGGAAGGTAAGCGGGATCTCTGGCTGCGCACGTTGGACCAGCTGGGCCTGGGCTTTGACAGTTGAAAACTCGATTGGTGGGCACGCGGGCGCCTGAACCCGCCTGCTCACCGAATCACAACAAGGAGAGATACACATGACGACCAAGATCACGCACTGGATCGACGGTCGATTCTGGGACGGCACGGCAGCCCGCCACGGCGACGTGTACGACCCTGCCACCGGTGAGATCACCAAGACCGTCGACTTCGCATCGGCGGCCGACGTCGGCACCGCTGTGGCGTCGGCCAAGGCCGCGTTCGAGACGTGGGGCCGTGCGACTCTGACGAAGCGCATGGACGTCCTGTTCCGCTTCCGCGAGTTGCTCAACGCCAACAAGCAGGAACTGGCCGAGATCATCACGAGCGAACACGGCAAGGTCGTCTCCGACGCCCTCGGCGAGGTCAGCCGCGGCCAGGAGGTCGTGGAGTTCGCTTGCGGGAACGCCCACCTGCTCAAGGGCGGGTACTCCGAAAGCGTGTCCACCGGCGTGGACGTCTACTCGCTGCGGCAGCCGCTGGGGGTGGTCGGCATCATCTCCCCCTTCAACTTCCCTGCAATGGTGCCCATGTGGTTCTTCCCGATCGCTATAGCGGCGGGCAATACTGTCGTGCTCAAGCCGAGCGAGAAGGACCCGAGTGCGGCCATGTTCATCGCTGATCTCTGGAAGCAGGCCGGCCTGCCCGACGGCGTCTTCAACGTCGTGCATGGGGACAAGGAGGCGGTGGACACCCTGCTGACCCACCCCGACGTGGCCAGCATCTCGTTTGTCGGTTCCACCCCGATCGCGCAGTACGTGTACGAGACCGGGACAGCGCACGGCAAGCGGGTGCAGGCACTCGGCGGCGCCAAGAATCACATGCTGGTCTTGCCCGACGCCGATCTTGAGCTCACTGCTGATTCCGCGGTCAACGCGGGTTTCGGTTCCGCGGGCGAGCGCTGCATGGCCATCTCCGTGCTGGTGGCGGTCGAGCCGGTCGCCGACGACCTGATCAAGGCCATTTCAACCCGGATGGCCGGCTTGCGCACCGGCGATGGCCGCCGCGGTTGTGACATGGGACCGCTGGTGACTGCCGCACACCGGGACAAGGTCGCGGGCTACGTGGACGCGGGCGTCGCCGAGGGCGCCACCCTGGTGGTGGACGGCCGGCAGGTCCAGCCGGACGGTGAGGCGGGCGGCTTCTGGCTCGGGCCGACGCTCTTTGACAACGTCACGCCGGACATGAGCATTTACCGCGAGGAGATCTTCGGGCCGGTGCTGTCGGTGGTCCGGGTGGAGTCCTACGAAGAGGGCATGGAGCTCATCAACTCCCACCCCTTCGGCAACGGCACCGCGATCTTCACCTGTGACGGCGGTGCGGCGCGGAAGTTCCAGAACGAGGTGCAGGTGGGCATGGTCGGGATCAACGTCCCGATCCCGGTGCCGATGGCGTACTACTCGTTCGGCGGCTGGAAGGCCTCGCTGTTCGGTGACACGCATGCGCACGGCGCGGAGGGTTTCCACTTCTTCACCCGCGGCAAGGTCGTGACGTCGCGCTGGCCCGACCCGGCGCACGGCGGGATCAACCTGGGATTTCCGACGCACGCCTGAGGGCTTTGTGACTCGCGACCCCGCAGCCGGTGGGCTTTGTGACTCAGCGACCATTTTCTGGTCTGTCCGTCACAAAGCCCTCCTAGGGTGAGACCGTGAAGCCGACGGACCGCGCGTACGCCCAAGCCCTCGACGACGCCGATCCGCTGGCCAGCTACCGGGAGCGCTTCCACATCGCCGACCCGGACGTCTGCTACCTGGACGGCAACTCACTGGGCCGGCTGCCACTGGCAACCCGAGCGGCGGTGCAGGAGTTCCTCACCGACGAATGGGGTTCCGAACTCGTCGACGGCTGGTCGCACTGGCTGGACGAGGCACGCACCGTGGGCGACCTGCTGGGGCGCGCAACGCTGGGCGCCGGACCCGGCCAGACCTTGGTGCAGGACACGACCTCGGTGAACTTCTACCAGTTGTGCACCGCTGCGATCAAAGCCAGGCCAGGCCGCCGAACGGTCATCATCGACGCTGCCAACTTCCCGACCGACCGCTACATCCTGGCCGGGATCGCCGAAACCATGGACCTGAACCTGGTCGTGCTCGACAACGACCACGGCGACGAACTGGTCGACCTGGAGTTGTCCGACGACGTCGCGCTGGTGACTCTGCAGGTGGTGCAGTACCGGTCGGGTGCCAGGCAGGATGTGCCCGGTATCACGCAGCAAGTGCGCGACCACGGCGGGCTGGTCGTGTGGGACGCCTCGCACGCCGCCGGGTCCATCGATCTCCGCTTCGACGACTGGGGTGTCGACCTCGCCGTCGGTTGCACGTACAAGTACGGCAACTCCGGACCCGGCGCACCGGCCTGGCTGTACGTCAACAGGCGCATGCAGGATCTGCGGGTGCCCATCCAGGGTTGGTTTGGCAACGAGCGGCAGTTCGACATGGGACCGCAGTTCGAGCCAGCGGAAGGCATCCGCAAGTTCCAGATCGCCAGCCCGGGCATCCTCGGCTTGCGTGCGGTCCGCACCAGTTTCGCCATGATCGAAGAAGCGGGCATGCCTGCGATCGGGGCCAAGGCAGCCCGCGGAACCCACTTGATGATCGACCTCTACGACGCCTGGCTCGCCCCGCTCGGATTCGGACTGCTGACCCCGCGTGATCCGCATCTGCGCGGTGATCACATCACGATCACCCATCCCGACGCGCGGCAGATCGCCGCCGCGATGCGAACTCTGACGAAGACCATTCCGGACTTCCGCATGCCCGACGGCATCCGGCTGGCAATCTCACCCCTGCCCACCAGCTACACCGAGGTGTGGGACGGGCTGGACCGGCTTCGGCGGCTGGTCGAGAGCGAACGCTACCGCGAGATTGCGATGAGTGGCACAGTGACGTGACGTTATTGCGGCGTGCGTTATGCGTAGTTCCGGCCACTTCTGACATGCCCTTAGGGCAGGTTTGACCTGACCACTATTCAGTGTCACTATGTACTGGTAGTCAGTCTTACTGAGTAGCAGGAGGATCGGGTGGGCAAGCAACTGACCGAGATGCTCAAGGGCACCCTCGAGGGTCTGGTCCTCGCGTTCCTGTCGGGTCGCTCGGCCTACGGGTACGAGATCACGGCGTGGCTGCGCGACCAGGGCTTCGCCGACATCGCCGAGGGCACGGTGTACGCCCTGCTGATCCGCATCGAGCAGCGCGGATTGGTCGACGTCGAGAAGGTGCCGTCCGAGAAGGGCCCGCCCCGAAAGGTCTACACCCTCAACGCTGCCGGACATGACTACCTCAACGAGTTCTGGAGGACGTGGAGCTTCCTGGCAGAACGACTGGAACAGCTCCGCGAAGGAGGCAGCAATGTCTAATCCGATGACCAAGTTGATCGGCGACAAGCGCCGGTGGCGCGCCTACAAGGCTCGGGTCAAGGCCTTACCCCCGAATTATCGGACCGCGGTCGAGGGTATCCAGCGCTACCTCATGTACTTCGGAGCGCTGGATGCCGACAGCGCCAACTCACTCTTCGAGGACGTCGCCGATCTCTTCGAGCGCGCAGCGGCCGACGGCACTCCCATTCGTGAGATCGTCGGCGACGACCCGGTGGAGTTCGTCGACGACCTGATCCGCAACTACCGCAAGGGCGGCTACATCGAGCGCGAGCAGCAGAAGCTGATCCAGGCCATCGACGAGGCAGCGGGTGACCGATGATCCGGGTGCAGGACGTCCACAAGTCCTTCAAGGACGTGGAGGTGCTGCAGGGCGTGGACCTAGACATTCCACGCGGCAGCATCTACGCCTTGCTGGGGTCGAACGGGGCCGGCAAGACGACGCTGGTCCGCATCCTCACCACGCTGCTCAAGGCCGATGACGGCACGGTGAGGGTGGCCAGCTTCGACGTGGTCACCGATGCCAAACGAGTACGGGAGTCGATCAGCCTCACCGGGCAGTTCACGGCCGTCGATGAGATTCTCAGCGGTCGCGAGAACCTGGTGCTGATGGCGCGCTTGCGGCACCAGCCCGCGGCCGGCCGCATCGCCGAAGAGCTACTGGCCCGCTTCGGGCTCAGCGACGCCGCAGATCGGCGAGTCGCCACCTACTCCGGGGGGATGCAGCGGCGTTTGGACATCGCCATGAGTCTCATCGGTGACCCGCCGGTCCTGTTTCTGGATGAACCCACCACGGGCCTGGACCCACAGTCGCGGTTGGAGGTGTGGGACTGCATCCGCGGACTTGCCGACCAGGGCACGACTGTCCTGCTCACCACGCAGTACCTCGACGAGGCCGAACACCTCGCCGATCGGATCGGCATCCTGCACGACGGCCGGATCATCGCCGACGGCACGCTTGCCGAACTCAAGGCGTTATTGCCGCCGGCAACCATCGAGTACGTCGAGAATCAACCCAGCCTGGAAGAGGTCTTCCTGGCCATCATCGGAGATCACTCATGAAGTACTACGTCAGCGATACCACAGTTCTGCTGGGACGCTCCTTGCGCCACATCGCGCGCAGCCTGGACACGATCATCACGACGGCGATCACACCGATCGCGATGTTGCTGCTGTTCGTCTACGTCTTCGGTGGGTCCATCGATGTCGGTAGCGAGAAGTACGTGAACTATCTGCTGCCCGGGATCCTGCTCATCACCATCGCTTCCGGGATCTCCTACACCTCCTACCGGCTGTTCATGGACGTCAAGAGCGGCTTGTTCGAACGCTTCCAATCGATGCCGATCGCGCGGTCCTCCGTGCTGTGGGCGCATGTCCTGACGTCGCTCATCGCGAATCTGATCTCCGTGGCGATCGTGGTGTTCGTGGCATTTCTGATGGGCTTCCGCTCAAGCGCGGGCGTGCTGGCCTGGTTGACGGTCGTCGGGATTCTGACGCTGTTCACGCTCGCTCTTACGTGGCTGGCTGTGGTGGCTGGCCTGTCCGCGAAGTCCGTCGACGGGGCGGGCGCCTTCGCCTACCCGATCATCTTCCTGCCGTTCATCAGCTCCGCGTTCGTGCTCACCGCCTCCATGCCGGGTCCCGTCCGCGCTTTCGCCGAGAACCAGCCCGTGACCTCGATCGTCAACACCGTGCGCGACTTGCTGGCCGGACAAACGGGCGGAGATCTATGGCTGGCGCTCGCGTGGTGCGTGGGGTTGTTGTTGGTGGCCTACGGATTGGCGATGGCGACCTATCACCGCCGGCTGGCCTAGGCTCGGGCCCCGGACCAGACCGCGACCGCCAAATGGCGCGCGCTGCGGAGGTTCCGATGGAGAAGCAGACTCTGAAGGCTGCTCAAGGCCCGTGCTACGTCGCCTACCAGACTCTGGCCAAGCCTCCGCAGTTGTCGGTCAGCCGGCTCGAAGGCTGATGCAAACGTGTGCATCGGGGCCAGATGTGACCCCTATCCCTGCGTTTGTGTGAGCGGCCCTGACAGACCGATGGATCGGGGCCGCATCTGGCCCGTTTCCACACTTCTGGGTCAAACGATCTGCCCGACCGCCTGCCCGAACAGCTCGGTGTGCAGGTCGACGTCGGCGGCAGAAGTCTCGGGACACATCAGCGCCATGTTGTGGAACGGCGTAATCAGGACGCCGCGGTTGGACAGGTAGAGGTGCAGGTACTCCTCGATCTCGTCGTCGTGCGCGGCCGCCGACTCGGTCCCCGTGCGTGGCGCTGGCGAGGCGAACCGGTACTCCGCGCGGGCGCCCAATTGCGCTATCGACCAGGGCACGTCGTACTGCGACAACACGCCTTCGACCCCCTCCCGGAACCGGGTCGCCAGGTCGATCATGTGCCTGAAGTTCGCCTCGGTGAGCACCTCGCCCAACGTCGCCCGCATTGCCGATGTGGACAGGACGTTGCCGGCCAACGTACCGCCCACTCCCCCGACGTCAACCAGGTCTGCCTCCGGATGGTTGCGCACAGCGTCGGCCACAGCCTCGGTGATCCCATAGGCACCGCTCGGGATACCACCGCCGATGCTCTTGCCGATGACGAAGATGTCCGGCTGCAAGCCCCAGGCCGCGGTGCAACCTCCAGGCCCAGCGGAGATCGTGTGCGTCTCGTCGATCAGCAGCAGCGTGCCGTACTTGCGGCACAATTCCGCGACCGCGTCCAGGAACCCGGGCTCGGGCAGCACGATGCCGATGTTGGTCAGCGCGGGCTCCATGATGAGCACTGCCACGTCGCCATGTGCCAGACCCGCTTCGACGCTCGCGAGGTCGTTGAACTCGGCCACCCGCGTGGTCTCGGAAACCGGGTAGGCCGGGCCCACGTTTCCGCCGCGGGGTGCAGTGCTTCCATCCGGTCCGCTGATGACGAACGTCTCGTCGACCGAACCGTGGTAGCAATACGAGAACGCCATCACCTTGGGCCGGCCGGTCACCATGCGCGCAACGCCGCAGCGCCCAGCGGTTGGCGTCCGTCGCTGTGAGGCTGAACGACCACAGCGGCAGGCCGAACCGGCGGGTCAGGTCCGCGGCCACCCACTCCGCGTCCTCGCTGGGCATCATCGTGGTGATTCCGCCGAGGTCACCGATCCTGCGCTGGACCGCGTTCACCGTCGCCTGCGGCGAATGCCCGGCCATGGAACCCGTGTCGCCCAGTGCGAAGTCCACGTACTCGTGGCCGTCCACGTCGGTGATCCGGTTCCCGTGTGCCCTGTCGAGGTACAGCGGATAGCCCCCGGACCACTTGTTCATCCACGTCATGGGAACCCGGCCGAAGAGATGGTCGGCAGCGTCGAACAGCGCCTTGGACTTCGGGGTGCGCTCGGCGTGGGTGGCCTGCTCGGCCTGTAGGCGCGCGGCCAGCGCGGAACGGTCGATCATGGTGCTCCTATCTGTGGTCCTGCCACGCGAAGTACTTGCCGACCAGGGGCAGGTAACTCGATGACAGCGGCTTTGCGGGTATGGCTCGATGCTTCAACTGCGCGAAGGCCGGTGGCGGCACCTGACCGGTGACGACCTGGCCGAGACGGCGTCCGAGCCAGCTGTTGAAACTGACGCCGGTGCCATTGCAGCCCGTGGCGTACCAGGCGCCGTTGCTGGTGCCGACGTGCGGCAGGCGGTCCAGAGTCATGGCCACGTACCCGGTCCAGGCGTAGTCGACGGCCACGCCCTCGAGTTGGGGATGGATGCGGATCATGGCGTCATACAGGTAATCGCGGGCGGCGGAAACCTCCGCTGCGTCTAAGGAGCGGCGGCCACCAAACGCCATCCGGCCGTCCGGAGTGAGCCGCCAGTAGAACAACAGGTTCTTGGTGTCAACCATCATCTGGGGGCCGATCAGGTCCTGAAGGTCCTGTGACAACGGTTCGGTGGCGATGATGTAGGAGTTGATCGGCACAACCTTGCGGGCCAGGTCGGGCATGGCCTCGTCGGCGTAGGCATTGGTCGCCAGGATCACGTGGTCGGCGCGGATGTCGCCGCGGGTGGTGCGGACCACCGGGCCAACACTCACTGCAGCGGTTCGGTCATGCAGTTGCGCACCGGCCTCTCGAGCCAGACGCACCAGCCCCGCGTGGTACTTGGCCGGGTGCAGCCCCCCAACCCGCTCGAAGAACGCGCCCGAGTCGAACGCAGAACTGCCCGTCCGCTCCCGCACCTGCTCGCCGGTCAGGAACGTGACGTCCGGCAATTCGGCCGCCAGTTCCCGCATGTGGGCGGTGTGGCGCGGTGTGTGCGCGAGGTAGAGCTGGCCGGTCCGCGCGTAGTCACAGTCGAGTTCCGGCGCGAGGGCCTCGAGGTAGTCGAACGCTTCGTCGACTTCGGCGTAGAGCTGCGGCCCGTACTTCTTGGCCAGTTTCGCGGGGCTGGCCTTGAGCTCGGGGATCACCATGCCGCCGTTGCGGGTGGACGCTCCGGTTCCGAGTTCCTCCTTCTCGAGGAGCACAACGCTGGCTCCGGCCTCGGCTGCCGACCGGGCCGCGCTCAACCCGCAATAGCCGCCACCGACCACGACCACGTCCGCGCTTCCGGGCACATCTCGCACGGGCAGAGGATCACGCGCCACCTGCTCCTGCCACAGCACGGCCTCGCGGTAGGAGGCTGACAGGCGAGCGGGCATGAGGTGACTTTACTTCAGTTTCCGAACTCATAGTGGGCAAGCGGCAGCCCAAACCGTACCCTGGACGGCATGACCGATTCTGATTCCGTCGCCAGCAACGCCGAGGCCTTCGCCCTCGACCGGGCTCACGTGTTCCATTCCTGGAGTGCCCAAGGCTCCTTGAATCCTCTTGTGTTCAAGAGCGGCGCGGGTTCCCGGCTCTGGGACTTCGAAGGCAAGGAGTACCTCGACTTCTCCAGCCAGCTGGTCAACACGAACATCGGTCACCAGCACCCGAAGGTCGTCGCGGCCATCCAGGAGCAGGCCGCGGTGCAGGCCACACTCGCCCCGCAGCACGCGTCCCTTGTGCGCGGGCAGACCGCCAAGGTCATCAGTGAAGTGGCTCCGCCCGGGCACTCGAAGGTCTTCTTCACCAACGGCGGCGCCGACGCGGCTGAAAACGCCATCCGCATGGCCCGCCTGCACACCGGCAAGTCCAAGGTGCTGTCCTTCTACCGCAGTTACCACGGCAATACGGGGGCCGCGATCAACGCGACTGGCGACCCCCGGCGCTGGCCCAACGAGTTCGCCCATGGCCACGTGCACTTCTTCGGTCCGTATCTGTATCGCAGTTCCTTCTGGGCGGCCGACGAGCAGCAGGAGTGCGAGCGCGCTCTGGCCCACCTCGAGCAGGTCATCCAGTTCGAAGGGCGCGAACACGGTCGCGGCTGTGCTGATCGAGACCGTGGTCGGGACCGCAGGAGTGCTGGTGCCGCCGCCGGGCTACCTCGCCGGCGTGCGGGCGCTTGTGCGACAAGTACGGCATCGTCTACATCGCCGACGAGGTCATGGCCGGCTTCGGGCGCACCGGCGAGTGGCTGGCGATCGACAACTGGGACGTGAACCCTGACCTGATCATGTTCGCGAAGGGCTCCAACTCCGGCTACGTACCGCTGGGCGGGGTCATGATCAGCGATGAGATCGCCGCCACCTTCGACGACAGGGTCTTCCCCGGCGGCCTGACCTACAGCGGGCACCCGCTGGCCTGCGCCTCCGCCCTGGCGACGATCGGGGTCATGCGCGAGGAAAGCATCGTCGAACACGCGAAGAAACTTGGGCGAGACGGTGCTCGGGCCAGGCCTGCAGGACCTGGCCGACAAGCACCCGGTGATCGGCGAGGTGCGTGGTTTGGGCGTGTTCTGGGCGCTGGACTTGGTCACTGACCGGGCCACGCGGGAGCCGCTGGCGCCGTACGGCGGGACCTCGGAGGCGATGGGTGTGCTGACGAAGGCCTGTGTCTCGCGCGGTCTGCTGCCGTTCACCAACTATAACCGGCTGCACGTGGTGCCGCCGTGCAACACCTCCGAGGAGGACGCGCGGGCCGGGCTGGCGATTCTGGACGAGGCGCTGGGCGAGGTGGACCGGTTCTACACCGGCTGACCCGTTCGAAAGGTGGCCGGATTCTCGCGACACGCCGCCGGAAAGTCCGGACCACCGGCGTGTCGCCGGCGGAAGGCCCCAATTTCGCCAGGTTTTGAACGGGCCGGGCAACACACGCACCAGTGACGTGCCCCTCCAGGCGCACGTTTACATCCCCGAAACAACCGGGTGACGGACGGGAAACCCGCAACTCCTAAGGTCGAACCAGACGCGCAGACAGCGCGTGATTGAAGACCGAGGGAGTCAGATGTTCAGCAATCCCGACGAAGTAATGCGCTACATCCAGGAGGAGGACGTCAAGTTCATCGACGTCCGGTTCTGCGACCTGCCTGGTGTGATGCAGCACTTCAACGTTCCCGCCCAGAGCGTCGATGAGGACTTCTTCGCCAACGGGCAGATGTTCGACGGGTCGTCGATCCGCGGTTTCCAGGCCATCCACGAGTCCGACATGAAGCTCACACCGGACCTGGGGAGCGCCTACCTGGACCCGTTCCGGGCCGAGAAGACGCTGATCATCAACATGTCGATCCGGGACCCGTTCACCGACGAGCTCTACAGCCGCGACCCGCGCAACATCGCCGCCAAGGCCGAGGCGTACCTGAAGTCGACCGGCATCGCCGACACCGCCTTCTTCGCCCCCGAGGCCGAGTTCTACGTCTTCGACTCCGTGCGCTTCGAGACCAAGCAGAACGCCGGCTACTACTTCATCGATTCCGTCGAGGGCAAGTGGAACTCCGGGCGCGAGAACGAGATCGACGGCGGCCCGAACCGTGGGTACAAGACTCCCTACAAGGGCGGGTACTTCCCGGTGCCGCCGGTCGACCACTTCGCGGACCTGCGCGACCAGATGACCAAGACCCTCGGCGAGGTCGGCCTCGAGGTCGAGCGCGCCCACCACGAGGTCGGTACCGCTGGCCAGGCCGAGATCAACTACCGCTTCGACACGCTGGCCAAGGCCGCTGATGACGTCATGAAGTTCAAGTACGTCATCAAGAACGTCGGCTGGCAGGCAGGCAAGTCCGTGACGTTCATGCCGAAGCCGATCTTCGGTGACAACGGCTCTGGCATGCACTGTCATCAGTCGCTGTGGAAGGACGGCCAGCCGCTGTTCTACGACGAGCTGGGTTACGCGGGTCTGTCCGACATCGCCCGCTGGTACATCGGCGGCCTGCTCGCCCACGCCCCGGCTGTGCTGGCCTTCACCAACCCGACCGTGAACTCCTACCACCGCCTCGTGCCGGGCTACGAGGCGCCGGTCAACCTGGTGTACTCGCAGCGCAACCGTTCGGCGTGCATCCGCATCCCGATCACGGGCAACAACCCGAAGGCCAAGCGCATCGAGTTCCGCGTGCCGGACCCCTCGAGCAACCCGTACTTGGCCTTCTCGGCGATGCTGATGGCCGGCATCGACGGCATCAAGAACAAGATCGAGCCGGTCGACCCCGTCGACAAGGACCTGTACGAGCTGCCGCCGGACGAGGCCGCCAACATTCCGCAGGTGCCGGGCACGCTGCCGGCCGTGCTGGACGCGCTGGAGGCCGACCACGACTTCCTCACCGAGGGCAACGTCTTCACCGATGACCTCATCGAGACGTGGGTCGACTACAAGCGGACCAACGAGGTGGACCCGATCCGCCTTCGCCCGCACCCGCACGAATTCGAGCTGTACTACGACATCTGAGTTCGCGAAACACGAAGCCCCGGGCCACCTACGGCTCGGGGCTTCGTCGTGACTCTCACCCGGTGACCATGACCTGGGCGGCGGTCTCCTTGACCTTCGCTTTGGCCCACTTCATCTGCCGTAGCGTCTCGGGCTGGCATGTTTCGGCCAACGACAGCAACTCGGTGTCCTGCATTGCTTGCGCGGTCTGGGCCAGGACCTCCCAGTCGAGACTGACCCCGGCCGCCGAGGCATGGATGTGTCGCAGGTCGGCAAGGAGCAGCAGGGCGGGTTCGTGGAAGCCACTGGTCAACTCCGAGCCCTTCTGCTTGATCCGAGCGAGCACGGTCGACTCGTCCTGCGGCTCGGGGTCAAGCTCGAGGCCGTAGTCGCGCCCCACCTGTGCGAGTCGGCGAACGTGTTCCTGCGACCAGGCCGCAACATCGCGGGCCACGTGGAAGATCTCGTGATCGGCCTTGTGCTGGGCCGAGAGATCCAGCAGCGCCCCGGCCAGGCTGTTCTCAGCCCTGTGCAGCTCCTCGATCGCGGCACCCACCTTGTTCCCGTGCAGGCTGCGCAGGGTCTGGACGAGTTTCATCGCACGCCTCCCATGTCCTCAGTGACCAGCGCCGTGGCATCGCCGTGTGTCGTTGGCACGCCAGCACCGATCGGTCGAGACGCAGCCGTCGTGGGCGCGGGCGCCGGGACGCCACCCGAAGCCGAGATCCGGGCCGCCGCGGCCGCGGTCTTGAAGAGCGGCTGCTTGGACACCGGGTCCCAGTCGGTGACGGTCAACTCGTTGGCGGCGCGCCGGTGGCCGTCGGTCCCGGTGTCCCAATATCCGTAGTGGAAGGGCAGGAACAGCACGCCCTTCCGGATGCCGCCGACTCGCAAGCGGGCCTCGACCGCGCCCCGCGGGGTGCTGATCCGCAGGAGGTCCCCCTCTTGCCAGCCCTGCGCCTCGCAGTCGGCGGCCGACACCTCGACCCACACCTCAGGGGCAGCGGCCTGCAGTTGCGGGGCGCGGCCGGTCTTGGTGCGGGTGTGGAAGTGGTACAGCGTGCGTCCGGTGATCAGCTGGAACGGGTACTCCGACGAGGGGATCTCGTGGGGTGGCAGATACTCCGCTGCCTTGAGCATGGCCTTGCCCTCGGGGTTGAGCGCCTTGTACTCCGTGGCCTCGGCAGGGGTTCCGGTGATCAGGTCGCGGCCATAGCTTTCGCAGTCATCGGGGTGGGCCCAGAACGCGCCGTCGATGTACATCCGTTCGGATCCCTGCGGGTGCTCGGCATTGCACGGCCACTGGATGCCGCTGCCTGCCCGCAGCATGTCGTAGGTCATGCCGCTGTAGTCACAGGGCCGGCCGCGGCTGCAATCCTTCCAGGCTTCGAACGCCTCCTCCGGGGTCGCCCACTTCACCAGGGGCGCCCCGTCCTTGTCACGCAGATCCAGGCGCCGGGCGTAGTCGATGAAGATGTCGAGGTCCGGACGGGCCTCCCCCGGCGGGTCGACCGCCTTCTCGGACAGGTGCACCGTGCGATCGACGTTGGTGAACGTCCCGGTCTTCTCTCCCCACGTCGCCGCCGGCAACACAACGTCGGCCAACTGCGCGGTCTCAGTGAGGAAAATATCCTGCACCACCAGGAAGAGCCGGTCCTGTGACAGCAGACTGCGAATACGGTCCAACTCGGGCAGCGACACCGCCGGGTTCGTCCCCGACACGTACAGCAGCCGGATGGAGCCGTCCTCGACGTAGCGCATGATCTGCATCGCATGCGTTGGTGCTGTGTAGTGCGGGATCTGCATCGAGTCGATGTTCCAGACCCTGGCGAGATCCTCAATATGGGCCTTGTTCGACCAGTTGCGGAACGCCGGCAGGTCACCGTCGGCGCCGCACTCCCGGGTGTTCTCTGCGGTCGGCTGGCCGTTCATCTGCAGGACCCCGCAGCCCGGCTTGCCCAGCATGCCCCGCACGATATGGATGTTGTTGACCTGAACGGCGGCAGCCGTGGCCTGGTGGGACTGGTAGAAGCCCTGCAGCACCGTGGACATCAGCCGCTCGGCAGTGCCGATCACACGGGCGGCCTCGCGCAGGTCCGCAGCGGGAACGTCGCACACCTGCGCCGCCCGCTCGACCGTGTAGGCCTCAAGCGCCTTCTCCAACTCGGCGAACCCGACCGTGTGGGCCTCGAGGTAGTCATGGTCGACCCAGCCGTGGTCGAGCAACTCGTGCAGAAGGGCGTTCATGAGCATGACGTTCGTCCCGGGCCGCGGCGCCAGGTGGATCGCTGGCGTGGTCGGCCACCGGGGTCTGCCGCGGGTCCACACACACGATCGCCGGCGGGTTCGGGCCCGCAAGCCGGTCCAGGATCCGGCTCCAGAGCACCGCCTGGGTCTCGGCCATGTTGTGTCCGTACAGGCAGATCACGTCGGCGTGGTCGATGTCGGTATAGGAGCCCGGCTGGCCGTCGGACCCGAACGACTCCTTCAGCGCCGCGGCGGCGGTGGCCGTGCACAGGCGTGTGTTGCCGTCGACGTGATTGGTGCCGATGCCGCCATGCGCGATCAGCCCGAGGGTGTAGTACTCCTCCAGGAACAACTGCCCGGTTGTGTAGAAGCCGATGGCTGAGGCTCCACGTTCGGCGAGCAGCTCCTTGGTCCGGCCCGCGACGGCGTTCATGGCGGTGTCCCAGTCCGTTTCGACTAACTTCCCGTCTCGTCGGATCAGCGGCCTGGTCAGCCGGTCAGAGGATTCGTTGGCCTGCCAGCCGTACAGATCTTTCGGATCCAAACGACCGTGGTTGACACGGTCGACAGCGCGACCCCGCACTCCGACGATCCGCCCGTCCTTCACGGCGATGTCCATCGCATCGCCGTTGGAATGCAGGATCGACGCCGACTGCACCCAGCGGTCCACGTTCATCGGCAGCCAGACCCTGCGCCAGATGCATGTCGACCCGCTCCGGCCACTTCTCCCCCGGCCCGTAAGGCGTCCGGGTACCCCAGGGCTGTGCCATTCGATCGATCTGCGCCATTGCCGTTCCTTTCAGGTGCTGCTCGATCGATGCCCTGCTGAACGGTACGTAAGCCTGTCGTCTCCCCTTGCTACTCCATCCGCCTGCCCTAGCGCCGCGGGCTTCGGGACGCGAACCTGTCGGTCACTGCACGCCCGGTGAAGACGCGGTACTCCAGCGGGGAGGGCGAGCCGAAGCCGACACCACTTGCCACCAATACGTTGCCGGGCCCGACGCCCCTTCAGCGTGGATGGCTCGAGGCCGACGACGACACTTCGGACCGACGAGAGCGAGCAGCGCCCGCACCCGCTCAAACGGCGAATGGTCCACCACGTTCGCGACGAACACCCCGCCGGGCCTAAGGACACGCTGCACATCCTGCAAGAACTCAGCTGACGTCAGTTCGTCAGGCACTTCCGCGTTCGCGAAGGCGTCCAAAATCACCAGATCCTGGCAGCCATCCCGGATCGGCCGGATCCCGGCTAGGCCATCAATCGGCCGCACCTTGATCCCGCTGCGCCTCGGCAGCGGCGCCTCAACGCGGACCTGAGCGATCACGATTTCGTTCGGCTCCAGCACGATCTGCGCTGACCTCGGCCGGGTGGCCGCCACATAGCGCGGCAGACTCATCGCGGCCCCGCCGACATGCAGGACTCGCAGAGGTCCCGGCGGCATCCGGTCGATGAGGTCACCTATACGGCGCACATAGTCGAAGACGAGATTCGTCGGATCGTCGAGATCGACCGCTGACTGCTCCATCCCGTCCAACTCCAGGATGTAGATGCGGTCACTCACCGCCGCACTGTAGCGCTGGATGCGCCCAAACTGCGAGTAGCCGAGTTGGACCTGCACGGCGACGAATTGGCCAAGGTGACGGCGCTGGTCGCTAACTGAGCTTGGAGATAAGCGCGGCGGCGCCGCACTGGGACAGCGTGATAGCATTTCACCCGAGAGCTATCACTGGGAGTGCCCATGGCCGCAATCTCTGTTCGCAACCTCTCCGACGAGACCCACCGCGGTCTCAAGGCGCGCGCAGCCGTCCACGGCCGCAGCACAGAGGCCGAAATTCGGAAGATACTCGACGAAGCAGCATCCGGTTACGCCGGTGAGGGGCTCGGCACCAGGATCACGCAGATAGCGTCCGAAGTCGGCGGATTCGAACTCGAGGTGAGTCGCAGCGACAGCATGACCGAGCCGATCGACTTTTCATGATCGTTCTGGATACCAATGTCATTTCCGAACTCATGCGGGCGCAGCCCTCGCCCTCAGTGGTCTCATGGGTTGACCGGCAGCTCGATTCGACGCTCTACCTGACGGTACTGACGCTGGCAGAGATCCGATTCGGAATCGCCGCATTGCCCAAGGGACGTCGGCGCATGGCACTCACCCGGGCCTTCGAGGACGGAATACGGCCGCTGTTCTCAGATCGCATTCTCGACTTCGACGAGCAGGCCTCCATTGAGTACGCCGAACTCCGAGCGAACGCCCGTCGTCGAGGCGTCGCCCTCAGCGACGCCGATGCCCTCATCGGCGCGATCGTCCGAACCCACCGTTGCAAGATCGCGACCCGCGACGAAGGGCCGTTCAAGGCCGCGGGGCTGCACGTGATCAACCCCTTCACGTCGATCTGAGCGACCGGACTGCTTCGCCCAGGGGTCCCGGGCCCGTTACCAACTTGACTGCATCACCAGCCCAGCAGCGCGGCGACCAGTCATGGCGTGACGCCGATTCGTGAGCATGCAGGGCGTTTTAATGCGTCCGGAAGGCTAACCGATACCCGGCATGCTCACCATTTGCGTACTACCACTGCAGCGCGGCCGGGGCCTCCGCCGGAACCGCCGGACGCTTCGGCGCCACGGGCGACACCTGCTCGTACTCGGCACCTACTGGCGGCCGCGGGTCGGTCTCGCCCTTGTTCGGCCAGAAGGACATCGCACGCTCGGCCTGCGCGGTGATGGTCAACGAGGGGTTCACCCCAAGGTTCGCGGTGACTGCGGCACCGTCCATGACGTGCAGCCCCGGGTGTCCGTAGACGCGCTGCCAAGGATCGATCACTCCGGTCTCGGGGCTGTCGCCGATCGAGCAGCCACCGAGAATGTGCGCGGTCAGCGGCGTGTTGAACACCTCGGTCCAGGTGCCGCGTGGCTCACCGCCAGTCTTCTCCGCGAACCGAGTCGTCACCTCCTGGCCCTCGGGGATCCACGACGGGTTGGGTGAACCAGTGCCCTGGGTCGAGGTCAGGCTGCGACGGCCGAAGCGACCCTGCTTCAGCGACAGGTTCAGCGAGTTGTCCAGGCTCTGCATCACGAGCATGACCGTGGTCCGCTCCGACCAGCGCCGCACCGACAGCGAGCGCAGGAAGGACATGGGGTTCGAGGCCACCTCGCGCACGAAGCGGCGCCAGCGCGGAATGGACGGCTCGCCCGGGCGGTCGCCTTCGGTCATGACTGTGCTGAGCATGCCCATGACGTTGCTGCCCCGCCCGTAACGAACGGGCTCGACGTGCGTGTGCGGGTTCGGGTGGATCGACGAAGTGATCGCCGGCCCGGCCGAGTAGTCGACCTCGAGGTCCCTGGCCTCCACGGTGAGCACCGACTCCGAGTTCGTCCGGGTGAGCTGCCCGAGCCGCTCGGACAAATGCGGCAGCGCGCCTTCCGACTTCATGGTGTGCAGAATCCGCTGAGTGCCCAATGTGCCGGCCGCGAAGATCACGTGGTCGGCGGTCACCTCGGAGCGCTTGGGAACGCCAGCGCCCGGACCGGACGCACGCATCGCCACGCGATAGCCGCCCTCGGGCAGCGGGGTGACGGACTTGACGGTCGTCAACGGCCGGATCTGCGCACCGAGGTTCTCAGCCAGGTGCAGGTAGTTCTTGGGCAGCGTGTTCTTGGCTCCGACTCGACACCCCGTCATGCAGGCGCCGCAGTCGGTGCAGGTGGTGCGGGCCGGTCCGGCGCCGCCGAAGAACGGGTCGGGCACGTCCACGCCGGGCTGCTCCCCGAACAGCACTCCGACCTGGGTGCGGTGGAACGTGTCGGCCACACCCATGTCACGGGCCACGTCCAGCATGATCCGGTCGGCCGGGGTCTCCACCGGGTTCTCGACCACGCCCAACATCCGCTTGGCCATGGCGTAGTGGGGTGCGAGTTCGTCGCGCCACTTGGTGATGTGGCGCCACTGCTGGTCCTCGTAGAAGTCGTCCAACGGCTCGTACAGGGTGTTCCCGTACACCAGCGAGCCACCGCCCACGCCGGCACCGGAGAGGACCAACACATCGTTGAGCAGGTACATGCGCTGGATGCCGAACAGACCCGCCGCCGGCGCCCACAGGAACTTGGGCAGACGCCACGACGTCTTGGGTAGTTCCTCATCGGTGAAGCGCCGGCCGGACTCGACCACGAGCACCCGGTAGCCTTTCTCGCTCAATCGCAGGGCGGCCACCGATCCGCCGAATCCGGATCCGACGATGACCGCGTCCCAGTGCTCCGTGTTGTTCATGCCCGTCTACCTCTCATTGGTGATCCACCTGTATAGCGAACGCTAGATATGGTCAATCACTGTGCGCGAAATCGTCCGGCCGGCCGATCGGTGAGCATTCCGGGCATCGGTGAGCATGCAGGGCGGGGTTTGAGCGTCCGGGACGCTAACCGATGCCCGGAATGCTCACTGATTGCAGATTCAGGCCAGGCATTGGACACGGTTGACGGCAGCCTGTGCCCGAGCTAGGTGGCAGCTCCGACGACAGCGCGGTTACGCATCAACAACCCAAGCAGATCCTCCGGCGGACCCACCACGTATGCCTGGTCACCGGCCTGCAGCATGGTCTCGCTACGAGGCAGGTGCTCCAACCCGTCCTCGCGGGTCAGCGCGATCACCCGAGCCCGGATCGGCAGGTCCAGCATCGACACCCCAGCCAGCCCGCCTTCAGCGCGAACAGTCAACCTGCCGGCGATGAACGGCTCCTGGTCCACCGCGAACGTGGCGATCACCTCAAGGCCCAGCGCTGCGGCCACGAACCACGGCGCAGCTACGGCCGACACGCTGCGCACGTGGTGGAAGTTCAGCCGCTGCTCCAGCATCGCGCCCAGCCGCCGGTCGAACACCCGCATGACCACGGGGACGTTGGGCGCCCGGGCGCCGAGTGTGTCCCGGATGGCAAGGCCGGTCTCGATGTTGGCGTACTCGTCGGAGGTCAGCACCGTCACCGCCCGCGCCGCCGCCAGGTTCGCCGCGACAAGGGTCTCGCCCTGAGTGGCGTCCTGGGTGATCACCGGCACCCCCAAGGCCCGCGCCCGGCCGATGTGCCGGTTCGTCGGATCTCGCTCGACCACGACCACGTGTTGGCCCATCGCGACCAACTGCTCCAGAACGGCCAGCCCCAGCGAACCGAGACCGACCGCGATGATGTGGTCGCGCATACCGGTCACCCGGGTCAGACCGAACGTCACAGCGATGCGCCGGCTGACCAGGTATTCGGTCACCAACGCATACAGCACTGCCAGCAGGATCGTCGTAAGAATCATCACCACGATCGTGGCGATCCGCAGATAGGCCGGCTGGCCGTCCAGCGCGAAGTCCCCGTAGCCGATGGTGGCCAGCGTCTCGACGGCGAAGTAGATCGCATCCAGCAGGTCCATCTGATCGGTCGCGGTATTGACGTAACCGACCGCGAGCAGCCCGGCGAACAACACACCCAGCAGCACCAGAGCGACGATCGTCCACTTGAGCCCCCGGTTGGCCCCGTACACCAGATCCGCGACCAGAGTGGGCAGCGGATTCCGGCGGCGACGGGGCGGTTTGGCAGGTGTCCCCAGCGGTTCTCCGGGAGCGCCCTGGAACTGCAGCAGCTCCCGCTCCTCCCCCACCAGAGCCACCAGGTCGCCGGCCTGAACTTCGTCGTCCCGGCTCGGGCACACCGACTGGGTGCCGTCGGTGCGGATGACCAGGATCGGGGCCAGATCACCGAAGAGATCCTGCAGCCGGCCGGACGCCGTCACCTCGATCTCGCGGACCACGAACGGTTCGGCGCCGATGGTCATCCGGTGCAACCGCTCGTCCAGAACGGACTCGACGAAGGTTGGGGCAGCCAGTTCCGCCGGGTTGACGACCAGCCCGGGATTGATCGCCGAACTGACCGCACGGCCCACGGCGGCGTTCGACTGGCGCACGATCACCCGCTTGTCGGGAGCGAGTTCCTGGATCAGTAGCGCTGACTCCAGGCACCGCAGATCGTCGTCCTCGACGCAGACCACCGCCAGCGCCCCCGCCAGGCCCGCGGCATACAGGCTCTCGGGGTTGCGCGGACTCTCCAGGATCAGCGGCACACCGGCGCTGCGCAGGGCGCGCATGTGGCGGTCCTCGGCCATGGTTCCCACGGAGATGACCTGAATGCCCGCGGAGTGCAACAACTCGGCGACGCGAACCCCGAGCCCCTGCATCCCGCAGACGATGACGTGTCCGGTCCAGTGCCGGAGATCATGGCGCTCCATTGCGCTTCGCAGGTTACCGATCTTTGGGCGAGGCACGCGGGATGAACGGGACCGGGCTCACGTTCCGGCCGAGATCATCCGATGAGCACATCAGGAGGACGCACATGGCCAATCGCCTCGGGGACATCCTGGTGTCGTGGGGAGTCATCACACCCCATGACCTTGCGCACGTCCTGCGCGTGCAGTCCCAAGAAGACCCGCGTCAACGCCGGCGGCTGGGCCGGATCCTGCTCGACGAGCAACGCGTCACCGAGATCACCCTGGCGGCCGCCCTGGCGCACGCCTATGGATTGCGGTCGCTGGATCTGTCGGTCCACGAGGTGCAGCCGGAGATCGCCCGCACCCTTCCTCATCAAATCGCCCAGCGGGCCTTGGTGTTGCCCGTGGACCGGACCGAGACATCCGTGACACTGGCCGCCGCCGACCCGGTCGACGTGCTGGGGCTGGACGACGTGCGCATGTACCTGCGGCAGTCTCTAGGCGACCTGTCGATCGAAGTCGTCGTGTCCCCCGAAAGTCAACTGCGCCGCAAACTGGCCGCGGTCTGGAACGAAGCACACGCGGTCGATGCCCTCAACGAGATGAATCATCAAAGCGTCAAGGGCGCTTCCGATGGCCATGAGGGAGCAGTCACCGCTGTACAGCAGATCCTCAACGCTGCCTTGCGACTGCACGCGACCGACGTCCACATAGAACCCCTTCCGGACGAGGTCCGAGTGCGGATGCGGGTGGACGGCGCGCTGCGCACGGTGATGTCGCTGCCGCCGGCGGGCCTGGCACCCTTGACCTCGCGGATCAAGATCATGGCCAGTCTGGACATCGCCCAGCGACGGATCCCCCAGGACGGTCGCGCGCAGGTAACAGTGAACGGCCTAGTGCACAACCTGCGCATCTCGACCCTGCCTTCCCTGCGAGGCGAGACAGTCGTCATCCGGCTGCTCAACGACATCGCGGAACTGCCCGAATTGCGCTCGCTGGGCATCCCGGAACGCATGGTTCCGGTGGTGCACGCGACGTTGCGCGCCTCCCAGGGCCTTCTGCTCATCACCGGACCTACCGGTTCCGGGAAGACGACGACCCTGTACTCGGCGATCAACGAAGTGGTGACCGGCGAGCGCAACCTCATCACCGTCGAGGACCCGGTCGAGATCGAACTGCCCGGGGTCACCCAGGTGCAGATCGACGAGAAGTCCGGGATGACGTTCGAGGCTGGCCTGCGAGCAATGATGCGGCAGGACCCCGACATCCTCATGGTCGGCGAGATCCGGGATCAGCAGACCGCGTCGCTGGCCATCCGGGCGGCGCTGACCGGTCACCTCGTCCTTGCCACCGTGCACACCAATGACGCGGCCAGTGCCGTCACCCGGTTGGCCGACATGGGCGTCCCGCGGTATCTCATCGCCTCGTCGTTGAGTCTGGTCCTCGCCCAACGCCTGGTCCGGCGGCCCTGCGTGCACTGCCTTGAGCCCGATCGGCCGACCGGCGAGGTGCTGGAACGGTTGCGGCTGGATCCTGCCCGTGCCACCAAACTGGTGCGCGGTCGCGGATGCGAACGGTGCGACGGCCGTGGCTATCGGGGCCGGATCGGCGTCTTCGAGGTGCTGCCTGTCACCCGGGCAGTGCAGGAGGTGCTGCTCAAGAGCGGCGACGAGGGGCAACTCACGAAGGCGGCCGAAGCGACCGGCTGGCAGTCACTGCTTGATGCGGGCGTCCATCTGGCCTGTGAGGGTCGCACGACGTTGAGCGAGGTCCTGCGCGCGATCCCGCCCGCGTGATGGTCAAGGTCGGGCGGCAACGGCTGTGTCTGGCGGTCAGGTCGCGATCGGTTAGCACGCTGGGCATCGGTGAGCATGCCGGACGCGGAAACCCCGTCCGTGCCGCTAACGGATGCCCGGAACGCTCACCGATCGGCTGTGCCGGGCCCGACACGAAACCGGACTAGTGCTGTTCGTTCGTAACGGGCGGGATGGCCCCGATGTGATGACGCAGCACCCGGGCCTGATCAATCGGTGGTTCCTTCACAGATCCGCGACGATGAGCGGGCGCAGGCTGCCGGTCGTGAGCCCAGTCCCCAGCTGCCCGAACGGGTTGGCTCCCCAGCAGTAGGTGTCACCGCCGGTCACGGCGCAGGAGTGGTACGCGCCAGTCGCGATCGAAGACACGCCACTTGCAATAGCGGGCCGGGTCGGGCTCGAGTGGTCCACCTCAGTGCCGTCGCCGAGCCGGCCGCTGTTATTGCGGCCCCAGCAGCGCATCGTCCCGTTGTCCAACTGAGCGCACGTGTGATACGCGCCGGCCGAGACCGCGTCCACGCCGCTCAGCACGTTCGCGGGAGTCGTGTGGCTGTTCCTAGTGCCGTCGCCTATCTGGCCGTAGTCGTTGCCTCCCCAACAGGCGAGGGTGGCGTCTGTCAGCACTGCGCAGGAGTGCGAGACCCCGGCGGCCGCCTGCGACACCGCGCGACCGCCCAGGTTGACGGTGACCGGGGTGGCAGTATCGGTCGAACCGCTGCCCAGCTGCCCGTCGGAATCCTCCCCGAAACACCGCAATGTCGTATTCACGACCACGGCACAGGTATGGGCCCAGCCAGCGGCGACCGACGTCACGTTGGTGAGGATTGCGGTCCCACGCGGACTGAGGATCGGCTCCCCGATGCGAACCCCGGACTGGCCCGAATCCGCAGCACCCCAGCACCGCAGCGCACCGGAGTCGGCGACCGCGCAGGTGTGCTCGCCACCGGCCACGACACTGCTGGAGGCGGGCAGGTTGACCAGCACCGGGCGGATCGCGTCGTCCGTGCTGCCGTCACCGACCTCGCCGGAATCGTTGGCGCCCCAGCACCACACGTCCCCATCGCTTTGCAGTGCGCAGGTGTGATCGCCGCCCGCGCTCACCTCGACGACATCGTCGAGCGCGACTTCTCGCGGCACGTCGGAATCACTCGTGGTCCCATCCCCCAGTTGCCCACGGGAGTTCGCGCCCCAGCACAGGACGTGGCCGGTGCCACGCAGATCATCGGGCACCAGAGCGCAGGTGTGATCGGTGCCCGCGGTGACCTGCGAGGCACGGCCGGTCGTGTGCACGGTGACGCTGGCCGGTGGACTCGCGTTGCCGGCGGTGTCGACCATGAACACGCTGTAGGTGTAGGTCGTGTACTGGCGCAATCCACCGTCCACCACACTCTGGGCCGAACCGTCGACAGGCACCACTCGCCCGTCATCCAGCCCGGTCGAGGCGGCGGAACCGGTCTTGCGCCGGATGGCCACCCCTTGCAAATCCGGTGCCTGACTGTTGACCCAATGCAGCGAGATGCTGGACGTCGTGCGGCCACTGACCGTCAGACCGGTGACCGGGCCGGGCGGGTAAACGTCGGTCTTGGGGTTCCACTGGTACTGCACCCGTAGCGTGGTGGCCTTGCGCTTGGGAACGCGCACCCGGATCGGCAGATTGGGCACGGCCGCGGTGCCACCGTCGACCACGATCGGAGTGGCCCAGACCCGGTACGTCCCTGGCTTGAGGTTGCGCAACGCCCCAGCACGCGGCAGCTTCTTGCGGTACTTCTTACCGGCAACAGTGATTTTCGCGGAACGTCCCTGCGGGACCCCCTCGGCGACCACTTTGAGCTTGCCGCGATCGGCCTTCAGTGGGAGCGCAGATGCTGGCGCGGTGGACAATACGGAGAAGGCAGCTGCCCCGGCCATTGCCGCGATCGCTGCCTTGGACATCGACTGCTGGATCCTCATGTGTAGGCCCACGGTACCTGCTGCATCGGCGACAACCCCGTTCAGCGCGGGGAATCGCCGCCGTTTCGACCCGATCGAGTGGTGAGTAAGTACCCCGCTCCAGCACCCGCGCCGGCCCACACCGCCACGGAGGTGAGGGTGTCGCTGTCGAGCAGCCGGCCGAGGCCGAACACGATGATTGCGCAGCCCACGGCCACGAGCAGGGACACAAGGATCGTTCTGGCCATGCGTTCGAGTCTGCACCACGCAAGCAGTGGGCGGGCACGGGCGTCAGCGAAGAGCGCACGATATGAGCCTCTGCCGGTCATAGCCGCGCGGTTGTCTGACTAGTCGGATCCTCGCAATCGGTTAGCACTCTGGGCATCCGTGAGCATTCCGGACGCCAAAAGCCCGCCCAGCGTGCTAACCGATGCCCGAAATGCTCACGGATCGCCCCTCCCGTGCAGCACCCGCGCCAGTCAGCCCGCGATGCTTTTGAACCCCCGCAGCCGCAGGCTGTTCAGCACTACGAACACCGACGAGAACGCCATCGCACCGCCGGCCACCATCGGGGTCAGCAGCCCGGCCATCGCCAGCGGAATGGCCGCGGAGTTGTAGGCGAACGCCCAGAACAGGTTCTGCTTGATCGTGCCCAGCGTGCGCCGGCTCAGCCGAATCGCGTCGACGATGCCTAGTGGCTCGCTGCGCACGAGCGTGATGTCGCTGGCGGCAATGGCCACGTCCGCCCCGGCACCCATCGCGATTCCCAGATCAGCCTGCACAAGCGCTGCGGAGTCGTTGACCCCGTCCCCGACCATCGCCACCGTCGCGCCGGACTCCTGCAACCGGCGCACGTGCGCGAGTTTGTCCAACGGCGTCACCTCGGCGATCACCTCGTCCACACCCACCTCGGCTGCCACCTGCTGGGCGGGCACCCGCGCGTCGCCGGTGAGCAACACCGTGCGCAGTCCCAGACCGCGCAGTTGCCGCACTGCCTCTGCACTGGTCGGGCGAACCGTGTCCGCCACCCTGATGCGTCCGGTGACCCGACCGTTCCAGGCGACGACGACGGAAGCCTCCTCGGACACCTCGTGACCCAGTTCTGCCAGCCAGGCGGGAGTTCCCGCAACCACCTCGACGCCGTCGACCCGGCCCCGCACTCCCCGACCGGGCACTGCCTCGAAGTCCTCGAGCTCTCCGCGTTCCGGTAGTGCCCTCGCAATCGCCCGTCCGACAGGATGCTCGCTGGCGCTTTCCAGCGTCCCGACCAGCCGGCCGAAGTCCGGCTCACTGCTGTCCACCTCGACCTCGATGCGGCCTTGGGTCAAGGTGCCCGTCTTGTCCAGGACGACGGTGTCGATCGTGCGTGTGCGTTCCAGCACTTCCGGGCCGGAGATCAGGATGCCCATCTGCGCCCCCTTGCCGGTGCCCACCAGGATGGCGGTCGGCGTGGCCAGCCCGAGGGCACACGGGCAGGCGATGATGAGCACCGCCACCGCCGCGGTGAAGGCCTGCGTCCAGGAGGCCCCGACTAGCAACCAGCCAGCGGCGGTCAGGACCGACAGGATCAACACCACCGGAACGAAGACACTGGAAACGCGGTCCGCAAGTCGTTGCACCGGCGCCTTACCGGTCTGGGCCCGTTCGACAGCGGCGGCGATCTGCGCCAGTTCAGTGTCTGCTCCCACGCGTACAGCCCGGGCGATCAGCCGTCCGGTCTGGTTCACCGCCGCACCGATGATCTCGTCACCGACGCCCACCTCGATGGGCACGGATTCGCCAGTGATCAAAGCGTTGTCCACGGCTGAGGCACCGGACACCACGACCGCATCGGTGGCCACCTTCTCACCGGGTCGCACCAGGAACTCGTCGCCGACGGCGAGTTCACCGATCGGCACCTGCACCTCCTGCCCGTCACGGATGACGGTTGCGTCTTTGGCGCCCATCTTGAGCAAGGCGGTGACAGCCTGCCCGGCACGGTCCTTGGCGCGGCTCTCGGCGTAACGGCCCGCGAGCAGGAAGGTCGTGACGGTGACCGCCACCTCGAAGTAGATGTGACCGCCGGTCAGGATGGCCACCAGCGACCAGACATAGGCGGCGATGACGCCGAGACTGACGAGCGTGTCCATGGTGGTGCCGCCGTGGCGCGCCGCGAGGAAGGCCGCGCGGTGGAAGGGCCAGGCCCCCCAGACCACAACCGGCGTGGCCAGCGCAGCGATCAGCCACATCTGGGTCATGGATTCCGGCATTGCCATCGACAGCACGATCACGGGCACCGCCAAGACGGCAGCGACGATCAGCCGGCGCAGCAACGTGGGGTCATTGTGATCGTGCTCACCCTGGTGTTCCGCCGCGCCGTAGCCAGCCTTCTCTACGGCCTGCACACAATCCTGCACGGTGATGTCGCCGGGCAACTCCACGTGTGCGGTGTGGGTTGCGAAGTTCACGGTCGCTTCCACCCCGGGCAACGCGTTCAGCTTCTTCTCGATCCGGGCCGCGCACGATGCGCAGGTCATGCCTTCCAGGTCCAAATCCACGGCACTCACAGCCGGGTCAACGGCACAACCCCCGGCGGGTATTCCCCTTACGCGTTACGGACGAACAACCCCAGCACCGCAGCCAACGACAGCACCGACCGGGGCTCGTAGGCAGTGCGCCACAGGCCGCCGTGGTTGGCCGCGTCGGCGAACAGGTCCATCGGGTTGTGCAGTCCCTGGTCGGGGTTGGCGGCCGAAGCCGGGTCCCGCAGATCACGTACAAGCAGCGCGGCCATAAGCGTGTTGGCCGTCGAGGGCGCGAAGACCTCGATCCCGAACTGCCCGGCTCCTGCGTAGGCCGCAGCAAGCGCCCGGTTCTTCACCACAGACCTGGTCCGTGTGGCAGGCGCGACGTTGAGAGATACGCGATGCCCCTCGGCGCGCGCGACGATCGCCCGCCAGCGTTGCAGACGCTTGGCCAGGGCGTAGTTCGGCCCCTGTTGCGGGACGATGCAGTCGGCGATACCAACCTCCCGTCCACTGTCATCGATGACGGTGTCCCGGTAGTTCGCCTCGAACATCCGCGCCAACTGCAGTGGTGCCTGCAGCACCCGCCGGGTCCGACGGTCGTTCCAGCGCATGCGGGCCATCGCCACTGCATCTTCCGGGACTGCGAAGACATCGGTGGGGGTGGCCAGGAACGCCAGCGACAGGTCGCTGCTGGTGCGGGCAAGCAGCGTCGTGACGGCGTCGATGGCCATGGAGACCTGGACGTGAGCGGCGCCGTCGGCGTATGCGTAGTTCCCCAGCGTCAGTGGCCCTTCGACCTCCCGCAGCCAGGCGAGCAGGGCGTCGGTCTGCCTGATCACGTCCATTCCGGCGACCTGTGCAACGCGGGTGTCCGGGGCCGTGTCGAGCTGCACACTGCCGCGCGGCACGGGGACGGCCAGCCGGCCCGCGGAGTCCTTCGCCGTGCCCATCACGCGTTCCCACAGTTCCGGGTTGGGCAGGTCGACCGCGTACACCGTGGCGCCCCAGTCGAGCAACTGGCGTAGCGGCCCCATTTCCGCGCCGGCCCCGATCACCGCGATCTGCAGGTCCCGCAGATCCAGCCATTCCGGATTGGCCATGACCGCCCGCACCGCGTCGGCGAAAGTGGGTTCGGTGATGCCGTGCGCCACCCACGAGTCCAACTGTTTGTGCAGGTCGCCCGCGGCCAGGCGCTTGCCGTGGTACGGCACGGAGAACTCGGTACGGCGCTCCTTGCGCCCGATCACCTCGAACGTGTCCATCCCCTCGTGAGCGCTCACCGTGAGTGCCGACACCAGCGGCCGGTCGCTGCCGTCTGCAGTCCAGACGAAGCGGTCGTGCAGCGAGTCCAGCCCGTCCCGGGAGACCGCCAGGGCGGCGTCCGCGTTCTTCGCCGCCGCCACGACGAGCTCCCGGATGGCTGACAGGTAGCCCTTGCGCCAGTCCCGGATCTGCTCGACCCGCCGGGCCGCTGCCGGATCCACTCCGCGCAAGGCGTCGGCGATGACGGCCCGGCCGGTGGCGGTCGTACTGCGAGCCCCGTCGTTGGCCGCGGGGAAGTTCACTCCGGTCGTCATGGAAGCGAATCTAGACGAGCCAGAGGCATCTGTGCCGCTGTTGGGCTACTACCATGATCATCGCCGCGGAACGACAACGGCGGGTCGTCCTCAACTCGGGGGCTCAGATTCCAGACCGTAGAACACCCGCTCCATCACCTGCCGTGCCCGACGGGTCAGCCGGCGGTAGTCCTCCAGCAGCGCACCGCGATCGCCGACCGGGTAGTCCAGCAGGTGGGCGACACGGCCCAGGGTGCGGAAGTCCGTGGGCACGCTGTCCTGGGCGCGGCCGGCGCTGAGCATCACGGCGTTGCGGATACGCGAGGCCAGCCGCCACGCGTCGGTGAGCCGGTCGGTGTCGGCAGCGTCCAGCAGCTCGTGATCGCGGGCGGCGGCGAGGACCTCCAGCGTGCGACTGGAGCGCAGTTCGGGCAGCCGGTGGCCGTGTTGGAGTTGAAGCAATTGCGCCACCCACTCCACATCGGACAACCCGCCGCGACCCAGCTTGAGGTGCAACGCAGGGTCGGCGCCGCGGGGCAGCCGCTCGGCTTCCATGCGCGCCTTCAACCGGCGCATCTCGACCAGGTCGGCCTGCTGGACGCCGGCCTTGGGATACCGGATCGGATCGACCAGTTCGATGAAAGCGTCCTGCAGAGCCGGGGAGCCCGCGACCGGCCGCGCCCGCAGCAACGCTTGTGCCTCCCAGGCCGCCGACCAGCGCTCGTAGTACGCCGCGTAGGACGCCAACGACCGCACAAGTGGACCGTTGCGCCCCTCCGGACGCAGGTCGGCGTCGAGCTCGATCGGCGGGTCCGCGCTCGGCACGCTCAGCAGTTGGATGATCTCGTTGGCCACTGCCAATGCGGCATCGGCGGCCAGCGCGTCGTCCACCCCGTCCCGCGCCCGGTACACGAACATCGCGTCGGCGTCGGAACCGTACCCGAGCTCCTGGCCGCCGAGCCGGCCCATGCCGATGATGACGAACTCGACGAGGTCCTCGGCCGGGCGACCGTCGCGTTCGACGGCTTGCGTGGCCACGGCCATCGCCGCCCGCAGCGTGGCATCGGCGATGTCGCTGAGCGCGACGCCCACCTCGTCCACGCTGAGCCGGCCCAGGCTGTCCGCCGCGGAAACCCTGAACAACTCCCGGCGACGCGTAGCCCGGATTGCCGCGATCGCCGACTCCGGATCCACTTGCCGAAGCCCCATCGCCGTGGCCTCATCGGCGATGTCCGGCGCAGGCCGGGGTTCCAACAGATCCGGGGCCGACAGGATCTGCACCGCATCCGGGGCGCGCAGCAGCAGGTCGGTCGCGAACCGGGAGGAAGCCAGCAGATGCGCCATGTGCTCGGCGGTCAGTGACTCGTCCCGCAGCAGCCGCAGGTACCAGGAGGTCGCACCCAAAGCGTCGGACACCCGCCGGAACCCGAGCAGACCCGCGTCGGGATCCGGACAGTCCGCGAACCAGCCGAGCATGACCGGCAAGAGCGTGCGCTGAATCGCCGCCCGCCGGCTCACACCGTTGGTCAGCGACTCCAGGTGCCGCAGGGCGCCACGCGGGTCCTGGTAGCCCAGCGCACGCAAGCGCTCCTCGGCCGCCTCGGGAGTCAGCCGCGCCTCGCCCGAGTCCAGCCGGGCCACTGCGTTGAGCAACGGCCGGTAGAAGAGCTTCTCGTGCAGCCGCCGCACCTGCAGCACCTGCTTGCCGAACGCGGCCTCCAGTTCCTCGGCCGGGTCCTTGCGCATCCCCATCGAACGGGCGACGACGCGCAGTTCCGGCGCCCGGTCGGGGAACAGGTGGGTGCGGCGCATCTGACGCAACTGCACACGGTGTTCCAGGATCCGCAGGAAGCGATAGGCGGCCGCCATCCCCGAGGCATCCTCGCGGCCCACGTAGCCCCAGGTCGCCAGCGCCTCCAGCGCCGTCAGAGTGTTGGGCGAGCGCAACGTGACGTCACTGCGACCGTGCACGAGCTGCAGACAGTTGCACGGCGAACTCGACGTCTCGCAGCCCGCCCCGGCCCAGCTTGATCTCGCGGGCCGCCTGCTTCTCGGGGATGTGCTCCTCGACCCGGCGGCGCATCGCTTGGACGTCGTCGACGAAGTTGTCGCGGTCGGCCGCGGCCCAGACGAAGTCCGAGACGCTGTCGACGTACCGCGCCCCGAGTTCCAGATTGCCCGCCGCCGGCCGGGCTTTGAGCAGCGCCTGGAACTCCCAGGTCTTGGCCCACTTGCGGTAGTAGGCGACGTAGGAATCCACTGTGCGGACCAGCGCGCCGGCCTTGCCTTCTGGGCGCAGGGCAGCGTCGACTTCCCAGATCGAACCCTCACTCGTCGCAGCATTCGCAATCTGCATCAGCTTGCTGGCGATCTGCTGGCCGGCCCGCATCGCGACGTCCGGGCTGGCGCCCTCGCGGGGCTCGCAGATGAAGACCACGTCCACGTCGGAGATGTAGTTGAGCTCCCGGGCGCCGCACTTGCCCATGGCCACGATGGCCAGGTCCACCAGCTCGGCCGGTTCCCCCACTTCGCGCACGGCGATCCGGTAACACGCCTCCAACGCGGCGTCGGCCAGTTCGGTCAGTTGCGCCATCGTGGACTCCAACGACGCCTCGCCGGACAGGTCACGGGCCGCTACGCCGAGCAGTTCCCGGCGGTAGGCGACCCGGATGTCGAGCATGGCCTGCTCGGTCTCGGCCGCGGCCAGGATCCGCTGCCTGGCACCGGCTGTGTCCTCGCCCAGCAGCGCCGTCAGGTGATCCGGATACCGCAGCAGGAAATCGCCCAAACTTTCGGACAGCCCGATCAGGGACAGCAGCCTGGTCTTGCCATCCGCGTCGGCGAGCACGCCGCGCAGCACCGGCGATTCGCCTATCCCCGACAGCACCTGCAGGGCTCGGTCCGGGTCGGCGGCCAGTGCCAGATCGGTGGCATCGAATTCGGGCAGGCCGTCCAGCCGGTCCAGCGCGGTCGGGACGTCCGTGACGCCCAACCGGATCAGGTCACTCTCCAGGCTGGCGTACCGCGGACTCATAACGACAGGTACCGCTCCAGCTCGAAGCGCGTGACGTGGCCCCGGTAGTCCGCCCACTCCCGCTTCTTGTTGCGCAGGAAGAAGTCGAAGACGTGCTCACCGAGCGTTTCGGCGACGAGTTCGGAGTTCTCCATGGCGGCCATCGCCTGCCGCAGCGAACCGGGCAGCGGCTGCAGACCGAGTGCGCGGCGCTCGCCGTCGGTCAGCGACCACACGTCGTCCTCGGTGGCCGGGGGCAGCTCGTACTTCTCCTCGATCCCCTTCAGGCCCGCCGCCAGGATCAGCGCGTAGGCCAGGTAGGGGTTGGTGGCGCTGTCCAGCGACCGGAACTCGATGCGCGTCGACTGCCCCTTGTGCGGTTTATACATCGGCACCCGCACCAGCGCCGAGCGGTTGTTGTGCCCCCAGCAGATGTAGGCAGGCGCCTCCATCCCACCGGCCAGCCGCTTGTAGGAGTTCACCCACTGGTTGGTGACAGCGGTGATCTCCGGGGCATGCCGCAGCAGTCCGGCGATGAACTGGCGGCCGAGCACGGACAGTTGCAGGTCCGCACCCGGCTCGAAGAAGGCGTTGCTGTCCCCCTCGAACAGGCTGACGTGAGTGTGCATGCCGGAGCCCGGGTAGGCCGAGAAGGGCTTGGGCATGAACGAGGCCACCATGCCGTGCTCGAGCGCGACCTCCTTGACGACCAGCCGGAACGTCATGATGTTGTCCGCGGTCGTCAAAGCATCGGCGTAGCGCAGGTCGATCTCCTGCTGCCCCGGACCGCCCTCGTGGTGGGAGAACTCCACCGAGATCCCCATGTGCTCCAGGGTCGAGATCGCCTGCCGCCGGAAGTCCTGCCCGACTGGAGAGGGGCTGTGGTCGAAAAAACCGACGTTGTCGATCGGAACCGGGTCGTCGCCGGGTGCGGGCTGCTCCTTGAACAGGAAGAACTCGATCTCGGGGTGCGTGTAGAACGTGAAGCCCAATTGCGCGGCTTTGGCCAGTTGCCGTTTGAGCACCCAGCGCGGGTCGACGTAGGACGGGGAACCGTCGGGCAGCAGGATGTCGCAGAAGATCCGGGCCACCGGCATCTCCTCGCCGCGCCACGGCAGCACCTGGAAACTGGAGGGGTCGGGCTTGAGGAGCATGTCGGATTCACTCACCCGCGAGAAGCCCTCGATCGAGGAGCCGTCGAACCCGATTCCTTCCGCGAAGGCCCCTTCGAGTTCGGCCGGAGCGATCGAGACGCTCTTGAGAATCCCCAGCACGTCGGTGAACCACAGCCGGACGAACCGGATGTCCCGTTCCTCGATCGTGCGCAGCACGTACTCGGTCTGCTTGTCCATGGCCCCATCCTGCCGCACCGGGGTCGGGCGGCGGCGCTCCCGCGTACGGAACTGGTTGCAGAACTGGTTGCAGACCCACGCCCCGCAACCAGTTCTGCACGGCGACGGCGTGGCGCGTATACAACCGTTTGGATGGCAGGGGCCGCCAACCAGTTCTGTGCGGGAAAGCCAGCTCACCGCCCATCGGCGGCGCGAGTTCCCGGCCTCCGGTGCCAGACTGACCCCATGGCGCGACTGCGGTTGGCTCTGGCCCAGGTGAATCCGACGGTGGGCGACCTGCTCGGCAACCGGGCGCTGGTCGTCGAGACCACGGCGAAAGCGGCCGCCGCCGGTGCCGATCTCGTCGCGTTCCCCGAGATGGTGCTCACGGGCTACCCGATCGAGGACCTCGCGCTGCGACCGAGTTTCCAGCGGGCGTGCGCGCAGTCCCTGGAGCAGCTGGCTGCGGATCTGGATGCCGCCGACCTGGGCAATGTTGCGGTCGTAGTGGGTCACCTCGGACCAGCGGCCGACGTCGAGCAGGATCGGCGCGGATTCAACGCCGCCGCGGTGCTGCACGGTGGCCGGGTCGTCGCCGGCTACGCCAAGCACCACCTGCCCAACTACGGGGTCTTCGACGAACGCCGCTACTTCCAGTCCAGCGAGATCCCGTGCCGCGTGCGGGTCGGGGATGCCGACATCGCGCTGGCAATCTGTGAGGACATATGGGTCAGCGCCGGGCCTCTGGCTGGTCTCGCCCAGGATCCGCCCGGGTTGTTGCTGGTCATCAATGGCAGCCCCTACGAGCGCAACAAGGACGACGTGCGCTTCGACCTGTGCTCTCGGCGTGCTCGGGAGACCGGGGCGGCGGTGGCATACGTGAACATGTGGGGCGGCCAGGACGAGCTGGTCTTCGACGGCGACTCGATGGTCGTCTCCGCGGACGGCACGCTACTGGCCCGGTCTCCGCAGTTCGTCGACCATCTGCTGGTCTGCGACGTCGACCTCCCGGACGCGACGGGCGGAGACGTGGATGCCACGTTGCCGGCCCACGGCGCGGACGGCTCGGCACAGCCGGTGATCGCCAAGCCACTTTCGGATGCCCGCGAGGTCTACCTGGCCCTGGTAACCGGCCTCGGCGACTACGTGCGCAAGAACGGTTTCCGCTCTGTAGTCCTCGGCATGTCCGGCGGCATCGACTCTGCGCTAGTTGCCGCAATCGCCTGCGACGCCATCGGCGCGGACAACGTCTACGGCGTCCGGATGCCCAGCGCCTACTCCTCCGAGCACTCACTGGCCGACGCCGCGGCGTCGGCAGCGCTGACCGGGATGAACCTGCGCACTGTACCGATCAACGACATGGTTGAGGCCTACAGCCGCAACCTGGACCTCACCGGCCTGGCTGCAGAGAACCTGCAGGCACGCGTGCGCGGCGCGATCCTGATGGGCATCAGCAACCAGGAAGGGCACTTGGTCCTGGCCACCGGGAACAAGAGTGAGCTGGCGGTGGGTTACTCCACGATCTACGGCGATGCCGTGGGCGGATTCGCGCCCATCAAGGACGCGCCCAAGACGCTGGTCTGGGAGATGGCCCGGTGGCGCAACGAGTCGGCCGCCCGGGATGGCAAGGACGGCCCGATCCCGCTGAACAGCATCGAGAAACCACCGTCGGCGGAATTGAGCCCGGGACAGCTGGACAGCGACTCCCTGCCGGATTACGTGGTCCTGGACGCCGTCCTCGAGGACTACATCGCCAGCGATCTCGGCCACGCGGAACTGGTCGCCGCCGGGCACGATCCCGAACTGGTGGCCCGGGTCATCCGCATGACCGACGCCGCGGAGTGGAAGCGCCGGCAGTACCCGCCCGGCACCAAGATCACCTTCCGCGCCTTTGGCCGGGACCGCCGCCTACCCATCACGAACCGCTGGCGCGAACCGTTGGACTAGCGGCGGATTCACAACTGCGCAGATATGGGGGCCGCAGCCGCCTTGTTTTGTGGCTTTTCCCACCATCACAACGCCGCACCTCCACCGTTCTCGTGCGGACTTTTGACGCCCACCCCCCGCAGCACCAGGTCCACCACGGCGGGAATGCTCGCCAACGGCGCCTGACCGCGGGCTTTGTGCATGCCCATGAGGATCGCGGGCGCACTCAGACATGTCAGCAGCACCTCGACGTCGGCCGACGCGTCAATCTGCCCTTGCGCGATCCCTCGGCGCACGATCCTGCGTAACGCCTCGCGCCGAGGCGAAACAACTTGGCGGGTGTACAACTCACGGACCTGCGGCATTTGTTGCATTCCGATCAGCCAGGTCGGCGTCATCCCCGCCGCGTGTTCCCCGGACACCCACTCCAGCAGCGCGATCAAACCCTCCCGCACAGGCAGCTCATCGACGTCCGGCATGTCTGCATTGACCGCCGCGAACCCGGCCTCGACCAGCTCGTCCCGCGTACGGTACCGGCGGTAGATCGCCGCCTTGCTCACCTTGCTGGCCGCCGCCAGCTCATCCACGGTGAAGCCGTCCGGGCCGCGCTCGGCGAGCAGGCGGACGAGCTCGGTGCGCAGAGCCCGGTCCAGGCGGGGGTCGCGCGGGCGTCCGCTCATTCCCGGTCCTGCTGCTCGGCCGGCTCCTCCCCCGCGAAGGCATCCGGGGACAGGCGGTCGTCGACGACGTCCTCGGACCCCGAGTGGCCACCCCATGCCGCGTGTTCGGGCTGGGCTGGCAGCCGCAGAAGCAGCACCAGCAGGGCCACGAGGACCAGCACCATCGAGGCGAACGCCGCGAGGTGGAACGCCTGCATAAAGCTGTCGACGGCGGCATTCTGGATGGCCGAGGCCTGTTCGGGCTGCAGCGCACCGGCCGCCAACGCCCTTCCGGTGGCCTCGTAGGCGCCACCGATCGAGTCGGTGACCGGGGTCTTGAGGACATCCGGCAACTGGTCGATCCCGCGGGTGTCGTTCATGGAGTTCGCGTACACGACTGCAACCACCGACGACAGCACGGCCACACCAATGGCAGCAGCCACCTGGCGCACGGTGTTCTGCACCGCCGAACCCGCCCCGGACTTCTCCGGCGGCGTCGCCAGCGTCATCCGCGTGGTACACGGCGCGATCGTGTTCCCGAGCCCGAAGCCGAGGATCAACCACACGACCAGCAGCACCCAGCCCGGCGATTCCGGCTTGAACAGCAGGATCGAGCCGAAGACCAGCGCGGTGAGGCTCAGCCCGAAGCCGATGACCCGGCGGGCGCCGAACCGCTCCACCATCTTGGCGCTGCGGGGTGCCGCGAGCAGCTGACCGACAGCAACCGGCAGCGTGAACGCACCGGCCTGCAGGGGACTGTAGCCGCGCACCAACTGCATGTAGAACGCGAAGAACAACAGTGACCCGGTCATGGCCGCGAACGTGAGCGAAACCACAGTCAAGGAGATGCTGAACGACCGGATCTTGAACAGCGACGTGTCCAACGACGGGTGGTCGCTGCGCAATTCCAGCCACAGGAACAGTGCCAGGATCAGGAGACCGGCCGTGATCGAGCCACCGACGCTGGGGCTGAGCCACTCCTGGGTGTCGCCGCCGTGCTGGATCCCGTACACCAGCAGCAGCAAACCCGTGATGCTCATCAGCAGACCGACCGGATCCAGCCGGCCCGGGTTGGGGTTGCGCGACTCCGGCACCAAGGCGAGGATCCCGATCACCCCGATGATCACGATCGGCACGTTGATGAGGAACACCGAACCCCACCAGTAGTGCTCCAGCAGGAAGCCGCCCAGCAGCGGGCCCAGCGCGATCGCACCGCCCACCGCGGCCGCCCACATGCCGATGGCCCGGCCCCGCTCATGCGGCGGAAACACGACGGTGATGATCGCCAAGGTGACCGGCATCACCGACGCGCCACCGACGCCCATGAAGGCGCGCGCCATGATCAGCTGGGTCGGATCGGTGGCGAAGGCGCAGATAGCCGATGCCATTCCGAACAGCAGCAGCCCGATCACCAGGATCTTCTTGCGGCCGTAGCGGTCGCCCAGCACACCCCACGTGAACAACAGCGCGGCGAACACCAGCGTGTACGAGTTGATCGCCCAGACGATCTCGTTCTGGGTGGCCCCCAGATCCTCCTGAATCGTCTTGAGCGCGACATTGAGCACCGAGTTGTCGAGGACGACGACCAGCAGGCTCACGACGAGCACGCCGAGGATGGCCCAGCGGCGAGGATGCCCGGCCGTGGTCGCGGGTGGCGGAGTTGTCATACGGGCACCTTCCGAAACGAGTCAGTTCCGTATCGTAACCACGCCTACCGCAGGTTTGGCCAACACCCGCTTCGCGAATCTCCGAAGCCGCACCTTTCCGATGCCGGCTCGATATGCCACCATGAACATGTCCGGGGACTCACCGTGAGCCTCGAGGCAAGGAGGTTGCTCCAATGTCCGCATCCTTGTACGGCCCAGTCACGGGCCGCCGAGTGACGACCACCGATCTGGCCGCCGCCAAAGAGCGCTCAGAGAAGTGGCCGATGATCACCGCCTACGACGCGCTCACCGCGGGCTTGTTCGACGCTGCCGGAATCCCGGTCATGCTCGTCGGGGATTCCGCGGCGATGGTCGTCTACGGCCACGATTCCACGATTCCCGTCACCGTCGACGAACTGATCCCGTTGGTCGCCGCCGTCGTGCGCGGCTCGCAGCGGGCGATGGTCGTGGCGGACCTGCCGTTCGGCTCCTACCAGGAGTCCCCACAGCAGGCCCTGCACACGGCCACCCGGTTCATGAAGGAAGCCGGCGCCCACGCCGTCAAGCTCGAGGGTGGTGAGCGCGTGCTTCCGCACGTCGAGTTGCTGACCGCCTCCGGCATTCCGGTGATGGCACATCTGGGGCTGACCCCGCAGTCGGTGCACCAGTTCGGCGGCTACAAGGTGCAGGGCCGTGGCGAGGCCGGCCAGCGGCTGATCCTCGACGCCAAGCACATGCAGCAAGCCGGCGCATTCGCGACCGTGCTGGAAGTGGTGCCGTCGGACCTGGCCGAAGCCGTCACCCGCGCGGTGGCGATCCCGACCATCGGCATCGGGGCCGGCCCGCACACCGACGCCCAGGTGCTGGTGTGGCAGGACATGATGGGTCTGACCCCAGGACCGGGGCCGAAGTTCGTCAAGCGGTACGCGGACCTGCGTACCGTGATGATCGACGCCGTGCAGACCTGGGCGAGCGAGGTCGTCGGTGGGGTGTACCCGGGCCCGGAGCACCAGTACCGCTGAGTTCAAGCAGTTCTGGCCCGTTTGATCACTTCTGGCACGTAGCCTCCGGGGGCGAAGTGAACAAATGGGCTAGAAGCCGAAGTGGCGCCTACTTGCTGAGATCGCGCTGCAGCCGGACCGCCGCCAGGCCCACGTTCGTCCCCGAGCCGTATGCAGTAGCCCCGGACAGGACCGTGACCGCCAGGATGCCGAAGGCGGTCACCACCGCCCTCGACCAGGAGGTGGCTCCAGCGATCGCCGACATGATTTCGTAGCCGATGGCCAGCAGCCCCACCACCGCTACGCAGTACCCGAGCCAGATCAGCGTGCGCTCGACCTGCAGCCCGTGTGCGATGCGCCCGGCGTAGTCCTGGGCGTCGTGGCCGGGTTTCACGGCAGGTCCGTGACCCGAATACCGGCGTGGACCTTGTAGCGACGGTTAATGCTGATCAGGTTCGCGGTCAGGGACTCCACCTGATTGGCATTGCGCAAACGACCGGCGAAGACCCCGCGCATCCCAGGGACCAGGCCGGCCAGCGCGATCACCTCGTCGGCGGCTTCCCGGTCCTCCGACAGCACGAGAATGTCGATGTCCAGCTCCTGCGACAGGTCCTCCAGCAGGACTGCGCTCACGTGATGGAAGGCTGCGACGACTCGCGCTTCTGGCACGCAGGCGACGGCTTGCTGGGCGGCCGACCCCTCCGGCACCGCCAGCGGGAAGGCCCCCTGCTTGTCGAAGCCGAGCGGATTGACGCAGTCGATGAGGATCTTGCCCGCGAGCGCCGGGGCCACGTCCCTCAGCAGTGCGGAATGCCCCTCGTAGGGCACCGCCACCAGCACGATGTCGGCCTGCTGCGCGGCCTGCAGGTTCGCGGCTCCGGTGATGCCGTGGCCGAGTTCACCCGCAACCTGTTGCGCCCGCGCGGCGTCACGGGAGCCGATCACGACCTGCTGACCTGCCACCGCCCAGCGCAAGGCCAGACCGCGGCCCTGCGGTCCGGTGCCTCCGAGAACTGCGATCGTCATTGTCACCCGGTCAGTTTTGTTGCGAAGTTGGTCTCACTGTCGCGTTGTTGGCGGGACACGCCGGGTGGAACGCCAACAACGCGACAAAACCCCCCCAGCGGGCGCACGTCAGTCCGCGTCGGGCTTGCCGGCGTTCCACTCCCGGTCGCCGGCGTCCCACTCGTCGTTGCGCTTGCGCGCAATCTCGAAGGCGTGCGACGCCTGCTCCTCGGAGTCGTAGGGCCCGAGCCGCTCGGAGTTCGCGCAGCCCTTCTCAGGCTCGACGCGGTTGTGAACCAGGCAGTAGTACCACTTCATCGCCACCTCCGAGGGTCTCGTCCGCCGCCCGTGGGCGCACCTAGAATCACCCTATGACCCTCAGCCCTGGCCGCGTGTCCCCAATCCGCGTGGTGCCCGCGGAGATCGAGCGGCCCGAGTACGTGGGCCGCCCGCAGCCCTCGCCGTACTTCGGTCCCGAGGTCAAGGACGCCGAGACGATCGACAACATGCGGATCGCCGGGCGGATCGCCGCGCAGGCCCTGCAGGAGGTCGGGCGCAACGTTGAACCGGGAGTGAGCACAGATCGCCTCGACGCCATCGGGCACGAGTTCCTCTGCGACCACGGCGCCTACCCCTCGACGCTGGGCTACCGAGGCTTCCCCAAGAGTCTGTGCACGTCGTTGAACGAAGTCATCTGCCACGGCATCCCGGACACCACCGAAGTGCAGGACGGCGACATCGTCAACATCGACATCACCGCCTACATCCACGGGGTGCATGGGGACACCAATGCCACCTTCCTGGCCGGAGACGTCGACGAGGAGTCCCGGCTGCTGGTCGAGCGCACCCACGAGGCGACCATGCGCGCCATCAAAGCTGTCGCCCCGGGTCGCACGCTCAACGTGGTCGGCCGGGTGATCGAGTCCTATGCCAAGCGCTTCGGTTACGGCGTGGTGCGTGACTTCACCGGTCACGGGATCGGGACCGCGTTCCACTCCGGCCTGATCGTTCCGCACTACGACGATCCGTCCGCCTCCCTGATTCTGGAAACAGGCATGACGTTCACGATTGAGCCTATGCTCACGCTCGGAACCATCAATTACGAGATCTGGGACGACGGCTGGACGGTGGTCACCAAGGATCGCAGGCGCACGGCGCAGTTTGAGCACACGATCCTGGTCACCGACACCGGCTCCGAGATCCTCACGACGCCGGAGGGTTGACATGACCGAGTCCCCGCACGCAACGACCGTCTGGCCGCCCGATGTCCTCACCCTGGCGATCGACGTCGGGGGTTCGGGGCTCAAGGCCAGCGTGCTCGACATCGGAGGTCAGATGATCGCCGACCGCGTGCGCATCGAAACCCCCTACCCGTGCCCACCCACGTTGCTGGTCGAGAAGCTCAGCGAACTCAAGGCACAGTTGCCAGCCGCCTCCCGGGCCTCGGTGGGCTTCCCCGGTCTGGTCCGGAGCGGCCGTGTGCTCAACATCCCGTCGCTCTCGCGACTGGAGTACAACGGTCCGCGCGACAACGGGATGGCCAACAAGTGGCACAACTTCGACCTCGCGACAGCGCTCGCCGACGAGTTCGACGTCCCGGTGAAAGTTGCCAACGACGCCGATGTCCAGGGCTGCGCGGTCGTCGAAGGCAAGGGGTTCGAGTTCGTCATGACGTTGGGCACCGGCTGCGGCACGGCCGTATTCCACGAGGGCAAGCTGATTCCCCACATGGAGCTCTCGCACGCGCCAACCGGGCACGGTGGCGACTTCGACGACTACGTCGGCAACGGTGCGCGCAAGGAGATCGGCAACAAGAAGTGGCGCAAGCGGGTGCTGGAAGCCATGGAGATCTTCGACGAGTTCCTGTTCTACGACCGCATCTACGTCGGCGGCGGCAACGCTAAGCAGCTGTCCGCGGCCGACCTGGGGCCCAAGGCCAAGATCGTGCCAAACACTGCCGGGATCCTGGGCGGAATCCGGATCTGGGACATGGATTACTGAGGCTCCCCGGTTCCGGGCGCAGCGCCCAAGACAGGCACCGAAATCCTCAATCCAGGCCGTCGACCAGCTTCTGGCTCAAGCGGCCGAGTTCGGCGAATTCGTCCGGTGTCAGCACCTCCACAATCCGCTGCCGAACGCTTTCCACGTGATGCGGAGCGGCGTCGACCAGGACCTCCCAGCCCCTGTCGGTGAGCACGGCGAAGAAGCCACGACGGTCGTCTGTGCACTCCTGCCGCTCGACGTATCCGGCCTTCTCCATGCGGTCGATCTGGTGGGAAAGCCGGCTGCGGCTGGACAATGTGAGATCGGCAAGTTCGCTCATCCGAAGCCGGCGCTCGGCCGTCTCGGACAACCACACAAGGATCTCGTAGTCGGCCATCGTGAGGCCGGTGTGCTCATTGAGGTCGCGGCCGAGCCGGTCCGGGACCAAGAGATTGGCGGCCAGCCAGGATCGCCAGTAGCCCTGCTCCTGCTCGGAGAGCCAGCGCGTCATGTTGTCACTGTACTCAGCGGTAACCAGGACGTGTGCGGATGCGATGCGCAGGTTGGGTTGTCCGGGCTGTGGATTCGTGCGGCCCGGTTTTGTCAGACCCTCCTGTCATTCTGAGATTGGCAGTCGGGGCCTGCCCTTCTTCTCTTTCTTCTTCTGGGTTTGGGGGTGTGTCGTGTCGTTGGAGATCTCTCACAATGCGCATCGGCGTGCCCGGATCCGCCAGTCGCTGCCGACCGAACATCCGGCCCAGCTGGATGAAATCGCCGCGCTGGTGAACCGCCTGCCGAAGCCGCAAGACCTTTCCCTGGAGGAGGTGGCCGGATCCTTGGGACTGCTGGGCCGGCTGCAGAACCAGATCGACGCCTACACCACAGAGGTGGCCGCCGAAGCCGACAACCGCAAGGTCTCGCAGACCCTGGTCGCCGGAACCACCGGGACCATGGTCGCCGCGGCCCTAAACACCACCCCCGCAGTCGGGTCCGGGATGGTCTCGACCGGCCGGGCACTCCGCGACCTGCCCGCGGTGGCCGAGGCCTACCGGGCTGGCGCGATCGGGACCCGGCAGGTGCTGGCCTTACAGCATGCCGCACCAAGGATCGAGGACTTCCCCGCCAACGAGCCGTGGCTGGTCGAGGTCGCCTCCCAGGTCGATCCGAAGGAGCTGCGCCGGCTGCTGGATGTGCTGATCACCCAGTCGATCCCGGAAGGTGCTGACCTCGACCACGTCGCCCAGCGTGAGAAGCGTGGGGTGTCGCTGAATGAACGTCAGGACGGCATGTGGAAACTCGACGGGCTGCTCGACGCGATCACCGGGACCAAGCTCAACGACCTGCTGCAACCGTTGATGGCCAAAGACAGCGCCGACGACACCCGCGGCCGCGAAGCAGCGCCGCGCCGACGCCCTGGATGATGTGATCTCGCTGGCCCGGGCCAACCGCTCACCGTTGGGGGTGTCCGGGCTGACCGTTCTGGTCGACATCGACGGGCTGCCCGACGGGTTTCAGGCCGCCCTGGAAGACGGCAACGTGCTGGGCCCGGACACCTTCGACCTGCTGTCCTGCAGCGTGGCAATGTCGGTGATCTTCGGGGTCAACCGGCCGAAGGGTTTCGAACCGCTGCAACTGGCCCGCAGCGCCCGGCGGGCCAGCAAAGACCAGTGGACCGCGCTGAAAGCCCGGGACAAGGGCTGCGTGTGCTGCGGGAAACCGCCCCGATACACCGAAGCCCACCACATCATCCACTGGAAAGACGGCGGTTTGACCGACCTCCGAAATCTGGTCCTGCTGTGCGCCCGCTGCCACCACGACCTGCACCTCGGCTACTTCAACGTGACCATGGGCGACGACGGCATCCCACTCCTCATCCAAGGCCGCGGACCACCCGGCAAACGCACGGGCTAGGGCCGACGAGACTCTCACACCCGATCGAATCGGATGACGGTGCTGGCGTAATCCCCTAATAGCCATAGCCGCAGTCCCCGGTTCATCAGGTAGTCGCCGCGAGCCTCATGATCCTGCCATTCGTACCGGAACCGGTAGCGAGCGTCAGGATCCAGACCTCGCAGCCTCACGGTCGTCGCCGTGTGCCCGATCCGGCTGCTGGGCAGGAATGCGAAGAGCACTGCGCCAGCGTCGCTGGAGTACTGGAACAACCGATAGTCGTTGGTGCTGGGATCCTCCAGCCGGTGCAGCCTGAGCATCAGGGGCCGCAGGTCCTTGTACTCCTGCACGTATTTCGCATACGCGGTCAATTCGTCGTCGGTGCACTTGGTCAGATCGGACCCGATCCCCAGCGATCCCGTCATCGCACTGTGGAACCGGAATTCCAGCGGAATGCTGCGCTGGGACAGGAAGTTCGGCACATCGGTGACCCATGCCCGCATGGCCTGCGGAGGATAGACCAGCGAGTAGCCACGGTGGATGTCCAGCCGGTCGCGGGCGTCGGTGTTATCGCTGGTCCAGAAATCGTCGAAGATGCGCAGGGTGCCGAAGTCGATCCGGCCACCACCGGACGCACACGCCTCGATCAGAAGACCGGGGTGCCGGACCTTCGAGTTCGGCGGCGATGTCGTAGACGGCTTCGATATGCCGGTACCAGACGTCGCGGGCCGCCCCGACCTGGGACATCGGGCGGTTCGCGTCCCACTTCAGGTAGGCGATGTCGTAGTCGTTGAGCAGGCTGTCGAGGGCGCCCAGCACGTAGCTGCGCACCTCCGGGCGCGTCAGATTGAGGACGTACTGTCCGCGCGCGAGGTCGCTCTCGCGGCCAGCCTCGTGATAGATCCAGTCGGGGTGCGCGGCGAACAGATCGGACTGCGGGTTCACCATCTCGGGTTCCACCCAGATGCCAAACTGCATGCCCAACCCGTGCACCTCGTCGATCAGCGGCGCGAGCCCATCCGGGAACTTGCCGGGATCTACCCACCAGTCCCCCAGTCCGTCCAGGATTCCACCGTCCTCACCCGGTGTGCGGCGGCCGAACCAGCCATCGTCGACGACGAACAACTCAGCACCTATCCGCGCAGCGCGCTGGGCCAGCGCGATCTGGCCATCGCAGGTCACCGCGAAGTTGGTCGCCTCCCAGGAGTTGTAGAGCACGCGGCGGGGCAGCCCGGACATCAGACTGCGTCCGTAGTCGTGGAAGACCTGGCTCATCGCGTCTAAGCCGCCAACGGTCGTGGCCATGGCGACAGCCGGCGTCGTGAACGATTCGCCAGCCAGCAGGGACAAGCCCAGGTCGGCGTCGTTGATCCCGAGTTGCAGCAGGGTCTGTCCGTACTGGGTCAACTCCGCGACCACCTTGGTGTTTCCGCCCCATTCCAGCGCGGCCCCCCAAACCCGGCCCGCGGTCTCCGTGGCGTCCCGGGACAGGATCGCGAATGGGTTGTGGTGATGGGTGGAGATTCCCCGCCGTGATTCCAGAACCGTCTTGGCCCGTACGGGCGCCGTCATTTCCTGGAACTCCGCGCCCCAGCGACCTGTCACGTTGCGCAAGGTCAGATCCGAGAACGGAAGCGGCACCTGGGCGGAGGCGACCGACTCGATCAGCACGTCCGTTTCGGCATACACGACGGCCCAGCGCCGGATCACGTCCTCGAGAACCTCGTAGTGCAGGTCGACGCGCACACCCTTCGGATCCGCGAGTCGCACCACGAGTTCGTTGCCGGTTGCGTGGTGCGCTGCATAGCGCAGGTCCAGTTCCCGCCCGCCGTCCGGGAAGCACACACGTAGACACGCCTCGCTATAGCGGAAGCGTCCGTGAGCTGGGTACTCCTGGGGGACGATGTCTTGGATCAGGTCGTTGGTCGACAACTCCCACAGGGGTTCGACGATCACATCGTCCAGAGCAATCGGGCCGCCCCAGTGCAGGTGCCGCAGGAGGCCCGCATCGGTCACACAGAACACGTAGGAACTGCTCCGGGTGTGCAGGCCGAACCGCTCGCCGATCACCTCGATGCTCATGCTCTGAGGCTATGGACGGTCACGCTCGCGATGCGCGTGGAAACTGATCAGTAGCGTGTGGTTGTGCACCCCGAGATCCGCGACCTGTACCGCATGGGCTACGGCTTCGGCATCGGCTCGGTGCTGTTTGCCGCCGGAGCCGTTCTATCCGCCCTGCAGGTCGACGCGATCATCTCGTCCGTCATCTTCGTCGTGGGCGCTGTCTGCTTCACGTTCGCTGCAGGTGTGCAACTGCTTGCTGCCGAACACAGGGCTCCCGAACGCCGCATGCGCGACCCGGACTGGATGGCGGCTGCCGTGCAGTTCCCCGGGACTCTCGCCTTCAACGTCATGACTGTGCGAGCTCTGGTAATGGCGCTCCAGCCCGATCAGGTTGCCTACGGCCAGGTGTGGAGTCCGGACGTGGTGGGCTCAGCCCTCTTCCTCATCTCCAGCTGGATTGCGTGGCATCCGATCGCCCGCGCGAAACGTCATCACCTGATCGAAGGCCGCAGCAACGTGATCACCTTGTCAAACATGCTGGGGTCGGTCTTCTTCGCCGCATCCGCGTGGGGCGCGGCGTTGCTGCCCAGCGGAGAGTTCCGCAGCCCGTTCTGGAACAACCTCGGCACGTTCATCGGTGCCGCGTTCTTCCTCCTAGGCGCCGCGTGCCTGCTTCCGCACAAGGCCGAACGGCATTGATCTCGGCGCGGGACGTTCAGCCGCGATCCCAGTCCTTGGCCTGTTCGGGTGCCGGTTTCGGCTCACCTTCGTGCTCGCGATCGAGGTTCTCGACAGGATCCCGTACTGGATCCAACTGGGCGGATCCGTAGACCATCTGCAGGCCCTTCTTCACACGGTTACCCAGATCACCGAAGAAACTCATGGCACCTCCTGAACAGTGGGGACCGGTGCCAGCGGCACCTCCCGCAGACCTTCGATTGGCAAATCCGCTTCGGCCCTTCGCCTCACGACGACCATGGCAGCCAGCGCGGCCAGGGCCAATACGACCACGTACGTGAACAACTTCTTCATCCGTCTTCTCCGATCTCCTCCGGCGCCGGTTGCTCGGTCGCCGGTCTCCCCTGTTCTGGTTGCTGTTCTTGGCCAGGCGGCGGATCCTTCGTCTCCCGCTCAGGCTGGGCTGGTGTGCCGGCAGCGGCGGCACGGTGTTCTCCGCCCTGCCGCTCTGGCCGCGGATCTGCGGTCTCCGACGGGGACTGGGGCATCGCCGGCGTTCCCGCGACCTGGCCGGGCTGATTGCTGGCGGCACCCATTAGTGGCCCCGGAGTTCGTCGATGAGTTGCTTCTTCGTCAGGCGCGAATACCCATGCAGACCCAGTTCCTTGGCGCGCTTCTTCAAATCATCGAGAGTCCAGTCCGCGTACGATCCGGACTCCCCGCCTTTGCGCCCCACTTCGGAACGACCGTGCGCGGCTGCGGCGTTCGAGATGCGGGCAGCCTTCTGTTTCGAGGCGCCATCCTTGCGCAACTCCTCATAGAGGTCGGGGTCCTTGATACTGCTTCGTGGCATACCAAACTTGTTCCCCGCTAGGCGCCGTGTAACCCCACCGTCTAGGTCGCAGGGGGGCGGGTATCCGTTGACATCCGCTACCAGAAAGGAACTGGCAAATGGGTTTCACTGACCGCGTTAAGGACACCGTTGAGGACCTCGGGGACAAGGCCAAGGAGGCCGTCGAGGGCGTCAAGGATGACCACAAGGACAGCGGCGAGACGCTGAAGGACAAGGGCCAGGAAGCCGCGGAGAGCATCGGCGACCGCGCCGACGACGCCAAGGACAACCTGTCCGACGCCGCGGACGACGTGAAGGACGACCTGGACTAAGGTCCATCGCGCAGTGCCCGCCCGTGCCGTCATGGGCGGGCACTGTTGCGTCTGGCACAACCACCGCCAGGTTGGGACCTGCCGGCGTCAGTGCAATATGATGCACCTATGGTGCAAGAACCTTCAGACGCTTTAACCCTGGCGATCGGGGCTCGGGTCCGCCAGGAACGCCAGTCCCGGCAATGGACCCTCGACCAGCTCGCCGAGCAGGCTGGGGTCAGCCGGCGCATGGTGATCAACGTCGAGCAGGCCGAGGCGAATCCGAGCATCGCGACCCTGCTGCGGCTCAGCGAGGCATTGGGCGTAGGCCTGCCTGCACTGGTGGCCCCGCCCGAGCCTGCCGCTGTCCACGTCACCCGCTGCGGCAACGGCGCGGTCCTGTGGACCAGCGACAACGGCGGCCGGGCGGTTCTGGTCGCGGGCAGCACTCCCCCTGACGTGGTGGAACTGTGGGACTGGACGCTAGGGCCCGGAGATCACCATCGAAGCGAGGCGCACAAGCCTGGCACCCGCGAGTTGATCCATGTCCTGAAGGGATCGCTCACGGTGACGGTCGGCGGACAGCAGACCGACCTCGCGACCGGCGACGCGGTGGCGTTCCCCGGAGATTCCGAGCACTCCTACTCCAACTCCCATCGGCGTCCCGCACGGTTCTCGCTTGCCGTTTTCGAACCCGCGAACCCTCGACCCCTGGAGGTACGGCCATGACCGACCGACTCGATTCGTTCTTGGCTGGCAGTTACGTGGCCGACGAGGTGTACGAACTGCGACCTGACTACCGGGTGCTGTTGATCGCCGTGTCGGGCCTGCAGCCGGGCGTCAGCGACGACGACAGCGAGGACCTGGTGCGCCACGCCGAGGCCGCAACAGCCGATGCGTTGCAGGGCGGCAAGCCCGAGGATCTGCCGCACATCGCCGCCTGGCGTGAGGCCTACCGCGCGTTCGGGTCCAAGCCGCAGCGCACCCGCAACAGCGTCGAGGCGCTCACCCGTCGCGCGGAGACCGGACTGCCGCGGGTGAATCGGCTCACCGACATCTACAACGCGGTGTCGGTGCTTCACCAGCTGCCGGTGGGCGGCGAGGACCTCGACAAGTACCAAGGCTCACCGCACCTCATCCGGGCGCGTGGCGACGAACCGTTCGACACCAGCGCCGGCGGCGAACTGGTCGTCGAGCATCCCGATCCGGGCGAGGTCGTCTGGTGCGACGACGACGGGAGTCACGTGCCGGCGCTGGAACTGGCGGCAGGGCCGACGCACACAACTGACCGACGAGACCACCTCCGCCCTGTTCATCCTCGACGCCCTCGATCCGATGACCGACGAGCAGCTGCAGGCGGCGGCTGACGACCTCATCGCTCATGTCCGCCGCCTCGGCCCCGACATGCAGGTCGCGACGCGGCTGATCAGCCCTTGAACCGGATCCCGCCCTGGCTGCTGGCCGTCACCTCGATCCTGTCGGTCCAGTTGAGTTCGGCCCTGGCGGTCGGTCTGTTTCCCATCGTCGGACCGACTGGCACGGCCTGGCTGCGCCTGACGGCCGGGGCCTTGATCTTCATCGCCATCACCCGGCCGCCGCTGCGGTCGGTGCGACGCGAGGACCTTCCGGCACTGGTCGGTCTGGGGGTCACGACCGGACTGGTCACCATGAGCTTCCTGGCCGCGATCGACCGGATCCCGCTGGGAACGGCCGTGGCCATCGAGTTCCTCGGACCGCTGACAGTGGCCGCCCTACGCAGTCACAACCGGCGCGCGCTGGCCTGGCCAGCACTGGCCCTGGCGGGGGTGCTGCTGCTGACCGAACCCTGGCACGGCGAGGTGAATGCAGCGGGTCTGTTGTTCGCCGCGGTGGCGGCCGTCGGTTGGGCTACGTACATCGTGCTCACCCAGCACGTCGGGGACCGGTTCAGCGGGATCAGCGGCCTGTCCATCACCGTTCCGATCGCGGCGCTGACCGCTACCCCATTCGGGATGGTGCAGGCGGCAGGAAACCTGAGCGGCGGCGTGATACTGGCTGCTATCGGCTTGGCGATCCTGTTGCCCGTCCTGCCACTGGCCCTGGAGATGATCGCCCTGCGCGAGATGACGCCGACTGCCTTCGGCACGTTGATGGCGCTGGAACCCGCGTTCGCCGTGCTGCTCGGGGCGTTGGTGCTGCACCAGACGCCGGCGCCGCCGCAGATCCTCGGCATCGTGCTGGTGGTGCTGGCCGGAGCCGGTGCTCAGCGCGGTGGCCGGCGGGTGCACGAGCTCGAGCTGGTCGACTGACGCCAGTCGGGATAGATCGCATTGGCCGATTTGGGTACGTGACCGTCACGCGTCGTTGAGGGGCGCACCGTCGCCCTCCCTTGCTGCCGAGGGTCGCTGATCGGCACTCACACTCGCACGAGAAACGCCTGGCACCCCGCCACAACATCCGCACCGAACACCCCGCAGTGCTCCAGACCGCGGACGAACATGTCAGCGGCCGCAGTCCGCACCTGGGTAAGCGCGTCATCAGCCGGCCCGACGTGTCGCAAAGCCGCAAGCATGGGTGCGTGCGCTGCGGCTTCCGGCGGCAACTCCTGACCGGACTCCAAAGCCGCGGCCACCATGCCCAACTCCCGCTCGAGCCGGTCCGGCAGCACGGCCAGCCCCATCACCTCGATCAAGCCGATGTTCTCCTTCTTCACGGGGTGAATCTCCGCGTGCGGATGGAAGATGCCGTCCGGGTGTTCGGCGCTGGTGCGGTTGTTGCGCAGCACGATGTCCAGCCGCAACGCGCCGGCCTCCCGGCGAGCGATCGGTGTCACCGTGTTGTGCGCAGTGGCGCCGGTGAACGCAGCCACTTGGTGCGCCGGGTCGTCGTAGCTGCGCCACGCGGCCAGCACACCGATCGGCCAGATCCAGCACGTCAGCATCATCACCGCGCAGCCGGATGACGGCCAGGGGCCAGTCCAGCACCTCCACCAGGACACCGTCGCGGTCCTGCGACCACAACGTGACCGCGCGGTCCATCGGGAACCTCGTAGCGTCCGCCTTGGTAGTGGTCGTGACTCAGGATCGACCCACCCACGATCGGTAGGTCCGCATTGGACCCCACGATGTAGTGCGGGAACAGTGCGGTAAAGGCAGCCAGCCGCTGCAGCGTCGCCCGGTTCATCGCCATGGGCCGGTGCTCGTCACTCAGGACAATGCAGTGCTCCTGGTAGTAGCGGTAGGGGGAGTACTGCAGGAACCACGCCTCGCCGCCCAGGTCCATCTGCACCAAGCGCAAGTTCTGCCGGGCCGGATGGTCGGGTCGCCCGGCGTACCCCTCGTTCTCGCGGCACAACAGACAGGCCGGATACGTCGATTCGTGCGCGCCCACCGCCGCTGCGATGTCCCGCGGGTCCTTCTCCGGCTTGGACAGGTTGATGGTCATGTCGAGGTCGCCATAGCGACTCGGATGCACCCAGGTGACGTTGCGGTCGGTGCGGGTCACGCGGATGTAGTTGCTGGCCACCGCAGCGGCGTGGAAGCGCTGCGTGGCGCGTTCCGGCGAGATGGCGTAGTCCTCCCAGAACTTGTGCTGGGTCTCTGAGGGCCGCTGGACGAGACAGCCCATGATCGCGGTGTCCCAGAGGTCGCGCTGGGTCGTGGTGTCGGGGTCGATCAGGCCGCGGGCCGCAGCATCATCAAGCAGGGGCCGAAGCAGCTCGTCGATCGTGCCCCGCGCCCCTGATCCTTCAGCGGTGAGGTCGTAGTCATCGATCCGCAGGACCTCCAAGATGCGGTTGCGCACGTAGGGCACGTCGCCGGCCTCGATCAGCCCGGTCTCAATCCCGTACGCCAGCAAATCGCCCAGCGGTCCCTCGATCACGCGGTCACCTCCCGCGCGCCGTCGGCAGGGTGCACCTCGTAGAAGTCAGGCCGCAGACCGCTGCGGCGCTGGTAGGCCGGACCGACCGCGGCGATGAACTCCGCCACTCGCTCGGGCTCGACGAGGTTCACGGTGCAACCGCCGAAACCGGCACCAGTCATGCGGGCGCCGATCACCCCGGGCGCATCCCAGGCCGCCTCGACCATCGCATCCAGCGCCGGGCCGGTCACCTCGAAGTCGTCGCGCAAGGATTCGTGCGAGGCCCGCATCAAAGTGCCGAGTTGGTCCCGGTCGTCCTCCCGCAGCGCGTGCGCGAAGGCCAGTACCCGCGCTTGTTCGCCGATCACGTGCCGGGCCCGCGGGGCAAGGTCCTCGGGCAATGTGGCTACATCGGCGGACGAGGCCTCGATAAGCCGTCGCCCCAGCAGCTCCTCAGCCTTCTCGCACGCAGCCCGCCGAGCGTTGTACGCCGAGTCAGCCAGTTCCCGCCGCTGGTTGGTGTTCGCCACGACCACCGCGATGCCGGCTGGGAACGGCACGGGGGTGACGGCAAGCGTCCCGCAGTCGATGGCCAGAGCTTGGCCCGAAACCCCCGCCGCGACGGCGAGCTGGTCCATGATCCCGCAGGCAACCCCGATGAACTCGTTTTCAGCCTGCTGGCCGATCAGCGCCAGTTCAGCCGCGCTCAAACCGGAGTCGGTGAGGGCGTCGAACGCCACCGCCATCGCCAGTTCCAGGGACGCGGACGAGGACAGCCCGGCGCCGTTCGGGATCCTGCCGTGCACGCGCACATCGACGCCAGGGACCTCAATGCCGCGCTTGCCGAACGCGAATGCGACGGCCACGAGGTAGTTGACCCAGTCCCACTGCGACTCAGGCCGCTGAGCCTCACGGTCGGCCGTCACCGTTCCCACTTCGGGGAAGTTGTCCGAGGCGGCCACGATCAGGCCGTCATCGCGTGGCGTTACCCACACGTCGGTGCCGTAGTCGATGGCCATCGGCAGCACGGTCCCGCCCATGTAGTCGATGTGATCCCCGATCAGGTTCACCCGGCCAGGCGCGTGGAAGTGCCGCATGCTTCTTTCATAGCCGAACTCACCCTGCTGGGTGGCCATGTGTGAAGCTACGGGTCAAACGTGAATGCTCGTCGCCCGCTGGGCTTTCACGTTTGACCTGAGGCTTCACGTTCTGGCTCATGAGACTTCACGGCTAGGCCGGCGGCACAACCGTGGTCACCGCGACCAGCGTGCCCGGTTCCGGCTGCTCGTAGGCCACCCGGACTTCGCCGAGTTCTCGCAGCGACGTGACGTGGGTGCCGCCACACGCAATGCGATAGCTGCCGTCGGGCACGTCGCAGCACCAGAACCGCAGATCCGTCAGCGTGGGCCCTTCGGTCTCGATGGCAACTCGGCCGTCAGCTTCGATCCAGCCCCGCACCCGGTCGTTCACCCGGGCTGCAACTGCATCGGCATCATCGAGCAGAACCGCGGTGTCGAACCCCTTCTTGCGCAGCGACTTGCCCAGCCGGTACTGGTCACGGGCTTCGTCCTGCGTCATGCGCGACGAGGTGAGCGCGATCCGGTCGAAGTCCGGGTTGCCGGCCCCGTCTGTCGCCACGTCCTTGCGCCAAGCACCTGCGACCTCCGCGTTGAGCGCGAGAGCAACCACGTGACAGGCCGTGTGAGCGCGGCTCAACGCCTGCCGCCGATCGGCGTCCACCTGCAGCTCGACCTCGTCACCGACGTTCGGCGCCGGTCCGTCGACCACATGCACCACCACCCAGCTGAACCCCGCGTCACCCCGTCGGGCCTGGATCTGTTCACCCACGGCGATGCCGCTCTCGGACACGGCCCCCACGAGGCAGTCGGTGACCGGCGATCCGTTCAGCATCCCGGTGTCGGCGGGCTGATCGGGCCAGGCTGGGTCGACCGGGTGGAAGGGCGTGCGATCGGTCACTACTCCGACACCCCCTGGCAGGTCCAGCACCTGGACAACGCGACCAGTGCCGCGTACCGCGCCGGCGGGGAAGTCCACGACGGTCCCGCTCATAGGCCCGACTCCGGAGTGCGGATCATGATCGCGCCACACTCTTCGCAGCGCACGACATCATCCGGTGCGGCGCCGCGAATCCGGTCGAGGTCCGAGGAACTCAACTGCAGTTGGCACGATCCGCAGCGGCCATGCCGCAGGAGTCCGGCACCTTGGCCCGATCGCGCCCGGACTTTCTCGTACAGCGCCACCAGTTCCTCGGGCAGGCCGGCTGTGACCTCACCACGGCGCGCCTCCAGGTCCACGATCTCAGCCGCTATCTCATCCGCGCGCCGGTCCCAGGCACCCGCCGCTTCGTCCGCAGCGGTCCGCGCAGCCGTCATCGCCTGCTCGGCGTCCTGCAGCGACCCGGTGACCTCCTCCACCTTCTCCAGCAGTTCCAGTTCCACGTCCTCGAGTTCGGCCTGCCGGCGGGCCAGGCTCTCGAGTTCATGCTGCAAGTCCTGCAGCTGCTTGGGTGAAACCGTTCCGGCATCCAAGGTCTGCTGGTCGCGAGCGATGCGGTTGCGCACGGTCTCGACGTCCTGCTCGGCCCGGGTCACCTCCCGTTCGAGGTCCTTGATCCGGGTACGGGTGTCGATCAGCTGCTCCTCGGCCCTCACGACGCCGGCCGCAGTGCTGGTGACGTTCGCGCGCAACGGCGACGACGCCTGCTCCTTTGCCAGCTGCGCCAGGCGCTGATCGACGATGGGCAGTTCGAGCAGACGTTCCTGCACGAAGGGGTCGACCTTCATTCTCGGATACCTCCGGTCCACGGATCGGTGACAAGTTCGCTGGCCCGGGCAGGCACGCCGGCCTCGGACAGGCGGCGCGCGGTGAGCGGGCACCACGGCCACTCGCTGGCCCAGTGTGCGACATCGATGACCGCACAGCCACCCGCCGCGAGATGCTCGTCTACGACGTGGTGCTTCAGGTCGCTGGTGACCAGGACGTCGGCGACAGCGCTGGCTGCGGACAGTTCGGATCCACCGGAGCCTCCCACGACAGCCACCGTGCGGATCGGCTGCTGCGGGTCACCGGCAAAACGCAACCCACCGGCCGTCATCGGCAGAGCGTGCACAACATGCTGCGCGAAAGCGGCCAGTGTCGTCGGGGCGACGTCACCCACCCGCCCCAGCCCGGTGTCCCGGCGCACCTGCGCGATCTGGGTGAAGTCGTAGGCAGGCTCCTCGTAGGGGTGGGCGGCCAGCAAAGCCTGCGCCACTGCCCTAAGCCGCCCGGCCGGCAGCACCATCTCCAGGCGATCCTCGGCCACGACCTCGACGCGGCCCGGGGTCCCGATGTGCGGGGCGGCGCCGGCCAGTGGCCGGAACGTCCCCTCCCCCTGCGTCGTGTAGGCGCAGCGCTCGTAGGCGCCGATATGTCCGGCCCCGGCCGCGGCCAGCGCGTCGATCAGCAGGTTGCGATGCGACTGCGGCACGTAGACCGTCAGCCGCAGCAGGTCTGACTCGACCGTTTCCAGCGGCCGGACGGCCTGCAGGCCCAACGCGTCAGCCAGGGCATCGTTGACTCCGTGCGGTGCGCGGTCGGCATTCGTGTGGGCGTTGTAGAGCGCGACCCCGCCGCGGATCAGATCCTGCGCCAGGCGGCCCTTGTAGCCGGTCAAGTGCGTGACACCGGACAGCCACAACGGGTGGTGGGTCACCAGCAGATCGACCCCAGATTCCAGGGCTTCGGTCACGACGGCCTGGACCGGATCGACGGCGACCAGCACGGACTCCACGTCCGCCCCGGGATCCCCGCAGACCAGACCCACCGCGTCCCACGGTTCGGCAAGATCAGGCGGGAACCAGGCATCGAGCATCGCTACCACGTCGCTGAGCCGCACGTGGGCCCGGCCGGACTCGAACCGACGACCTTCCCGGTGTAAGCGGGGCGCGCTACCAGCTGCGCTACGGGCCCAGTTGCAGGGTATCGGGCGGTGGCGGGCAGGTGGTGCGTCCCCGTCCGGGCCTGGCGGCAACGCACCACCTTCGCTCATCCTGATGCCGATCCACCGGGGCCGCATCCGGACCAATCGGCGTAATGGACTTGCAACCGCGACTCAGGTTGTGTGGACTACTCGTTGTGTGCGCACGTGAGGCACGGCCATGAATACCCAAGCCCCCGGCCAGTTGCCGCTGGGACTCACCACCGGCCAAGCAGTCCTCGAGATCGGGTTCGACAGCGACTGCGATGAGGAGATCCGCGGTGCCTTCGTGGCGGCCGTCGGCCAGGAGTTGCTCGACGAGGACTCCGACGAGATCGTCGAGGCCGTGTTGCTGTGGTGGCGCGACGACGACGGCGACCTGTTCGACGGTTTGATGGATGCCCTCGGGCCCCTGGCCGACAACGGCGTCGTCTGGCTTCTCACCCCCAAGCCCGGCCGCGACGGACACCTCGACCCGTCGGACATCGCCGAAGCCGCGCCGACCGCCGGCCTGCAACCGACCCGCACGATCAGCGCGGGACCCGACTGGCAGGGCACCCGACTGGTGGCGCGCAAGTCCAGCCGCAAGTAGCAGCGGATTGCGTTCGAAACCTGGCCGCATCACCACGCTTCGCCACGTTCTGACAGGTTTGGCCCCGACGGATCGGATCACTGGGATACCAAGGCGTTCAAACCTGGCCGGAACTACTGGGCGAGGCCACGTTTCGAACGTCAGTCGCAGGACTGTCGTTCAGCGTGAATGCGCCATAGGGTCGAACAAGTCAGGAGAAAGGCGGACCAGACCGTGCTGAAGCCAGGCGGCATCCCCACGCAGTACGTGGATTCCGACCCCGAGGAGAGCCAAGAGTGGATCGAGTCGCTCGATGCCACGATCGAGAAGGCGGGGCCGACTCGCGCGCGCTTCCTCGTACGCGAACTCCTGCGGCGCGCCGCCGAACGCAACATCGGTATCGCGGACTTGCGGCAGACGGACTACATCAACACCATCCCGCCGGAGGATGAACCGGCCTTCCCCGGTGACGAGGAGATCGAGCACCGGATCCGCGCTTACTGCCGCTGGAACGCCGCGATCATGGTGCACCGCGCACAGCGCCCGGGAATCTCCGTGGGCGGCCACATCAGTTCCTACGCCTCGTCGGCATCGCTGTACGAGGTGGGCTTCAACCACTTCTTCAACGGCCCCGAGACCGACGGCGGCGACCAGATCTACTACCAGGGCCACGCCAGCCCGGGGATCTACGCCCGCGCCTTCATGGAGGGCCGGATCTCCGAGGACCGGATGGACGGCTTCCGGCAGGAGCTGTCCCACGGTGGGCTCGGCCGGGGGCTCCCCTCATACCCGCATCCGCGGCTGATGCCTGACTTCTGGCAGTTCCCGACCGTGTCGATGGGACTGGGTCCAGAGGCTGCGATCTACCAGGCGCGCTTCAACCGCTACCTGCATGACCGCGGCATCAAGGACACCTCCCGCCAGCACGTCTGGGCGTTCCTCGGCGACGGCGAGACCGACGAACCCGAGGCGCTGGGTCACCTCGGCATGGCCGCGCGCGAGGGCTTGGACAACCTCACGTTCGTCATCAACTGCAACCTGCAGCGCCTCGACGGCCCGGTCCGCGGCAACGGCAAGATCATCCAGGAACTCGAGAGTGTGTTCCGGGGTGCCGGCTGGAACGTCATCAAGGTCGTGTGGGGCCGGGAGTGGGACGGACTGCTCGCCAAGGACACCGAGGGCGCGCTGGTCCACCTGATGAACGAGACCGTGGACGGCGACTACCAGACGTTCAAGGCCGAATCCGGGGCGTTCGTCCGGGAGAACTTCTTCAACAAGGACCCACGAACCGCCGCGCTGGTCGCCGACTACACCGACGACCAGATCTGGAAACTCAAGCGAGGTGGCCACGACTACCTGAAGCTCTACGCCGCGTACAAGGCGGCGATGGAACACAAGGGTCAGCCCACCGTCATCCTGGCCAAGACCATCAAGGGCTGGACACTGGGCTCGCACTTCGAGGGCCGCAACTCCACCCACCAGATGAAGAAGCTGACGCTGGACGACATCAAGGCGTTCCGGGACCGGCTACAGATCCCGATTCCCGACGACCAGCTCGACGCGAAACTGCCGCCCTACTACCACCCGGGACCCGACGACGAGAGCATCCAGTACATGCTCGAACGCCGCCGCGGGCTGGGCGGTTCGCTGCCCGCGCGACGGCAGAAGTCGCGGCCGCTGGCACTGCCCGGCGACAAGCCCTACGAGGTCATCCAGCGCGGCTCCGGAGCGCAGTCGGTAGCCACCACGATGGCCTTTGTGCGGCTGTTCAAAGAACTGCTCAAGGACCCCGAACTCGGCAAGCGGTTCGTGCCGATCATCCCGGACGAGGCCCGCACGTTCGGCATGGATGCGATGTTCCCGGTGCAGAAGATCTACAACCCGTTCGGCCAGACCTACCAGTCGGTGGACCGAGAGTTGTTCCTGTCCTACAAGGAGAGTCAGCAGGGCCAGATCCTGCACGAGGGCATCAACGAAGCCGGGTCGGCAGCCTCGTTCCAGGCAGTTGGCACGTCGTACTCGACCCACGACGAACCGATGATCCCCGTCTACATCTTCTACTCGATGTTCGGCTTCCAGCGCACCGGCGACCAGTTCTGGGCCGCGATGGACTCCAAGACCCGCGGCTTCCTGCTCGGTGCCACGGCCGGCCGGACCACGCTCAATGGCGAGGGCTTGCAGCACGAGGACGGTCACTCCCCACTGCTGGCCTCGACCAACCCTGCCGTCGTCGCCTACGACCCGGCGTTCGCGTTCGAAGTGGCGCACATCGTCAAGGACGGCCTGCGCCGGATGTACGGCGAGAATTCCGAGGACATCTACTACTACCTCACCGTCTACAACGAGCCGATCCAGCAGCCCGCGCAACCCGACGGGGTCGACGTGGAGGGCATCGTCAAGGGCCTGCACTTGTGGTCTCGTGGCGACGGTGAGGGTCCGCGCGTGCAGTTGCTGGCCAGCGGCATCGCGATGACCTGGGCCTTGAAGGCGCAAGAGCGGCTGCGCGAGGAATGGGGTGTGGTGGCCGACGTCTGGTCGGTGACGTCGTGGTCGGAGTTGCGCCGGGACGCGCTGGCTGCCGAACGCGCGGCGCTGCTCGACCCCAGCGCGCCGGTCCGCACACCGTACGTGACGCAGAAACTGGCGGGTGCGCAGGGTCCGTTCGTCGCGGTCTCGGACTACCTGCGCGCGGTGCAGGACCAGATCGGCGCCTACGTGCCTGGCGACTTCACATCTTTGGGCACCGATGGCTGGGGGCTGTCCGATACCCGCGGGGCACTGCGTCGGCACTTCCTGGTCGACGCCGAGTCGATCACCACCTCAGCCCTGGCCATGCTCGCCAAGCAGGGCGCGGTTGATCCCGGGGCACCGGCGGCCGCCGCTGTCAAGTACCGGTTGGACGACCCCGGTGCTGCCGAGGCAGGCAGCACGGAGGGCGGCGACGCCTGACGTTTTGTCGCGTTGTCGTCGCTAATCCCGGCGTGTCGCGTACGACTTCGCGACAAAAGCAAGCGCCGTCAGCCGCGGCCTTGCGCCTTGGCCGCCTCCCACAACTCCGAGCGCGCCCTGGGGTGGGCAGCGTGCTCAATGAGTTGCCGAACCTGCTCGCGTTCCTCGTTGCCGAAGACCTGCGCCAGCCCGTTCTCGGTCACGACCGAGGAGTGCTGGAACGAGGTCACCGGGCCTTGGATCAGGGGCACGATCGTCGACACATCGGCCTTCGGGTGCCAGGACGGCAGCGCGATGAACGCGTGGCCGCCCGGTGAGTGCAGAGCGCCCACGATGAAGTCGGTGGAACCGCCGAAGCCCGAGTAGATGCGGCCCTTGATGCGCGAGGCGTTGGCCTGACCGTAGAGATCCACCTGCAGCGCACTGTTCACGCTGATCATGGCCGGGGTGCGGCTGATCCGGCCCGGGGCGTTGGTCGTCTCGGTGCGGCGCATGCGCACCCGGCGGTTACCGTCCAACCAGTCGTACAGGCGTTGGCTACCGAACGCGAACGATGCGGTCAGTGGCACCTCGGAGTCGAATGCGCCCAGTTCGTGTAAGGGCAGGACGCCGTCGGAGAACATCTCCGACCAGATCCGCAAGCCCCGCCGGCTGGTCAGGGACCCGAGCACCGCGTCGGGCACTGCGCCGATGCCCAGCTGGAGGGTGGCCCCGTCCGGGATCTTGCGCAGGATATGGTCGGCGATCGCCTTCGAGATGTCGTCCGGCTCCCCCGGCTCGTGGGTCATCAACGGCTCGCCGACCTCGATGGCATAGTCGATGTCGTCGACGTGCACGACACCGTCGCCGAACGTGTGCGGCATCTGCTTGTTCACCTGCGCGATGACCACACCACCGCGATCCCGCACAGCTTCCAGGACCGCGGGCAGGATGTTCACCTCCACACCCATCGACACCAGGCCATCCCGCGGGGTCGAGGTGTGCAGCAGTAGGACGTCGACGGGCAGCTGGTAGCGCAGAATCACCGGCGTGAGGCTCAGCCGGCACGGGTAGTACATCAGCGCCGGGCTCTTGCGCATGGCTGGTCCGACGAACGTCGTCTCGTGGGTGACGCCTGGGCGGTCCGGGATCTCCCCCTGCGCGTTGAGCATGTGCAGGGTGAACGTCTCGACGTTGCCGTCGACCAGTTCCAGCAGACGGTGTGGGGTCGCGAAGTTGCCTGCCGCCACGACCCGCGGGTGCGGAGCCAACCCCTCCAGTCGCTTGACCAACTTCTCAGGTGTCAGCGTCTTCACAGGGTGGGCTCCATTTCCCCGCCGCCTTCCAGCACGCGGTCGATCCAGTCAAGTAAGGCCCCCGGGTCGAAGGGCTTGGGCAGAAACACATTGGCACCGGCGCTCCACCCAGCCCAGGTCGTGGCGTCATCGGCCATCGCCGTGAGCAGGATGATGGGCAGTTCCTTCGTCGCGGGTTGCTGGCGCAGTTCGGTGAGCACGTCCAGGCCACTGATGCCAGGCATCATGATGTCCAGCACCACGCAGTCGGGAAGGTCGGACCCGGACAGTGCCTCCAGCGCGCTAGGGCCGTCGACGGCCTCGACGACCTCATGGTCCTCGAGCTCCAGGGTGTCGCGGATGAGAGCCCGCACGCTCGGCTCGTCGTCCACGATCAGGATGGTGGCCATGATTACCCTTCTGCTTCTGCTTCGCGAAGCCGCAGCACGAACGTGGAACCGTCTCCGGGACTTGATCTCAGCGTAACGTCCCCGCCCATGGCCCTCGCGAGTTGGCGCGAGATATGCAGCCCGAGTCCGCTGCCGCCGGTCCGCATCGTCAGCGGGTCCTCGATCCGATAGAACCTCTCGAACACCCGCTCCTGCTCGTCGGCGGCGATACCCGGACCTGCGTCCACCACGGACACGTCGACGGCGCCGTCCGCAGCGGAGAACTGCACGCGGATAGGCGCATCCTGCGGCGTGTACTTCACCGCGTTGCCCACCAGGTTGCCGACGATCTGCATGACCCGGGTCCGGTCGGCCGTCACCCACCGCGGCGGGCTCGGGTCGATGTGCAGGCGCCCGTCCACCTCTGGGAATGCGGTCGCGGCGTCGACGACGGCAGACACCAGCTCCATGGGCGCGCTTTCCACCCGCAACGACGTCTCGCTGTCGGCCCGCGCAGCAATCAACAGATCGTCGACCAGTCGGGCCAGGTGTTCCGCGCGCTCCTCGATGGTGTCCAGCACCGAAGCCCGCTTCTCTTCGCTCATCCGGTCCCAGCGCCGGCGCAACAAATCGGCGTAGCCCCGGATCGGGGTGATGGGTGTGCGCAGTTCATGGGAGATCGTGGCGATGAAGTCCGACTTCAGCCGTTCCGCGCGACGCTCGCGGGTCATGTCCCGGATCGTGAGCACGCTGGTGGCCAAGGATCCCCAGACCTCGACCCGGGTCACCTGCAACGACACGTCCTGCCCGTCGGCGCGGACGAACTCCAGGCTGTGGCCACGGCCGTCGGCCGGCACCGCCGTGATGTCCCGCACGATCTGTGGCAGCGGGTCCAGCGCCGACGTCCCGGTGATGGCCTCGGCCGCCGGGCTCCACAGCAACACTCGCCCTCGCCCGTCGACGACGCAGATACCGTCGGTGGCGTGGTCGACCACCGCCTGCAGCTTTGCTGTTTCCGCGGTCAGCGCGGACAGGGTCTGACCGGCCCGCAGTGCGCTACTCATCGCGGAGGTCAGCGCAACGAGGCCGGGCAGATCGGTTTCGGAAACCGACCAGGAGCGCGCCCAGGGCAGCGGTGAGGTCACGAAGTTCTCCTGCAGCACCCCGATCGCCAGACACCCGCTGCCGCTCTCGTCGTCGAACCGCACGGCGACGCCAGACCCCCAGTCGGTCGGTAGTTGTCCGGCATCCAGGGTGATAGCTTCGCGGTCCTGCACGTGCACCGGCGCCCAGTCCGCACCGAAACTACTGCCGTCGCCCCGGACGATGGCGTAGGCGTCGGCTCCGTACGCCCTGCGCAGGGCATCGGCCGCCGGCGGCAGGAGTTCTTCGGCAGGTGCCGGCGACGACACGGCCTGGCCGAAGGCGACCAGCCAGCGACTGCGTTCGCGGGATTCGGCATGCGAGGCACTGGCCCGATAGGCGTACCACATGGCGGCCGCCGGCAGAGCGGCGAACGGCAGGAGAACCGGGGTGTTGTCCAGAATCGCCAGCGCGACCGTGGCGATTCCCACCGAGCCGACGGCCATTCCCAGACTCAGCACCCATTGCTCGGCGATGAACTCCCGCGGCGGGACGTCATCGGCCGCCAACAGGACCAGGGACAGTGCGATCAGGTTCATCGCCGTGTAGGCCAGCGTTGCGGCGATCAGCGCGAGCATCGATCGCCAGGAGAACGGGCTTGCCTGCCCGACGACCAGCAAGTACACCGCGATCATCACAGCGGCCCCGACCGCGAACGACGAGACGTTGAAGACCGTCTTGATCCACTGTCGCCGGGCCAGCACCTCAGCCAGCGTGAAGCCGGCCAGCGCCGTCAGCAGTGCCAGCGCGGGCGGCAACAGGATGATGCCGCACACCAGCGCCACCTCGACGAAGGTCAGCTCTTCCCAGGCGTCGGCGTGACGGACCGGGACGTAGACGATGTCGGACAGTGCGGCCAGCACGACGAACAGCACGAGCAGCCAGGTGGGTGTGGGGTCTACCAGCGGCAGGGGCGGCGAGGCCTGCGGGGCCAGCCAGAGCAACGCCGTGACTGCCGCAACCGCCGCGGAGGCGACGAGCACGACGACGCGGTTAACGGACAGCCACGTGGGCCTGTGAGGACGCAGGCCCTCTTGGACCTGCGTCATTCACAACTCCTTCGGACTAGTGGAAACCTACCAGTCGCGTACTGCCCAATTCCTTCCGTTCCAGGTGCGGGTCGCCCAGTTCCTGCCTTCGAAGACGAAGTCCGCCCAGTTACGTCCGCTCCAGTCGTCCTGCGCCCAGTTCCGGCCGTCCCAGGCGTAGTCCGCCCAGTTACGTCCAGTCCAGGCATCCTCGGCCCAGTTCCTGCCCACCCAAGCTACCGTGGCCCAGTTGCGGCCCGCCCAATTCCGACCGGCCCAGTTGCGTCCTGCCCAGTTGCGGCCAGCCCACTCGTCGTAGAGGTCGGTGATGGTGTCATCCGTCGCGGACATGCGCAGGGTCCATGCGAAGGCGAGCCAGTCGACTTCTGCCCAGTTGCGTCCGGCCCAGTTGCGTCCGGCCCAGTTGCGTCCGGCCCAGTTGCGCCCTGCCCAGTTACGGCCGGCCCAGTTGCGCCCGACCCATTCGTCCTCGGCCCAGTTGCGGCCCTTCCAGCCCTGCGTGATCCACCGCAGGCCGGCCCAGTTGCGGCCTGCGAACGTGCCGTCGTCGGACTGCAGGGCCCGCATCACGGCAGCCAGCGACCAGGCGTTGGCGGCCCACTTGCGAGTCCGCGGACTCATGGCCACCCAGGCCTGCGCCACGGCTTGGAGGTCACCGTCGGCCCATCCCTGGGCGAAGTCGGCCCACGCCTGGGCATCGTCCTCGTTCGGCCCGAAGTTCGGCGACGACGGAACGCTGGCTGTCAGCGGCGGAACGGCCGAGACCGCGGTGGCCATCGCCTTGCCCAGGTCGAGGCCGCCTTTGCCGGCACCGTTGGCTGTAGTCAGTGCGGAGGTGCGGTACGCGGTTCCGACCAGCAGGCGTTTGGCGTCGTCGGGAGTCAGAGCCGGACGCTGCGCGACCAGGGCGGCCACAGCGCCTGCGGCAACGGCCGCCGACATCGAGGTTCCGGTGCCCTTGAGGAAGCCGGTGCCGACCTGCGATGCGGGGTTCTGCTGGTAGGCGGTGCTGGCAGGCGGAGAAGTCGAGATCAGCGAGACACCTGGTGCCACGACATCCGGGCGCACGAAGCCGAAGGCCTTGCCGTAGGCCGAGAAGTCAGCGACCTCGTCATCGCTGCGGACAGCGGTGTCGTTCTCGTCCTGAGCACCCACGACCAGCAACTGCGGGTCACTGGCGGGCGAGGACAGCGCGTCGGCGCCGTCATTGCCGGCCGCGACGACCACCGTTACGCCACGCGCCCACAGGCGGTTCAGCGCCACGGACAGCGGGTCGAGGTAAGGCGGCAGCGGGCTCTGCGTACTCAGGGCCAGCATCACGACCTCGAGGGAGGAATCGGTGGCCCGCTGGTCCGCGACGGCCTGCAGTCCGGCCAGCACACGACGCAGATCCGTGCTGCCATCGGTGGCGGCGACCTGCACGTCCACGACGGAGGCCTTGGGAGCCACGCCACCGAATTCGTCATCGGTACCGGCCACCAGTCCGGCCATGAACGTGCCGTGTCCGTAGCCGTCGCCGGCCGGGCCGCCTGAGACGTTCACGCGGTCGGAGACGGTGACGGCGGCGTTGGGGTCCACACCCGTGTCGACAACCGCGACCTTGACACCGTTGCCGGCGTTGTCGGGGGCGTTGATGGTCTGTGTGAACGTGTTGACCGCATCACTGGCTGTGGTGGCCGAGGGCAGCGCGTTGAACGTCATGCCCACGTTGGGGATCACGTAGGCGCCGGGGGGCGCGCTGACCGCCTCGGGCAGCTGGGCCACGAGCGCGCGGGCGATGCCGAAGGTCTGCACCACGCGGCCGCCGGCAGCGGTCACGCCCTGCGCTACCTCGGTCAGGCTGCCGGTGGTCCCGAGCAGCACCTCGTGAGTGGGAGCAGCAGTCGAGGGGGCGCCAAAACCAAGCGGGATGGCCAGCGCAGTCGCCACGGACAGCGCTAGCAGCCCGGTAACCGGCCGCCGTGTGACGGTGACGTCACTCATGGGACACCTCCTGAAGGTTCCCTGTGACCATCGCCATCACCGTGTCCGATCTGATCACCCGAATAGGTGATCAACTAGACGTTTCCAGTTCAGAGCGGCTGATGGGCGATTATGTCAGCCAAACGGGTGACAGCAGGGGTCTTGACTCGCTGCTGAAGGCCCCTTGACTAGGCCGAACGGGTGTCACCCATTCACAGATGCCGGGAACTCAGATCCCCAAGCCGGGTCTTTCACGGCGTGCTTTGGCGGGCGAACCGGCAATCCGTGAGCACTGCTGGGCATCGGTGAGCACGCCGGACGCCGAAAACCCGCCCGCGACGCTAACGCATGCCCGCGATGCTCACGGATGAGCTGTTTCGCCGGCCAGGCCCGCGTCACCCCACCCGGGTCAGCCATCGCACCCTGTCGTCGGCGGCCATCCGGAATGGTTCCAATTCATCGTCCCAGGGCTCGCCCAGAACGTCTCGCAGGGCCTGCCCCGGATCCGGCTGTCCCATCGCGGCGCGAAGCCGGTCCTCGGCCACCAGTAGGTCGCCGGTCGGGGAGGTCGCGGCGCGGAACATTCCGAGCGTAGGAGTGAAGCAGAACCGTTCGCCCAAGCCGCCGACGGCGTCCTCGGTGACTTCGAAGCGCAGGTTCGGGAAGCCGCGCAGGGCGCTGGCGATCCGGGCACCGGCCCCCCGCGGACCGGTCCAGGTGATCTCGCATCGCGACATCCCGCTCTGGATGGGCTGGGCCGACCACTGCACGGCCCGCTGCGGTTTAACCTCGCGCTGGACCGCCCACTCGACATGCGAAAGCAGAGCCCTCGGGCAGGAGTGGATGAACACCACTCCCCGGGCCGCGGCCTCGGTGCTGGGCATAGCGCCCTCCTCGTGTCTCGGTGCGCCTTCCCCAGCGTCGTGACTCGAGGTGGCTTCAGGATAGGTCAGGCCGGGCAGATCGCCAAGCGCCGGCGGCTCCGGCGCGGCGGCTCACCCATCCGGCGGCCTCGCACCGGGGCTTTTCACCCTGCCGGGTGCGTGATGCACCAGCGGGCTAACCCGGCCACCCACCGGCGGCCGATGCTGGTTTGTGGAGGCAGCCATGCTCACACCGGAACCGCGACCCCCCGCCATGGGCGCGCTCGCCGCACTCGACCTGGACAGCGAGGCCGACGTCACAGAGGTCATCCGGCCCGCCGCCATCGTTCCGGAAGAGGCGGCCCGCTCGATTCTGGTCGAGCTGGCCTTGCGCGACACCACCAACGGCGGCCTGTGGTCTGCCGACCCGGCTCGCTGGGCGCGCTACGACATGCCGTGGCGCACCCATGAGGATCCCGGTGGAGCACGTCTGCTCGGCACCGTCCAGATTGCCTACGGCACGCCCACCCGCTACGAGATCACGCTCTACCGGGCCACCATCACTGCGCACGCCTCGCGGTTGGGCTGGACGGTCGTCTCCCTGTGCGATGCCGCGCTGTCGTTGGGTGGCTTGACGCTTGCGACTTGCCCGCGGGCAGCGTTGAAGGCTCCCCCGCAGCCGTTCCGGTTCCCGGGCTAGGTGCCTTTTGTTGCGTTGTCTTCGTCAAACCTCGGCGTGTCGTGACGACTTCGCAACAAAACCCCCGCGCGGTCAACCGGTCCATCCGCGGTACGCGGCCAGGTCGGCAGGCGTTGTGCTCGCCGCCTCCAGGACGGCCTTCGCGCGATCGTTCGGCAAGTCTGCGAGGGCCACGACGTCGGTGCGGATCGTGAAGGCCACCACATCCCCGACTGGCACCAGGCATTGCCGTTCCACTCGCAGGTAAGAATCCGGACCAGGCTGGTGCCCACCGGCGGGAGCAGCGGGCTGGAAGAGAGCGGGGTCATCCAGCAGGGTCCAGTTGAGGCGCCAGCGTGGCGTGAGCGCATCGAACACCTTTGTGGTCGGCGCACCGAGACCGCTGCGGTAGCCGGGCACCGGATCATGGATAGCCAGCACATCCCGGCCCAGCTTGTCGGCCAGCCGCCAGCGCGACGGGAAGCACACCACTGCCGCCACGAGCCGCCAGGTTCCCTCCGTACGCGCAAGCACACACAGGTCGTCCCGCACCAGCAGTGCTGCGTCGACCAATGGGTCCTGCGACTGCGGCAGTACAAGCCCGAGCTGCTCGGCCACGCGTTGCGCGACCAACCGGGCCGGCTCGCGGCCTTCGGGTAGCACCGCATACACATCTGATCGGCGTTGCGTCAGCAGCGTTGCGCGCTGGGCCCGCTGCGGGTGCTGGGGATCGGCGTCCAGCCAGGTGGCCAGGTCCAGGGAGCGCAGCCCCATTGTCAGCCGGTGCGGCCGCCCCGAGAACACCTCGTCGGGAATCGCCGTCATACCAGGGAAGGTAACGCGATCAGCCGTTCGCGTAGGCGTGCAGGTAGCCGATGTGGCGCAACGATCCATAGCCGGCCAGCTTGCCGAGCGGACCCATCTTCAAATGCCAGGTGCCTGTCCGGCTGGCGTTCTGTTCCACGAACGTCACCAGGCCGTCGGCGACTGCGGACACTACAGCTACATGGCCGTAGCCCGTGCTGCCGCCGGTCCAGACGATGATGTCGCCGGGCACCGGCAGGTAGCCGTCGCCCGCCTCGTGCTTCGCGAAGGCCTCAGCCGGTGCCTTGTCGAGGATCTGGCCGGCGTTGCCCATGATGTTCGAGGGCACCCACCCCTGCGTGCGGACGAACCTGTTGACCAGTTCCACGCACTGGTACTTGGTGCCATAGGCGCCCCGGATCGCGCATCCGTAAGCGCAGCCGTTCGTGCCGTTGCTGCGGACGTCGACGCCGCGGCCGTTGAACCAGTCGGTGCCCTTGATCAGTGTCGTGCCGAAGGTCGACCAGCCGGTGCTCGACGCCAAGCGCGACACTGACGCGGAATACGGCTTGCCGGCCACCGGCGCCGCGCCTTGGGATGAGGCCGAGGTGACCGTGAACGACGACCATGTCGACTTCCATCGCATGGCGGTGTTGCGGCACTTGACCCGCACTCGCCACGCGCCAGCATTGCTGCCGGCGGGCTGCGTCCAGGGGAACTGCGCGAAGCTGGTCCTAGCTTTGCTGCTCGGACCTTTCCAGACGCCCGCGCCGGCATCTCGGAGGACGACCCGGCACAAGGTGCCCCGCGGGACGAATGCCGCGACCGATGCCTCGGTGCCCGCCGGTACGACGGAAGGCACGTCGATGACGGTCAGTCGGGTGGGGTTGAGCTCGAGGGCATGAGCGGGTGCACTGAGCAAGCCCGTGGTGCTGAACAGCACCAGAGCGGCCACAGCGATGCGCTTCACGCACACTCCTAAGTGAATTCGTCGTTCGCGTGAAGTTATCGGCGTGTAAAGACGTGAAGCAAGCGAAAACCCGTCCAAAACTGGCACATGGGGCATAGCCGTCCGGTTTGCGGAGGTTGTGCGGGTTGTCTACTTATTCAGTCGACAATCCCACTCCGTTGTGGTGGTTTGCGCGGTTGACCGCCTATCTAGTGGCGCGGCGCTCATCTGATGTTGCCAATTCTGAAATCCTTACACCGATAATCGAACACCACTGCCGGGCCGAAATGGCGCACGCAGCGAACCCGCGACGTTCTGCTCTACGTTCGCGCCATGACGTTCTTCCTACTGCCCTGGATCATCACGTTCCTCGGCTGGGGCGTGCATGTGGCCGTGGACCGGTCTCCACAACGGCGCACCGGTCGCCGCATGGTGGAACTGCTGCTGCTCTGGGTGCTGGTCTTCGGTGGTATCTGGTCGCTGATCGGCGCCCTCGGACATCTCGGGCCCAACAGCACCGAGATCGCAGAGGGCATCGGATACGCCCCTTCGATGTTCCAGTGGGAGGTCGGCTGGGCCGATGTTGCGGTCGGCGTGCTCGGCATCGGCTGTGTTTGGCGCCGCGACGGGTGGCTGACCGCAGCTGTGGTGGTACTGGCGGTCTGTTACCTCGGCGATGCGATCGGGCACATCATGCAGTACACGGTCCACGACAACACCGCGCCGGACAATGTCTGGGCAATCCCCAGCGACATCCTCGGCCCGGTGCTGGCGATTGTGCTGCTGGTCGCCTACCGGCGGATGACACCGACGCAGCGCCTGACTGTGTAGCGGCCCATCCTCGCCGCTAGCAGATGGCGAGGATCGGTGTAGGTGGCGAAGATGTGAGTCCGGCGCAGTGGGGCGACCGGGGCTTGAACCCGGAACCGACGGATTATGAGTCCGGTGCTCTGACCGATTGAGCTATCGCCCCTGGACCCACACTAATGGGCTGTGATAAAGGTCACGATCTCGCATCTCGCGGAACCGGTCTCACATTCAAGGTGTCAGACCCTTGATTCTCGCGTAAGTTCGAAGCGCGTTGAATCGTGAACCCAAAGGAGGAAATTCAATGCTTCGTACTCGCGTTGTGGCCGGTGTGGCCGCCACGGCTCTCGTCGGCACCATGGGCTTTGCCGCCGCTGCGCCGGCCATGGCCAAGGGCAAGGAGACCACGGTCACCTTCACCAATGCCTCGGCCAAGGGCCTGACCATCACCGCCGTGAAGCCCGCCACCGGCAAGGGCAAGAAGTTCGTGTTCCCGGCCAAGGTCAAGGGCACCACGGTCACCCACAAGGGCGGTCTGGTTCTCAAGAACACCGCCACCAGCCAGGAGCTGAAGATCACGAAGATCACGCTCGACCTGACTGCCAAGACCGCGTCCGTGGTCGTTCCTTCCGTGGGCACGCAGGCCCTGCCCGCGTTCACCCTCGGCAAGGTGAAGACCAAGAAGGGCAAGACCACCGCGCAGCTCAAGGTCGCGACGGGCATCTCCACCGCCCTCAACGGCCTGCTGGGCACCAACTACAAGGACGGCCAGGTTCTGGCCAACACCTCGACCAAGTAGTCGAGCCTTACCACGCGACAAAGGCGTGGGCACCCGCCTCGGGTGTCCACGCCTTTTCGTGTTTCGCCAAGTGGTTCAATGCGACCTCGACGTGAGAGGTTCGGTCATGGCGGGAGGGGTTGAACGTACGCACCTCTCATTACCCGACCAAGACCCCAGGGGGCCGTGACCATACGGCGGCCGGCAACGGTATTCTGGTGAGGATTCCCGCGTAGCTCAATTGGCAGAGCTCCCGACTGTTAATCGGGCGGTTATTGGTTCGAGTCCAATCGCGGGAGCACGCGAAACCCCTGCCACGGCAGGGGTTTCTGCTTTAGCGCGGGTACACGAACCGCGCGAACCGCATGCCGTCGCTGAAGACGTAGGTGTCGAACTGCTCGTTGAGCACAGACGCCGTCCCCGGAGCGATCAGCAGGATCCCCCGCACCTTCTTCTTCGTGACCTTCGTCTTCACCACGTCGAAGGCCGGAATCCGGGTGCCGGGCGAGGAGGCCACCACCGATGCCTGCTGTGCCCGCAGGTTGACGCGCAGGTTGGTCAGGTCCAGGGAAACGGGCTGGCCGGCGATCGTGAGTCCGCCGGCCATACGAATGGCCTTGACGCCGCCGCCGCGGTTGAACGTGACGTTCGTGACCGGCATGACGAACGAGGCGGGCGCGACCTCGTCAGCCGCTCCCGCCGCCTGCACGCTCAGTTCGGCATTGTCCAAGGAGGCCAGCGCGTCCGGAGTGATGGTCAAGCCCGCGTCATCGGCCACAGCCGGACCCATTCCGAGCAGCGCGAAGCCGGCCATGAAGGCGAGCAGACGCGTACGCATGGGGCCTGTCCTGGGTAGGGGCTTGGTAGATCAACGCTAATCCACCGCGGACCCCGGATACGAGGCTCGTATCCGAATTGCAACCGACTACCCTGCGCAGGTGGACACTGCACTCCCCCGTCGTTGGTACGGCGTGGAGATCGTGCTGGTGCTCGGCCTGTCGTTGGGTCGCTCCGGTGTCTTCGCCGTCGTGGACTTCCTGTCATCGCTGACTGCCGGGGTGCCGTTGGCAGACCAGACGGTCACGCTGAACCCGAGCGCCTCGCCGCGCCCGCTGCTTGATCTGACCCTGCAACTGCTGCGGATCGGGTTCGGCCTGGTCGTGGTGGCTCTGGTCTGGTACCTGCTGAGGCGCTCCGGGGAGGGCCTGCGCACGTTGGGCGCGGACGGCTCGCAACCGGCGCGCGACCTGCGCCGCGGTGCGGTACTGGCCGCCGTCATCGGTGGCACGGGAATCCTGTGGTACCTCGCGGCACACGCTCTGGGCATCAACCTCAGCGTCGCGGCCCAAGGCTTGCCAGACCAATGGTGGCGGACTCCGGTCCTCGTCCTGGGTGCGCTGGAGAACGCCATCGTCGAAGAGGTTGTCGTACTCGGCTTCGTCCTGCACCGGCTGCGGCAGATGGGTTGGGGCTGGCCGGGCGCTATCTGGGTGAGCGCCCTCATCCGCGGTTCCTACCACCTGTATCAAGGGGTCGGAGGATTCGTCGGCAATGTCGTGATGGGTCTGGTGTTCGGCTGGTTGTTCAAGCGCTGGGGCCGGGTGATGCCCATGATCGTGGCGCACGCGCTGATCGACACAGTCGCCTTCATCGGCTACGCCCTGCTGGCTGGGCGCGTCGGCTGGTTGCCATAAAAAGCTGCGCCGATTCTTGACGCGGCGCTGGCTGCGCGCTTACACGGGTGCGGTCCATGGTTTTCGCATGAGCATTCACACCTCACGCACCGCATCCACCGCTTCCCTAGCCACCGCCGCGCTACTCGCGGGCACCGGCCTGGCCGCCGTCGCCGCTCCGGCACAGGCGGCAGCCCCGAGCACTACCGCAACGCGGGCCACAACCGCCGGCGTCCCTCGCACCGTCCGGGCCGCGGCGCCAGTCATCGTGCACCGCAGCGCGGGAGTTTCGGCGACGGCCTCGATCAGGGCGGCCGCCAAAGCCTCAGTCGCCACGAAGAAGGCGAAGAAACGGCACCGCTCGCGTCGCTCCTGAACACTGTTCGCGAAGCCGCCCCGGTCATCCGGCCGGGGCGGCTTCGTGTGTCCCCCGCCAAGACGTCAAGCCAATGTCAAGCCCGACCTGCCGGATTCTTGACGTCGCAGCCCGTCGAGCCTTGAGGACGGTTCCGGGCACCGTAAAGACATGAGTTCAACACCACGCGTGATCGCTGCCACGGCCAGTACCGCACTGCTCGCCGGAGCCGGTGCCGCAGGTGCCGTTGTGGCCGTCGACGTCATCACCAGCACCCAGCCGGCCGTCGCCGAGAGCACCCAGTCCGGCAACTCCTCGCTGACCACGCCAACCGACGACAGCACCACGGTCTACCGGCAGCCCAGCAGCAAGAGTTCGGGCAGCCTGCAACCGGCTCCCCCGAGCACGTCGTACAAGTCGGGTTCCAGCAGTTCCGGCAAGAGCAGCACGTCGCACTCGTCATGATCACCGCCCAGCTGGCCACATGGCGCACGGAGCTGTTCCTCACCGTGCGCGCTACCGCCTCGTCCGCTCTGGAACGCGAGCTGTCGCGTCTGCTGGGCAGCGAGGTGGCGCGGCTGGACCGGCTGGCCAGCCGCTTCCGCCCGGACTCCGAACTGAGCGCCGTCAACGCTGCCGCCGGTGCCTGGGTCGAGGTCTCGTGGGACTTCGTCGCCGTGCTGGATGGCTGCCTGCGGGCAGCCGACTACACCGACGGTCTGGTGGACCCGACCCTGGGCCGTGCCGTCGTGGCTGCCGGCTATGACGAGTGGGCCGGGGAGACTCCGCTGATCGAGCCGGCCGCCCAGGCTGGACGCTGGCAGGAGGTCGGGATCCGTCCCGGTCGCCGCGAGGCGCAGGTGCTGATACCGGCCGACAGTGCCCTCGACCTCGGTTCCATCGCCAAGTCCTGGCTCGCCGATCGCCTGGCGCGGGCCGTCGCCGCGAGCGGCTACGAGGTCTGCGCCAACATGGGCGGCGACCTGCGCGTGATCGCTGACGAACCGTGGACGGTGTGGACGGATCCGGAACTGCCCGGTGAGGACCCGGCCTCTGTCACTATCAACGACGGCGGCGTCGCGACCAGCGGCATTGGCCGCCGGCGCTGGACCGGCGGGCACCACCTGATCGACCCCCGCACCGGGACTCCCGCGGCCACGCGCTGGCACAGCGTCAGCGTGGTCGCCGCCACCGCCACCGATGCCAACGCCGCCGCCACTGCCGCGGTGATCCTCGGCGACGACGGCCCGGCGTGGCTGGCGGACACAGGACTGGACGGCCGGTTCGTGGCACCCGATCGGGTGGCCTGCGTCGGCCGCTGGACACACGAGGAGGACGTCGCATGACCTGGGAACTGATCCGTGTCACCGGAATCGTGGCACTGGCCCTGCTGACCGTCGCGGTGTCATTGGGCATCGCCGGCCCGGTCATCCGCCGCCCGGCTTGGCGCCTCACCTCGATCACGATGCACCTCACTGCGGCCGTGGGCGGGATCCTGCTGGTGGTCGCGCACATCGCCTTCGCGGTACTCGATGCCTGGGTGCAAGTGCCGCTGCTCGCGGCCGTTGTGCCCGGCGCGTCCCCGTGGAGCACGTTGGGTGTCGCCCTGGGCACGGTGGCCTTCGACCTGCTGCTCGTCATCGCCGTCACCTCGGCGCTGAGACAACGGGCGCCGAAGTTGTGGTGGCGTGCCCATGTCCTGGCGTTCCCGGTATGGGCGCTGGTCTGGATCCACACGCTGACCGTGGGCACCGATCGCGGGACCGGCCTCATGGTGGCGCTGGCAGCCATCAGCGCCGCCTCGGTCGCCGGCGCTCTTGCACTGCGTCTCACAGCCCGACGCGGCCCGGTGGCCGTCAAGCCCATCACCCTCGAGGAGATTTCAGCATGAGCGTCATCACTCGTCACGCCCCCTTACTGCCAGGCATTCCCGTCGCCGGCGCACCTGCCGCCCCGCGGCCGGATCAACTGCTCGCACCCGGTTCGTTGCTGCTTGCGCATGCCCGGCCGGGATGGGCCATCGACCTGCCCCGGCATCAAGCGATCTGGGGCCCGTTGCCCGAACCGGACCTCCACGCCTTGTCGACGACCGCCGAGCAGATGGGACTGGTCGGCCATGGTGGGGCAGGCTTCCCCACATGGCGCAAACTGCGCTCGATGGCCGGCGACGAGGCCGGCCCAGTGATCGTCAACGGGTCCGAGGGCGAGACCGCCAGCGGCAAGGACACGGTGCTGCTCACCCACGTTCCGCATCTCGTGCTGGATGGTGCCGTCGCCGCGGCCCGTGCCCTGGGCAGTCGGCAGGTCATCGTGCGGGTGCCGGAGGTCCGGACCCGGGTGATCGGTGCGCTGCGGGCAGCCATCGCCGAACGCGGCTGCGAGTCCGTGCGCATCGACGTCGCGCCCGGCCCCGAGACGTTCATCGCGGGCGAGGCCACGGCGGTGATCTCGGCGCTGGAGGGTAAGCAAGCCCTGCCCGCTCCGCAGACCAAACCCCCCACGATGCGCGCCGGCGTGCGGCGCCGACCGGTGCTGCTCAGCAACGTCGAGACGTTCGCTCGGCTGGCCCTCGCGGCCCGCGGTTGCCGGCTGACCAGCACGCTGGTCACGGTTTCCGGCGCGGTGGGAACACCCGGCGTGATGGAGGTGCCCACCGGGACCACGATCGGTGAGCTGCTCGAGATGGCCGGTGCCGATCCCTACCTGGCCGCGGTCATCACCGGTGGCTGGCACGGCAGCTGGCTGGCTGCCGGCAGCGCGACCTACGGGCTGCCGTTCTCCCGTTCGGCGCTCAAGGCCCACGGCGTGCACTTCGGCGCCGGTGCCCTCATCGCGATCCCGGCCGATCCCTGCCCCGCGCTGGCGCTGGAAGCCATCGCCGACTACCTGCTGGGTGCCGGAGCCGGCCAGTGCGCGCCCTGCGTCCTGGGCCTGGCCGCCGCCCGGCAGGACCTGCAAAGGGGCGAACCGGTGCGCGACCGCGTGCAAGGTCAGAGGGTTGTGCGCCCATCCGACCGCCACTTTGGCAGCACTGCAATCAGGTCAGCGGCTACTGGCAGGCGAACTGGCCGCTCACGCCCACGGACGATGCGAGGTGACCCCATGACGAACACCACGAACGCGACGGTCGCGATCGACTGGCGACGGTGCCGCGGCCACGGCGTATGTTCGGCGGCCCTACCTGAACTGATCGAGCTCGACGACTGGGGTTTCCCGGTGCTCGACGCCGAGGTGCCGCAGCATCTGGTCACGGCGGCCCGGCTGGCGCAAGCCATATGCCCGGCGGCGGCCTTGCGGCTTCGGACCTGAGGCTCGCCAAGCTAATCGGTGAGCATTCCGGGCATCGGTGAGCATGCCGGGCGCCGAAAACCCGCCCGTGGCGCTAACGGATGCCCGGCATGCTCACCGATCGAACCTCGGAGGGCGGCGGAACGGCGCCCGGCGGCGAGAGAAGATGTCCCGCGGCCGCGGGCTTAGGGCTCAGTCGTCAGAGTCCGTCGAGTCGTGACGGGTGACCGAACCGCCGCTCGAGCCACTCGCCGCCGTGTACTGCGGCTGGGCGACCACCGGCGCCGGAGCGACCGTCTGCGGGACGTAGACGACGCGGGTCTTGCCGGGCGTGCGCACGATCTTGGTCTTGGTCTTCACGACCGTCGACGTCGGCCCGGGAGTGAAAGGCGCCTCCTGGTAGCCGGTCGTCGAGCCGGCCAGGCTGGTCGTGTACAGCGCCAGTCCGAGGCCGATACTGACCAGCGCTGTCAGGACCCACGCGAAGAACGCCCGCATACCGCAAGTATCCCTGCGCGTCGCATGGGTCTTCGCCAAGTGTATGTCAAATCCTCGACAAGCCGGGCTGCGCGTGATCTTGACCGCCGGCATTCCTCGCCTTGGCTGATGCCCCGGGCACGCTGAAGTTGTGACGGACGAGATCGGGATCACCCGCGCGGCGTGGAAGACGGATTTGACGCTCTCGGTGCGGGCCGAGCCTTCGCTGGCGGCACAGCGCTGGGTGGCCGAACTGCTGGACAGCGAGGTCCTGGCCCTAGAACTGCTGGCCAGCCGCTTCCGCTCCGACTCCCAGGTGTCGCACGTCAACCGCAATGCCGGCGAGTGGGTGGAAGTGAGTTGGGACTTCGTCGCTGTCCTGACCGCGGCGCTGGACGCCGCCGCCGCCACCGAGGGCCTGTGCGATCCCTTGCTGGGTACCCAGGTGGTCGCCGCCGGGTACGACCGCTGGGCTCAACAGTCGTCCAGCGCCGAAGGACCGTCGACTGACGCGCGCTACGACGCCATCGAGATTGCCGGAGGTCGCAGTCAAGGGAAGGTCCGGATCCCAGCGGGCACTGCACTGGACCTTGGAGCCGTTGCGAAGGGGTGGCTGGCTGACCGGCTGGCGAACACCGTCCGGGCCTCGACCGGCTGGGACTGCGTGGCCAACATGGGCGGGGACCTGCGGGTCGTGAGTCCCGCCGCGCCGTGGGTGGTGGCCGCCGAGGCGTTCGACGGCCGCATCCAGGACCTGGAACTGGAGGATGCAGGCCTTGCCACCAGCGGACTGGGACACCGGCGCTGGGCCGGTGGACACCACATCATCGACCCCCGCACCGGCCTGCCGGCCCAAACCTGCTGGGACAGCGTGAGCGTCCTGGCTGCCGACGCCGCCGGGGCCAACGCCGCGGCCACCGCGGCCATGGTCCTCGGTGATGCGGCCCCCGGGTGGCTGGCGGCGCGCGGGCTGGATGCGTGGTGCACCGGCCCGGACGCCCACGCCCGGGTGGGACGCTGGCGCGACTGGTGCGAACCTGCCCCGGCCGGCGCGTAGGTTAGGACGCATGGTGCACGTCCTACTCATCGAGGACGATCCGGGCATCCGCTCCGCGGTCACTCGCAATCTGCTCAGTCGCGGGCACGCGGTCGACAGTGCTGCGGACGGTCTCAGCGGCCTGCAGGCGATGCTCACCCAGGACCCGGAGGCCGTCATCCTCGACCTCGGGCTGCCGGACATCAGCGGCGAGCGGCTGCTCAGCATGATCCGGGCGGCCAGCCAGGTGCCTGTCATCGTCGCCACCGCGCGCGACGATGAGGGCCTGATCGTCAAGCTGTTGGATGCCGGCGCCGACGACTACGTCGTCAAGCCCTACGACCCGGCCCACCTCGAGGCCCGCATCCGCGCGGTGCTGCGACGGGCAGGCGGGGAAGAGGAGTTGGGCCGTTCACCGCTGAAGGTGGGCGGCCTGCGGGTGGACCCGGCCCGGCGCACGGCGGAGATCGACGGCCGGCCGCTGGACCTCACCCGCCTGGAGTTCGACGTCCTGGCCTACCTCGCCGCCAACCCGGGCCGGGTCATCAGCCGCAAGGAGTTGCTGCGGGAGGTGTGGCAACGCACCGACAGCGCACGCACCGTGGACGTCCACCTGTCCTGGCTGCGCCGCAAACTCGGTGACGACGTCGACAACCCGCGCTTCCTCCACGTGCATCGGGGCGTGGGAGTCCTGCTCGAGGACGCGACCGTCAGCAGCGTCCCCGAGGCCTGATGTACCGACGACTCATCATGTTCGGCCTGGCCGTCTGCGCGGCGGCCCTGCTCGCCCTGCTGATCCCGCTGGGCCTGGCCGCCCGCGACATCGTGCAGTCCCAGCAACTGTCGGCGGCCGCCGGAACAGCCCGAGCCGTCGCTGACCAATGGCAGCAAGCGGGCCGCAGTCACGGGGAACCGATCATCGCGATCCCAGACACCCAGCAACCCGGCGCCATCACGCTGTACAGCCCGCGCGGCCAGATCGAAGGCCCTAACCCGCCGGCCGCGCAGCACGCCGTGGCGGCGGCAAAGCGCGGCGGATCCGTCACCGACGTCGTCGATGGCCGCGGCTACGTGACGACCCCGGCCTACTTCGATGACGAACTGGGCGTCGTCCTCGTGGAGTTGACCCCCCAGGAGCTCAATCACGGCCTCGGGCCGCGGCTGGCGGGGCTGGCCGCGGTATCTGCGCTCATGCTCGGACTGGCGGCAGCGGCCGCCTGGTTGCTCGCCCGGCGCACCGTGGCGCCTCTGCGGGAACTCGAGCAGACAGCCAACTCTGTCGCCGGCGGGGATCTCGCCGCTCGCGCCCCGGCTTCGACCATCACCGAGATCGACCACGTCGGACTGGCATTGAACCGCGTCACCGAGCGGGTGCAGGAACTGCTCAAAGAAGAACGGGATTACACGGCCGCCCTGGCGCACCAGCTGCGCACCCCGCTGACGGCGCTGTCCGTGGACGTTGACGGCGTGCCCGACCCGGTCGTTCGGGAGCAACTGCAGGACGACGTAACGGCCGTGAACCGCATGGTGGACGAGATCATCACTACCGCCCGGCGATCGTCGCGGGAGGGCTTGCGGGCCGGCTGCGACGCGGCCGAGGTGGTGCGGGCGCGGGCGCTTGTTCTGGAACGTCCTGGCCGAGGACCAGCGCCGGGAGTTCACGCGGGAGATCCCGGACGGTGATTACCCCGTGCGTTTGATGGCCGACGACCTGGCGACGGCCCTGGACATCCTGTTCCAGAACGTCTTCCTGCACACGCCGGAGGGCAGCGCTTTTGGGGTCAGGGTGAGCCCCAACGACGGCCTCGTCGACGTGACCGTGTGGGATCACGGCACGGGCTTCGACATGGTCCGTGACCGCGACAAGGTCGGTTCGACGCAGTTGGGGCTGTCCATCGCCCAAGGGCTGGCGCAGGCGTCGGGCGGCGAGTTGCTGATGAGCAATGCGGCCGACGGCGGCGCGATCGTGACGCTGCGGCTGGGCCCACCGGCTCGGTGAAATCAGGGAAGTGACACCACGAGAAGTCGCAATCGGTGAGCACCTAACGGACCTGCCCTCGCACGAGCTTCTCAGGACTTGGCGAGCAGCCGCGTCGCCCACCCGGCGAATGACCGCACCACGCGGTCGGGCCGGCGATTGGCCAGGTCCGCCAGCGCGTCGACCATGCCTAGGGAGACCTTGCCTTGCGAGAACAGTGCCATCCCCCGCATCGGCATCTCCTCGACGGCCCGCTTGATCATGACCTGGGTGGCCGGGTCGGAGTCACGGTAGTTGGCCACGCGCAGCGCGATCTGCCGCAGGATCTTGCCGATGGGGTTGCCGGACAGTTCCCCGATGGTGCTCACTCGGGAGTAGGGGCGCACCGGCCGCGGCGTCGGTGCCACAAAATCCCGCTCTGTAACGGTGCCCGTGAAGCCGCCGGTGATGGTCACCGCCACCGTCTGCCGGATGTCGGCGCTGGACCAGCCGATCTCCAGAGCATGTTCGCCCTGCGGGATCTGCCAGCCGTCATGCCAGAACGCAAAGCCCCGCGCCGGCACTGTGATGGACACATCGCGGCTCTCCCCCGCCGCCAGTCGCACCTTGGCGAAAGCCACGAGTTCCCGGCGTGGGCGCGGAACCCGGCCGGTGCGATCGTGGCGGTAGACCTGCAACACCGTGCTGCCATCACGGGTTCCGGTGTTGCTGACCGGAACCACGATCTGTGCGTCCTCCCCCGCAGCGACCTCCGCCTCCGCGGCGACGGCGCCAACGTCGAACGTCGAGTAGCCGAGCCCGTGGCCGAAGGCGAACAGCGGCGCACCTTCCTGCCGGTAGCCGACCGCCAACCCCTCGCGGTACTCCACCTGGTGCGGTGCGCCCGGGAAGTACGCGTCGCTGGCCACATCGGATGCCTCCAACGGGAAGGTTTCGGCCAGCCGCCCGCCGGGCTCGACATCGCCGAACAACACGTCCGCGACCGCAGCGCCCGACGCCTGCCCGCCGAGGTAGGGCTCGAGGATGGCTGCCGGGGCGTCCACCCAAGGCATCAGCACCGGCGAGCCGTTCGACAGCACCACGACCGTGCGTGGGTTGACCGCCGACACTGCGGTGATGAGCGTGTCCTGCTCGGCCGGCAGATGCAGGTGGTCGCGATCGAAGCCCTCACTCTCGTAAGTGCCCGGCAGTCCAGCCATGACCACGACCACGTCGGCATCCTCGGCGGCGGTGACGGCTTCTGCGAGCAACCGCGGGTCCGGCGCCGAGCCGTCGGCGTTGTACCCCGGGGCATAGGTGACCTCGACACCCCGCTCATGCAACGCATCCCGCAACGTCGTGACCTTCACCGCGTTCACTAGTGAACTGCCCGAACCCTGGAAACGCGGCTGCTCGGCAAATGCGCCGATGAGCGCGAGCTTCATCCCGGGTTCGAGCGGCAGCGTGCCGTCGTTGGTCAGCAGCACGCTGGACTCCGCCGCGGCTCGTCGCGCCAGGGCATCGTGGGCCTCGAAGTCGGCAGCGGGTCCGAGCTGCGCGGGGCTGCGTTCCACCAGTGCAACCAGGCGTTCGGCGCAGCGCTGCAGGTCCTGCCTGGTGAGCCGGCCGTCGGCCAGAGCGGCGCGCAGTTCCGGGTCGAAGGCGCCGGCACTACCGGGCATCTCGAGGTCCATCCCGGCCAGCACGCCAGCAACCCTGTCGTTGGTTGCGCCCCAGTCACTCATGACCAGTCCGTCGAAACCCCACTCGTCGCGCAGGATCTCGGTCAGCAGCCGGTGGTTGTCGCAAGCGTAGGTTCCGTTGACCAAGTTGTAGGACGCCATGACCGTGCGCGGCGCACTGTGCGTGACCGCGTACTCGAATCCTGCAAGGTAGATCTCGCGCAGCGTCCGCTCGTCCAGCACCGCGTCCACGACGAACCGATGCGACTCCTGGTTGTTCACCGCGAAGTGCTTGAGACACGCACCGACCCCGGTCGACTGGATGCCGTTGACCATCGCGGCAGCGAACCGCCCGGCGAGCAGCGGGTCCTCGGAGAAGTACTCGAAGTTGCGGCCGCAGCGAGGATGCCGCTTGATGTTAAGCCCAGGACCGAGAACGACAGCCACCCCGGCGGCCAAAGCCTCTGCCCCAACTGCAGCCCCAACCTCGCTGAGCAACTCCTCGTCCCAGGAACTGGCCAGCGTGACCGCCGGCGGGAAACACGTGGCCGGCGCACTGTCCAGGATGCCCAGATGCTCCCCGGCCGTGTCCTGCACGCGCAGACCGTGCGGACCGTCGCTGACCAGCACACTGCGAAGACCTGGAACGGATTGCGTGTGCCAGAAGTCGGCGCCCGAAAGCAGGCTGATCAACTCGTCGTCGGTGAGCGCGGCCAGATCCATGTGTTCATCCTGTCACCCGGATCTTCGCCAGTTCGCCAAATCCTCGCCACTCAGAACTGGCGAGAATTGCCGGAAGTGGCGAGGATTCATTCCAACTGCAATTGGGAACCATTTTCAATAAGTGGTACCCTGTGTTCATGCGATTCCTGCTGGCCGCAGCCTTGCTCGTCCTGGCGGCCTGTAGTCCGGCGGCACAGACCGGGAAGCCCGTGGTGGCGGTTTCGCACTACCCCGTCGAGTACCTGGTCCGCGAGATCGCTGGCGACACCGTCGACGTGGTGAGCCTGGCGAGCCCGGGCACGGAACCGCACGACATCGAACTTTCCCCGCAACAGGTGGGGCAGGTACAGACCGCGGCGGCGCTGTTCTACATCGGCGGTTTCCAGCCATCGGTCGACGATGCCGTTTCGGAGGCTGACGGCGAGGTCGTGGATCTCGCCCAGGGATTGCCACTGCGACCGCAGGACCCGCACGTGTGGCTCGACCCGATCCTCATGGAAGACATGGCTGCCAGCGTGGCTGACACCCTCACGCAGATCGACCCGGCCAAGGGCGAGCAGTACGCGAAGAATGCCGAGCAACTGCGCAGCACGCTGCAGGCCCTGGACAAGGACTGGCGTGCCGGCACGAAGACCTGCGACATCCGCACCATGGTCGTCAGCCACGAGGCGTTCGGTTACCTCGCGGACCGGTACGGCTTCGTCCAGAGGGGCATCGCCGGGCTGTCTCCGGAGTCCGAGCCGAGTGCTGCTGCGGTTGCCGAGCTGGCCTCGTTCGTCCAAGACAGCGGCGTCACCACCGTCTACACCGAGTCGTTGGTCGATCCGGCTGTCGCACAGACCGTGGCCGCCGAAGCGGGCGCTCGCACGGCGACTCTGGATCCGCTGGAGACGCAGCCCGCCGACGGTGACTACGAATCAGCCATGCACGCGAATCTCGCAACGGTGCGCACAGGGCAAGGGTGCACATGAGCGTCATTCGCACCGAAGGGCTGGGCGTGGAGTACGGCCAGCCAGTTCTGCGCGATGTGACGCTGACGATCGAGGCCGGTGAGTTCGTCGCGCTCATGGGGGCCAACGGCACCGGCAAGACCACCCTGGTCCGCACCCTGCTCGGACTCCAGCGGCCGAGTTCGGGGCGGGCCTGGCTGTTCGAGACTCCGGTCAACCGCTTCACGTTCGTGGCCGCTGGTCTCCTATGTCCCGCAGAACCTCCTGACCGGCAGCGCCGTCCCCCTGAGCCTCGAAGAGGCTGTCCGCAGCGCGCTGGCGACCCCCCGCAACCGGCTCCGTCCGCTGACCCGCGCGCAACGCTCACGGGTCGCGTCCGCGCTCGAACAGGTGGGTCTGGCCGAGCGCGCCCGGGACCGGCTCGAAGACCTCTCCGGCGGTCAGCAGCGCCGCGTGATGATCGCGCGAGCACTGGCGACCGACGCCCAGCTGCTGATCCTGGATGAGCCGACGGCAGGGATCGATGCCGGCGAGCAGGACCGACTGTCCGGGCATATGGCCGCGTTGCACGATGCCGGAGTCACTGTCCTGCTCATCACACACGATCTCGGACCGCTCGCCTCGCTGGCACACCGCGCCGTTGTCCTCGGTCACCCCACCTCCCCGTCAGTGCGCTACGACGGGGCCTCGCCGCCCCCGGCCCGCTGGTCCGAGCACGTCTGGCACCACAGCCACGAGACTCCCGACGAGCCGCGACTGCTGGAGGGGCCATGACCTGGCTGGATTACGACTTCATGCTCCGGGCGCTCCTGGCTGCGCTGATCATCGGTCTGATCGCCCCCGCGATCGGTGTGTTCCTCGTGCAGCGACGACTGGCGTTGCTCGGCGACGGCATGGGCCACGTCGCACTGACCGGTGTCGGCCTCGCGTTTCTGACGGGGGCCGCCCCGGTCCCCATGGCCTTGGGTGTTGCAGTTCTCGGCGCTATAGGCATCGAAGTCCTGCGCGCCCGCAGTCGTTCCGCCGGGGACGTGATCCTGGCGCTGGTCTTCTACGGCGGCATCGCCGGCGGTGTCCTGCTGACCTACTTGGCCGGCAACCGCGCTGCCTCCTCTCTGAACCAGTACCTGTTCGGTGCGATCACGACTGTGTCCGCGCAAGATCTGGTGTGGCTGGGCGCGGCGGCGCTCTTCGTCCTCGTGGTGCTTGCGGTGTTCGGCCGTGAGATGTTTGCTGTCGCGTTCGACGCCGAAGTCGCGCACACGCAGGGTATTCCGACGCGGTTCATCAGCACGCTCATCACCGTGCTGGCTGCAGTCACCGTCGTCATCGGGATGCGGACAGTCGGTCTGTTGCTGGTGAGCGCCATCATGATCGTGCCGATCGCGGCCGCCCAGCAGGTGAGCACGTCCTTCCGAGGAACGGCCTTGCTGGGGGCCGGCATCGGAGCTGCGTGCGCAGTGGCTGGCGTCATCGTGTCCTACTACGTGGACGCCCCCTCAGGCGCCACGATCGTCCTGCTCACCCTGGGGTGCTTCCTGATCGCACTGGTCGGTTCGGGCCTTTCGCGGAGGCACACATGAGGCGACGGACGAAGCAGAGGACGGCACTCGAGGAGGCGCTGCAGGGAGCCGAGGAGTTCCGTACGGCGCAACAGCTGCACGCCGACCTGCGTTCCATGGGCGCGGGCGTCGGACTCACGACGGTCTACCGCACGCTTGCGCAGATGGCCGAGGCCGGGGACGTGGACGTTCTGCTCGGGGAGGACGGGGAGGCCCGCTATCGCGCGTGCAGTGCCAGCCACCATCATCACCTCGTGTGCCGTTCGTGCGGCTACACAGTTGAGGTGACCGCGGATGCCGTCGAGCGCTGGGCGCGCCGGATGGCGTCCGATTATGGCTTCTCCGACGTCTCCCACACGGTCGAAATCATCGGGTTGTGCGACACGTGCACGCACAACGCAGGCCGCGCTTGACGTTTCGCTAGTTTTGTTGCGGCCTCGAGAAAGGACTTCTTACGTGGGGCGCAAACTCACTGCCGAGTTCATCGGCACATTTCTGCTCGTGTTCCTCGCTGTCGGCGCCGCCGTCAGCGGCTTAAAAGTCGTGGGCGAGGGCCTTTCCACCGGCGCCGTCGGCGTGGCCATCGCCTTCGGCGTCGTGCTGATGGGTCTTGCCTACGCCATCGGCCCGACCTCCGGCTGCCACGTGAACCCCGCCGTGACATTGGCCTTCTGGCTGTCCAAGCGTCAGGAGGGCAAGGAGGCGATCGGCTACATGGTCGCCCAATTCGCCGGGGCCGCCGTGGGTGGTTTCGTGCTCTGGATTCTGGTCAAGTCCGGCGGTGTCACCGACACCACGGGCGCCCTGGGTGCCAACGGGTTCGGCGGCGACGGGCCCAACGCCCTTGGCGCCTTCATCGCCGAGGTGCTGCTCACCGCTGCCTTCGTCGGCGTGATCCTGCTGGTCACAGACTGGATGGCCGCACCGAACTTCGCCGGTCTCGCGATCGGTGTCACGCTGACCGCGGTGCACTTGGTCGGCATCCCGCTGACCGGCACGTCGGTCAACCCGGCCCGTTCGCTGGGCCCGGCCCTGTTCGCCGGCGGCGACTCGCTGCAGCAGGTATGGCTGTTCCTCGTGGCGCCGTTCGTCGGTGGCGCGCTGGCGGTGGTCTTCTGGCGGTTGGTCCGTCCGGAACAGACCACGATCGGTGACGAGGGTCAGGAGCAACTGAGCCGCGAAGGCGACTGAATCTCCCCTGGTTCACGCCCCCGGGGCCGACGGCCATCGGGAGCGACGTGAAAGAGCCCGCCCACGCAAGACTGGGGCGGGCTCTTTAGCGCGCGGCTACGGCCGCAGTAGCACCTTGACCATGCCGTCCTTCTTGCTCGCGAAGTCCTTATAGGCCTGCGGTGCCTCGGCGAGCAGCAGGTGGTGGGTGGCGAACGACTCCAGACCGAGCGGGTCCGTGTCGTCGGAGACCAGCGGCAGGATGTCGTCCAGCCATCGCCGCACATTGGCCTGGCCCATCCGGATCGTGACCTGCTTGTCGAACAGCGTCAGCATGGGCATCGGATCGGCCATGCCGCCGTACACCCCGGAGATGGACACGGTGCCTCCGCGCCGCACCATGTCGAAAGCGGACATGAGGGCGGCCAGTTGATCGATGCCCGCGGTGCGCATCAGCTTCTCGGTGAGCGTGTCCGGCAGCAGGCTCATGGTCGCGCGCATCGTCCGGACTACCGGATTCCCGTGGGCTTCCATACCCACGGCGTCGATCGCCGAATCCGCGCCTCTGCCCTGCGTCATCTCGCGCACGGCCTCACCGACGTCATCGACTTCGTCGGCGTTGATGACAGCCACCCCATTGCGCTGCGCGCGGGCCAGCCGCTCGGGGACCCGGTCGATTCCGATCACCGTTCCCGCCCCCTGTTTCATCGCCACCCGCGTGGCCATGTCGCCGATCGGACCGAGTCCGACCACAGCCACCGAACCGCCCTGCGGGACGTCGGCGTAGGCGACCGCCTGCCATGCCGTGGGCAGCACGTCAGACAGGTAGACGAAGCGGTCGTCCGGCGGGCCCTCCGGCACCGGGATGGGCCCGTAGTGGGCCATCGGCACTCGCAGGTACTCGGCCTGACCACCGGGGACTTGGCCGTACAACTTGGTGTATCCCAACAGCGAGGCGCCGGTCCCGTGCTCGGTGTTCTGGGTGGTTTCACACTGGCTCTGCAGACCGTGGTCACACATGTAGCAGTGTCCGCACGAGATGTTGAACGGAATCACCACACGGTCCCCGGGCTTGATGTGCGTGACCTCGTCACCCACTTCGAGAACCTCTCCCATGGGCTCGTGTCCCATCACGTCGCCGGGCGTCATGAACGGCCCGAGAGCTTCGTATAGATGCAGGTCCGAGCCGCAGATCCCGCTCGACGTGACCTTGATGATCGCGTCGGTCGGTTCCTCGATCTTGGGGTCCGGCACGTCGGCCACGGCGATCTGCCGCGGCCCTTCCCATATGACTGCTTTCATGCGCGCTCCGTACCCCTGGTGGCTGGCGTCATGCGACCTACGAGGAGCGCGAATACGCCATGGCCGGGAGGGTACGGGCGGGCCACACCGACAGGAAGGAGCGCGTATGACGACCGCGAGAGACATTATGACGCCGGATGCGCAGTGTGTATCCGAGAGTGACGATCTGGTCACCGCGGCCCGCAGAATGGCTGAACTGGACATCGGTTCGCTGCCGATCTGCGGAGAGGACAATCGGCTCAAAGGCATGATCACCGATCGCGACATCATCGTGAAGGTGCTTGCGGAGGGCAAAGATCCGGCCAGTTGCCGGGTCGGCGACCTCGCGCAGGGAAAGCCTGTGACCATCGGCGCCGATGACGACGCCGCCGAGATCCTCGCGACCATGAGTGAGTACCAGGTCCGTCGGCTGCCCGTGATCGACGGCCACGACCTGGTCGGCATCGTCGCTCTGTCCGACGTCGCCAAGGCCCTTCCCGACAAACCCGTCGGAGAGGTGTTGCAGGCGATCTCGGGCTAATCGTCCCCATGTAAAGGTTGTGGCCCGCGTACCTCCTCACGCGGGCCACAGTCATGTGCGCAGGGTGACATCCGACCGAGGTGCCTGACTCCGGTGAGGCACCGGGGGTATCAGGCTCCCGGTTGCCGATGTGCGGTTCGGGCTACAGACGGACGTTGTGACGCGATTGCAGACCGTCGATCAAGTCCGGATGCGGCTGTTGGCCGTAGCGCTGCGCGATCTTTTGCATGAGGTGCGGGTCAGAAGAAGCGAGAGCGCCCATCTCCTTGAAGAAGTGCTCGAACCCAGCCGGACTGATGAACTCTATGACCACGGCCGGGTGATCGGTGGGATTCCACAGGGCGTGCACTAGCCCGCGAGGCTTGAACAGGAAGCCGCCCTCCTCGACCTCGAGTTCCTCCTCGCCGACCAGCCACCGATCCGCCCGCGGTGTGAACTCGTCCTCGTGCTGATGCTGTGCGGTATCACGAGTCTTCGTGGGACGACCACCGCCGACTGCGCAGAGAAGCGGCCGTCAGTGTCACTGTCGTGAATCATGTCGTCCGTGGCCGACTGGAGTCTTCTGGGCAGCACGTCGAGGCGAAGCGACCTCGCCCGATGTGCTGACTGCCCGGCGCGACTGGGTCGACCTCGACTTGTTTATCCAGGTGCTCCTGACCCAGAAGGCGACCCGCGCCGAAAGGTACCCGGGATGTTTGACGGCGCCCGCTGCACTGCGGTCATGTCGGACCTCTGTGTTGCAGTTGTGTCAGTCCGGGGCCTGTGGATTCTCGTCGGCGTTCTTGTCAGAGCCTCGTCGTACGTTTGTTTCAAAGGGGCGTTCTCTTCTTCTTTCTGGATCGGAGGTGGTGAGTCGTGTCGCTCGAGATCAGTCCGTTGGCGATGCGCCGTGCCCGGATCCGGGATTCGCTGCCCACCGAACACCCGCAGTTGCTGGATCAGGTTGAGGAGTTGGTCGGGCAGCTGCCCGCGGCTGCCGATCTGGGGTTGGACGAGCTGGTCGGATCGTTGGCGGTGCTGGGCAGGATCGCCAACCGCATCGATGCCGTGCTCACCGAGATCGCTGCCGAGGCCGATAGCCGTAAGGCCTCGCAGGTGTTGTGCGCCGGCACCACCGGGACGATGGTGGCGGCGGCGTTGAACACCAACGGCCCGGTCGGCTCCGGGATGGTCAGTACCGGGCACGCCCTGGCACGACATGCCTGAAGTCGCCGAAGCGTTCACGGCCGGGCGGATCGGCACCCGGCAGGTGCTGGCCCTGCAGCACGCCGCCTCCCGGATCGAGGACTTCGGCGTGCACGAGAAGCACCTGGTGCAGGTCGCTGAGCGGGTCGACCCCAAAGAGCTACGCCGGCTGCTGGACGTGCTGATCACCCAGTCCATCCCGGAGCACGCCGACCTCGAGTTGGACCGGCAGCACAGCAAGCGGGGGGTGTCGCTGAATGAACGCCAGGACGGCATGTGGAAACTCGACGGGCTGCTGGATGCGATCGCCGGGAACAAGCTCAACGACCTGCTGCAACCGTTGATGGCCAAAGACGGTGCCGATGACCCCCGCGGCCCCAAGCAGCGCCGCGCCGACGCCCTGGACGAGGTGGTCAGCCTGGCCCGGGCCAGCCGCAACCCGCTGGGGGTGTCCGGGCTGAGCGTGCTGGTCGACATCGACACCCTGCCCGACGGCGCCAAAGCCGCGCTGGAAGACGGCCGGCTGCTCGGCCCCGACGGCTTCGACCTGCTGTCCTGCACCGTGGCCATGAGTGTGATCTTCGGGCTGAAACGGCCCAAAGGCTTCGAACCCCTGCAGCTGACCCGCACCGCCCGGCGGGCCTCCAAAGCCCAATGGGACGCCCTGAAAGCCCGCGACAAAGGCTGCGTGCGCTGCGGAAAACCACCCCGCTACACCCAAGCCCACCACATCATCCACTGGAAAGACGGCGGCCTCACCGACATCACAAACCTCGTCCTGCTGTGTGCCAGGTGCCACCACGACCTGCACCTCGGCTACTTCAACGTCACCATGGGCGACGACGGCATCCCGATCCTGATCCCAGGCCGCGGACCACCCGGCAAACGGGTGGGCTGACACCCGGAGAGCAGCGAGGGCTGAGATCGCGTGACGTCCGTTCGTCGAATTCGTGTCGCCTGGCGCACGACTGGGCGGCGTCAGGAAATCACACGCGCAACGGCGCGCCCTCGGCCCATCATGATCTGCTCGATGACACCCAAGCTCGGGGACACAAAGCCTGACGGCATGCGCGTCGCCTGCTGCGGACTGACCACACTCGACGTCATTCACCGGGTCTCGGCGTTACCCAATCCCGACGAGAAGGTGCAGGCCCGCTCCGCGCTGGTCGAGTTCGGGGGGCCGGCTGCCAACGCGGCCTTCACGGCGGTTGCCCTCGGTTGTGAGGCACGGTTGATCTCGGCTGTAGGTGACGGGCCCATCGGGTCGGTGGTCGCGGCGCAACTTGCTGATGCCGGGATTGAACTGGTCGATGTGGCCGAGGCGGACTGGGAGCTGCCGGTGTCCGCAGTCGCGGTGGTCGGTGCGCAACGTTCCGTCATCTCGATGAACGCGGCCCGCGCGCCCGCAGCGAAGTGGCCGGCGGGCGCAGTGCAGGATTGCGCGGCGCTGTTGGTGGACGGCCACCATATGGACTTGTGCATCGCGGCAGCTCGCGAGGCGAACGGTCCCGTACTTCTGGACGGCGGTTCCTGGAAGCCGGGTTTGGAGAACCTGCTGCCGTTCGTCGATTACGCGATCGTGTCCGCGGACTTCCACGGACAGCTCACCGGACCGGTCGCAGTGAGTCGCGGTTCCTTGCCCGTTCTTCTGGGCGATCTGGAGATCCCGGTACCGCCAGTTGCGGTCGTGGACACGGTCGGCGCCGGTGACGTGCTGCACGGAGCGGCGTTGGTCGCCTTGGCTCGCGGCGCGTCATTCGCCGAAGCACTGCGGGCGGCGGTCCCGATCGCGAGCCGGTCCTGCAGCCACCCGGGGGCCCATGCCTGGGCGCATGTTACAACCGAAGGGTGAAGTCAGTACTCGTAGTCGGTGGCCCGCGCGACGGCCAGGTCTACATGGTCGAACGCGACGAGGTCACGCTGTCCGGCCTGCCCATTCGTCACGAATTGCATGGTGATTACGAGTGGGTTGTGCACGCAACGGATCGTCTGCGGCTGGTGGCCTGCCCGCACTGCGGGGCGACGTACAGCATCGACGACCCGACCCACATCTGCGAACGGTGATCTGTCAGGGCGACCACCTAGATCCAACGACCCGGGTCAGCTATGCCTGCATCAACTCCTGCAGGTACAACCCTCGGTGCACGTCCAGGTGATGTGAGCGCCCGGTGCGCACGACTTCGGCGAACTCGAGCGGGATTGTGCGAAGTACCTCCTCACGCTCGTCCGCAAGGCGATCAGGCGCGGTGCGTATCCCCTCCGGCCCGAATACCTGCAGATCGGACAACTCGCCGGGCACCACCGAGGACAGACAGACCTGCCCGATCGCGCCCGACGCGTGATGGGTGGTGATGGCCACCCACCGCGACGGATCGCCGGTGATTTCTATGTGGTCGATGTGCCCGCCGGCGGCGTCCATGAGGTCCAAGATGTGGGGACCGACGTCCAGCAGCGCGCCGTGCTCGAGGCGCCAGGGAGTGGCGAACGGACTGCCCGCCAGGAACGCGCCGGACACGAATGAACCGCGCAGACCCAGAACCGCAAATCCGTCGAGGTCGGCGAGGAACGTGCGGATCCGCTGGGAGTAGCGCCGGGTCAGCATCAACTGGGTCGGAACGCCAGCAGCATCGACCGCAGCCGCCAGCCCGCGCGCCTGCATGAGCGTCAGGCCGATCGGCTTCTCGAGCAACAGCGGCTTGCCTGCCTCGGCGGCACGGGCGGCCAAATGTGCCTGCACGTCGGGCGGAACCACGAAGGACACTGCATCCACCTGGGCCAGCAACGCGTCGAAGTCGTCGGTCGCCATCGGCACCCACTGGTTCCGCCAGCGCGCGGGCAGCCTCCAATCGGCGTCCGTACACTGCCGCCACCGTCGTCTCCGGGCACTCGTCGAACATCGGCACATGGACCATGCCGGCCCACGGTCCGGCTCCGACCACACCGATCCGGATCGGGTCATTCAGGCGCTGCGCAGTCACGGACCGACCTTATCCAGCCACTCCGCAAAGAGCACGCTCGACGAGGACGGACGCCGTCATCCCCGCAGAGGCGGCCATCCGGACGGTCGCCGTGACGGTCTGCAGGCGCCGCTGCAAACCGGTCGCGTCGCCGTCCAGCCGGTACTCCAGGGCTGCGCCGATCACCCCGCCCACGACCAATCCGGCCACATCGGCGGCCCGCGCCGGGTCGGCCACATGCGGCAGCAGGGCATCGGCCAGCAACTCGTGACTGCGGTCGCGGGCGTGGATCAGCGCTGCCCGCGATTGCTCCGAACCTCCGGCCAGCAACGTCACCCAGACGAAGACGGCCAGCGGCTGTTCCGGGGCCTGGATCATCCGGCCCCACCACTGCATGGCCTGATCCAAAATTTCGTCCAGGCTGCCTTCCCGGGAAATCCCGAGATTCATCAGCTCCAGCCAGTCGTTGACCAACCGCTCGACGGCAGCCGCGATCAGCCCGTCCTTGTTACCGAAGTGGTAGTAAATCGTGGGCGCGGTGACATCGGCGGCGTCGCAGATACGTTTGATCGTCAGCGCTGCCGGATCCATCTGAGCCAGCCCGGCGATCGTCGCGTGCAGGATGCGGTCCTCGCTGGCCGTCTGCATTGCCGTGTCGGTCACAGCCACCTCCTAGATCCGTCAGCCTATTGGCGGGCATCCTCCCGGATCATGTCCGCCGCCTTCTCCGCCACCATGTACGTCGGTGCATTGGTATTACCCCGGGTCACCGTCGGGAACACCGAAGCGTCCACGACCCGCAATCCAACTACCCCGTAGACACGCAGTCGCGAGTCGACCACGGCATCGCCGGGAGCACCCATCCGTGCCGTGCTCGTCGGGTGGTACAGCAGTTCGGTCTCCTGGCGCAACGCGGCGAGGACCTCAGCCCTGCTGCGCACGTCGTAGCCGGGGTGGATTTCGGAGACGGTGATCGACCGCAACTCGGGCTGCGCGACGATGTCCCGTACCCGTTCGATGCCGGCCACCATGGCGTCGATGTCGGCCTGCTCAGTGAGGTGATTGCCGACGATGCTCGGCGCGGCTGACGGGTCGGCGCTGCGCAACCGGATCCGGCCCCGGCTGCGCGGCGCCACGAGCGTCGGAGCCATGGCGAACGCGGGCCGGTCGTAGCTGTCGAAGCCGTGGTTGTGGAAGTAGGCGGCTCCGAAGTGCAGTTGCATGTCGGGCGCGGACAAGCCTGCATGGCTGCGGAAGAAGCCCGTCCCTTCGGCCACGGTCGAGGTCAGCAGGCCCTTGCCGAACAGGAAGTAGTTCAGCAGCTGCCGGGGACGTTCCGCCTCGGCCAGCGTGCCCTTGGCGGTGGTCTCCCAGTTCATGATGTACAGCGGATGGTCCTGCATGTGTTCGCCGACATGGGGGTTGTCGACCACGACGTGCACGCCGTGTTCCCGCAGGTGATCGGCGGGCCCGATGCCGGACACCATGAGCAGTTGCGGGGTGCCGACCGCACCCGTGGACAGGATGACCTCGCGAGCGGCCGACACCGTGGTCACCGCGCCGTCCTTGAGGTAGGAGACACCGGTCGCCCGGTGTCCTTCCAGCACCACGCGCAAGGCCCGGGCACCGGTCAGGACCGTGAGGTTGGCACGCTTGCGCGCGGGCTTGAGCCAAGCATCGGCAGCCGACCAGCGGCTCCCGCCCTTCTGCGTGATCTGGAAGTAGGAGACGCCCTCCTGGTGGGCGGCGTTGTAGTCGTCGTTGAACGCCAGCCCCGTGGACTGCGCGGCCGCCAGGATCTGCTCGGTGACATTCGTGCGACTGCGGTGATCGGTCACGTGCAACGGCCCGTCGACACCGCGGTACTCCGTGGCGCCGCGGGAGAAGTTCTCCATCTTGCGGAAGTACGGCAGCACCTCGTCGTAGGACCAGCCCTCGGCGCCGGCCTTGGACCAACCGTCGAAGTCGGCGCTGTTGCCGCGCACGAAGAGCATGGCGTTGATCGACGACGAGCCACCCAGCGTCTTGCCGCGCGGCATGAACAGCCGCCGGCCGTCCAGCCCGGGCTCAGGGTCTGAGTAGTACTCCCAGTCCCGCTGGGTCTTGAACAACTTGGGGAACGCTGCCGGGATTTTCACCCCGAGGCTGCGGTCGGACCCGCCGGCCTCCAGCAGACAGACGCTGACATCGGGGTCTTTGGACAGCCGAGCGGCAAGCACGCAGCCGGCCGAGCCGGAGCCGACGATGACGTAGTCGTAGGTATCCATGAACTTCTCCTTCAGCCGCGCAGCGCGGAGGCGAACAGACCGACCAGCCGGTGCGGTTTCGGGTCGGCGGCGAACTCGGTGAGGCGACGCGCAGTCGCGGTCGCAGTGCGGTTGTTGACGAACCACGGTGGCTTCACCGCCATCGTGTGGTGACCGTGCCGAGCCGACCGCGGGAACGCCCGGAACGGCGCCTGGATCACGTTCTTCTGCGGCTTGTCGAACAGCAGGGCGTTGTGCACGACACCGGTACCCGACTGGATGTCCTGCGGGGTGTTGCCGGGGTAGGCGCCCCACGCCGCACGCGAGGCGAGGAATCCGAACGCGCTCCAGACGTTGATACCGATCGAGCCATAGCGCAGCTCGGCGATGGCCTCGTCGAGTGCCGCACCGAGTTGCTTCTCGGTCGCCGGGTGCACGATGAGGTTCACGCCGAGGTTGCCGTGCAGGCGATCGTTGACGAACGCGACGGCGTTGCGCAGATAGGTCGCCGGGTCGGCACCCGGCAGCGTGGTGCTGACGTAGATCGGGCCGAAGAACTCCTCCTGGAATGCCGGGTGGCCGCTGTCCGCGTCGACCTCGGGCAGCAACATTCGCGGTTGCGCCTCGGACAGGACCTCCGTGCCGGGGTTGTGGGCTGCGAAGACCGCCAGCTTCTCCCCGGTTCCGGGATAGAACGGCTGCCGGTCCGGAGCGGTACGGAACGCCTCGCGCAGTGCGCTCATGAGTGCAGGCGCCTGGTCCCAGTGCTGCGGCATGACCAGGATCTGCGAGGCCACGCAGGTGTGGCCGGCGTTGTGCAGTTTCTGCGTTGCCAGATGTTCGGCCTGGTAGGCGATGTCGGCCTGCGTCCAGGGTCCCGGCAGCACGATCGTCGGGCCCACGCCGCCGAGTTCGGACCTAATGGGCTTGGCGAGCACGGGCGCGTCCTGCTGACGGCGCGTTTCGCCGGGCTCCCCCGGGCCGTAGACGATGGTGTTGAACGTGCGCTCGCTGCCGGTGATGTGGATCGCGTCCACCGAGTCGCTGCCGGTCAGTTGCGCTCCGACCTCGGCGCCGCCGTAGACGATGCGCAGGAAACCGTCGCGAATCAGCGGTGCGAGGATCCGTTCGAAGACCGGGCCGTACACCTCGTTGACGGGGTTCATCTTCAACACGACGACGTCGCCGTCGGCGAACAGCGAGTACAGGGTGTCCAGCATCGGGATGGCAGACACGTTGCCCGCTCCCAGCACCAGCGTCACCCGGCCCATCGGGATCGGTCTGCTTGTAGAACTCGCCCAGCGGGACGTTGCCGGCGGTCACGCCCGGTTCCATCCAGACGTCGAGTTCGTACCCGCTGAGCAAGAGCCGGTCGTAGGTCGTGTGCGGCAGCACCCGGACCGCGGTCTGCCCGCGACGTCGTAGTGCGGACCTTGAAGCCGGCCAGGGGGTCCTCGCCGCGGTCGATCGCGGTCAGGGTCTCGATCACGTCGTTGAGCCAGGTCACCGTGGGGTAGGGACCGCTGAGCCACTCCTCGGCGACGACCGGGGAATCCGAGGTCAGCCCTTTGAGTTCGGCGCCGGCGCTCACCCAGCCGTCGGCGTTGGCCATCACCAGGTCGCGGATCTCCCGCAGGTAGTGGATCTTAGCCACCGGGGCCAGTCGGGCCCAGGTCCGCTTGTTGTCGTGAAGTTCCTGCAGGTCGTGTTGGAGTACCGCGCTGTCCATGTCCCTCGTTCCGTTCGTGACTTCCACAGTATAACGAACGCTAGATAGAGGCAAGAGGGTGCGGGCGCTGGCCAGGTCTCCCGCACTGTGTGCGCTAGACGTGGTGTCCAGACAACTGCGGTCGTTGTCTGGCGGCGCGGGCCTACCCCGCCATCGCCTCGAACTCCTCGACGATGAGATCCGCCAGCCGGCCCGGGTCCCCGACCACGGCAGCGTCAGCGGCGATGCCCATGCTCACGGTGCCGTTGTAACTGAAGATGCAGATCCCCAACGGCTGATCCGCAGCGGTCGGGACCCAACCGAGCACGCCGGTGACTTCGGTGCCGGCCAGGTACATCGGGGCCCGCGGCCCGGGCACGTTGGTGAGCACGCCGAGGGTCTTGTTCGCGACGAATTCAGTGAGCCCCACACTCACGGCCTCCGGGGTGGCGGCCACCACCTTCTGCAGCCCGAACACGATCATCGCCTCGGTGCTGTTCTTCAGCCGATCCATCCGGTTGCGCACCTCTTTGAGCAGACCGTCGGTCGTTGAGATGCCTAATGGCATGGGGAACACGACCATCGCGAAGTAGTTGCCGAGCTCGGCGGGCAGGTTCATGTCGATGGGCTTCAACGAGATCGGGATGAGCCAACTGACGTCGTCGGCAAGCGGCCGTCCCTGCTCCTCCACGAACCGGCTCAGTCCGCGCGACACCACGGAGACCAGGACGTCGTTCACCGTCGCGCCGTGGGCTTTCCCGATGTCCTTGACCGTGGACACTGGCAACCCGGTCACCCAGCTGACCCGCTTCTCCACGCCCAAAGGCCCGTCACCGGTCAGGTCCGGCCGGCGGCCCGCCATCGACAGCCGGCTCACCGACCGCATGGTGTTGGCCAGCAGGTTGTCCGGGGACGCGGTTCCGGTGATGGCATCCGCCAGCTTGACCGGGGTCAGGTCCACGCCGCCGGACATCATCTGCTGCGGCAGCCTGATCGCGGCGACGCCGACTCCGCTGACGATGTCCAACACGTCGGACGCCAGCCGCCGGGACACATTCGCCACCTTGCCGAGCGGGCTGCGTCGCGACGAACCGCGACCCACCTTGGGCGGCGCTCCGTCCGTCTTCATGTCGCACATGCTGAGCAACAGCTGCACAATCCGGATGCCGTCCGCCACGGCATGGTGGAAGCGCGCCATCATCATCGCGGCGGGCTGTCCGTCCTCCCGCGGCAAGCCACTGAGGAAGTCCACCTCCCACAGTGCGTGGTCGCGATTCATCGGGTCACTGAGCCGCCCGGACACGTACTCCTGGGCGTCACTCAGATCGCCATCGAGGTCGATGTGCCGGACGTGGTTGTCGAGGCTGAAGTCGGGATCCTCCTCCCACACCCAGTTGCCGTCCACCTGAGCCGCCCGGCAACTCAACACCGGGAACCGATCGATCAGCCGCTCCTGGATCACGTCCCGCACAGCGTCCCAATCGGGCTCTTCGTCGAACCACAGCACCCCGTTGACGACCATGAGGTTCGTCGGACGGTCCATGTTGAGAAACGTCAGATCTGAGGTGTTGATCGGTTGCATGGCGGCCACCCTGTCTTTTTGATCTCCGCCGACGCTACGCCACAGGCGGCCTAGGTGGCCACCGGTTCGCCAACCCCTAAGAAGCAGAGATGAACTGGATCTTGCATCCCGCATGGCCCGCGCGTCTGGTGGCCAAAGCCGCAATCGGTGAGCATTCCAGGCATCGGTTAGCGTCCAGGGCGCCGAAAACCCGTCCATACGGCTAACGGGTGCCCGGCATGCTCACGGACTGGCGGGGTCAGGAAGGCGCCGGTCAACGCTGACGTCTTGCGCGAAACTGGGCCGGGCTAACCGAGTTCGCGCAGCCCCGCCACTACCTCGGCACCCAGCATCTCCACGAACTCCACGGGGTCCCCCGCACCCGGCATGACGTGCACCTCGGTGAACCCCAGTCCAACGAAGGGTTCGAGGGCCGCCAAGAACTCAGCCGGAACCACCGATCCGGTCCACAACAGTGTCTTGCGAATCGCCTCGAAGTCGGTGCCTACTTGCTCACAGTGCTCCCGCAGCACGTCGAGTTTGTGCTGGATCACCGCCAGATCCGTACCAGCGTTGGTGAAGATGTTCCAGGCGTCGGCATATTGCGCCACCAGCCGCAGCGTCTTGCGCTCCCCGCCACCCCCGATCATGATCAGTGGCCGGTGCAGCGGCTGCGGTGAGTTGATGGTCTCGGCCAGGTGGTAGTGGGCACCGTCGAACGGGCCCTCGTCGGCACTCCACATCTGCTGCACGATCTGCAGCGTCTCCTCGAGCCGTTCGAACCGCTCGGCCACGGGCGGGAATGGCACGCCGAACGCCTGGTGCTCACGTTCGTACCAGGCAGCACCGATCCCGAGCATCGCCCGGCCACCCGAGAGCACATCCAGCGTTGTCACGATCTTGGCCAGCAGGGCTGGGTGCCGGTACGTGACCCCCGTGACGAGCAGTTGGAGTTGGACAGTCTGCGTGTGGGCGGCCAGGTAACCCAGCGTCGTATAGCCCTCCAGCATCGGCGCACCAGCTCCGCCGAGCGCAGGGACGTCCATCTGCAGGTAATGGTCCATCACCGACAGGTTCTGCAGCCCCACGGACTCCGACACCTGACCCACCTTCGCGAGTGTCGGCCCGATCGCGGCAGGGCCGCCGGGGATGTCGAAGTTGACGATGTGCACACCCAGGTCCATGCCGCCAGCCTCCCTGTCTGGCTACGCCAGTGCAAGAGTGGACTTGCTGGCAATCTCTTTACGTGTCGTTTGCATTTCTTTGTGCGTGTTTGCGCGTGTTTGTCGTACGTGCGTTCTAGGGTTTGGGTATGGACCTTCCCCGCGCTTTGACTCTCCTGGAATCCCCGGCCGGGGATCCGCTGGAGCTCGTCCGGGCGGCTGAGACGGTCAAGGCGTGGGCCGACGCCCGGCAACTGGAAGCCATTCATGACCTGGCCGAGCAGGAGCCGGCCAGCTTCGACCCCTACGGACAGCTCGTCGATCCGGTGCCGGCCGAGGTGGCCTGCGCGCTGACCTGGACCGCGTGGACCGCCAGCCGCCGGGTGGACCTGGCCCACGAGTTGCACGACGAGTTGCCCGACGTGCTGGACGCGCTACGGCTGGGTGAGATCGATCTGGCGAAGGCGGTTGAGATCGCCCACGGCACCTGCGAACTCCCGCCCGCAGACCGCGTGCAGCTGGCCGAACACGCCATCGTCTACTCCCAGACCCACACCCGCGCGCAGTTGAAGGCGTGGCTGGCCGGGCGCATCGCCAAAATCGACCCGGACGCCACCGAGAAACGCCGCCACAAAGCCCGGAAACAGCGCCGCGTTTGGGTGCAACCCGAATCCGACGGCATGGCCACCCTCGGCGCCTACCTCACCGCCGAAGAAGCCCAAGCCTGCCTCCTGTCCCTGAAGCACGGCGTGGCCAACCACGAAGGCAGCGTGGACGCCGCCCGCGCCGACCTCCTCGTGCAGAGACTGACCGGCCTGGCACCCGCCGACCCCATCCCCGTCCAGGTCATCATCACCCCCACCGGACCAGAACTGGCCGGCCACGGACCCCTGTCACCGATCCACGCCGCTCAGCTGTGCGACGGGGCGCCCCAGATCAACCTGACAGTGCCCGCACCGACGCTGTCCTACGCCCCCACCGTGGCGCTGGTCAAATACGTCAAGGCCCGTGACCGGCACTGCCGCTTCCACGGCTGCCGCCGAGCCGCCATGCACTGCGACCTCGACCACACCATCGAACACCCGCACGGCCCGACCTGCGCCTGCAACCTCCACTGCCTGTGTCGCTATCACCACCGGCTCAAAACCCACACCGCCTGGCAAGTGCAACGCAACCCCGACGGATCACTGACCTGGACCAGCCCCCGCGGCCACCACTACAGAAGCGAACCCGACGACCCCTAGGCTCAGCCGCGGCTCATCACGTAGACGCCGTACACGACGATCACCAACGCCACGATCCCGAACAGGAACCCCAGCGAGCGTTGCCACGTCATGGCATCGCCTACCCGCAGGACCTCAGGTGAACCGTTTGATTAGAGCACCTGATAGCGGCATGTAGATCCGTCGCGGCGTCATCTGCATGGCGACCCGGACGGCGCGGTACGCGACACCCGGCACGCTGATCCCGCGACCCGCCTGCAGATCCGACAGCGCCGTGTCGACGACGTCATCGGGATCCAGCCAGAACAGTCCCGGCACATGAGCCTCGACGCCCGCACGCTGCTGGAACTCCGTGGGCACCAGACCCGGCGTGAGAGCCAGCACCTTCACGCCGGTTCGCCGCGACTTGGGCGCGCACGCCCTCAGTGAAAGAGGTGACCCAGGCCTTGCTGGCCGCATACGTGGGAGCCTTGGGATCCGGAGCGAACGAGGCGACCGAGGACACGTTGATGATCGACCCTGCCCCCGCCGAGACCATCGGACCCAGCGCCGCGTAGGTCAGGCGCATGACCGCCCGTACGTTGACCATCAGCAGCGCATCCTCGGCGTCCAGATCGTGCTCGAGGAAGTCACCCTCGTAGAGCCCGAACCCGGCATTGTTGACCAGCAGATCCACCGGCCGGTCGGTCAGCCGGTGCTCCACCCGGCGACAGTCGGCGAGTCGGCCCAGGTCCGCGCGCAGCACCTCGCACCCGATGCCGAATTCACTGTGCAGTTCGTCGGCGACCTGCTGCAATGTGTCCCGGCTGCGGGCAACGAGCACGAGATCGAACCCGTCAGCGGCCAGCCGGCGCGCGAAGTGGTAGCCGATGCCCGATGTGGCACCCGTGATCAATGCGGAAGGCATACGTCACTGTGCCACGCCTGCGTCACCCGAAACCGCTCACCTCTACCGGAACCGAGGAGTTGGCGGTTGTCCCGTTGCCCAACTGACCTCCGGAGTTGTAACCCCAGCAGAAACGCCTTGCCGGTCGAGGCAACCGCGCAACTGTGGTTGCTGCCGTTGCCGATCTGCACGAGCTTCTTGCCGCTGAGCACTCCGGTCGTCACCACTGGGACGGCGACCAAGGAGTTCGTCGTCGTGTTGTTGCCCAACTGGCCGACGATGTTGTAACCCCAGCAGAACACCAGCCCAGCCTCGTCCACCGCGCAGGTGTGCGAGCTGCCGGCTGCGACCTCCACCAGCTGCCGCCCGGAAAGCACCGTAGCGGTGTTCACGGCCACTGGTACCGGGGAGTTCGTGGTCGTGTTGTTCCCGAGCTGCCCCACGTTGTTCGAACCCCAGCAGAACGCCGCACCGCCGGCGACGCCGCAACTGTGACCCTCGCCGGAACTGAGAGCGGACAGCACTTTCCCGTTCAGAACTCCGGTCGTGGAGACCGCGACGGGCACCGGGGAATTCGTCGTCGTGTTATTGCCCAGCTCCCCCAGCGTTCCGTGCCCCCAGCAGTAGGCCTTGCCGTCGCTGTCCCTGACGCAGGTGTGGCTGTAGCCCGCTGCGACCGCCACGATCGTCTTACCGGACAGCACGCCAGTAGTCGTCACTGCAACAGGCACTGAGGAATTCGTCGTGGTCCCGTTGCCCAGTTGTCCGAAAGCGTTGTAGCCCCAGCAGTAGACGGCACCGCCCGCCACCACGCACACGTGGTAGCCACCCGCGGAGACGTCGGTGACGTTCTTGCCGGCCAGCACACCAGATGTGTCGACTGCCACCGGGACTGTGGACTGGGTCGTGGTCCCGTTCCCCAGTTGTCCGTAGTTGTTGTAACCCCAGCAGTAGACTTTCCCGTTGTCGGCCAGCGCGCAGCCATGCGCCGCTCCTGCGGAGATCCCGGTAAGCGTCTTGCCGCTCAGGACGCCACTGGTGTTCACCGCCACCGACACCGAGGAACTCGTGGTGCTGTTGTTGCCGAGTTGCCCGACCGGGTTCACGCCCCAGCAGAAGGCTTTGCCGTCGCCATCCAGCCCACACGTGAAGTTCGCGCCACCATCCACGATGCCGACTGCCAGCGTGCGGGTCGTCACACTCTTCGCGCCAGATCGGCCCGCAGAGTTCTGCGCGAACACCGAATAGGAATACGTGGTCGACGCCGCAAGATCGGTGTCCTTCACCGAGGTGGGCGCACCGGACACGGGCACGCCCGTCCCGTCGGTAGCAGTGGCCGGTGGAGTGGCCCCGGTGGCGCGGCGCACGACGATGCTTGTGGCGGTCGCCGGGTTCGTCCAGCTCAACGACACCGACTGGGACGTGCGCGCACTGACCTGCAGCCCGGTGACGGCAGCCGGGGCCCGTCGCGCGCGGTACCGGAACGTGACCCGCTTGCCGCGATTGGCTTTGACGCGAGCGTTCTTGGATCGGTCGGACAATGTGAAGCCGGCCTTGTTCCGGGCCTTCACCCGGTACCGGCCTGGAGCCAGGTTCTTGAACCGCTTCGTCGTGGCCACCCGCTTGGACGCCACCACGCCCCGCCGCTTGACCGTGACCCTGACCTTGCTCCCGCCGGGCAGGCCCTTGACCTTCACGACCAGCGTGCGGCCAGGGACCTTCTTGGCCGGGGCGATGGCGCCGGAGACCGCAGTGGCCGACGTGGCGGGCGCGGCGATCAGCATTGCCGCCGCCAGGCTCAGGACTGTGATGTGGACGCCTTTGTTCGCCATGGCGCGCTCCCTCGACGATGCCCTTACAGCCTCATCCCGAGAAAGATCGCAAAGATCGGAGATACGGGTGGGTTAAACCGCCCTTAGTGCCGGTTGTGCTCCAAGGCCGCCGTTGCTTGAGCCCCCGCTGCCACGTTGTCTATCAACTGCCGCATCCGGTCTACAACTTCGGATAACCCGTGATTCGCTGGATTTCCTGGTACAGCGGGCGCAACTGGCCGTACGACTTGGCATAGACCCGTTCGTAGAGTTCCCGGTACAGGTCGCGGGTATCGGGATCCGGCGTGAACTCCTCAGCCCGCCGGGTCATGTGCGACGCGGCTTCCGCGACGTCGGCGTACACGCCCATCCCTACTGCGGCGTTCATGGCCGCCCCGACGACCGACGTCTCCGGGGTGTGCGGACGGTAGGCCGGCAGGTCGAAGATGTCGGCGGTCATCTGCATGATCGAGTCGCTGCGGGAGCCGCCGCCCGTGGCACGCACCTCGGTGATCGGCACCCCGTTCTTGCGCTGGGTGAGCAGCGAGCCGTCCTTGAGCGCGAACACGATGCCTTCCAGGATCGCGCGGTACAAATGCGCGCGAGTGTGCACGTCGCCGAAACCGAACACCGCTCCCTTCGCGTACGGCTCCAGGTCGGGGCCGGGAGTCCAGTAGGGCTGGCAGATCAACCCCTGCGAGCCGGCCGGCACGTCGCGCACGAGTTCCTCAAGGAGGTCCTCGGGAGCTTCTCCGGAGTCCGCGGCGAGCAGCCGCTCCTGCAGCCCGAACTCCTCCTTGAACCAGGACACCATCCACAATCCGCGGACGACCGCGACCTCGGTGTAGAACTCCCCCGGCACCGCCGAGGGGTAGGGCGGCAACATCGGCCGCAGCTCGACGTACTTCTGAATCTGGGTGTTGATGGTGGCGGTGGTCCCGAAGCTCACGCAGGCGATCTCCGGCGTCAGGCAGCCGGAGCCGATGATGTCACAGGCCTTGTCACTGGATGCGGCCACGAACGGCAGCCCCTCGGGCAGTCCGGCCTGGGCAGCCGCGTCGGAAGTGATCTCTCCCAGGTGTTCGGTAGGAGCTACCAGGTCCGGCAGCTTCTCACGCTCGATGGGGAACATGCGCCATTTGGGGTCCAGCGAGCCGGCCCACGTGGACTTCTTCACGTCGAACGGGATCGTGCCGACAATGTTGCCGGTCGAGTCCACGTACTGCCCGGTCATGCGGAAGGTGAAGTACCCGGACAGGTACAGGAACTTGTGCGTGCGCTCCCAGACTTCTGGCTCGTTCTGCTGGATCCAGTTCGATCGGCAGTACTGGGTGGCGTACTCCACCAACGGGTGCACGCGAGCGGCTTTCAGGAACGGCGTGGCCACGCGGGGCAGGACCTTGCCCATGTCCGCCTTCCGCTGGTCGAGCCACACGATCGCCGGGCGCAGCGGCTGCCCGTCAGCATCGACGTTGACCATGGTCACGCGCTGGGTCGTCAGGGTCGCCGCCAAGAGTTCGTCGGCCGGCACCCCGTCCAGCAACGCCTGCGTGGTTTCGCACAGCTGTTGCCAGTAGTACTCGGGGCGCTGCTCGGCCCACCCGGGTTCCTCGCAGAAATATGGTTCGATGGGCGTCTTCACGATCTTGTGGATCGTGCCCTCGTAGTCCACGAGCGCGGCTCGGATCGACTGTGTCCCGGCGTCGATGGCGACGATGAATTCACTCATGATCCCAGCCCCAAGGTGTTGCCCGGGTTCATGATCCCGGACGGGTCGAAGTGTCGTTTCAACGCCCGCAGCACGTCCATCTCCACCGATCCGAGGAACTGCTCGAGCCGCGGCCCGAACAGGTTGCCGGTGCCGTGATGGTGACTGGTCGAACCTCCGCATTCGAGGATCTTGTCGATCACCGCCTCCCGGAACCGGAAGAACTCCTGTTCGTCCTCCGGCTTCAGAACGAGGATGAAGTAGAGGTTGGTCCCCTGCGGGTAGAAGTGCGAGGCGTGGGTCATGCAGACGGTGCCCGGCCGGCTCTTGACGAACTCCCGCACTCCGGCGTGCACGTCGTAGATGTTCTCCCAGGTGACCGACGTCTCGAGGGTGTCGATGATCATCCCGAAGTCCAGGATGTCCTCACGGATATAGGCGTCGGAGTACCGACCGTGCTCCCACTGCTTGGTGGCCAGCGAGGTCAGCGACATCCCCCCGTGAGCGCGGGCGATCCGCTTGGCCTGGGCCGCGACGTGCTTCGCGAAACCCTTCTCCCCCTCGGCGGTGCCGATGCACAGACAGCGTTGCCACGGCTTGAAGCCGCGGCTGACGAGGAACTTGTTGGCAAGACCTGCGTCGAAGCCCTTCAGCGCCAGCCCGCGTTCGGTCTCCTCCGGGTCGGAGATCCGGAACACGGCGGGCATGCCGAACTCGCCCTGCACGACCTCGCGGCTGAACTCGACGGCGGCCTCCCAGTTCGGCAGCATGAACGCGAACCGCTGCGTGTTCTCCGGGGTGTAACGGAAGATCTTCAGCGTCGCTTCCACGAGGACGCCGAACGTGCCCTCGCTGCCCTTCAGGATGTCGTTGACCTTCGGCCCGGTAGCCGACGCCGGGTACTGCTTGGTGCGGATCTCGCCGACCGGGGTGACGTACTCCTGGGAGATGACCAGGTTGTACGCATCGCCGTAGTAGGTCGAGGCCTGACCGGAGCCGAGCGCGGTGATCCAGCCGCCGACCGACGCCATCTCGAAGGACTGCGGGAAGTGCCCGCAGGTGAAGGCACGGCTGGTGCCGAAGCGTTGCGGAGCGTTGTTCAGCGCCTCCTCGAACGCGGGCCCGAGCAGGCCCGGTTGCACGACCGCCGTCATGTTCCGCTCGTTGATCCGCAGCACCTTGTTCATGTGCGTGCGCATGACCAACACAATCCCCCCGCGCTCGGCACGGTTGCCCAGCACGACGCCCGAGCCGGCACCGTACGGGACGACTGGGATTCCGTGTTCGGCGCAGTAGGCGACGATCGCGGCGACGTCCTGCTTGTCGCGCGGGTGGACCACCAGATCGGGCACCGCGCCGACCCGGCCGGCGCGCAGTGCGACGTTTTCGTCGAGGGTCTTGCCGTGGCCGTAGCGCACCCGGTCGAAGGCGGTATCGCTGACGTTCTCGTCGCCCACGATCGCGCCGATCGCATCCCGGTGCTCAACTGCCAGGCCAGGCCGGTCCAGCGTGACTGGCGCGTCTCCGATGCTGCGGGGCGCTGCGAAATCGGCATCCGTCATCCCGAACTCGTCCTTGAACATCTGCACCCAGCCCGCACTCGGATGCTTGATCGCGGCGGGGTCGAAACTGAACACGTCCCGGAAGCTGCCCGGACGAGCCAGGCTCTCCCGCCATTGCGGTTGGGGTGCACCCATGGCAGTTCTCCTCGATCGCGGATGTTACAGATCTAGCCTAAGCGTAACATCCAGGCGGCGGGGAAGGTTCGGTCAAGAACAGCCGTTTGGGAGACAGATGCGGGCGACCCGGACTCTCACGACCGGGGCCCAAGAGCCGCGGGCTGCCAGAGCGCGCTGGATGGAACCGACGCGCGAGACGCCACCCGCTGCCGCCAGTTCCGGGTGAGCGTGCGCGGCCCGATCACGATCCGTGGATTGGCTGCCGGGTCCAGCCACGTGAGCGTGGCTCGCATCTGCCTCGCGCCGATCGCAACACATCCGGCGGTCGGACGGCCGCGATCCACATGCAGGAAGATCCCGCCACCCTTGTCCGTACGGGCGGGCGCTGTTGTGCGCCATTCCCGGAGCGAGTCCCGGTAGGTCGTGCTGGGCAGGTTGTAGCCGATGACCACCGCGTACCGGTACTGACTGCCGTACGACGCCAACCGCTCGGACCACTCCCCGTCGTCACGCCATTTGGCGTCGGAAGCTCGCCGAGTCTGCAGGACGTTGTACGTGCGCGGGTCACGCGGGTCGTAGGGCCAGTAGGAGTGCGGCGTGATCCGCAGGTAGGGCAAGCGCACCTGTCCGCCCGCGACGGCGCCGAATGCCTGCGGCAGGCTGAACACTCCGGCCGGCGTCTGCCCGCTGTTCTGCTGCCGCGTGCGATGCGCCGCCAGCCCGTTGCTGCCCAACCAGGCGTGGGTACTCGTGCCGACCTGGCGCCACGTACCCGCCACTCGCTGGAACCGGCGCAACGTCGCCTCGTGGCTGCGCCACCCTTGCGCGCTCACCACGACGACCTGCCGAACCGGCTCGGGAGGCACAGCCGCGAACATGACCCCCACCCTAAGCGGGGCAGCACTCCTACATTGACCACGAACGTTCGAAGATCGACACTGATCACGTGAAAGCGGTACCCGCTGTGATTTGTCTGGCCCTGTCGATGACCGGTGCGACGGCTGCTGCGAGCCCCGGGGAACGCAGCCCCGCCGGCCGACCACGGACCCGGCATCGCGATCAGCCTCAGCGTCGGTTACGAGATCGGGCCGGTGGTCACACATGTGCTGAAGGGGAAGTGCACGCTGAAGAAGGACGGCTCCTTCATCGCGAGCGGCCGCTCAACCGATGATGACTACCTGCTCGTGGTTCGCGTCAAGCCGTTCGCCGGCTACGGCCAGCGGTACACCATCTATCCCGGCCAACGTACGCCGGCGTCGTTCCAGTTGTACGGGCCCAAGGGGCTGGTCTACAGCAACTTCGCGCACGATCCCGGCCCACTGCCGCCGGAAGTCCAGACCGGTGCCGTCGGGTTCCGGAAGAAGGGTGGCGTCCTGCGCTTTGCAGCCCTCGCACCCGAGGACGAGGACGTCAGCAAAGGTGTGCAACTCGTCGGCGGGATGAAGTGTCGATAGCTGGCCTGCGATCCCGGTGCCGAGGCGCCTAGCGCTTCCACCACCAGCCGTCGCCATGGGCACTTCTTACGCCTTGTTCCCATGCCAGCCGTGACCAGGTGACTCGACGCCGTTGACATCACGGGTGCTGTTGGCGAACGTGACGATGGCGTGGGCGGTGGCGTCGGCCATCTCCTCCAGTGCCTGCTGGTTTGACGTTGGCCAACGTGTCGCAGGCCGCCGATCCGCCAGTGCCAGCTGCGGCGACCAGTACAGTGAGGACGCGAAGTCGCCGCGTGACAAAGGGGCACCATGCTGGATTCCGGTCGGCAATTCGCGCAGGTGTGCGCCCAGGTGCTGCCAGCCCGCGAGCCGGTCTACGAATTCGGCTCCTACTTGGTCCCGGACATGGCGATCGACGCTGATCTCCGGCCCTTGTTTGGCGGCCAGCGCTTCGTGGGAGCGGACATCCGTCCCGGACCGGGCGTTGATCAGGTTCTGGATCTGCAGGAGCTGGCACTGCCCGACGGCTCCATCGGAACGGCGATCGCCATCGACACCCTGGAGCACGTCGAGCGGCCGTGGCAGGCGTTCAGTGAACTGCATCGCGTGCTCGCCGCCGATGGCATCCTGATACTGACGGTGCCATTCAACTTCGTCATCCACGCCCATCCCGATGACTACTGGCGTTTCACTCCGCAGGCCGTGCACAGCCTGCTGCGCCCCTTCGCACAGACCTGGGTTCGGCAGTACGGCCTCACCGACGATCCGGTCAGCGTCCTGGCGGTCGCGTCCAAGGGTGTCCTCGCACCCAGCGTGTGGGAGGACCTCGACGCGGCGATGGAACCGTTGATCACATTGTGGGATGCCGTGACCAGGAACTGGCCCGGCTGAATCACCCCGCGTACATCGCCTCGATCAGGTCGCGGAAGTGCTTCTCGACCACGTTGCGCTTCACCTTCAGGCTGGCCGTGAGCTCACCCTCCTCCTCGGACAGATCCCGTGGAAGCACAGCGAACTTCTTGATCGTCTCCCACCGGTTCAGCTGATGGTTGAGCTCGTCGATGTCGGCCTGCAGCGCTGTTGAGGTTGGGCAAATTGATCATGCGGTACGTGTGGGCACAACTGCATCGTCCTTTCGGCGGCTGCCCCATCGCGGCGCTCACGGCCAGTGGTCGGCAGTGACCCGGTCCCAGGTGCAGGTTTCGGCCCTCGTGCGAGTAACCTGTCCCCGGGCGAGACATCCGGTCGTGATGCCCGTTCGCCTTTCGATGGGGCGACGTAGGAGGTTCAGTGGCGCTACGGCGTCGTCAGCGTACGCGCACTCGCACTGCGAGCACCGCGCGGCGATCGCGCGCGAAAGACAACCAGGGGTTGCTGCCCGTCCTCGCGCAGGCGGTCACCCAGGTCCAGAACGCGATCGCCAAGGGAGACAACCGGCCCTCGGTGCGGTCGAGGTTCCAGGTCATCGCCTTCGTCACCCGCGAAGAGCGCGCCCGGGTTCTGTCCGACGAGAAGATGCCGGCCGCGGCCAAGACCGCCTACCTCAAACGCCTTGACGGAATCGCCAAGATCCTCGCGCAGACCGGCGCCCGGGACACCTCCCTGCTCGCCCTGCTCGGCGAGGACAGTCAACTCAGCGAACTGGGGCAGGTGCAGCGACGCGAACTTCTGGAGGCCGCGGGAATCGAAGAAGCCCCGGCGCCTGTCGTGGAACGAGAAGAGCCATCGGGGCAGGTGGTTCCGCAGTCGGTGCTGGCGCGGCAGTTGGCCAATCCCTTCATGCCCCCCGACATCGAGGCGGCACGCCGCCAGGTGGAGGTCCGGGCGCAGCGGTTGGCGGGGTGGGAACTACTCGGGCCATTGCTGCGCTCCTTCGAGCAGAGCACCGACGTTGCCGCCTCCTGCATGCCTTTGCCTGATCCGGACGATGCTCCCGTGGCCCCTGAACTGCACCTCATGAAGCACCAGGCCCAGGTCGTCGCCGCGGCCGCTCAGGGCCATCGGACGTTCCTGCTCGCCGACGAGCCCGGGCTGGGCAAGACCGCCCAGGCGCTGCTGTCCGCACAGGTCGCGACCGCATATCCGCTGCTGGTCGTGGTTCCCAACGTGGTCAAGATGAACTGGGCGCGCGAGGTGAATCTGTGGACGCCGGCGCGAACGGCCACGGTGATTCACAGCGACGGCGAGTCCGCCGACACCTTCGCCGACATCGTCATCGTCAACTACGAACTCCTCGACCGCCACCGGGGCTGGCTGGTCGACTTCGGGTTCCGGGGCATGATCGTCGACGAGGCCCACTTCATCAAGAACAAGACGTCGCAGCGCTCGCAGAACGTTCTGGAGATCTCGCGTCGCATCCGTACTCGCACCGGCAACCCGCTGCTCATGGCGCTGACGGGTACGCCGTTGATCAACGACCTCGATGACTTCCTGGCCATCTGGGAGTTCCTCGGCTGGATCGACGGCACCAAGCCGATCCTCGACCTGATGAAGGCACTCGAGGCGACCGGCCTGGTGCCCGGCGACCCCGGCTTCTATGCGGCTGCCCGGCGCTGCGTCATCGACCAGGGGATCGTCCGGCGGCGCAAGATCGACGTCGCCGCAGACATCGCCGACCGCCGGGTGGCGGACCTTCCCGTGGAACTCGAGGGGCCCGCCGCGCGCTCGATCCGGCAGTCCCAGGAGCAACTCACCGAAGCGTTGGTGCAAGCGCTACGACGCGGCCATCCGGCGCCAGTCCGCGGAGCGCCGGGTCGAGGGCATCGACCATACCGTCGTGCAGCGGGTCGCCGCCTGGGCCCGCAAGCAGGAGAAGGACTCGAAGACTTCCGACAACGTGTTCACGATGATGCGCAAGATCGGACAGGCCAAGGCCGGCCTGGCGGCCGATTACACCGCACAGCTGGTCGGCAACGTGGGCAAGGTCGTCTTCTTCGCCAAGCACATCGACGTCATGGACAGCGCCGAGCAGACGTTCGCCTCCCGCGGGATTGGGTACTGCTCGATCCGCGGCGGTCAGACCGGCAAGGCCCGGCAGGCAGCCATCGACGCGTTCACGAAGGACCCGGACGTCGCGGTGGCGGTGTGCTCGCTGAGTGCCGCCGGCGTCGGGCTGAACCTGCACGTCGCCTCGAACCTGGTGCTCGCCGAGTTGCCCTGGACGCAGGCGGAGCAGACCCAGGCGATCGACCGCGTGCACCGCATCGGTCAGGACCAGCCCGTGACGGCATGGCGCATCCTGGCGGCGAGCACGATCGACAGCAGGGTGGCCGACTTGATCGACCGCAAGGCGGGGTTGGCTGCCCGTGCTCTGGACGGCTCGGATGAAGAGGTCGACACGTCGGCCGATGTTGCGCAGGAAGCGTTGGAGGGTTTGCTCGAGGAGGCCTTGGAAGCCCGCTCGCGCTGACACCATTGTCTTGACGAGGGGACGCGGCCGATGTCTGACGTCACGGTGATCGAAACCCGATCGCTCTCGAAGCGTTATGGGCACGTCCAGGCCGTCGATTCGATGAACCTCGACGTACGACGCGGTGAGGTGTACGGCTTCCTGGGCCGGAACGGGGCCGGCAAGACGACCACGATCCGCATGCTGCTGGGCTTGATCCGTCCGAGCAGTGGATGCGTCAGGATTCTTGGCCAGCCGATCGGACCAGCGGGTGCTGGGCCGGATCGGCTACCTCGTGGAAAGTGCGACGGCCTATCCCAATCTCACAGTCCGCGAGAACCTCGACATCCAGCGGCGTCTCACCCGGGCGGCACCAAAGGGCGTGACCGAGGCAATTGAGCGCCTGCACCTCGTGCCCTACGCCGAGGTCCGCAGTGGCCGGCTCTCGAGCGGCAACCTACAGCGGCTGGCGCTGGCTCGTGCTCTGCTGCACTCCCCCGACGTGCTCATCCTCGACGAACCGGCCAACGGCCTGGACCCGGCCGGCATCGTGGAGATCCGTCAGCTGCTGCGGTCGCTGGCCGACGAGCATGGCACGACTGTCTTCATGTCCAGCCACATCCTCGGCGAGGTCGCCCACCTGGCCGACCGCGTCGGCATCATCCACGACGGCCGGCTATTGGAGGAGCTCGACAGAGAGGAACTCGCAACGAAAGCGCGTGCCTACGTCGCCGAGTCCTTCTCGCCGGAAGCACTGGCCGAGGCTCTGCTCACCGCGGACCTCGAGCGCTACTTCTTGTGGCGAACAGGTGGCCAGTGATGCTGCGTCAGGTGCTCGTGACCGAATTCATCAAGCTGCGCCGGTGCAAGGTGACGTGGTTCAGCCTCGCCGCGCTGTCGATGGGTCCGTTCGGTATCGCCCTGATGATGTGGATCGTTCGCGATCCCCAGCGCGCGGCTCAGTTGGGCCTGCTCGGCACCAAGGCTGATCTATCGGGACTCGAGGCCACATGGTCATCTTTCGCCTACGCGCTGGTGCTGATCGTCGGCGTCGGGGGCATGCTGCTGCTCGCGTTCATCGTGGCTTACGTCTTCGGATCCGAGTACGGCCACGGGACGGCCAAGAACATGCTGGCATTGCCGGTGCCCCGACATTGGTTCGCTGTCGGCAAGTTGCTGGTCATCGGCGTGTGGTGGCTGGCGATCGTCTGCGTGGCGGTTTTGCTGGCCATCATGCTGGGCCTGGCGCTGGGACTGCCTGGCCTGTCTGGCGGGATCGTTCTGGGCATGGTCGGTAAGGCACTGCTCGCCGCTGGGATCTCCCTTCTTCTCGCGCCCCTGGTGGCGTGGATCGCCGCAGCAGGGCGTGGCTACCTCGCGCCGCTGGCGTTCGCGCTGGTGATGATGGGGCTCGGCAACCTGTTTCGGGCACACGGGGTGGGCGCAGTGGTTTCCCTGGTCGATCGTGCCGCTGCTGATCGGCGCGGTCGCGGAGCCGGTCGCGTCCCTACCTGCTGCCAGCTACCTCGTGCTGGCACTGACGTTCATGGTTGGCGTCGCTGCCACGATCCTGCAGTTGCGCTACGCGGACAACGCAGGTTGACATCTCATTACCTGACGTTTGCATTTGTTTGTGCGTGTTTGCGCGTGTTTGTCGTACGTCCGTTCTAGTCTCTAGGTATGGACCTTCCCCACGCATTGACCCTCCTGGAATCCCCGGCCGGGGATCCGCTGGAGGTCGCGCGGGCCGCCGAGACGGTCAAGGCCTGGGCTGATGCCCGACAGCTGGAAGCCATCCACGAACTGTCCGAGCAGGAGCCGGCCGGGTTCGACCCGTGCGGGCAGCTGGTCGACCCGGTGCCCGCGGAGGTGGCGTGTGCGCTGACCTGGACGGCGTGGACCGCCACCCGCCGGGTGGACCTGGCCCACGAACTGCACGACGACCTGCCCGACGTGCTGGATGCGCTGCGGGTTGGTGAGATCGATCTGGCGAAGGCGGTTGAGATCGCCCACGGCACCTGTGAACTCCCGCCCGCCGACCGGGTGCAGCTCGCAGAGCGTGCGATCGGTTACTCCCAGACCCACACCCGCGCCCAGCTGAAAGCGTGGCTGGCCGGACGCATCGCCAAACTCAACCCGGACGCCGCCGAGAAACGCCGCCACAAAGCCAAGAAACAGCGCCGGGTGTGGGTGCAGCCCGAATCCGACGGCATGGCCACCCTGGGTGCCTACCTCACCGCCGAGGAAGCCCAAGCCTGCCTACTGTCGCTCAAGCACGGCGTCGCCAACCACGAGGGCTCCGTGGATGGTGCCCGCGCCGACTTACTCGTCGAACGCCTCACCGGCATCACCCCCGGCGAGAAGATCCCGGTCCAGGTGATCATCACCCCGGGCGGACCGGAACTCGCCGGCCACGGACCTTTGTCACCAAGTCCACGCCAGCTCAGCTGTGCGACGGGGCGCCCCGGATCAACCTGACACGTGCCCGCACGCGACGCTGTCCTACGCCCCCACCATCAGCCCTCGTGCGACTACGTGAAAGCCCGCGACCGGCACTGCCGCTTCAAAGGCTGCCGACGCGCCGCCATGCACTGCGACCTCGACCACACCATCGAACACCCCCACGGCCCGACCTGCGCCTACAACCTCCACTGTCTATGTCGCTACCACCACCGGCTCAAAACCCACACCGCCTGGCAAGTGCAACGCAACCCCGACGGCAGCCTCACCTGGACCAGCCCCCGCGGCCATCAATACCGAAGCGAACTCGAAGACCCGTAGCGTTCCGAGGGTTCCGATGATCGCGGCCCTGACATGATCGGAAAGCCCTTCGAGATGAGGCCGGACAAGTGGACGTAGCGTCATTGCTCACGCTGTTGCTGCTGGCATTTGCATTGGCCGCGCAGCCGTGGTCCGTGTTGGCCGGAATCCTGCTGGTCACCGCGGAGCGGGGCGTCACCAAGGAGTTGTTCTACGTGCTCGGTTGGGTCTTGGCACTGAGCGCCGTCTTCGTGCTGTCGGTGCTGGTGTATCCCGCCACCCCGGGTGACGCCACCGCCCAGGTGCCGCTGCACGTGGGCGAGATCGTGCTCGGATTCCTGCTGGGATTCGTCCTATGGTGGCGCTGGCGCAGACCCACCGACAACGGCCCCGTCACGGAGCCGGCCTGGATGTCCAAGCTCGACACCATGCCGGTGCTGCTCGCCTTCGCCCTCGGTGCGTTCCTACCCAACTACATCGTGGTCGTTGCCGCCGCTGGCCAAGTTCTCCAGCTGAACCAGTCGAACGCAGTCCTGATCGGCCTCGGTGTCACCTTCGTGCTGCTGGCTTCAGCAGGGGTCGCCGCCCCACTGGGAGTGCGAGTGATCCGCGGGCGAGAGTCGCCGGCGACGTACGCGAACTGGCGGACATGGCTCATCGAGCACAGCCGCGGGGTCACCTACGCAACTGGCGGCATCGTGGCCGTCGTGCTCGTGAGCAAGGGCGTTATCGGACTGCTGACCTGACCGCAATCGCTGCAGGCCGATCATGTGCGCGGGCGTTGCACCCGCGCCTCGTCCCACACCGGCTTGTCTGATTCGTACACGACCCCATCGCTGCCGAACACGAGGAAACGATCAAAGCCGCGCGCGAACCACCGGTCGTGGGTGACTGCCAGGACCGTGCCCTCGAAGGTGCTCAGACCCGCTTCGAGAGCTTCCGCGGACTCAACGTCGAGGTTGTCAGTGGGCTCGTCGAGCAGCAACATCGTGGCGCCGGACAGCTCCAACAGAAGAATCTGGAATCTCGCTTGTTGACCGCCCGACAGCGCGTCGAACGTCAGCTCAGCCGCATGCGCCAGTTCGTACCTGTCGAGTACCCGCGCCGCCTGTTCCCGCCCGACGCCAGACCGGCCGCGACCGTCGGGTGTGCGATCGCCCCTGTGCAGGATGTCCAGCAAGGTGCGCCCCACCAGTTCGGGATGCTCGTGGGTCTGCACGAACCAGCCCGGCCGCACCCGAGCGCCGAGCCGCGCGACGCCGGCGTGCGCGACGGGCGCGATGTCGCCCTCGCCCACGGGTGAGTGCTCGAGGTCGGGATCCGAGCCGCCTGCGGCGAGCAGCCGCAGGAAGTGCGACTTGCCGGACCCATTGCTGCCCAGAACAGCCACCCGTTCGCCGTACCAGACCTCGAGGTCGAAGGGCCGCATCAATTCCGCGTCGGGAAGCCGCAGCTCGAGCTTCTCGCAGACCAGCGCCCGCTTCCCCGTGCGGCCTCCAGCCAGGCGCATGACCACCCGCTGCTCCCGCGGCTGTTCGGTCGGCGGCCCGGCTTCCTCGAACTTCCGCAACCGGGTCTGGGCGGCCTGATAGCGGCTGGCCATCCCGTCGTTGTAGGCCGACTTCTGCCGCAAGGTCGTCACTAGCGTCTTGAGCTTCTGGTGCTCCTCGTCCCAGCGCCTGCGCAACTCGTCAAGTCGCTCGAACCGGTCCCGCCGCGCGTCGTGGTAGGACGCGTAACCGCCGGGATGTGTCCAGGTCTGATTGCCGGCGGCGCCGAGTTCCACCGTGACAACCCGGGTTGCGGTGTTGGCCAGCAACTCGCGGTCGTGGGAAATGAACAGGATCGTCTTGTCGGACTCGTTGATGCGCTGCTCGAGCCAGATCTTGCCCGGTACGTCGAGGTAGTTGTCCGGTTCGTCGAGCAGCAGTACCTCGTCCGGTCCGGCGAACAAGTACTCGAGCACCAGCCGTTTCTGCTCCCCTCCCGACAAGGTGCGCAGCGACCGGTACTTGGCTTTGTCGAAGGACACCCCGAGGGCGGAGGTCGTGCACACATCCCACGTCACTTCGGCGTCGTAGCCACCGGCATCGGCGTATTCAGCCAGGGCTGCGGCGTACTTCATCTGGGTCGCGTGGTCGTCGGTTTCCATGAGCGCCAACTCGTAACCCTCAATGGCGCGGGCGGCAACCCGCACCCGATCCGGCGCAACCGACAGCAGCAGGTCGGCCACGGTTGGATCGTCGAACCCCTCCGCGACCACCCCCTGACCGACGAACTGCCGCATCACGCCCAGGCCACCCGAGCGCGCGATCCCGCCCTCGTGCGGTGCGATGTCGCCGACGATGATGCGCAGCAACGTCGTCTTGCCCGATCCGTTGGCGCCGACCAGCGCGACCTTCTGCCCGTCGCCCACCCGGAAAGAGACCTCGTCGAGCAGGACCCGGCCGTCCGGCAGGTCGTAGCGCACGCCGGAGACGTCCACATGGCCCACGGATCAACGGTACGGGCGCAGTGTTGCCCGCGGCGCGGCGGTTTCTGATCGCGCTGGCTCCTCCGCGTCGGCTGGCACTACATTGACCCCCTACCGCAGGGAAGATCATGTCGCCTCGGCCACTGGTCATGGCGGCAGTTGCCATAACGGCGGCACGCAAGTGCCGTCGGACCCGCACCCTCGCAGACGCCCACCTTCAGATCCCCAAGGCATGGGCATGTTGCTGATGATCATGCGCACCGGCGGCGGCACCGACAATCCCTCATGTCAAGGAGAGTTTCGGCCGGACCTTTCTCACGCCCCAGGACTTTGCGAGTCCATTCATCAGAGCATCAACTGTAGGGCATCATGATGCTATTATCACAGCATGCGTACGACGGTCACTCTTGCCGATGACGTTGCTGCGGAACTTGTGCGACTGCGCAAGCAGCGGGGATTGGGTGTCAGCGAGGCACTCAACGAGTTGGCCAGGGCCGGGATGGCGGGCCGCCGCCAGCCGGGCCGATTCCAGCAGCGCAGCACGTCTCTGGGTTTGCGTCTGGACGTGAGCAACATTGCCGAGGTCCTCGACACCCTCGACGACGATGATCGTTGACGCGAACATCCTGCTCTACGCGGTGGATCAGACGAGCCCGCTCCACACGCGGTCCAGCGAGTGGCTCGAAGACACTCTCAACAGTCCCCGCCGGATCGGGCTGCCATGGCAGACACTCGGCGCCTTCCTGCGCATCGCTACCCACCCCCGCGCAAGCCGCACCCCGCTGTCCCCCGGGGCGGCATGGGAGTTCGTCAGCGACTGGCTGGCGTTGGACAACGTCTGGATCCCGGCTGCGTCCAAGGACACGGCAGCTATCCTCGGGCAGCTGATCGCCCGTTCGCAGATCACGGCGAATCTGGTGCCGGACGCCCAGCTGGCGGCGCTGGCGATCGAATACGGAGTGCCTGTAGCGTCCAACGACAGTGACTTCGCCCGCTTCCCGGACTGCACGTGGATCAACCCGCTGCAGTGACCACTGCGGCCCCCAGCACGGAGGGAGTAGGCCGGTGAACAACGGCATCAGCCTGCAGGAACGCTTCTTCCCCGAGATGACGTGCTTCGGGTGCGGACCAGCCAACCCCAAGGGCCTGCGACTGCGCAGCTTCGCGGCCGAAGCTGGCACGGTGGCCGACTTCGTCCCCTGGCCTGAACACGACAACGGCCTGGGCTTCCTCAACGGCGGGATCATCTGCACCGTGCTCGACTGCCACAGCGCCACACCGATGTTGCTCGAGGCGCAGCGTCTGGGGCTGACGTCCGGTGGCGTACCCCTGCCGTTCGTGACCTCGGGCCTGACCGTGCGCTACCTGCGCCCGACGCCGCTGGCCGGGTCCACGCGGCTGCGCGCCTGGGTGAGCCAGGCGGACGAGTCCGCGATGGAGGTAGACGTCGAACTGTGGGCGGAGGGCAAGCTGCGCGTCCAGGGCAGCGCCACGTGGAAGCGGTGGCGACCTCGATAGTGGACTCGAGGTCCACATCAGTCAATTCAGCCAGCCGGTGGGGCCGGCCTCCCCAACGCTCAACCCGCGAGTCAGTCTGGGAAGAGTCACCTCACCGTAGGTGCTCGGGCGACTACAGAATCGCCCGTATACAGGTCTCTTAGGCAAGCCTACTCTGGCCGCAGGGCTTACCAGCCGTGAGCCCGTCTCGAGAAGGGCAGGCCCCCGAAATGCGCAGATTCATGGCAGTGATCGGAACAGCAGGGCTACTCGCGGCCGGTGTGATCGTGTCCCCGGCGATGGCTGGCGCGCACAGCGGGAGGGCCTACACCTGCACAGGTGGGGAGTTCCCACTGAACATGAAGCGCATCCCACCCGGGAGTTACGCAAGCGTCACGGTCGCCGGTGCGTGCGATGTCGAGCCCGGCGGCGTGTACAGCATCGCTGGGAACATCAACGTCCTGCCAGGTGCCGTGTTCGACGCTCAAAGCGCGCCGGCGACCATCACCGTCGGACGCAACGTCACCGCGGGGGTGGACTCGTTCCTGGGGATGGGCTGCCAGCCCGATGTCCCCGGGAAGTCCGGACATCCGTGCCTCGACCCGTACGCAGACGGGCACTCCACCATCACCGTGAACGGCAACGTTACGGCCATCGGCGCGAACACCGTCCTGCTGAACGGAACGACGGTGAAGGGGAACGTCACGTTCATCGGTGGCGGCGGCGACATCCCGTGGTCGATCAAAAACAACACGATCGGGCACAACCTGACCGTGGGCCATGTGACCGCGAACTGGTTCGGTGTGTTGTTCAACAGCATCGGCGGCAACGCAACGTTGATGAACATCACCGTGACCGAGGATCACCCAGACGCCAGCCTGAGCGCGTACGTCGTGCGCAACACGATCGGGCGCAACCTCAATTGCTGGGGCATTCGCCCCAACCTGTCCTTCGGGTACTACCCCGGTCAGGTGAACGTGGTCGGGCACAAGGCAAACGGCCAGTGCGAATACCCCGTGTCTACTTGAGCGTGAGCCGGCCGCAACGAGACCGAAGGTGGCGAGTCGGTCTGTAAGCCGGATTAGCGACACGCATGAGGGCCGTGCGGAACGGCGCGTCTGTCTGAGCACGGATCGTGCCGTTCCGTCCGTCCTGTGGCGGGTAGTTACGCAGGGTTTTGGGGACAACCAGGGGACAACGGGAGTGATCCGCGCCCTGTCACAATGTACTTGGGACACGAACGGGGAGCCGTGATGAGTGACGATCGCCAACGCGGACCAGCACCGAGCAGCACCGACCTGGGCAGGTCGTAGGCGGGCACGTACTCAATGAGGACGGGACGCAATGGCTACCACTCGCACGACCCCACAAGGCATCATCCAGGCCAGGGGGGCTGAACCGCACCCTGCTCGTGTGGTTGGTGGTCGGCGGGCTCTTGCTGGTCGGCGGTCTTGCCTACACATCACTGTCATTATGGGTCCCCAGTAACACGGTCAGCAGCCCAAGCGCAAAGCCCTCACCCTCAGCACCCGTTTGGCTGCCCGCATTCAACACCTGGATCGAGGAGGTCGCGGGGGCGCTGGACCATTGGGATGCGGGGGCCAAACCATTGAAGGACTACCACACGATCGGCACTGGCGTCACGATGGTTCACCCGCCAGACCTGTGGGAAGAGAACCACCGCACGATGGCCGACGCGGTTGACCAGATGTACCGGGTCGCGGATAGTGCGCCGTCTGCGGTCCCGGAAGACATCACGTCACAAATGACGCTCATCGCCCAGGCATACAAGGCGAAGTACGCGGCTTATCGGGACGTAGTGGCCACGTACGGTTCCTTGACGTCGGAGGCGCGGTCCGCTGAAGAGGCCGCCCTTGCCCGTCTCGATCAGGCAAGTCGGCAGGCTGAGAACGCGATGGCGGCCATGTGGGATGCGTTGATCGCGTACTGGCCAGGAGCTGAAGGTTCGCCGCCGGCTGCGATTTGACTGGCGCGGGATTTTGCTGGCGGTCAACGCGGCAACGCACCACGGCCAAGTTCAGTCATCGAGGTCGGACGAGGAGTCCAGCAGATCGCCGATATAACCCCTTGGCCGAGGAAGCACTGGCAAGTCGACGCTGGGCCAGTGGATTACTCACGCAGACTCCTGGTGCTGGTCAGTCAGGACGAGGCCTATCACGCATGGCCTCTATCAGCTGATCGCACGGCTGCTTCTCATCGCGCGGTAGGCCCCTATCGACATCAGGAATCGGACCAGCAGACGGCTTCCGAGGACCATGTTGCATGCCCCGTCCATGCCCCCGGCCACAGCGTCGAGCGATCGCCCGCACCGAACTTGATGGCGTGCCCAGCCTCGCTATCTGTCGCAAAGTCATCGGTTGCCTCGACAGGTGCTTGTCAAGGAGGGTTTCGAACGACCCACGCCCGATGTAGTCTGCATCATCCCCGGAGTTCTGTCCCCAATGGAAGTCAACCCCCAATCGCGTCACATCCGCTGCAGATCCAATGAACGTATCGGCCACCCGCGAGTGAGCTATGTTCAGCGCGGAGACGCGCTTGATGGGCGACGCTCGTCTTCTTGGAGTGACGGCGTACCCGTCGTGTCATGCACAGGCAGGAAGAACTCAGATGGGCGCGATCGGATGGGCGATCCGATAGCAGTCCGCATGCGCCTCGGTCATGCCCACCCAATCTCACTCAGTCTCACTGACCGAACAGGGTCTGCGGGATTGAGGAGATCGAAACGATGGTTACGCTGCAAGACGCTCAACACGCCCTGAGCCTGGTTCAAGACCTGATGACGGACCCGGAACGGGAAGGCTGGCACCTCCAGAGCGCATTCGCAGATCAACCGCAGCGCAGAAACAGGATTCTCGCGAGGGCCTGGGACCGTCTGCCCTGGACCACGACCAGGCGCTGAACCTATTGCGCCCGGACGAGCCAGTGACCGACCAGATCCCACAGAATGAGTCAGGTCGAGCCGCTATTGTCGCCAGAGAACAGCGGGGCTTTACGGGAGGAACGTTTCATGGCGCGCGCCGCTAAGAAGACGGCCCAACCCAAATCCCTTGAACAGCGCCTCTGGGAAGCCGCCGACGCACTGCGCGGCAACCAGGAGCCCAGCGAATACAAGCACGTCGTCCTCGGCCTGGTCTTCCTGAAGTACATCTCCGACGGCTTCGAAGCCCGCCGCGCGCAACTCGAAGCCGAACTCATCGCCGACGGCATGCCCGCAGACCGGCTCACCGACTTCCTCGAAGCCCGCGACGAGTACGCCTCCCACAACGTGTTCTGGGTACCCGCCGACGCCCGCTGGGACACCATCCAGGCCAAAGCCAAACTGCCCACCATCGGCACCGACATCGACCACGCCATGGACCTCATCGAGAAGCGAGAACCCGGTCATCCGCGGTGTACTCCCCCGCAACTACGGCCGCGAAGGCCTCGACAAAGGCCGCCTCGGCCAACTCGTCGACCTCATCGGCTCCATCGGGTTCACCGAAACCGACGACCACGGCTCCGACGACGTCCTCGGCCGGGTCTACGAGTACTTCCTCGGCCAATTCGCCGGCAAAGAAACCGGCAAAGACGCCGGCGCGTTCTACACCCCCCGCAGCGTCGTCCACACCCTCGTCGAGATGCTCGAACCGTACGAGGGCCGCGTCTACGACCCCGCCTGCGGCTCCGGCGGCATGTTCGTGGAATCCGCCAAGTTCGTCAAAGCCCACGGCGGCAACGCCAACACCATCAGCGTCTACGGCCAGGAATTCACCGACACCACCTGGCGACTGGCCAAGATGAACCTCGCCCTGCGCGGCATCGAAGCCGACCTCGGCGACCGCTCCGCCGACTCCTTCACCGCGGACCTGCACCCCGACCTGCGCGCCGACTTCGTCCTGGCCAACCCGCCGTTCAACGTGTCCAACTGGTGGGACGCCAAACTCGCCGACGACCCCCGCTGGGCATACGGCACCCCACCGGAAGGCAACGCCAACTTCGCCTGGGTCCAGCACTTCATCTACCACCTGTCACCCCAAGGGCACCGCCGGGTTCGTCCTGGCCAACGGGTCCCTGTCGTCGAAGACCGGCGGCGAAGGCGAGATTCGCCGCCGGCTCGTCGAAGCCGACCTGGTCGACTGCATCGTCGCCATGCCCGACAAGCTCTTCTTCAACACCGGCATCCCCGTCAGCCTGTGGTTCGTCTCCAAAGACCGCCACGGCAACGGCCACCGCAAACGCGACGGCGAAGTCGCTGTTCATCGACGCCCGGAAACTCGGGCGCATGGAGACCCGTCGGCTGCGCGTCCTCGACGACGCCGACATCGCCAAGATCGCCGACACCTACCACGCCTGGCGCAACCACGACGGCGGGTACGAGGACGTGCCCGGCTTCGCCAAGGCCGCCAGCCTCGACGAGATCAAGCAGCACGACTTCGTCCTCACCCCCGGCCGCTACGTCGGCGCCGAAGAGGCCGAAGAAGACGACGAACCCATCGCCGACAAGATCGCCCGCCTCACCAAAGAGCTCTACGCCGAATTCGACCGCGGACGAGAACTCGAACAGGAAATCCGGCAGCGGCTGGAGGCTCTGCAATGACCGACGCACTGCCGAAGGGCTGGACTACGCTAGGCCACTAGTTCGGAGTTCATACGGCCTCCAGCGCGGCTTACGACCTGCCGTCCAGCGGAACAGGCGGCGGGCAAGGTTCGATCAACGGTGCTGTCATCGGGAGAGGTGACGCGGACTGGCATGACGAGGCCCGTGTCTCAGGTCGAGGCTTCGTGGTGGGCCGAGCAAGCCAACAATCGGTGTCGGCTACATACTTGGTCAGATGACGATTACTGGCCTTTGAACACAGTGCTCTACGCCACGGACTTCCTGGGCAATGACCCAAGATTCGCCTACTACTGGTTTCGTTGCGACCGACCTAACGGCCTACAACTCCGGCAGCGTCCAAGCGATCGCTTAACCGCAACTACATCGCCAGACGTGCCTGTGGCCGTCCCACCGATCGAGGAGCAGAGGGCCATCGCCGCAACCCTCGGCGCCCTCGACGACAAAATCGAATCCAACCGACGGTCCATCTGGGCTTCTCCGAGCGAGTCTGAGCAGTCGCTACCCTGAGCGCGGCCGTCAGCGAGGCGCCGCGTGGTTCGCGGACGTGGGCCGAGATTCGGCTAAAGTGGTTATATCTTACAAGGGCGCGCATCCTCGTGTCAGAGGGCGAAGGCATGCCAATGGTCAACATGGGTAATGCGGAGAACTTCGGGTGGCTGAAGCGTTCCGGCTTCAAGTTCTACAACGGCGAGACCAAGGCGTAAGCACCACATCGCGAGGGGCTCTCTGCTTGTCACGGGGGTGGAGCAGACCTGGAAGCACGAGATCATCGGTTGGCCTGCTTCAGTGCCTGACGATGTCGATGAGGCTTTGTTCACGGCACCATATGCTGCTGGTCGATTTCGCTCCCGAGAACGAGTGGATGCGGCTCCCCCTCTGGGCCTTCTTGTATACGCGTGAGGCCCGGGCGATCCTCGAAGGCTCGGTCTACGGGACAACTGTCGCGACCCTTCCTGTAGCCACGCTGGGAACCCTTGAGTTCTCGATTCCGAGTCCGATTCTTCTGCGATTCCGGCAGCCGAGTCGATGCTGACAAGGGCCTGGTGCCTTGAACGCGAGTCACACGCTCTGGCCAGATCGCGACGCTCTGCTCCACGCCCTTCTCGGGCAAGGTTCGCGTGATGGTGGCGTGGTGTGACTGCCTTGAATGTTGAGTGGGCGTTGCGGGAGCTCGAGCAATTCGTCGATGATTCGACGGAGTACTTGGAGGACATGCCTCCGGGGGTTATCGCCATTTCCTACAAGACAAGAGCGAACAACGACGTACTCACGAGAAACGCGGTTGTGCGTTGCAGAGGATTCTGGACCGGACGATTCCTGCCTGGCGCGATCAACTCCGAACCAAGTCGAAGTACGAGACACGTTGGCAGCTCGGTTCGCTGACCAAGCTTTGAGAGCCATCGGAGTGCTTCGACGGGACGCTGAGCTCCGAGCTAATTTGGGTGAGGACGCTCCATTGATTTCGTTGGCGAGTCTGCACCCTTGGGTCTGGGACGGAGCACGCTCTCTGTGGCAGTCAGGCCACCACAGAGAGGCAGTCGAGGGCGCCATACGCAAACTAAACGCCGAAACACAGAACAAGTTATGCCGGCGAGATTTGGGCGAAGTGGACTTGTTCAAACAGGCGTTCAGCCTCGACCCAGCCGACGTTGGCAAGCCTCGTCTCCGCCGGGTCCTTCCCGACGACAGCAAGACCTACCGGTCTGTCCAGAGAGGCGCCATTGCATTCGCGGAAGGGATCTTTGCAGGCATAAGAAACCCGCTTGCGCACGAGGCGGACGAGGACATGTCGGAGCAAGAGGCGATCGAGTACTTGGCTGCGCTAAGCGTGCTCGCACGTTGGGTGGATGACTCTGAACTGGAGGAACGTCTGATGGGATTCCAGACACCGCTGTACGAGCTCAGCGACTACCTGAAGTGGACGACCAGCGGGCGCATCCAGCTCCCTGACTTCCAGCGCGGCTACAAGTGGGAGGACGAGCGGATCCGCCAGTTGCTGGTGACGATCCTGCGGGGTCACCCGCTGGGCGTGGTGATGCTGCTGAAGACCGGCAACGATCAGATCCGGTTCAAGCCGCGGCCGGTCGAGGGCACCGACGTGCCGCAGGGCACGTCGGCCGAAGTACCTGCTGCTGGACGGCCAGCAGCGCCTGACATCGCTCACCCAGGCGCTCACCGGCGACGGCGTCGTCGACACCATGGACAGCCGCGGCAAGCTGCATGAGCCGCCGCTACTACGTCGACATGCGACTCGCGCTGCAGGGCGAGGACCGGATCGACGACGCCGTGATCTGTCGCTGCCCGGCGACGGCATCGTGCGTACCAACTTCGGCAAGGACATCGTCCGCGATCTCTCGCACGCCCGAGCAAGGAGCGGAGCAGCAGGCGTGCTTCCCATTGCGCCTGCTGTTCGGCGGCGCGAGCAGTGACGTGGCTGTTCGACGCTGGACGACCAGGACCTGCGCAAGCCAGTTCCACGCTCACGTCATCCAGCCCGACGAACACCTACAACATCCCGGCGATCGAGCTCGACAACGTCGACGAGCAAGTCGGCGGTGGCCACGGTCTTCGAGAAGGTCAACACCGGCGGCCTGGCCCTGAACGTGTTCGAGCTGCTCACCGCGACGTTCGCCGGCGACAAGGCGTACTTCGACAAGTACGGCACGGACTTCCGGCTCAATGACGACTGGAAAGAGACACAGGCGAAGTTCTCCGGCGTACCCGGTCCTGGCGGGGCCTGGAGAACACCGACTTCCTCCAGGCGGTGACCCTGCTGGCCACGCGCAAGCGCAACCTGGCAGAGCACCGCAGCCCGGCCGCCGGCGGTGTCGCGCGAAGCGCGAGGACGTCCTGAAGCTGACTCTCGGACGACTACCTGGAGTGGGTGGACCCGCTGCGGGAGGCGTTCATCTGGGCCTCCAGACTTCCTCGCCGACTTGCACATCTTCGACACGCAAGTTCCTGCCCTACCCGAAGCAGCTCGTGCCCGCTGGCGGCGATCAAGGTCGTCATGGGCAAGGACGCCGACCTGCATCGGCCCGCGCGAGAAGCTCGTCCGCTGGTTCTGGTGCGGCATCCTCGGCGAGCTGTACGGCGGCGCGATCGAGACCCGCTTCGTGCGCGACCTCGAACAGGTTCCCGGCTGGGCACGCGGCGAGGCCGACGCGGTCGACCCCGAACACCGTCAACGACGCGACGTTCGTCGAGTCTCGTCTGCATTCCCTGCGGACACGGCAGGCCGCAGCGTACAAGGGGATCTACGCGCTGCTGCTCGGCAACGGAGCCCGGGACTGGATGGAGGACAAGGCTCTCGACAAGGTGCAGTACGTCAGCCTGGCCGTCGACATCCACCACATCTTCCCGCAGAAGTGGTGCGCACGACAACGGCATCGACGACGAGCGCCGCGAGAGCATCGTCAACAAGACCGCCATCTCGGCACGTCACGAACCGAACCATCGGCGGGGCCGCCCCGTCGAGCTACCTGGCCGTCGATCGAGAAGAAGCGCCCAGATCAGCCCCGAGCGGCTCGACGACCTGCTCGAAGCACCACCTGGTCCCGCCGGCGCTACCTGCGCAGCTGACGACTTCGACAGCTTCTTCGCGACCCGACGCGAGAGCCTGTGCGAACTCGTCGAGAAGGCGATGGGCAAGGCCGTGCCACGCGACCTGGACCACGGCGCCGCGGCCGAGGACTCCGCGCAGTTCGAGATCGACGAGATCACCGAGCTGGCCGGACGAGGTCGAGTAGCGCGATGGCTCAGGCGCGCACCGTGGGCGCAGACGCCCGCACTCTGGGCGTACCACGACCGGGCCGCCTGCTTCACAGGTCAGGCCCGGTCCTCGTTTCCGGAGCGAGAGGGGGACCGGCTTGATGACATCGTTCGATGAGTCGGTCGTGGAGCAGGCGGCCCTGGACTACCTGCGTGAGATCGGCTACTCCACCGAGTTCGGCCCGAACATCGGTCCTGGCGAGCGTGGCGCAGGAACGCGATTCGTGGGAGCAGGTCTACCTGCTCGGCCGGCTGCGAGACGGCCGGCCGGCGCTTCAACCCCGAGCACCAGGACCTGGTGGACGAGGCGGTCAAGCGCTTGCAGCGGGCGGAGTCGCAGTCGGAGATCGCGGAGAACTTCCGCGTCCATCGGCTGCTGGTCGACGGTGTGCCGGTGGAGTACCGCGGCCTGACGACGGCCAGGTGCGCACCGCCTACATCCGGCTGATCGACTTCGACCACCCGGCCAACAACGACTGGCTGGCGGTCAACCAGTTCACCATCGTCGGGCACAAGACCCGCCGCCCGGACGTGCTGGTGTTCGTCAACGGCATCCCGCTCGGCGCTGCTGGAGTTGAAGAACCCGGCGGCCGAGCACGCGACGCTGCAGCACGCGTGGAACCAGGTGCAGACCTACCGCACCGACATCCCGGCGGTGTTCACCCCGAACGCGGTCACGGTGATCTCGGACGGCACGTCGGCGGCGATGAGTTCGTTCACCGGCGGCTTCGAGCACTACGCGCCGTGGAAGACGATCGACGGCCGCGAGGTGGTCACCGAACCGGCCCGCGCTGGAGGTGCTGCTCAAGGGCGTGTTCGAGCCGGCCCGGTTCCTCGACCTCGTGCGCAACTTCGTCGTGTTCTCCGACGAGCCGCACGGGCATGGTCAAGCGGGTCGCGAAGTACCACCAGTACTGGGCGGTCAACGCGGCGGTGGAGTCGACCGTGGTCGCGGCCGGTGAGGGCGGTGACCGGCGCGGTGGCGTCGTCTGGCACACCCAGGGCTCGGGCAAGAGCATCGAGATGCTGCTGTACGCGGCGAAGGTGATGCGCGATCCGCGGATGGGCAACCCGACGCTGGTGTTCCTGACCGACCGCAACGACCTCGACGACCAGCTGTTCGGAGAGGTGTTCGCCCCGGCCGAGATCCTGCCCGAGAAGCCGGTACAGGCCGACTCGCGCGCGCGACCTGCGCGCGCTGCTGCGGCGGGCCTCCGGCGGGATCGTCTTCACCACGCTGCAGAAGTTCGCGCCCGCTGGCAGGCGACGACGTCAACCCGGTCCTGACCGATCGCCGCAACGTCGTGGTGGTCGCCGACGAGGCGCACCGCTCGCAGTACGGCTTCTCCGAGACCCTGGCCGCGGACGGCACCCTGCAGGTCGGGCCTGGCCAAGCACATGCGCGACGCGCTGCCCGCGGCGACGTTCCTGGGGTTCACCGGCACCCCGATCGAGTCGACCGACAAGTCCACCCGGTCGGTGTTCGGCGACTACATCGACGTCTACGACCTGACCCGCGCCGTGGAGGACGGCGCGACGGTGCAAGATCTACTACGAGTCCCGGCTGGCCAAGGTCGCCCTGTCCGAGGCGGACATGGCCGCCCTGGACGATCTGGCCGATGAGATCACCGAGCGAGGTCGACGAGGCAGGATGCCACCCGCGCGAAGTCGAAGTGGGCGCGGCTGGAGGCGATCGTCGGGGCCGAGGACCGCCTCGACCTCATCGCCGCGCGACATCGTCGAGCATTGGGAGAAGCGCCGCGAGGCGATGCTGGGCAAGGCGATGATCGTGACGATGTCGCGGCGGATCGCGGTGCGGCTCTACGAGAAGATCGTGGCGCTGCGTCCCGACTGGCACTGCCGACGACCCCGAGCAGGGCCGCATCAAGGTCGTCATGACCGGCTCGGCTGCGGACCCGGCCGCGTTCCAGCCGCACATCTACTCCAAGGAGGTTCGCCGGGACATCAAAGCCCGCGCCAAGAACCCCGACGATCCGCTGGAGCTGGTGATCGTGCGCGACATGTGGCTGACCGGGTTCGACGCCCCGTCGATGCACACGATGTACGTGGACAAGACCATGCAAGGCGCCGGGCTGATGCAGGCCATCGCCCGGGTCAACCGCACCTTCCGCGACAAGCCCGGCGGGCTGGTCGTCGACTACATCGGCGTGTTCTCCAACCTGCAGAAGGCACTGATCGAGTACTCCCCCTCCGACCGCGACCAGGCCGGCGTCCCCATCGAAGAGCTGGTCGACGCGATGCTGGAGAAGCACGACGTGGTGCGCGGGCTGCTGCACGGCTGCCCGTTCGACTCCTCCCCCCTGCTGCCCGCCGGTGCGCGGCTGGCCGAGCACGCCAAGGTGCTCGACTTCGTGATGGCCGACCCCGACCGGCAGTCGCGCTTCCTCGACCAGGTGCTGGCGCTGGTGAAGGCCTACGCGCTGGCCGGTGCCCGGGAGGAGGCCGCCGCGATCCGCAACGACGTGCGGCTGTTCACCGATGTGCGCGCGGCGATCCTGAAGATCCTCAACCCCGACGCCGGCCGCGGCGGTGTCGGGCGCGGTCGAGATCGACACCGCGATCGGCCAACTCGTCAACGAGGCCGTGGCCGCCGACGAGGTCGTCGACATCTACAAGCTCGCCGGCGTGGACACCCCGGAGATCTCGATCCTGTCCGATGAGTTCCTCGACTCCCTGGCCCACCGTGACAAGCCCAACCTGCAACTCGGGCTGCTGCGCCGGATTCTCAACGACCGCATCAAGACCGTCTCGCGGTCGAACCTGGTGCAGTCCCGCAAGTTCTCCGAGCAGCTCGAAGAAGCCATCAACAAGTACACCAACCGGTCGCTGACCACCGCCGAGATCATCGCCGAGCTGGTGAAGCTGGCCAAGGAGATGCGCGACCAGGCCCACCGGCACGAAGAGCTCGGACTGTCCGAGGCGGAGGCGGCGTTCTACGACGCCATCGTTCAGAACCAGGCCGCCGTGCTGCAGATGGGCGACGACAAGCTCAAGAAGATCTCGATGGACCTCGTCGAGTCTGTCGCGCGGGCTCGGTGACGATCGACTGGAACTACAAGGAATCCGTGCAGGGCCGGGCTGCGGGCGAAAGTCCGGCGACTGCTGGCCATCAATGGATACCCGCCGGACCTGGAGGAGCGGGCGATCGAGTTGGTGCTGGAGCAGGCGGAGTTGTTCGCGGAGGAACGGGCGTAGAGATGGCCGGGGAATTGCTGCTTGAGCCGGTCGTGACCAAGGAGGAGCTACTCGCACTGCTCGCCGTGGGTACCGAATTGCAGCAACTGGACTTCAAGGAGAAGGTCGACTTTGACGACCACGCCGAAGTGGTGGAACTGACCAAGGACATTGCGGCTCTCCAGTCATGCGGCGGGTATCTGGTAATCGGCGTCGACGACCAAGGGCAGCACATAGCCATCTACGTCTCGGTCGAGAAGGGCTTGTCTTCAGCGCGCACGACAGCCGTCCGGTTCGAAAGAGCACTTTCAACGGCGGCCCATGGATGACGGCTAAGCAAGAGGCTGAAGTGGACGGCGCCACATTTCACTGGCTGCGGCACTACTACGCGAGCCTCTTTATCCGCTTCGGCGAATGCGTCAAGACGGTCCAGGCCACCTCGGTCACGCGACAGCGGCAGACACGCTGGACACCTACGGCCACCTGTGGCCAGAGTCCGACGACCGAACCCGACAGGCGGCATCGACCGCGCTGTGGGTTCCTGAGACGTCATAGGAGACAGAGGGGACAACTGGGGGACAACGAGCCTCCAACACCTCCGCATGAGGCCGCACTCCCCCACAGGAACCAGACCGAAGGTGGCGAGTCGGTCTGTAAGCCGGATTCTGTGGCTCCGGTTTCCCGAACCGGCGACCATCTGTCTGGGGCCACCGTCACCGCTGACCTCGTTGCGGCCCACCCGCAGACATCGAGCGGGCAGCTCGTCTGCGCAGGGACCGGAGTCCCCTCTTGGCCTTGCTCCGGACGGGGTTTACCTAGCCGCCGATGTCACCACCGGCGCTGGTGGTCTCTTACACCACCGTTTCACCCTTACCAGCTCGAGGCTGGCGGTCTACTTTCTGTTGCACGTGCCCGCGGGTCACCCCGGGTGGGCGTTACCCACCGTCCTGCCCTGTGGAGTCCGGACTTTCCTCGACAGCTCGACGCGCCGCGGCCGCCCGACCGACTCGCCGCGTTCAGTGTACGCGAGCGGCCCTGCAGCCCGAGCCGCATCCGTGAGACTCGCAGGTGACGCTGACGGAACGACCCGCAGTTCAGCGAGTAGGCATCGACCCTGGAATCGCAGGCTCGAAACCCCATCGGGAGGCATGTGCGAGGCGCTGCTCGTGCCCGGTGTCGACGAGACGCCCGTACGTGGCTGCTGCGAAACGGATCGACCCGGCCAGGCCGTGGATCTATACCCGCACTCATGGACGAGGGGCTCGTCCCAGTATGGGTGGGACGAGCCCCTCAGACGTTCGGTGTCGTCAGGTCGGCGATCAGTTGTGAGTGTCCGTTTTTGCGTGACTTTGAGATCACTTTCTTCGCATGAACTGCGATTCTCACTGGACTCTCAGTGGTGGTTTCCCCGCTTGTGGTCGTTTTCGGATCTCTCCTTTTAGTTGGCAGATGCGTTGGCTCTGTCCTCACTGGTTCGACCTTTGTGCGGTTCTTCCGATGCCGCTCCTTTCGGTTCCGAACGTGTACTGAAGTTGTATGTCGCAGCCCATCGGCACCGCAACCGACGACGCCGACAATCAACCGTTCAGACAGCGGCACCCGACTGATCGGCCGGGACAAATGCGACGGTCCGGGCATCGAGATCCACGGACAGCAACCGCACCTCGACCCGCGCGCCCAGCGGCAGTCCAGCCGACGCCCGGGCGATGACCGGCGGCTCCTGCAATTGGATCAGCGAGTAGCGCTCTCGGCTATCGAGCACGACGGCGTCGAAGCAGTCGCCGACCCGATCCTTCAGCACGAAGGCCTCGACGAGATCCACGTTGGCCCGGTCCAATGCCTTCGCCCGATGACCGCTCGTGGCCATCAGTTCGGGCACAGCCGGCAACGTTGCGCGCACCGATTCTGGGATCTCCTCGCCCGCGCACAGGCACACGCACACCTCCAGCGCCCAGCGGTCGACCAGCCGCCGGAGGGGAGCAGTGACGTGGGCATATGGCGCAGCGACGGCTGAGTGCGTCGTCAGATCCGGGTGCTGCCCGTCGAACGCCGTGTAGGCCGCCCCCCGTAACAACGCCGGGGCGGCGTTGAGCAGAGCCGCCTCTCCCGGCACGTTCGGGTGCAGGGCGCCGATCACCTCGGCGTAGGAGGCCTCGCGTGGCCAGTCGATGCCCAACGACCGAGCAACCGCACGCACCCGGCCGATGTCAGCCGGGGTCGGGTCGGGCATCGTCCGCAGAATCCCCACCCCACCGTCCAGCATCATCTGCGCAGCGACCCGGCCAGTGAGCAGCGAGATCTGCGCATTCCAGCCCTCGACGGCCAACGGGGTCCGCAACACCAAGTCGTAGGAGTCGCCCTCGACCCGGACCTCCTGCTCAGCGCCGGGCAAGCTGACACCGCCGCGCGCTCGCTCCTGGGCCTGCAGCAGCACGCCGATCACGGCCAGCAGTTGAAGATTCTCGTCGGCCACCTCACCGTCGATCTGCTCCTGGACCGTCTCGTAGGAGAGTTTCGCCCGGCTGCGGACGAGTGCCCGGCGCACGTTCGCCAGCCTCGATCGCCCCTTCGGAATCCAGATCGATCGTCCACACCAATGCCGGCCGGGTGACCTCGGGGAGCAGGCTGGCCGCGCCCTCGCTGAGGACCTCGGGATGCAGGGGCACCTTGCGGTCCGGGCTGTACATCGTCAGACCACGGCGCTGGGTATCGGCATCCAATGCACCTCCCCAGGCCACGAAGTCGGGTACGTCGGCGATCGCGTAGTGCACCCGGAAGCCGGGACCGACCCGCTGCAGGAAGACGGCCTGGTCGAGGTCCATCGAGGACTCGGGATCGATCGTCACGAACGGCAAGTCCGTGGCGTCGCGATCGGCGCGCGGTGGTTTCGAGGCAGCCGCCTGAGCTTCGGCCAGTGCCGCCGGGTCGAACTGCTGCGGCACCTCAAGCTCCTCGCGGATCCGTTCGAAGCCGGCCGCGAGTTCCGGAGGTGTGCCGGGCGCGGTGAGGTACTTAGGCATTCGCAGCCAGGTCCCGCAACCGGTCCACGGCTGCCGCCGGATCGTCCGCGCCATACACGGCCGATCCCGCCACGAAGACGTCCGCGCCGGCCTCCGCGCAGATCTCGATCGTCTTGGCGTCGACTCCACCGTCGACCTGCAGCCAGACATCGGCATCGCCGATGAGCTGCCGCGCGCGTCGGATCTTGGGCACCACTACATCGAGGAACTTCTGACCGCCGAAGCCGGGTTCCACCGTCATGATCAGCAGCATGTCGAACTCCGGCAGCAGCTCGGCGTAGGGCTCGACCGGGGTTGCCGGACGCAGCCCCAAGCCCGCCCGGGCACCGTGCCGGCGCAGATCCCGCGCGAGCTTGATCGGTGCGGTGGCGGCTTCGACGTGGAACGTGACGCTGCCAGCGCCAGCCTCGGCGTACCCGGGGGCCCAGCGGTCCGGGTCCTCGATCATGAGGTGACAGTCGACCGGCGTGCTGACCTTCTTCAGCAGCGCCTCCACGACCGGGAGTCCGAGCGTGAGGTTCGGCACGAAATGGTTGTCCATGACGTCCACGTGCAGCCAGTCGGCGTGCCCGGCGACGCGTTCACACTCGGCCGCGAGTCCGGCGAAGTCGGCGGACAGGATGCTCGGGGAGATCTGGATACCCACGGATGCCACGCTACTGGCGGCGTCAGACCTTACGCAGTAGCGCGAAGTACATTCCGTCGGTGTCGTGGCGGTGCGGCCACAGCCGGATCGCCAGGCCGTCGGCGCAGTCCGGCACCTCCGGCAGCAATGCCGGCGCGTCCTCCTGCACGACGTCGTCGCGGCGGAGGGCACGCTGCACGATCAGGTCGGTCTCAGCCAGGTGCGGCGAGCAGGTCACGTAGGCCACCACTCCGCCGGCGACACACACATCCAGCGCGTGCTCCAGCAGCTGGGCCTGCAGCGCGGTGAGGTCAGGAATGTCCGACGGCTGCCGGCGCCAGCGGGCCTCCGGCCGGCGGCGCAGCACGCCCAGGCCCGCACACGGTGCGTCCAGCATGATCCGCGTGAAGTCGCCCTCGACCTGGGTGGCGTCTCCCACCACCACCTGCGCGTGACCGCGGACCGCCTGCTCCACAAGGCGCGCGCGGTGCTCGTGCTGCTCGACACAGACCAACCCCTGCGGTGCACGGCCGGCCAGCAGCGCAGCCTTGCCGCCAGGCCCCGCGCACATGTCCAGCCACGGGCCGTCGGGCGCCTCCGCGCGGGACAGGGCCAGCACCATGAGTTGACTCCCGAGGTCCTGCACACCTGCGCGGCCGTCGCGCACCGCGGCGATCGCGCCCGGATCGCCGTGCACGTACCGTCCCCAGGGGGACCACGGTGTCGGTTCTCCAGGCAAGTCGTCGGTCCAGCGCGCAGCCAGCGTCACCCGCGGCGGCTCGTTGTCCCGGGCCAGCAGCGCGGGCAGTTCCGCCGCTCCCAGCACGTCTCGCAGCGACCGGATGATCCAGCCTGGGTGGGAGTAGCGGACCACAAGGTCGTCATCGCCGGTGAGCCCCTTGGTCGCGGCGGCCATCAACTCTTCTGAATCGCGGGCGGTCACCTTCCGCAGGATCGCGTTGACGAACCCCTTGGCCCCCACAGCGCCCACCGAACCGGTGAGCTTGACCGCGTTGTCGACCACGGCGTGAGCGGGTTTGTGGAGGTACATGTGCTCCACAGTCGCCATCCGCAGTACGTCCAGCACCCGCGGATCGGTCTTGCTCAAAGGCCGGGACGCGAAGACCTGCAGCACTGCGTCCACTGTGGCCCGGCGCCGCAACGTCGTGTAGACGAGGTCGGTAGCCAGACCCCGGTCGGCAGCCGACAACTCGCTGCCGCGCAGAGCTTGAGCCAGCGCGAGGTTGGCGTACGCGTCCTTCGAGCCCACATCGTGCAGCACGTCGTAGGCGAGCCGCCGGGCGCCTTTCATGTGAAGGCCAGGCCGTCGCCGTGCAGGCCGCGGGCCCAGTCGGCGGCGTTCATGGCCTTCTTGCCGGCGGGTTGCACAGTGCCGAGTTCGACTGCGGTCGTGGCGGTGCCGACGAGCACGCGGTTGCGCTCGACCCGAACCTGACCGGCCGGCAACACCTCGTCGGTGGTCGTGACCGGATGCAGCTTCACTTTGAGGTCATCGAGCATGGACCAGGCACCGGGCGCTGGCGTACATCCCCGGATGCGGCGGTCGACCGCCATCGCCGGTTCGTCCCAGCGGACGCGGGCATCCTCGACCGTGATCTTCGGGGCCATGCTCACGCCGTCATTGAGCTGCGGCACCGCATTGAGCGTGCCGTCCTCGATGCCGTCGAGCACCTTGACCAGCAGTTCAGCGCCGGATTCGGCCAGCCGTCCGAGCAGATCGCCGGCGGTGTCTTTCGGTCCGATTCCCTCAGTGACAACCCCGAAGACCGGTCCGGTGTCCATCCCCGCCTCGAGTTGGAACACCGCGGCACCGGTGACGTCGTCGCCGGCCATGATCGCCCGCTGCACGGGTGCCGCCCCGCGCCACGCCGGCAGCAGCGAGAAGTGCAGATTCACCCAGCCACGAGCGCGGGATGTCCAGCACACGTTGGGGCACAAGAGCGCCGTACGCGACCACCGGGCAGCAGTCCGGCGCGAGTTCGGTGAGCGTCGCGATGAACTCCGGGTCACTGGGTTTGACTGGCGTGAGCACCGGGATTCCGCGCTCCTGCGCGGCCTGGCTGACCGGGCTGGGGGTGAGCCGATGCCCGCGACCGGCGACGGCATCCGGCCGGGTAACGACGGCGAGAACCTCGTGCCGGGACGCCAGCACGGCCTCCAGACTGACCACGGCAACCTCGGGCGTGCCCGCGAAGACCAGCCTCATCGCCACGCCCCCGCGTGCGGGCTGGACTTCACAACCACGTCCGGACCGAACCACTGAGCCTCGCGGATCATCTTCATGGCCTCCTTGCGGCGGGCGGCGTCGAGCCGGTCGATGAACAGCACCCCGTCAAGGTGATCGGTCTCGTGCTGCACGCACCGGGCCAGCAGGTGGCTGCCTTCCAGCGTGACCGGGTCGCCGTACATGTTCCAGCCCTTCGCAACGACCGTCAGTGCTCGCGGGGTCGGCATCCGGATCTCCGGGATGGACAGACACCCTTCGTCGGCTTCCTCGGTCTCGTCCGACAGGCTCAGGTCCGGGTTGATGAGGTGCCCCAGTTCGCCGTCGACGTAGTAGGTGAACACCCGTAAGCCGACGCCGATCTGCGGTGCCGCCAGGCCGACGCCCGGAGCCTTCATCATCGTGTCGGTCAGATCCTCGACGAGCCGGCGCAACTGTTTGTCGAAGTCGGTCACCTCGACCGCGGGCGTGCGCAGGACAGGATCGCCGAACAGGCGAATATCGACCACGGACACGGGTTCGAGTCTACGGGCGGCTTCATTTCGGCTTCCGATGGCCGGATTGTCGCGATGTCGTCGAGAATCTCCGCGTGTCGTGTCGACATTGCGACAGTGAGGGCAACTTCGCGACATAAGGGCTGCACTTCACGCCCCGAGGTCCACCGGATCCACCCGCACTTCCACCACCGGCTCCCCCGCCTTGGAACGCGCGGCCTGGATCTCCTGCACCCGGCGCAAGGTGGCCGTCCCGGGTCTGGGCACCAGGATCAGCGCCTCCGCGCCGGCGGTCGTCTCCAGCGGCCCGAGCACATCGGCGCCGTACGCCTCGATCCACGACGCGACCGCTGCCGACTCCCCACGCAATCGCACGCACCGGAAGGCGGGCGGCATGTGTGCGGCTTCCCGTTCGGCGCGCTCGGTCTGGGCGAAACTGCCCGGGTCGTTGCGCACCAGCGCCTGAACGGCCGGCAGGTCCTGCGGCGCGACGATCATGGTGGGAGCGTCGGGGGCCGTGCGCGCGATCGCGGCCAGCCAGCGGCGCACTGCCTCCTCCCGGGCGCGCAGCCCGGGGACGGCCAGCAGCACCTCGGTGTCCAGGATCAGCAGGGCGCTGTACTGCCCGGGCGGTTCGGCCCCCGGGGTCGCCACCACGATCCCGCGCTCGACGTCGATCGCCTCGAGCACTCCCGACTGCGCGTCGCTGCGCAAGACCGGGATCCCGGGAAAGGCCCGTTGTAACTCGTCGGCGCTGCGCTGGGACCCGGCCCCCACTCCCACGAACTCCCGACCGGCGCACGATTCACACGTGTCGAACACCTGGTGGCACAACCGGCAGCGAGCCGTGCCCTGCCGATCAGGGCGCACTCCCCCGCCGCAACGGCCGCAGCGAGCGACATGACCACATGTCCTGACACACGAGTCCCTGTGCCCCACCGACCCGCGGCACCTGCACGAGCACAACGCCGGACTCGAGCCCTTTGCGAAGCACCGCGAACGCAGGCTCCGGAATGCGTCGGCGATCCCGGTCCGGCTCGTGCAACGCGTCCACCACATACCGGCGAGCGCGAGCTACTTCCCGCGGCAGGCTGACATCGGCAGCGGTCCCGTCAGCGATCCACTGCGCGGTGGCGGCCGTGCGGCTGTAACCACCGACGACGACGCGCGCCCCCGTCTGCCACCCACGCAGTGCCGCCACCTCGCGGGCATGCCAACCCGGCGCTTGCGGTTCGGCCAGCACGTCGTCACCGTCGTCCCAGACGGCGATGAGTCCAAGGTCGGGCACCGGGGCGAACACGGCCGAGCGTGTCCCGATCACGATCGGGCGGCTGCCAGCGAGGATCTCCAGATGCGTGCGGTAGCGCACGCGATTGCTGAGTTCCCCGGTCAGCACCGCCGCCTCAGGCAGCAAGGACGCGAGCCGGGCGACATCACGAGCGTCGGGCACGACAATGATCGCTCCCGTACTGTTTCGCGCCAGGTCCGCCAGCATCGCGAACGGCTCGTCGTGGGGATGGCAGATCCAGCTCGCCGCCCCGGATGCTGGCAGTGGGTAGTCCCGCCATAGGCCGTTCCCGGCAACAATCTCCGGACGCGCCGGCGGCTCACTGCCCTCGACGGCCGCCACCCGCGCAGGCACGCTGAACCGCAGCACATCGGTCAGGCTGCCCGCGTAGCGATCCGCCACCAGCCTCGCCAGTTCCGCCACGTCGGCGCGAAGTACGGGCGGCCCACTCACCGCAAGCAACGGCTGCAGCTTGCCGTCGAACTGCGCCTCGCCGCGTTCGATCAGCCAACCCGTGACGCGACGGCCGTGAAAGCGCACCCGCACGCGGCAGCCGGGTTGCGCGGCAGCGTCCAGTTCGTCGGGAATCGCGAAGTCGAACAGGCGGTCCAGGTGCGGCAGTGGCGTTTCGACCGCGACCCGCGCGACCTCGCCTATTTCAGTGCCGCCTTCAACTCGTCGATCCGGTTCGTGCGCTCCCAGGTGAAGTCGGGTTCCTCCCGGCCGAAGTGCCCATAGGCCGCGGTCTGCCGGAAGATGGGGCGCTTGAGGTCCAGGTCACGGATGATCGCCGCCGGCCGCAGGTCGAACACCGACAGCACAGCGTCCTCGAGCTGCTCGTCGGGCACCACGCCGGTCCCGAACGTCTCGACGAACAACCCGACCGGATGCGCCGTGCCGATCGCGTACGACACCTGTACCTCGCAGCGCGTGGCCAGCCCCGCGGCCACCACGTTCTTGGCGACCCAGCGCATGGCGTAACTGGCGCTGCGGTCGACTTTGGACGCATCCTTGCCGCTGAACGCCCCACCACCGTGCCGGGACATGCCGCCATAGGTGTCCACGATGATCTTGCGGCCAGTGACGCCGGCGTCGGCTTTCGGACCGCCATCGACGAACCGTCCGGTGGGGTTCACCAGCACCCGCACGTCGCTGGTGTCGAGGTCCAGTCCCTCGAGTTCCGGGCGGATGACCAGCTCCTCGACATCCGGGGCGAGCAAGCGTCTCGATGTCGATGTCGTCCTGATGCTGGCTGGAGACGACCACCGTGCGCACCGCGACTGGCCGCACTCCGTCGTACTCGATGGTGACCTGGGTCTTGCCGTCGGGACGCAAGTACGAGATCTCGCCGGACTTGCGCGCCTGCGTGAGCCGCCGGCTCAAACGGTGCGCGAGGTGGATCGGCAGCGGCATGAGTTCCGGGGTGTCGCTGCATGCGTAGCCGAACATCAACCCCTGGTCACCCGCACCTTGTGAGTCCAGCGGATCGGCGCTGTGGTCCACGCGCTCCTCGTACGCGTCGTCGACACCCTGCCGGATGTCCTGGGATTGCTCACCCAGGGTCACCGAGATCCCACAGGAGCGGCCGTCGAACCCCTTGTCGCTGGAGTCGTAGCCGATGTCCAGGATGACCTCGCGTACGGTGCGCTGCATGTCGACGTAGGTCTTGGTGTCGACCTCACCGGCCACCACGACCAGCCCCGTGGTCACGAGCGTCTCCACCGCGACGTGGGAGTCCGGGTCGTCGCGCAGCATCGCATCGAGGATGCTGTCGCTGATCTGGTCGGCGATCTTGTCGGGATGCCCCTCGGTCACGGATTCGCTGGAGAACTGTCGCTTGGCCACGGGGTCGAGTCTACGGAGCGGGTCGGACACAGGAGTCGTTCGAGACGCTTTGTGACTCAGCGACCAGTTTCTGGTCTGTCCGTCACAAAGCGTGCTCAGAACGGGCAGCGCACCCCGCCGGGCACCGGCTCCCCCTGGGCCAGTCGCGTAGCGAGCACCGTCAAGTCCTCGAATCCCAGCGCCTTGACGACCTCAGCCGGCCGTGGCGTGGGTTCGGCATGCGTGACGGTGATCTCGAGCACCTGCCCGTCCAACTCGAGGTCGCTGCACAACGCGCGCACATCGATCACCCGCCGGCCGGCTTTTGTGATCCGCTCGACCTCGACCGACTCGGCCGCCTCGAACGCCGTAACCGCCTGGGCCACGGGCACCGGGAACTCCAGCCGCCACCGGCTGGCCTGCAACGACAGCGACTGCCCATCCACGATCCCGACGATGTCCAGCCCGTCTGGGAGCGCGGCGTCCAGTGCGCTGGCCAACTCTGCCGGGTCGACCTTGTGCACCACCGAGAACTCCAGAAACTCCGCCTCACTGGCTGCCCCGGTCGGCGCCGCGCCCAAGTAGGAGACCTTGGGATGCGGCGTGAAGCCGGCGGAGTACGCCATCGGTACCTGCACGCGCCGCAGCGCCCGCTCCCACGCCCGCTGGAAGTCGCGGTGCGAGGCGAACCGCATGCGGCCGCGCTTGGCGTACCGCAGCTGCAGAGTCTGAACCGGCGGGATGTACTCCCGGTCCGGCGTCCGCTGTGCCATCAGCTCACCTGCACGATCGGCAAGCTGGTGGGCCCGACCTGGATCTCGGTGCCCATCTGGTCGCACACCCCACAGTCGAAGCACGGCGACCAGCGACAATCCTCAACCTCTACCTCGTCCAGCGCGTCCTGCCAGTCCTGCCACAGCCACTCCTTGTCCAGTCCGGAATCCAGGTGGTCCCAGGGCAGCACCTCGGTGAGGTCGCGCTCGCGGGTGGTGTACCAGTCGACATCGACCCCCGCCCTCTCCGCAGCACCCATCCAGCGATCGAAGGAGAAGAACTCACTCCACCCGTCGAACCGTCCGCCGTCCCGCCATACCTGCTCGATGACCGCGCCGACCCGCCGGTCGCCGCGGGCGAGCAGCCCTTCGACGATTCCCGGCCGACCGTCGTGGTACCGGAAGCCGATCGCCTTGCCCAGGTCGCGGTCGGAGCGGATCGCGTCACGCAGCTTGGCCAGCCTGGCGTCGGTCTGCTCCCACCCGAGCTGGCCGGCCCATTGGAACGGGGTGTGCGGCTTGGGCACGAAGCCGCCGATCGACACCGTGCACCGGATGTCCCGGCGGCCCGACACCTCGCGCCCGGTGCGAATCACGTTCTTGGCCATCTCCGCGATCTGCAGGACGTCCTCGTCGGTCTCGGTCGGCAGCCCGCACATGAAGTAGAGCTTCACCTGCCGCCAGCCGGCTGCGTAGGCCGCGGCGACCGTGCGGATCAGGTCCTCCTCCGAGACCATCTTGTTGATGACCTTGCGCATCCGTTCACTGCCGCCCTCGGGTGCGAACGTCAGTCCTGAACGGCGGCCGTTGCGGGCCAGTTCGTTGGCCAGGTCGATGTTGAACGCATCCACGCGGGTGCTGGGCAGCGACAGCCCGGTGTTCGTGCCCTCGTAGATGTCAGCCAGCCCGTGGGTGATCTCGGCGATTTCGGAATGGTCGGCGCTGGACAGGCTGAGTAGCCCGGCCTCCTCGAAGCCGGTAGCGGCCAAGGATGTCTGGACCATCTGCGCGACCGTGGCCTTGGACCGCTCCCGGACCGGCCGCGTGATCATTCCCGCCTGGCAGAACCGGCAGCCGCGGGTGCAGCCGCGGAAGATCTCGACACTGGCGCGCTCATGGACGGTCTCGGCCAGCGGCACCAGCGGCGCCTTGGGATAGGGCCATTCGTCCAGGTCGCTGACTGTGTGCTTCGACACCCGCCACGGGACGTCCGGCGAGGTGGGAGCAACCCGGTGGATCCGGCCGTCGGGCAGGTAGGAAACCTCGTACGCGGCTGGGCACATATGCCACCCCGGAGGCGGCGATCCGGTCCAGGATCTCGGCCCGGGTGCCGCCCTGCGCGATCAGGTCGGACAGGGCGAGCACCGCCTGCTCGCCGTCGCCGACGATCGCGGCGTCGATGAAGTCCGCGATCGGCTCCGGGTTGAACGCGGCGTGCCCACCAGCCAGCACGATCGGGTCCTCGTCGGTGCGATCGGCACTGTGCAGCGGGATCCCTGCGAGGTCCAGCGCTGTCAGCAGATTCGTGTAGCCGAGCTCAGTGGCGAAGGAGATCCCCAGCACGTCGAACGCGCGAACGGGCCGGTGCGAATCCACCGTGAACTGCGCGATCCCGTGCTCGCGCATCAGCGCTTCCATGTCCGGCCACACCGAGTAGGTGCGTTCCGCCAGAACGTCCTCGCGTTCGTTGAGCACTTCGTAGAGGATCTGCAGACCCTGGTTCGGCAGGCCCACCTCGTAGGCGTCGGGGTACATCAGCGCCCAGCGCACGGCCACGGAGTCCCACGGCTTCACCGTGGCGTTGAGCTCGCCGCCGACGTACTGGATCGGCTTCCGCACCAACGGCAGGATGCGCTCGAGCTGGGGGTACACGGAATCCACTCGTCAAGGGTACGAGGCGACCAACGATGTGCCACAGGGGCAAGAAGCTCGCCTGAGTGGCACATTGCTCAGTCGAAGATCGGCTCCACGTCCCGGCTGCGCTTGAGTTCGAAGAACCCCGGCGTGCCGGCCACGAGGACGACACCGTCCCACAACTTCCCGGCGTCCTCGCCCTTGGGAGCGGGCGATACCACGGGCCCGAAGAACGCGACACCGTCGACGTGGATCACCGGCGTGCCCACCTCGTCACCCACCGGGTCCATGCCGCGGTGGTGCGAAACGCGCAGGGCCTCGTCGTACTCGGTGGTGGTGGCCGCCTGCGCCAGTTCGGGCGGCAGACCGGTGTCAGCCAACGCCTTGGCGATCGCCGTCGGGTAGTCGCTTCCTTCGAGGTGAATGGCCGATCCCATCGCCGTGTACAGCTCGCCGAGTACCCCGTTGCCGAACCTCTGCTCCGCGGCGATCATCACCCGCACCGGCCCCCACGCGCGCTCGAGCAGATCGTGATAGTCCGCGGGCAGATCCCGGCCATCGTTGAGCACGGACAGGCTCATCACGTGCCAACTCACCTGGACATCGCGCACCTGCTCGACCTCCAGCATCCAGCGGGAGGTCATCCAGGCCCAGGGACAGACGGGATCGAAGTAAAAGTCAGCAGTAGTCACATGTTCAACTATCCCGCATTGGGCTGCAAGGCGCACACGGAGCTATCGGGCAGGCCGATTCAGTGTCCGGATTTGCAACGCGTTTAGGCATTTCGGCGCAATTCGGCCAGGAAATCGCAGGTTCTTGGGCGAACGTGTTGCAGATCCGGACATTATTGCCGCGAGACCCTGGTCAGCAGGCCCACTCCCAACCACGCCGCGATCACACTCGACCCGCCATAGGACACGAATGGCAGCGGGACCCCGGTGACCGGCAGCAGGCCCAAGTTCATGCCCAGGTTCTCGAACCCCTGCGCCGCCAACCAGCACACGATGCCCGTGGCCAGCAGCGCGCCGAAGCGATCGGCGTGAGCGGCCGCGGTCACCCCGCGCAGCAAGAGCAGCGTGAAGACCCCGATCACCAGCAAGCCGCCGAGGGCGCCGAGTTCCTCCCCGACGGCAGAGTAGATGAAGTCGGTGTACTGATACGGCACGAACGCGCCCTGCGTGTGGGCGCCGGCCAGCACGCCCTGCCCGGTGAGACCGCCAGTGCCGATGGCGATCAGGGCCTGCTGCACGTTGTAGCCGACGCCTTGCGGGTCGCCCGCCGGATCGAGGAAAGCGGTGAACCGGGCGACCTGGTAGGCGTCCAGCACGCCCACCAAGTAGGCGAGCACCCCGGCCGCCGCACCCCCCGCCACCAGCGCGACGAGCAACCGCCTGCGCACGCCGGCCACGGCCAAGACCCCGAACACCGCCGCTAGCGTGACCAGCGCCGAACCCAGGTCCGGCTGCAACAGCAGCAGCGCCACCACGAGCCCGGCAGCACCCAACACGAGCAGGACCGCCCTGGGTTCGGGCGGATCGTCCAGACCCCGCACTCCGCTGCGGTCACTGAGCAGCAGCGCCGCCAGCAGTACCACAAACACCTTGGCGAACTCCGCCGGCTGCAGCGTGAAGCCACCGGGCAGCGTCAACCAGGCGCGGGTGCCATTGATGGTCGTGCCCAGCGGGGACAGCACGGCCAGCAGGCCCAGCAGACTGCCGGCGTAACCCGCCGCAGCCAGCACGATCAGAGCCGGACGATCCAGGCGGTACACCACCCACGCCGCGAGAATGCCCAACACGACGAACAGGGCCTGCCGGATCGCGAAATACGCCGCAGGATCGCCGTCGGAGACCAGCCGGCTCCACGTCGTCGAGTAGACCATGACGACACCGATCAGGCTGAGCGTCAAGGCAGAAACGGGCAGCCACGGATCGATCCTCGTCACGGCCCGAACAGCCAGCGCCGTCATGGGGTCACTCCGAACAAGTGCTCGTACACCGCCCGCGCGACCGGCCCGGACGTGGCAGCGCCCAACCCACCCTGGTCCACGTTCACCACGACCACGTACCGGGGATCGTCGGCCGGGGCGAAACTGGCGAGCCAGGAGGTGCTCTGCTTACCCGCCACCTCAGCCGTCCCGGTCTTGGCCGCGACGGGGAACTGGTCCAGCGGGAAGCCCGCGAAGGCCGCGCTGGCCGTTCCGGAAACAGTCGTCTGAGCGAGTGCGCGCCGCAGGTACGCCAGGGTGCCGGCGCTGGCATCGACCTTGCCCCGCGGCGCGGCCGTGAGTGTCTCGTTGCCCAGCCGCTGACCAAGGTGCGGCGTCACCAGCGTTCCGCCGTTCGCGATCGCGGCATAAGCGGTGGCCACCTGCAACGGGGTGACCAAGGTCCGCCCCTGCCCGATCGCCGTGTTCATCGCGTCGCCGGCCTTGTACTGGTACCCCGATTCGCAGTAGTCGCGGGCGTAAGCCTGCAGCAGCTTGGCCCGCTGCCGGTCCGGTTCCTCCGGGTAGCCGTCCCGCGCCCGCCGGCAGTAGTCGTCCTTGCGCGCCTGGTAGTCCGCTGCGATGTCGGCCCGGTCGGGCAGAGATCCGGCGGCCTCACCCGGCAGATCGATGCCGGTCGCACTGCCCAGACCGAAGCTGCGGGCCGTGCGCACCACCGACTCCTGCGCGTCCTCGGCCTGCAGGCCACCGTCCTTGCGCCACATCTGGTAGCCGAGCCGGTAGAAGACGGTGTCGCACGAGATCGACAGTGCCTGCGCCAGCGAGACCGGCCCGTAGGCACGGGTTTCGAAATTCCGGAAGACCTGGCCGCCGACCGTGACCGCGGACGGGCACTGGTAGGTCCCGTTGATGTCGAACCCGGCGTTTACCGCAGCGGCCGTGGTAAGCGACTTGAACGTACTGGCCGGGGGGCTGAGGGCCTGTGTAGGACGCAATACCAGTGGCCGCCCGGCGGCCGGATCGGTCAGCTTCGCGTACTGCTCATCGGTCACTCCGTGCGCCCAGATGTTGGGGTCGTAGGTCGGGTAGGACGCCATCGCGAGCAGCGCACCGGTCTGCGCATCCATCACGACCACCGACGCCCCGGTTGCGTCGTACCCCTCTGCCCGCGCGGTGCCGACAGCATCCTTCAGCGCCCGCTCAGCAACCTTCTGAGTCGGCACGTCCAGCGTCGTCGCCAGCGTCTGGCCGGGTTGCGCCGGCACGGTGACCTCGGTGCGGCCGGTGCCTTGCCGGGTCAGCGTGCGACGGGCCTGGCCCGGCACACCGCGTAGAGCGGTGTCGTACTGGGCCTCGAGACCTGAGGCGCCCGCTCCGGAGGCGAGATACCCCAGCACCCCGGCCGCGTTGGCAGCCGACGGGTAGTCACGCACAGGCGCGGCTTCCACCAGGACGCCCGGTACATGCGCGTCCTTGACGGTCATGGCCACGGGCAGCGCGACATCCAGCGCCACCGGAATGGGTTCGCCGGGCTGCCCGGCATAGCAGGTGCCAGGCGTCGAACCCGGCTGACCGCACACCACCATGCGCGCCTGCAGCCGGTCCAGCGGCTCACCGGTCAGGTCCGCGACCCGCTGCAGGTCGGCGTCAGCGTCCTGTTCCACGAGCACCTGATACGCGGTGCGATTCCCCGCCAGAATCCTGCCGTCGCGATCCACGATGTCTCCACGAGCGGGCGCCACCTCGACCACGTCGTCCTGCACGGCTTGTGCCCGCGCCTGGTACTGCGCCGATTGCGCCGTCTGCAGCCAGACCAACCGGACGGCGATCGTCCCGGCCACCGCCAGGATCAGGATCGTCAGCAGCCGCAGCCGGCGGTTCGTCGGCGTGCGACTCGGGGCCGTGCCGCGCCGCTGGTCCAGCAGAGTCATCGCACGGCCTCCCGCACGCACGCCGCGCAGTGGTAGCAGCGCCATCGTGCAAACGAGGCCGCCGAGCACCACCCACCATGGAGAACGCCCGAGCGACACGGGAAGCCCGGCAAGCGCGGCGTTGATCCCGCCGTAGGCCAATGCGGCCAGCATCGTCATCACCGCGGCCGTCGGCACGCCCGACAGCCACCACCGGTCGACACGCAGTCGCCCTGCCGCCGCGCCGAGCAACGTTCCGAGCAGGGCGCCCACGCCGAGCACACCCACCCCGGTGAGATCCAGCAGCAGCCCCGCGAGAAATCCGCAGACCGCGCCGGTCCGGCTGCCGAGTGCCACCCCGAGCAGGACAACGGTACTGAACACGAGCGGGATCGCGGCAGACGCACCCAGGGCCGGCAGTACGGCCGTCTGCACCAGGAACGCGACGACGATGGAACCTCCACACAAGGCGATCGCGCGCGGCAGATGCACGGGTGCGCGGGCCGTCACGGCACTCATCGGCGTCCCGTCAGGACCACGACGGTCTCCAGAGTCGTCATTCCGGTGACGGGCTCAGCGGTGGCCGTGCGCCCAGAGGGTGCCGGTGCGGTGTCCACAGCGGTGACCTTCGCCAACGGCAGACCGGGCGGAAGGCCCTGGGCACTGTTCGAGCCGAGGGTCACGAGCGTGTCACCCGCTTGCGCCGCAGCCGCCGGGCTCAGCAGATCCACTCGCAGCGGGGCGTCCATACCCTGGCCGGTCAGAACTCCCATCTCCTTGCTGGGCAGCACTCGCACGCCCAGCGTGCTCGCCGGATCAGTCACGAGCAGGACCTGCGCGGATCCCCCCGATACGGCCGAGACTTCGCCAATCACGCCGTTGCGGACCAGCACCGCGTCGCCCACTTCAACGCCTGCCGCGGAACCGACATCCACGGTGACAACTGCCCGGTCGCCGGCGATGTCGGCGGCGATCACGCGACCCGGCGCTCCCAGCCACCCGTCCGGAACCGGCACGTCGGCTGTGGCTTCAGCGCGGACTGTTGGATCTCCGAATTCCGACACGTCCCGGGCCCAGCTGCCGAACGGCGCGAACACTGCGGTGACTGTGCGCTGCAGGGGGGTCACCAATTGCTGGGTCGCCGACCGGACTGACGAGTCCGACGCCCGTAGGTCCCACAGGATCAACGCCAGGGAGGCGACGACGAGCAGCAGCAGGGTCGTACGGGTCCGGACCATCGTCAGAAAGCAGGTTCGATCAGCAGCAACTTGCGGACGGCCGCGATGTTCTCAGCGCAGCGACCGGCCCCGTCGACCACACTGAGGTCGGCCTGGCCGGCCAGCCGCACCGGCACGCCGAGATCGTGCTCGAGGCGTTCCGGCAGGCCGCGCAGCAAGGCCCCGCCGCCGGTGACCACCAGGCCGCTGCGCATGAGGTCGCCGGCGACCTCGGGCGGGGTCTCATCGAGCACCCGCCGCACCGCGACGAGCAGGTCGTCGACGGCCGGCTGCAGTGCCTTGCGGACGTGGAAACCGGACAACTCGATGCGTTTGGGCAGGCCGGTGCGGGAGTCCTGACCGGTCACGGTCATGGTTGGCAGACCGTCGACCGGGACGGCCGACCCCAGCCCGATCTTGATCTCCTCGGCGGTGCCCGGACCGACCCGGATGTCGAAGTGTTCGACGAGGTAGTCGGCGACCGCCTGGTCGAGATCGTCCCCGCCCTGCCGCAGGCTGGTTCCCGCAACCACGCCGCCGAGGGCAATGACCGCGACTTCGGTACAACCCGCGCCCAGCGACAGCACGAAATGCCCAGCGGTCTCGTGAATCGGGATGTCGGCACCGATCGCAGCGGCCAACGCCGTCGGCACCAGGTACACCTGCCGGGCGCCTGCGGCGTAGGCGGCATCGCGGACGGCACGCTGCTCCACCCCGGTGAGATGCCCGGGCACGGACAGCACGAGCCGTGGCCGGGTCAGCAACGAGCGGCCGTGCGCCTGCTGCACGAAGTAGCGCAGCATCCGCTCCGTCGCGTCGTAGTGGTGGATCACGGAGTGCTGCACCGGGCGCAGGACGCTGATGTCCCCGGGCGCCCGCCCGACCATCTCCTTGGCCTGGGCCCCGACGGCCACCACGTCCCGGCCACGCATCGCGACCACCGACGGTTCGTCCAGCACGACCCCCTGGCCGCGGGCGTAGATGCGGGTGTTCGCCGTCCCGAGGTCGATGGCGAGGTCGCGGCCCAAGCTCAGGCGCGCGCGCGGGCGGCTATCCGCCAGCAATGCCATATGCGAAGACCTTTCGCCGAGTTACCCCGAATGCTACGTAGTGCGTGCGCCGGCGGTAATGCGTTTGCGCTCAAAGGCCCGGGAAGAACAACCCGATCTCGCGCGCGGCCGACTCCGGGGAGTCCGACCCGTGCACGATGTTGCGGCCCATCTCGACGGCGAGGTCGGCACGGATGGATCCGGGGGTGGCTTCCAGCGGCTTGGTGGCCCCCATCATCTGCCGCCAGGCGGCGATCGCGTCCGGGCCCTCGATCACGCCGGCCACCAGCGGTCCGGAGGTGATGAACTCGACCAGCTCAGCGAAGAACGGCTTGCCCTTGTGCTCGCCGTAGTGCTCTTCGGCGGTCGCCACGTCCAGGGTGCGCAGCTCCAGCGCCACCAGCGTGTAGCCCTTGCGCTCGATGCGGGACAGGACCTCGCCCACCAGCGCGCGCTCCACGCCGTCGGGCTTGATCAGGATCAGGGTGCGTTCGTTCGCCATGATTCACAGGGTACGGGCGGGTTTGTACCGGGTCTGCGCCGGGAAGGTTGGACGAAAACGACAACTCAGTTGTCGGAATCGTTCAGGGCATTTCGCGAGCTGCATCGGCGGCGTCGGCCTTGCGCCCGTAGTACACCGCGGCGACCCACAGCCCGGCGAAGATCAGCGCCAGGACCAGCGCGATGGGCACGAAAACGCTGGCGATCACGGCCAGCACCTGCACCGCACTGCCCACGATGATGTCCCCCCGCCGGGCCGTCATCGCTCCCACGAGAGCCAGCACCATCAAACCCGCCGCCACCCAGCCGCCGACGCCCGGTTTGAGCGCCGCCGCAACTGGGATGGCCAGCGCGAAGACCATCGCCTGGAAGATCAGCGTGGCCGATCCGATCACCTTCATGCCTGGGCCGCCCAACTGCGGGCCATGCCGGCGGTGACCACCGATCCCGTGGCCAGCACACAGCCCTGCGGACCGGCGAGTTCCCGGGCCATGTGCATCGCCCGGTCGAAATCGCGCACCTCGTGTACGGTCCCGACGAAAGCCCGCGTCCGTTCGGCCAGTTCCGCCGACGGCATGCAGCGCGGCGAGTCGTTCACGGTGACCACCACCTCGTCCACGACCGGCCCCAGCAGTCGCACCATCTCGTCCACATCCTTGTCCCCCATCACCGCCAGCACAGCGACCAGTTTGTCGAACGTGAACGACTCGGCAACCGCGGACGCCGTGGCCGCCATGCCGTGCGGGTTGTGTGCGGCATCGGCGACCGTCAGCGGATGCCGTCCGATGACCTCCAGCCGGCCCGGCGAGTGCACGCTGCCCAGCGCTTCGGCCACTGTCTGCTCATCCGGGAGCCGGCCCAGCAGCCCGTACACCGCCGCGAGCGCGAGCGCGGCGTTGTGGGCCTGATGACGGCCGTGCAGGGAAAGGAACATCTCCTCGAACTTCCGGTCCCCCACCCGCAGCGTCACGGCCTGGCCACCGACGGCAAGCCCCCGGGCGAGCACCTCGTAGTCCACGCCGGGCAGCATCGCGTGCGCTCCGGCTTCGTCGACCGCCGCCATCAGGACCGCCAGCGCTTCGGGCTCTTGCGGAGCAATCACGACAGTCGCGCCGGGCTTGATGATCCCCGACTTCTCCCCTGCGATCTCGGCCAGCGTGTCACCGAGGTAGTCGGTGTGGTCCAGGCCGATCGGCGTAATCACGGCGACCTGCGCCTGGTTGACGTTCGTCGCGTCCCAGCGGCCACCCATGCCGGTCTCAATGATGGCGACATCCACGGGGGCGTCTGCGAATGCAGCGTACCCAAGCGCCGTGACGACCTCGAACATCGTCATCGCCGGTCCACCAGCGGCCACCGACTCGGCATCCACCATGTCGATGTAGGGCTCGATGTCGCGGTACACCTCCACGAACCGCTGCGCATCGATCGGCTCACCATCGATCTCGATTCGCTCGGTAAGGTCGCGCAGGGCCGGGGACGTCATCAATCCGGTACGCAAACCGCTGGTGCGAAGGACGGTCTCCACGATCCGGCAGACCGACGTCTTGCCATTCGTCCCCGCAACATGGATCGTGGGCGCCGTCAGTTGCGGGTCGGCGAGCAGGTCGCACAACCGCTGAATCCGTTCGAGGTCGGGGGCGACACGATGTTCCGGCCAGCGCGCCAGCAGCGCACGCTGGACGGCTTCGAACTCGGCAGCTGGGTGGTCGGAGGGCACACTCCAGGCTACGCGGCAGCCGTAGACTGCAGGCAGCGCTCCGGCCACAGAGCCTCCCGGTGGGGGCCTGCCGAGGGTTGCGTGGTTGCCCTCCCCGATTGCCGAGGGTTGCGTGGTTGCACTCCCAGGAACCCCTAACGGGCAACGGTGCGACCCTCACGGCCACCAGCGGGCAACGGCGCAACCCTCGCGGCCACCAAGAGCGGGCAGCACTGGCGCAGAAGCCGTCGCCAGCCGCCCAATAGAATCAGCACCTATGGACACTCCCCGGATTCCCGACCGTCCCAGCGTGGACGGTCTCGACGGCAAATGGGCCGCTGATTGGCACCAGCGGCAGTTGTACGCCTTCGACCGGACCCGGACCCGGGACGGCGTCTACAGCATCGACACCCCGCCGCCGACGGTCAGCGGCTCGCTGCACGTGGGACACGTGTTCAGCTACACGCACACCGACTGCATCGCTCGCTACAAGCGGATGCAGGGCTTGGACGTCTTTTACCCGATGGGCTGGGACGACAACGGCCTGCCCACCGAGCGCCGCGTCCAGAACTACTTCGGCGTGCGCTGCGAGCCGTCCATGCACTACGACCCGGACCTGCAGGTCGAGCCGGGCGGCAAGGAGCAGCGGCCGATCTCCCGGCGCAACTTCGTGGAACTGTGCGAGCGGCTCACGCAAGAGGACGAGAAGGCGTTCGAGGACCTGTGGCGACGGCTCGGACTGTCCGTGGACTGGAGCCATACGTACCAGACGATCGACGAGCGGGCGCGCGCCGTCTCGCAGCGGGCGTTCCTGCGTAACCTCGCGCGCGGCGAGGCATACCAGTCCGAAGCCCCGACCTTGTGGGATGTCACGTTCCGCACCGCTGTCGCGCAGGCCGAGCTCGAGGACCGCGAGCGGCCGGGTGCCTACCACCGAGTGGGCTTCCACAACGGCGACGACCGCATCTACATCGAAACCACCCGGCCCGAGCTGCTCGCGGCGTGTGTGGCCTTGGTGGCCCACCCGAGCGACGAGCGCTACCAGCCACTGTTCGGCAAGACCGTCACCACGCCGGTGTTCGGCGTCGAGGTGCCGGTTGTTGCCCATGAACTCGCCGACCCCGAAAAGGGCTCCGGCATCGCAATGATCTGTACGTTCGGCGACACCACCGATGTGACCTGGTGGCGGGAACTGCAACTGCCGACGCGGCCGATCGTCGGCTGGGATGGTCGTGTCATCCCGACCGTGCCCGACTGGATCACCACCTCCGAGGGGCGCGCGGCCTACGAGGAACTCGCCGGCAAGACCATGTTCAGCGCCAAGCAGCGCATGGCCGAACTCCTGCGCGAGTCGGGCGACCTGGTCGGTGACATCCGTGAGATCAGCCACCCGGTCAAGTTCTTCGAGAAGGGCGACAAGCCGCTGGAGATCGTGACGACCCGGCAGTGGTACATCCGCAACGGTGGCCGCGACCTGCCGCTGCGGGAGGCGCTGATCGCCCGCGGTTCCGAGCTCGACTGGCACCCGCCGCACATGGAGGTCCGGTACCGGAACTGGGTGGAGGGGCTCAACGGCGACTGGCTGATCTCCCGCCAGCGCTTCTTCGGCGTGCCGATCCCCGTCTGGTACGCGGTCGACGCCGACGGTAACCCCGATTACGACCAGGTGCTGGTCCCCGACGAGGCCGAGCTGCCGGTCGACCCGCAGGACCAGGTGCCTGCCGGTTACACGCGAGGACCAGCGCGGCAAGCCCGGTGGCTTCGTGGCCGACCCCGACGTCATGGACACCTGGGCGACCAGTTCGCTGACCCCGCACATCGCCGGTGGCTGGGAGTACGACCCCGACCTGTGGCGGCGGGTCTTCCCCATGGACCTGCGGCCGCAAGCCCACGAGATCATCCGTACCTGGCTGTTCTCGTCGGTCGTGCGCTCGCATCTGGAGGACGGCTGCCTGCCCTGGCAGCACGTGGGGATCAGTGGCTGGATTCTGGACCCGGACCGCAAGAAGATGTCGAAGTCCAAGGGCAACGTCGTCACCCCGATGGGTCTGCTGGACCAGCACGGCGCCGATGCTGTGCGGTACTGGGCTGCCAGTGGCCGCCCGGGCACCGACACCGCCTACGACGAGGGCCAGATGAAGGTCGGCCGCCGGCTGGCGATCAAGATCCTCAACGCGTCGAAGTTCGCGCTGTCATTCGCCGGTGATCCTTCTGCCGCGGTGACCGAGCCACTCGACCTGGCCATGCTTGCTGCCCTGCGCGATGTAGTGGCCGAAGCGACCGCCGCGCTGGAGGACTACAACTACGCGCGGGCGCTGGAAGTGACCGAGACGTTCTTCTGGTCCTTCTGTGACGACTACATCGAACTGGTAAAGGAGCGGGCTCACGGCAGCTTTGGTCCCGAGGCCGCCGCTTCCGCCGGCGCCGCCCTGGCGCAGGCGTTGAGCGTGCAGTTGCGGCTGTTCGCCCCGATCTTGCCCTTCGTCACCGAGGAAGTGTGGTCCTGGTGGCAGGAAGGTTCCGTACACAAGGCCGCGTGGCCTAGCTGTCGAGGAACTCACTAGCGGCGGCGACGCGTCCATGCTTGGGCGCGGCGGGACAAGTGCTGTCAGCCTTGCGCAAGGTGAAGAGCGACAACAAGGTGTCCATGCGCGCCCGGCTGGCGCACGCCCGGGTCGTGGGGCCCAACTGCCGCCGCGAGTCCGCCTGGTCGCACGGGACCTGGCCGGCCGCTGGCGGGCCTGGACACCGACCTGGAGGTCGTGGACGGCGAGGCGTTCGAGGTGACCGCCGAGCTCGCCTAACACGAACCGTGGCGCACGTTTCCCGTTCGTCACTGGAAGCAGCGGCACGACTGATCCGTGAGCCTTCCGGGCATCCGTGAGCACGACGGACGCGGTTTCGACGCCCGGCGTGCTCACCGATGCCCAGAGTGCTCACGGATTGCGACTTCACACCTACGGGCACGTCGCGGAAGATCCGGGTCGCTAGTCACGCACGTGGCACCCCTTCGCGCTTTTGTCACTGAAGATGGCAGGCTGGCGACCATGCGTAAAGTCCTGCACCCCGACGGCTACCACGGTGCAGGCAAGCGGTCGAAGTACTTCGAGGGCTGGTACGTCAAACTCGTCGACGCCCGGCAGGAGGCGCGGCTGGCGCTGATTCCCGGCGTGTTCCTGGCGCCCGAGGAGGACGGCCCGCACGAGGCGTTCGTGCAGGTGCTCGACGGCGCGACCGGCCGGACCTGGTACCACCCGCTACCGCTGGACAACTTCACTGCGAGCAGCGACACGTTCGCCGCACAGGTCGGCGGCAGCCGCTTCTCCACCAGTGGGGTGCGCCTGAATCTGCCCGATCTGACCGGCGAGGTGCAGTTCGGGCCCCTGGATCCATGGCCCGTCAGCGTGCGCTCCCCGGGCGCTATGGGCTGGTACGCCTGGATGCCGTTCATGGAGTGTTACCACGGCGTGGTGTCTTTCGGGCACACGCTGCACGGCAGTCTACAGTTCGAAGGGCCGAACCCTGGACTTCGACGGCGGCCGCGGTTACATCGAGAAGGACTGGGGGCAGGCCTTCCCCTCTGGCTACGTGTGGATCCACTCCAACCACTTCTCGGACTCCGGCTTGAGCCTGATGGCCTCGGTGGCGACGATCCCCTGGCTGCGCGGAAGCTTCCAAGGCCTGCTCATCGGTCTGCGCACGGGCACGGGACTGCTGAAGTTCGCTACCTACACCGGTTCCAAGGTCAGGGAGTTGCGCGTGGATGACGAGCACGTGTGGCTCACCGTCGAGGGCAAACCGGGCGTGCTCGAGATCCGTGCGACCCGGCCCGGTGGCGCGTTCCTGCATGCGCCGATCCGCACCGAGATGCACAAGCGGGTCGAGGAGACTCTCGACGCCGAGATCACGCTGCGGCTGACCGATCGCTCCGGGCGGGTGCTGATCGAGGACACCGGCCGCACAGGAGCCCTTGAAGTGCACGGCGACATCGAACGGTTGATTCAGCTGGGTTGAGGCTGTTCAGCGGGCGCTAGCCGGGTGTACCGTTCCGGAATGCGCAAGGTGATCTTGATAGCCATCGCAGCGATCATGGCCCTAGCCGGTCTGACCGGGCCCGCTACCGCCACGACGACTGCCTCGATCATCAGCGACGGCTTGCGTGTCGACGTCACGTTCACCGGCAAGCAGCCCACGAAGGCCAAACTGGTCGTCGGCGGGTCCACCTACAAGCTCACTCGCAAGGGCAAGACCTGGCGCACCAAGACCCTGACGGCCCAACGCATCGCGGCGCTGGTCGGCAAGCAGGCGAAAGTGAAGATCAAGGTCAAGGGCAAGCGACGGACCGTCGGCGCCACCATTACCGGGCCCGCCACGACGCCGATTGCCCCGCCGGTCCCTCCCACGACGCCGGCACCGCTGTTCACAGCGCCTGGCGTCGACAGCACCGGCAATGCCGCGTGGGAAGCGATCAAGGGCTACTTCCTGGACTCCACGTTCACCGACTGCCCGGCCGGCTGGCCCAACTGCGCCGTCGAGTACCGCTACGGCCACTTCGCCAACTACCAGCAGGCGTACTGCCGGCTCACGAACACCTCGGGCTCGGACATCATCAACGGTCGTCATCCGATCTACATCGCCGGCGCCGAACAGAAGGCCGACGGGTCCTGGGCGGTGTCCTACCAACTCGACTGGGGAGACGGCCAGCCGCGCTGGTACTCGTGGTACGTCGCAGCGAATGGATCAGTGACGGGTCGCTACTGGTTCAATGCCGATCCCAACCTCAGCGCTCCGACCGAGGAGATCACCGGGCTGGTCTGGGTGCGCGGGGCTCGAGACTGCTCGTACTGAAGTCGTACTCGCGGATCACGTCGGCGACCACCACCCGATAGGACGACGTACCAGCGTTCACGTCCCAGACGTTGTGCCTGCAGATGCTGGGCAACCTGCTTCCAGTCGCGTGCCGCCTGATCGTCAACCCAGTACGAGACGGTGATCCCGAATCCATCCGCACCTCGCGCCGACTCGTGCCCGAGATAGCCGGGCTGGGCGGCGGCCAAGGCATCCATCTCCACGGCCATGGCCTCGTACTCCTCGTCGACGCCGGGCGTGCGGGTACTGCTGAAAATGACCGCGACGGTCACGCGCTCTTTTCGCCCCGCTCGCGGCGGCTCGGTTTGCGCGGGATGATCGTCGGATTGACGTTGTTCTCCACGACCTCGCGCGTGATCTGCACAGTGGCCACGTCGTCACGGCTGGGCACGTCGTACATGACGTTGAGCAGAACCTCTTCCAGGATCGCCCGCAGGCCGCGCGCCCCGGTGCCGCGCAGCAGGCCCTGATCGGCGATCGCGGCCAGGGCGCCGGCGTCGAACTCCAGCTCCACCCCGTCGAGTTCGAACAGCCGCTGGTACTGCTTGGTCAAGGCATTCTTGGGTTCGGTCAGCACCTCGATCAGCGCCTCCCGGTCCAACTGGGTGACCGAGGTGAACACCGGCAGCCGGCCAATGAACTCCGGGATCATGCCGAACTTCAAGAGATCCTCGGGGAGCACCTGGCTGAACACGTCGCCGGGGTTGGTGTCCTCGACCAGCTCAGCGGTGAAGCCCAGCGACTTCTTCCCGATCCGGGCCTCGATGATCTTGTCCAGCCCTGCGAACGCGCCGCCCACGATGAACAGCACGTTCGTCGTGTCGATCTGGATGAACTCCTGGTGCGGGTGCTTGCGTCCGCCCTGCGGGGGCACCGATGCCTGGGTGCCCTCCAGGATCTTGAGCAGCGCCTGCTGCACACCCTCACCGGAGACGTCGCGGGTGATCGACGGGTTCTCGCTCTTGCGAGCCACCTTGTCGATCTCGTCGATGTAGATGATCCCGGTCTCGGCCTTCTTGACGTCGTAGTCGGCGGCCTGGATGAGCTTCAGCAGGATGTTCTCGACGTCCTCGCCCACATAGCCGGCTTCCGTCAGGGCCGTCGCATCAGCAATCGCGAACGGGACGTTCAGCATCCGGGCCAGCGTCTGGGCCAGTAACGTCTTGCCGGAGCCGGTGGGGCCGAGCAGCAGGATGTTGGACTTCGCGAGTTCGACGCCGTCGTCCCGTCGGCTCGGAGTATTGCCGGCCTGCACCCGCTTGTAGTGGTTGTAGACCGCGACCGCGAGGCTCTTCTTTGGCCTTCTGCTGACCCACCACGTACTGCTCGAGGAACTCGAACATCTCCCGCGGCTTGGGCAGTTCTCCGAACTGCAGGTCCGCCGACTCCTGCAACTCCTCTTCGATGATCTCGTTGCAGAGGTCGATGCACTCGTCGCAGATGTATACCCCCGGGCCCGCGATCAACTTCTTGACCTGCTTCTGGCTCTTTCCGCAGAAAGAGCACTTCAGCAGGTCCGCCCCCTCACCGATGCGTGCCACAGGTCATCCCTTCCCCGGGTGTCGCCACCCAACCACGTACGTCTTCGACGGTACCTCGCATCCCGCGCTGACGCGGGCTGTGGCGCGCACGAAGTTGCGAGGCTCAGCCCGCGGCGGTCTTGCGCGAGCTGATGACCTGGTCGACCACGCCGTACTCCTTGGCGTCGGCCGCAGTCAGGATCTTGTCCCGCTCGATGTCCTGCTCGATCTGCTCGAGGCTGCGGCCCGTGTGGTGGGCCAAGATGCCCTCCATCTCGGTGCGCATGCGCAGGATTTCGTTGGCCTGGATCTCGATGTCCGACCCCTGGCCGCCGCCCTCGGTGTACGGCTGGTGGATCAGGACCCGGGCGTGTGGCAGGGCGAACCGCTTTCCGGGCGCGCCGGCCGCGAGCAGTACGGCGGCGGCCGAAGCAGCCTGCCCCAGGCACACGGTCTGCACCTGTGGCTTGACGAACTGCATGGTGTCGTAGATCGCGGTCATAGCGGTGTAGGAGCCGCCGGGCGAGTTGATGTAGATCTGGATGTCACGTTCTGGGTCCATCGACTCCAGGCACAGCAGCTGCGCCATCACGTCATCGGCCGAGGCGTCGTCGATCTGCACGCCGAGGAAGATGATGCGCTCCTCGAACAACTTGGTGTAGGGGTTGTGAATCCGCTCCCCGGTGGAGGTCCGCTCCCGGAACTCCGGCAGCACGTACCGGCTCTGTGGGGTCAGCAGCGATCGGGCGTCCATCAGGCGGTGCCTCCACTTCCGGTCACGTCGGCGGCCCGCTGGACCACGTGGTCGATGAACCCGTACTCCTTGGCCTCGTCGGCGGAGAACCAGCGGTCGCGGTCGGAATCCGACTCGATCTGGTCCACTGTCTGCCCCGTCTGCTCGGCGATCAGCTTGGCCATCTGCTTCTTGATGTAGAGCATCTGCTCGGCCTGGATCTTGATGTCCGAGGCCGTACCACCGATGCCGCCGGACGGCTGGTGCATCATGATCCGGGCGTGCGGCAGGCTGTAGCGCTTGCCGGGGGCGCCGGACGACAAGAGAAACTGACCCATCGAGGCGGCCAGGCCCATCGCCACGGTTGCGACGTCGTTCTTGACGAACTGCATGGTGTCGTAGATCGCCATGCCCGCCGAGATGGACCCACCGGGTGAGTTGATGTACAGGTAGATGTCCTGCTCGGGATCCTCGGCGGCCAGCAGCAGCATCTGGGCGCAGATGAGGTTGGCCACCGTGTCCTCAACGGCCGAGCCGAGGAAGATGATGCGCTCCTTCAGCAGGCGCTGGAACACCGAGTCGTCGTAGCCCATGGGGCTGGGCTGTGGCCCTCTGCCCTGCGGAGTGAGGTCATCCACTTCGAACTGCCTTCCTGTTTGTGTCTGGCATCGACACTAACCCGGGGGTCGGACGAGAACCTTCCCGAAACCGTCGCTGTTCGCTGACGGCGTGCGAGGGCTACTTGTCGTCGGCTTCGGCGTCCAGCGCGGCCTGCGCCTGCGCGTCCTCCGCGTCCAGCTCTGCCTGCTCGGCGTCCAACGCCGCCTCGTCGTCCAGTTCGTCCTCGACGATCTGTTCGGCCAGCTCCTCGAGAGAATCCGGGCGGCGGTCCAGCTCGCTGAGATCCACAGGGTTGCCCGAGGCATCCTTGACGGCGGCCTTCTGCATGACCAGCGCCAGCGCCTTGCTCCGCCTGACATCAGCCATCGCTGTCCCCACCTGACCGGCCTCGGCCAGCGCGTTGGCGAACTGGTCCGCACTCATGCCGTAGCGGGGGGCCTGCTGCACCAGCCACTGGATAAGCTCGCCCTGGTCGACGGTGAGCCCCTCGGCCTCGGCGATGCGGTCAAGGATCAACTGCGTCTTCAGCGAGGTGCGGGTGTTGTCCTCGACCTCGGCGCGGTGTTCGTCATCCCCGTGTCCATCGGAGAAGTGGTCGTCGACCTGCGCCTGCAGGAACTTCTCCGGTAGCGGGAAGTCGACAAGCTCGACAAGCTTCTCGGCGACCTTCTCGCGCGCCTCGTAGCCCTGCTCGACCAGGCGGTTGCTCTGCAACTTCACCTTGATGTCCTCGCGCAGCTCGTCGATGGTGTCGAACTCGCTGGCCAGCATCGCGAACTCGTCGTCGGCCTCGGGCAGCGTGCGGTCGCGAACGCCCTTCACATCGACCGTGACGGTGATCGTCTGTCCCTCGTACGGGCCCTCGTCGGGGACGTGGTCGAACGTCACCGTGTCGCCCTCGCTCTTGCCTTCGACGGCTTCCGTGAAACCGTCGATTACGCCCTCGGCACCCACCTCGAATGTCAGCGCAGATCCGGCGAAGTCCTCGATCTCCTCACCGTCCAGCTCCCCCTTGACGTCCACGAGAACGAGGTCACCGGTGCCGGCTGCCCGCTCTACCGGAGTGGTGGTGGCGAAGCGCTTGCGCAGTTGTTCGATCTGCTCGTCGACGTCCTCGTCGGAGACCACGGAGTCACTCACCTCGACCTCGAGGCCTTCGTAGTCCGGCAGGTCGAACTTCGGTGTGACATCCACCTCGGCGGTGAAGGCGATGAGTTCGCCGTCCTCGATCTGCGTCACCTCGACCTCGGGCTGGCCGAGCGGGCGCAATTCGTTCTTCTTGACCGCCTCGTCGTAAGCCTTGGGCACCTCGGCGTTCACGACCTCCTCGAGAACCACCCCGCGGCCGAAGCGCTGGTCGATGATCCGCGCGGGGACCTTGCCGCGCCGAAAGCCCGGGATGTTGACCTGCGAGCCGATGCGCTTGTAGGCGGCTTTCACGGAGTCCTGGACGTCCTCGAACGGGATCTCGACATTCAGTTTCACCCGGGTCTCGGACAGGTTCTCGACGGTGCTCTTCACGCTTGACTCAGACTCCTCGTGGATGGGCGGGGATCAGGTGCCATCGTACGATCCTGGAAAATGACGTCGGGGCGGCGGGACTCGAACCCACGATCTCTTGCTCCCAAAGCAAGCGCGCTAGCCACTACGCTACGCCCCGCGTAACCCGTTGTAATCTGGTGGAACTCGCGGGTGTAGCTCAATGGTAGAGCCTCAGCCTTCCAAGCTGATGGTGCCGGTTCGATCCCGGTCACCCGCTCAGATGAAGAGAGCCCCGCACGCTTGCGGGGGCCCTTCACTTGATTGCATGTAACACGACCGGGATCGGGAGGAGCACGCCGAAGGCGTGCGACGGACTCGGTCACCCGCTCAGATAAAGAGAGCCCCGCACGCTTGCGGGGCTCTTTTTATCTGCCTAGGGAAACACTGCCGGGATCGAGGAGGAAGTCGCCAAAGGCGACTGACGGCACCCCGGTCACCCGCTCAAGTGAAGGGCCCTCGCATGCTTGCGGGGGCCCTCTCACTTGATTGCAGGTAACACGACCGGGATCGGGAGGAGCACGCCAAAGGCGTGCGACGGACTCGGTCACCCGCTCAGATGAAGAGAGCCCCGCACGCTTGCGGGGCTCTCGTCATCTGACTAGGGAAACACTGCCGGGATCGAGGAGGAAGTCGCCGAAGGCGACTGACGGCGCCCCGATCACCCGCTCGGGCCGCAGGCTCGATCCGGAGGCCCCCATCCGACCTTCACGCCTTCGACATCCGTTAGACCTCTGGACCATCGGTTAGACCTTGGAACATCCGTTAGGCCAATTCGGCCCGTTTGGGTCTAACCGATGGTCGAAGGTCTAACGGATGCGCCTAGCCGTCCACCGATAGCCGCCACGCCAACCGCCCAGCCCCTGCGGCACCATAGAGATACAGCGCCGCCCCTGGACTCGAGGGAGATCCAGGGACGGCGTCGCGTCGATCAGTCAGTGACGGGACTCGTGCCTGCCCGACCAGCCGCGGTCACGACCGTTCCCGGTCCAACCCTGGCCCGACCAGGTCTGCCAGTCGTGGTTGGCATCGCCCCAGTTCTGCCAGCCGCGGTCGCCGTGGCGCCAACTGCGCTTCCAGCCGAACCACGTCGCTGCCTTGCCCAGGAACATGCCGTCCTCGAAGACCGTGGTGTTCAACGCGGCATCCAAGGCATCGGCTTTACCGGCACCCAGATGGACCTCGCCCTTGAACCACTTGCGGCCGGTGCGCATGTTGTCCAGCGTGAAGACGTCGCTCATCGGAACTCCGGAGACGGTGGCATCGACGGTGCCGTCGTCGGTGTTCACGACGAAGTCGCTGAGCACCACCGAGTTGCCGTCCTTGGTGAGTGACAGCCCGCCGGTGTGCGTGATTGTGTTCTCATCGCTGCGTACTGCGGGGAACGTGAACAGACACCGATTCCACTGCTTGGCCGGATCCACGGCCTGCACTGAGATCCCTTCTGCGCGCATCTGCTGCTTGACACCTTTGGTGAGCATCAGCGCCGTGCCGCCCTGATTCTGGCTGCCTTGCCACCCCCCATGGCCTCCGTGTGCGGCAGCCGGCATTGTGCCCAGACCGGCGGCCAGCGTGGCGGTTCCAGCGACGGTGGCGATCTTCCGGGTGATCACTGTCGTTCTCCTTCGTGCGGCTGATGGGACGAGCCGGGGCTACCCCTGCCACCCGAACCCATAGCACGGACAATTCACATGACCGGAAATCGAACACCGCGTTCAAGCTGCGTGAGCGAGGAACCGCAAGCGCCGGTAGTCGATCGCCCATTGCTCACCCGAACGCAACTCCCCGCACCGAGCGTCGATTTCACCCGACAGGCTCTGCCACCGATCGCGCGGCACGGCCTCCCACAAGTCGGCCCGGAAGACCCGCGACCAATCGGCCGGCGTCTGACCCGGCTGCAGCGGCGTCCACCGCGGGAACCAGCGCATCCAGGAGATCTCAAAACCCGCCGCCTCCAGCAGCGCGGCCTCCTGCCCGACCGTCGGGAAGAACTTGCGGATCGCCGGCACTTCCAGGTCCAGATGAGCCGCCGCCTCGACCAGCGCCCGGTCCACGATCTCGACGTTGTGAGCCCCACCCATCTCGGCCACGAACGGGGCACCGGAGAGAAGCGCGGCGCGGATCGACACCAATGCCGAGGCCTGATCCGGCATCCAGTGCAACGCAGCGTTGCTCAACGCAGCATCGAACGTCTCCCCCAATGTCATCGTCTGCACATCGGCGGCCAGGAACCGCGCCCGCGGATGCGACGTCCGAGCGCGTTCCAGCATCGCCTTGTCGACATCCACCCCCAACACGTCATACCCGCGGGCCGCAAGCGCACCGGCATGCGCACCCGTCCCACACCCCACGTCGAGGACACGGGCACCGGGTTGCAGTTCGAGCAGATCGAGCAGCTCCTCGCCGTAGTCAGTGACGAACGAAAAGTCCGTGTCGTACCGAGCGGCGTCCCAATGCACTACAGACCGTCGACCACGTCGATGTAGGCGGCTTCGGCCTCCTCGGCGGAAAGGCCGGACACCTCAGTCCAGGCGTCGTACTTGGCGCGGCCCACCGGGTTGGTGAAACCGGGGCGCTTGCCCTCGACATCTCCCTGCGTTGCCTGCTTGTACAGGGCGTAGAGCTTAAGCTTGACCTCGTTGCCGGGGTCCTGACTGAGTTCGGAGACACGGGCGACGGCGGCGTCGAATTCGGCGGACATGCGCCGACCGTACTCCGCACACGACTCGCCTCGCTATCCGCCGGACAGTCAGGCCAGCGCCTGCATCCACGGCGCCGGATCAGGCAGTGTCAGAACCAGTCGGCCCTGCGGAGTCTGCGACGCGAACTCCAGGTTGGTGCCGTTGCTGCGCACCTGGAGGCCGTCGCGGGCCAGTATCACGACCCGCTCCCCCGTCGAGTAGAGAACCGCCTGCTCGGTGAGGGCCAGCACCCCGAGGCCGGGTAGCGATGCGGCGTCCCGGAGGTCAGCCTTGCGGCACTGGGCGGGCGCGATCAGCAGAGGCGGTCGTCCGTGGAGTTCCTCAGCCAGTGCCTGGCTGGCAGCAGTCACCCGCTTCTGCGCGCGCGGCCGCCAGTAGAAGAAGCCGATGAGCACCGACGTGACGAGCGCGATGAGCAGCGCGCCGAGAACCACCCAGATCCAGGACATGGCTAAAGGCTACGCACCGACGCTTCGTCGCCCTCGATGTCGCCCACCAGCACCTCGTCGGCCATGCCCACGAACAGCCCGTTCTCCAGCACGCCAGGGATGGCGTTGATCGTGCGCTCCAACTCGGCCGGTTCGGTGATGGCGTCGAACTTCGCATCGATCACAAGGTTGCCCTGATCGGTGACGACCGGCCCCGCCTTGCGCACCGCCATGCGCAGTTCCGGCGTCGAACCCAAGGCCTGCAGCGCCGTCATCACCTGCCGGTAGGCCTCGGGCAGGACCTCCACCGGTAAGGGGAAGGACGCGCCCAATGTGTCGCTGAGTTTGGAGGCATCCACCACGACCACGAACGTCCGGGCCCGGCTGTCCACAAGCTTCTCGCGGGTGTGACACGCTCCGCCGCCTTTGATCAGGTTCTTGGCCGGATCGACCTCGTCGGCGCCGTCGATCGCAAGGTCGATGTGGTCGATCTCGTTGAGCGTGATCTGCGGAATGCCGTACTGCTGCGCGAGTTGCGCGGCCTGGAAGGACGTGGGCACTCCGACGATCCCGGTCACGTCGCCGGCCTGCCAGCGCCTGCCCAGCTCCTCGATGAACAGTGCAGCGGTCGAGCCGCTGCCCAGACCCAGGATCATTCCGGACTCCACCCGCTGGACCGCGGCCTGCGCCACAAGTCGCTTCATGCGCGTCTGCACGTCCACGCCGCCCACCCTAGGCCCGCCGCAGGGCCATAGGGATCACGACGCACGGATCGGGCAGGATGGTCCCATGCCAGGACAGAACCTCACCCGGGACGAGGCCGCCTCTCGCGCCGCCGTCATCAGCGATGTCGCGTACGCCGTCGAGCTGGACCTCAGTGGCACCGGCGACACCTTCGCCTCGCGCACAACGGTGACGTTCCACTGCACGGTTGCGGGGTCCTCGAGCTGGCTGGACCTCATCGCACCCGAACGTGCGCAGCATCACTCTCAACGGCCGGTCGCTGGATCCCGCGACGCAGTTCGCCGACTCGCGCATCCAACTGCCCGACCTCGACTCCTCCAACACGGTCGTGGTGGAGGCGGACTGCGCCTACATGACCTCCGGAGAGGGCCTGCACCGGTTCATCGACCCGGTCGACGACCAGCAGTATCTCTACACGCAGTTCGAGGTCGCCGACTCCCGGCGCATGTACGCCTGTTTCGAGCAGCCCGATCTCAAGGCACCATGGCAACTCACGGTGACCGGCCCCAGCGATTGGGTGGTGACGTCCAACTCCGCCACGCCGGACGCGGAGCCCGTCCGCGAGGGCGTGAGCCGCTGGGAGTTCCCGGCGACCAAGCCCATCTCGACCTACATCACCGCGCTGGTGGCCGGGCCCTACCACGTCGTGCGCGATGTCTACGAAGGCGAGCACGGCACGTACCCGCTGGGCGTGTTCTGCCGCAAGTCGCTGGCCGAGTACCTGGACTCCGACGACATCCTGCTCATCACCAAGCAGGGCTTCGAGTTCTTCGAGCGCACCTTCGAGGTGCCGTACGCGTTCGGCAAGTACGACCAGTTGTTCGTGCCGGAGTTCAACGCCGGGGCGATGGAGAACGCCGGCTGTGTGACGTTCCGCGAGGACTACATCTTCCGTTCCCGGGTCACCGACGCGGCTTACGAGAACCGCGCGAACACGATCCTGCACGAGATGGCGCACATGTGGTTCGGCGACCTGGTCACCATGCGCTGGTGGGACGACCTGTGGCTCAACGAGTCGTTCGCGGAATGGGCCAGCCACTACGCCAACACCCACGCCACCCGCTTCACCGACGCCTGGGCGACGTTCGCGAACTCACGCAAGGCGTGGGCCTACCGGCAGGACCAGCTGCCCTCGACGCACCCGATCGCCGCGGACATGGTGGACCTCGAGACGGTCTACACGAACTTCGACGGCATCACCTACGCCAAGGGCGCCTCAGCACTGCGGCAACTCGTGGCGTTCGTCGGAGAGCAGGACTTCCTGCGCGGACTGCGCAACTACTTCTCGCACTATGCGTGGTCGAACACCAGCCTGTCCGACCTGCTGGCCGAACTCGCCGATGCCAGCGGCCGGGATCTGAGCCAGTGGACCCAGCAGTGGCTGCAGACCTCCGGCGTCAACCTGCTGCGGGCAGCGATCGCCGACGCGCCGGACGGCGGCATGGCCGAGGTGACCGTCGTGCAGAGCCCGCCGGCACTGCCCGAGGGGGTGGCGCCGACGTTGCGCGACCACCGGATCGCCATCGGCGTCTACAACCTCGACGGCGCGGCGCTGACCCGGACCGAACGGATCGAACTCGACGTGACCGGCGCGCAGACCCCGGTGCCGGCGCTGTCCGATAGGGCTCGTCCGGACCTGCTGCTGCTCAACGACGACGACCTGACGTTCGCCAAAATCCGGTTGGACGCTCGCAGTCTGGAGACCGTGACGGCCCACTTCGGCGGGGTTGCCGATCCGCTGGCCCGCGCACTGCTGTGGGGCGCCATGTGGGACATGACCCGCGACGGCGAGATCAGCACCAGCGCCTTCACCGACACCGTGATCAGCGGGTTGGGCGATGAGCGCGAAGTGGGCATGGTGCAGCAGGTGTTGCGGCAGGCCGACAGCGCGCTGGCGTTCTACGCAGCACCCGAGCGCCGCGAGGAGTACAACCAGCGACTGGCGGATTTCCTCGAGGATCTGCTCCGCAAAGCCGAGCCGGGCAGTGACCACCAACTGGCCTACATGCGGGGCTTCTCGGTCTTCGCGGCCTCGCCGGAGCACGTCGCCCTGCTGCGCGGACTGCTGGATGGCACAACCACGATCGACGGCCTGGCGATCGATACCGACCTGCGCTGGACGCTGCTCACGAGGCTGGTCGTGCTCGGCGAGGCCGGCAATCAGGAGATCGAGGAGGAACTCGCGCGCGACGACACGGCCGCCGGTCGCCTTTACGCCGCGACCTGTCGCGCCGCGATCCCGACGCCGGAGGCCAAGGCGGCAGCGTGGCATGCCTGCCTGCATGACACGTCCTTGCCCAACCACATGCTCAGCGCCACCATCGCCGGTATCGCCGTGCCGCGGCATCGCGAGTTGCTGCGTCCGCATGTCGAGGAGTATTTCGACGCCCTGCCAGGGGTGTGGAAGCAACGCACCAACGAGATCGCTCAGGAGATCACGCTGGGACTGTTCCCCTCCGCGCTGGTCGAGGCGGCGATCGTGGAGCGGACCGACGCGGTGCTCCACGGCGGCGTGGCCATTCCGCGTGGTGGCATGCGGCTGCTGGCAGAGGGCCGGGACGGCACTCTGCGCGCCTTGCGGTGTCAGCAGCGGGACGGGGCGTAGAGACCCGGCGCGGGCATGGTTGGTGCGTCCGATCACGCGCGGAGCATGGTGCCGCTGATCTGAGGTTTCGCCGACGCTTCAGGGGCATGGGATAGGGGTGCCCGGCCAGGGTGCTTGGCACGGGATCTGCGGAAGACTAGGCAACGGCAAAGGCTGGCGTTAGGCCGGTCTTGGTGGTCGACACCTACCTGGTGCAGTCCTTGGTGAACGACGACTTGGCTGCTGCCAGTTTCGCCTTGGCCCTGCGCTTGCTCTTCTTGCCCTTGGCCTTCTTGACGGCCTTCTCCACTTTGGTCAACTTGTCGAACTTGGTCGCGCAAACAGTCGTGCGGCGGAAGTAAGTCGTGACCTTGTTATCCGGAATCTGCGCCTGGGACCTGGCGAGCATCGCCTGGCAATCGGCCTCTGCTGGCGGCGGCCCGGCGCGGAAACTGCCGTCACCGATCAACGCCCAGTGGCTGCCGTTAGGCGGCGAAACGATGCTGTCGTGATACGGGAGTTGATCGTCGTAAAGGGGCGGCGGCGACACCGAAGCGCTGTAGGTACTCGACGCCGGCGGTGTGCCGAAGGTGATGGAAAGCTTGTAGGCATCCCACCCCTTGAACTTGGCCGCCTCCCACTGGGAGAACCCCGCGACCATGCAATTGCCAGGAGTCCGGGTGCTGTACACGATGCGCCATTGGATGTCGGTGACGGTGGTCTTTTCATTGGGATCGACTACCGCAGCACCCGCGTTGGAGGCGGTGCCGAGCATGAGCGCCGATGTGGCCAGTGTCAGAGCGATCGTCCGCATGGATACAGAAGAGTAGTCCGCCGCTCCCCAGTCGGCAATGGTGCGACATTGGCGCGCGGTCGCGATGTGGGCGCGACACGGATTACCAGCGGCAATTCAACCGGCTGACTACCTGCTCAGCGACCGGACCAAAGCCCGCAGCAAGTCCGTGTTGGGCAAGTCCTCGATCAACACCGACCGACCGTTCTCGTCGGTGAGCGGCACCCGCCAGTTCGGGTACTCCTGATCGGTGCCCGGCTGATTCTGGGTCCGCAGGTCCCCCACCCCGTCGACCAGCGACAGACAGAGCAGCCGGCTGGGGGCGCGTGACATCAGCCGGTGCATCGCGACCGTGATCTGCGTCGCGCTCGGGGTCTCCGCCGGGGACAGCAGACCTTCCTTGCGCAACACCTCGACCCATGCCGCGACCTCTTGCTGCTGAGCCGCCATCGCCTCGTCGAACGGGCGATCCAGCAGCCCGAGTTCCTGCCACAACCGGATGTGCGAGCCCGACAGGTACTGCGCGGTCGGCGGCAAGTCGTGCACCGTGACCGATGCCAAACACTCGGTGCGCCAGCCGTTCGGGTCGTGCACGGTGTCGCCTTCCCGCTCGAACAGCAGCACCGTCGTCCCCAGAATCCCGTGGTCGCTGAGCACATCCCGTGCCCACGGTTCGACCGTGCCGAGATCCTCGCCGATCAGCGTCACGCCGGCCCGCGCCGCCTCCAGGCACAGGATGTCGATCAGCGCCTGATGGTCGTAGCGGACGTAGGTCCCGTCCTTCGGGTCAGCCTCCGGCGGAATCCACCACAGCCGGAACAGCCCGATGATGTGGTCGATCCGCAAACCGCCGGCGTGCCGCATGACGAACCGCAGGATGTCGCGGAAGGGCAGGTACTCTGCCTTCTCCAACTCGACCGGGTTCCAGGGCGGCTGACTCCAGTCCTGGCCGGTCGGAGAGAACATGTCCGGTGGCGCACCCACCCGGAAACCGCGCGTCAGCAACTCGCCCATCGACCAGGTTGCGGCACCAAAGGGGTGCACCCCGATGGCCAGATCCTGAATGATGCCGATCTTCATGCCGGCAGCCAGCAGTTGCCGCTGTGCGTGCTCCAGCTGCTCGTCGAAGATCCACTGCAGCCACGTGTAGAACTCGACCCGGTGCGCTGCGGGTTCGTGGTGCGCAGCAGAGTCGGGCCACTCGTCCCAGCGGGGCCCGTACTCTTCGGCGAGCACACACCAGCGCGCATACGCCTGCAGGTCCTCGCCCTCCTCGGCGAGGAAGGCCCGGAACGCGACGTCGCGCGCGGGGCTGCGCGGCACCTCGAAAATCAGCTCGAGTGCCTCGCGCTTGCCTTCCCAGACAACGTCGCGGTCCAGCAGATCGGCGCTGCCGTTGCGCTCCCGCAGGCCGTCTCCGATGTCTGCAATGCGGGTCGCGTCCGAGCGCGACAAGTAGGCGTGCTCCTCGACCCCCTCCGGGCGGATGTAGATCGGGTGTCCGAACCGGCGCGTCCCCGGCAGGTACGGCGAGTTCTCCATCGGTGACACCAACGCCGCAGCGTGCAGTGGATTGACCAGCAGGAAGTCGGCGCCCAGTTCGTCTGCTGCCCACACGCCGAGGTCGGCGAGGTCCTCCAAATCACCAATCCCCCAGGAGCGGCCCGACCGCACGGAGTACAACTGGATCGCCAGCCCCCAGCCGCGGGGTGCTTCGGGCAGGCGCCGGGGAGCGACCACCAGCCCGCAGTCGTCGCGGTCGCCTTCGTCCTGCTGGATCCACAGTCGGTGGTACCCCAAGGGCAAGTCGGGCGGCAGCAGAATCCGTGACTCGGTGCGGCGAACCCCTGCGATCGTGTGCGTCTCCTGCGGTTCGCACGGCAGGTCGTACCGACGCCCGCCGGTCTCCAGTTCCACCCAGATCAGCGGTGGCTTGCCTTCGGGATGGTGCACCCACGGTCCGTTGGTGTCCTGCTCGCGGACCACCCGCAACGGCGGCAGGTCCCGGTCCCAGTGCGCCTGCTGACGTTGAGCCAGGGCGGCCTCGTAATCGGCGTCTTCCCCCGCGTGCACTCCGAGCGCGGCCAACGTCGCCTCGATTGTGCTGTCCGGGACGACCCGCAGCGTGCCGCCCAGATCCCAGTACTCCGTGGCGACGCCGCACGACGTCGCCAGCCGTTCCCGCGCGGTCACCATGCGCTCGGCCGATCCGCGTGCCACGGGTATGCCCGCTCGATCTGTCCTGACAGCGAGAGCAAACCTTCTTCGCCGTACATCCGCCCGATGAGCTGCACGCCCTGCGGCAACCCCTCCGGCGTCCGGTGCAACGGCAGGCTGATGGCCGGCTGTCCGGTCATGTTGAACGCCGCGGTGTAAGCCGCCCAGGCCTTCTGGTTGTCGAAGTCACGGGCAGGATCGGCGAGGTCGACCAGATCGCTGACCAGCGGGGCGGGCCCGTTCGTGGTCGGAGTGAGGACCGCGTCGAACGCAGCCCAACTCTGCAACGTCGCACGGGTCTGGATCCGGACCAACGACACCGCCTGCGCCAGCGCGATGCCGCTGACGCCACGGCCCAGTTCCCGCAGGTACTGGGTCGTCGGTTGCAGTCGCTGTTCGTCCTCGGGCATCACCGGCGTGAGCAGGGCCAGGACGTGCCAGAGGTGCTCGAACTGCACCACCAGTTCGGGGCCGAACGGACGCGCGATCGGCTCCAGCTGATGCCCCAGTTCCTCGAGCCGGGCAGCAGCTGACTCCATCGCCGTCTGCGCCTGCGGATCCACCGGGACGTCGGCGATGATCGGCTCGCTGAAAAACCCGATGCGCAGCCGCCCCGGCTCCTGGCCCGCGGCATCCAGGAACGAGGTTGCCGGGGGCGGGGCGTAATACGGGTCGCCAGGGAAGGGCGTTGCCATAGCGTCCAGCAGCGCCGCGGCATCGGCCACGGTGCGGGCCAGCGGACCGCTGGTGACCAGATCCCCGACAGGATCGCGCAGCGGGCCGTTGCTCACCCGGCCCCGACTTGGCTTGAGGCCGACCAGACCGTTGGCAGAGGCGGGGATTCGGATCGAGCCGCCGCCGTCAGAACCATGTGCGATCGGCGCCAGACCCGATGGCGACAGCGACCGCCGCCCCGCCCGACGAGCCACCGGCGGTGCGTTCGGAATCCCATACATTGCGGGCCGGGGCGCTGACCGAAGGGTCCGGCTCGGTGTAGCAGGGCAGACCGAACTCGGGGGTGGTGGTCTTGCCCGTGAAGACCAGCCCCGCCTCGCGCATCGCGCGCACGACGTGGTCGTCGTCCATCGCCGGGAAGTCGTAGGCCACGGAACCGAACCGTGTCGACGACCCGCGCATGAAGAACAGATCCTTGACCGGGCACACCACGCCCGCCAGCGGCCCCGTCACCTCACCGGCATCGACGGCCCGCGCCTGCGCAAGCGCCACATCTGGCGTCAGTGCCACGAACGCGCCGGTCACGGTTTCACTTCGAGCCAGGTAGTGCTCAGCGAGCTCGACTGCCGTCAGTTCGCCAGACCGGATCGCGGCTGCTTGTTCCACGGCCGTCACGTCATGCAGGCTCACGGTTGGCGCGCTTTCCGCACCGCCCGACGGCGCAGGTACATCAGCAGGTACATGACAGCCGCGCCTAGCACGAAGGACAGCAACAGCGCCCACACCAGGGGAATGCTCACTGTCGCCACGACCAGGCTCACCGGCACCGTGTCGTTGTTCATCAGGAAGAACAACACCGCGTACACGACCAGCAGCCCGAGCAGGCTGAGCCGGGTGATCCGTTTCCAGTCCCCCACTCCCGGCGTCTTGCCGTAGACGTGGTCCTCACGCTCGGGGAACACGGGTTGTTGTGCGTTCTGGTCCTCGTCAGCCATGGCTCAATTCTGTCTGCGCGCGGCCTGCGAAACCAGTCAGCACCGCCCGCGAGCCGCGTGTGGGCACAATGGAACGGTGTCGGCCTCCAACGTCTGGGAGTTCTTGCAGGGTGTCCCCCTGCAAGTCCTGATCATCGTCGTCGTCGCAGTGGTGATCCGTTTCATCCTCGTGAGGATCCTCGACCGGATTGTGAAACGGATGGCCGAGAAGGGCCGCAGGGAGCGGCTGGGCGAGGCTCGCCGCGCCGAGCGCACCCAGGAACTCAGCGAAGTGCTGATGTCACAACGGCGCAAGCAACGGGCCGAGGCGATCGGCACGCTGTTGCGCTCGATCATCACAGCGACGGTGCTGATCATCTCGCTGTTACTCCTGCTGCCGCTGCTCGGCATCGACGTCGCACCCCTGCTTGCCAGCGCCGGGGTTGTGGGTGTGGCGCTCGGCTTCGGCGCGCAGAGTCTGGTCAAGGACTACCTGTCCGGCATCTTCCTGGTCTTCGAGGATCAGTACGGCGTCGGCGACATGGTCGACCTCGGGGAAGCCGTGGGTGTGGTCGAGGACATCACGCTGCGGATCACCCGGCTACGAGATCTGTCCGGTGTGGTCTGGTACGTCCGCAACGGCGAGATCCTGCGCGTGGCCAACCAGTCGCAGGGCTGGACACTGGCCTCGGTCGACATCCCGATCGCCTACGACGAGAGCCTGGACGTGGTGCGCGAAGCGATCCAAGCGGTGGCCGAGGACATGTACGCCGACCCGCAGTACGACGAGATGCTGCTGGGCAAGCCCTCCTTCGCCGGAGTCGAGTCGGTGTCCGGGGATGCCATGTTCATCCGGGTACTGGCCAAGGCCGCACCGGAGAAGCAGATCCCGCTCACCCGGGCCATCCGGGTGCGGATCAAGGAGGAGTTCGACCGCCGCGGTGTGCGGGTCCCGGTGGTCGCGCGGCCGTTCCCACCTGGCTCGCAGCCGCCGGCGGCGAAGTAGGTTTGTGTCATGTCCACCGCCTATGACGAATTCGGCGGCGAAGCCTTCTTCGCGGCGCTCGTAGCCGAGTTCTACGTCGGTGTCAGCAGCGACCCGGAACTGCGCGCCATGTACCCCGAGGCGGACCTCGGTCCTGCCGAACGCCGGCTGCGTATGTTCCTCGAGCAGTACTGGGGGGGTCCCCGCACCTATAGCGACGAACGTGGTCACCCGCGGTTGCGGATGCGCCATCAGCCATTCGGCATCGACGAGTATCACCGTGACCTTTGGCTCAAGCACATGCGGGCCGCGCTGGACAAGCAGCAGCTGCCCTCTGAACTCGACGACCAGATGTGGGAGTACCTGGTGATGGCCGCACATGCCATGGTCAACCAGCCCACCGAACCGGTGAAGGGTCTGCTGCTCGATCCGCCGTCATGATGCGGACCTGTCGAGCCTGAGCCAAACTGAGCCCCATGCGCCTGCTCGTCACCGGTGCCACCGGGTACATCGGCGGTCGGCTGATCCCACAACTACTGCACCGCGGGCACGAGGTCCGGGTGCTCGTCCGCCACCCGGAGCGGCTATCCGAGCGCAGCTGGTTCGACCGGGTCGAGGTCGTCGCCGGGGACGCCGCTGATCCTGATGCGCTGGCTGTGGCGATGGCCGGGGTAGAAGGCGCCTACTACCTGATGCATTCACTGTCAGCCGGGCACGGCTTCGAGGAACAAGAACGCCATATGGCGACCGTGTTCGGGCAGCAAGCCGCACGGGCGGGCGTGCACCGCATCGTGTACCTCGGCGGCATGGTGCCGGACGTCCCGGCGAGCAAACTGTCGCCGCACTTGCGCAGCAGGGCGGAAGTGGGCCGAACGCTGCGAGCCAGCGGTGTGCCTACCGTCGAACTGCGGGCCGGGGTCATCATCGGTTCGGGGTCGGCGTCCTTCGAGATGCTGCGTTATCTCACCGAGCGACTGCCCGTCATGATCACGCCGCGCTGGGTCTCCACGCGCACACAGCCGATCGCCGTGCGCGATGTTCTGCATTACCTGATCGGCGCCATGGAAGCGCCCGGGGAGATCAATCGCGCATTCGACATCGGTGGACCCGACATCACGACGTACGCCGGGATGATGCACGGCTTCGCCTCGGTGGCCGGGCTCCCCCGCCGAGTGCTGTTCCCCGTGAACCTGCTCTCCCCCGGCCTGTCCAGCCATTGGGTCGGACTCGTGACCCCCGTCCCAAGCGGCATCGCCCGGCCCCTCGTCGACTCGCTGAAGGTCGAGGTCGTCGCCCGAAACCACGACATCGCCGACGTCGTTCCCGATCCGCCGGCGGGTCTGCTGCCGTTCCGGGAGGCGGTGCGGCTGGCCATCAAACGCGTGCAGGATGCCGACGTCGCCACGCGCTGGTCCAGTGCATCAGTCGTCGGGGCACCCAGCGATCCGCTTCCGGAGGACCCCGATTGGGCGGGCGGCACGTTGTACACCGACGTCCGCGAGCAGGTGGTCGAGGCGGACATCACCCGGGTGTGGGACGTGGTCGAGGGGATCGGCGGTGAACACGGCTGGTACAGCGCGAACTGGATGTGGCGGATCCGCGGGCTCGTGGATCGGGCCGTGGGCGGGGTGGGTTTGCGGCGCGGCCGTCGGGATCCGAATCGGACCCGGGTGGGCGATGCGGTCGACTTCTGGCGGGTGGAAGCCCATCAGCCCCCGGCCCTGCTGCGGCTGCGAGCCGAGATGAAACTCCCCGGTCTGGCGTGGATCGAGTGGCGCCTGCAGCCGCAGGGCCCGGATCGCACCCATCTGCGGCAGCGTGCCGTGTTCTATCCACACGGCCTGGCCGGCCACGCCTACTGGTGGTCGGTGGCGCCGTTCCACGCGTTCGTGTTTCCGCCGATGGTCCGGGGGTTGGCGCGAGAGGCGCAGTCAATGCAACAGGCGGACGAGCAGGAGCGGGTCGCCCTTTCGTGAGGGGGATTTGTGACTGACAGACCAGAGACTGGTCTGCCATGTCTCAGGACATCCCGGACAGTTTTGTCTCAGGACATGATGGACACTAGCCGCGATCAAGGTCGAGTGGGTAGTAGGTGCGGTCAGGGTCGATGGTCACAGTGCGGATTTCGGTGCCGATGCCGTCGAAGATGGTGATGGTGCTGGTCACGAGGTTGACGATCACGTGGACGTGACGGCCGTGGTGGGCGCTGCCGATGTTGATGGTGCCCCATCCAGAGACACGGACGTTGCCGTTGGCGCCGGCTTTGATAGTGCGAGCCAACGCCCGCTGTGGTGTCAACGGAGGCTGCGGGGGGTCGGCGTGCGGAACCCAGTCCCAGACTTCTTGGGGGGTGGCTCCGCCGAGGCCTTGATGGGGCCGGTTGTTGTAGGCCGGCCGATAGGCATCCAACTGGGCCTGTAACTGCTCCAGGTTGGTTGCCCGCGGCTGGGCAGCGAGCCATTTCTGCAAGGTCTGATGGGCTCGTTCGGCCTTGCCGTTGCCCTGCGGATGGCCCACGCTGCATGTGATCGTACGCACCCCGAGGCTGCGCAGCCACGTGCTCACAACACCCTCCCGACCGCGGCGGTGCGGGTTGTAGGACGCGTGGTTATCGCTGAGGAACTCCTGCGGCACGCCGTGCTCGTCGATCGCCGCCTGTAGCAATGCGGTGATGTCTGCGGCGGTTTCGCCCAGGGCGGCGCGTGCGCCCAGGTCGTAGCGTGAGCAGTCATCGTTGAGTTGCAGGATGGTGACCACTGTGGCGTCGGCCAGCTGCCATTCGAACCCGTCGGAGTACCACATTTCGTTGGGCGCCGATCGGGCATAGGACCGGTAGGAACTGCGCGGCCGCTTCTGCGGTTGCGCGGTGACCAGACCTCGCCGGGTGAAGATGCGGGCCAACTGGGCCCGCGACGGCGGCGGGGGGCCGTCCTTGGGCCAGCCGGCCAGCACGCTCAACGGGCCATGGTCCCAGCCCATTGCTTTAAGCTCTCGGCGCTTGGCCACGGCCAGCTCCTCCACCGCCGGGCTGATCTGGTTCGGGTGACGGTGGGCAGCCCTGGACTGCCGCAGCACAGCAGATATTCCCGGTCCGGGGTCCAGGTCATCGTGACTCTGCAGTGCTCGCTTTCGCAGCTCGTAGAACCACGACCTGCAGATCCCCATCTCGGCACAGAACCGGGTCACCGCTCCTCGCGGGGCATCAGCAGGCCACAGCGCGATCTGCAAACGGACATCCAATGGAAGCTCACTTTCCGCCATGCCCGAAGAGTGCAAGCACAGCCGGTCAAGTGTCCGGGATGTCCTGAGACACAAACGTCCGTTATCACAAGAGACTTGACAGGCCAGTTTCTGGTCTCGTCACTCACAAAGCCTCAGCGCGCGTACTGTTCCAAGTGCTTGCGCAACGCTGTCGGCACCGGAGTCGGCCGCTGCGAGTCGTCGATACACACGATCACCGTTCGGGCCCGCGCGTAGACCACGTCGTCGGCGACCACTTCGTGCCCGAACGTGAACGACGTGGTGCCGATCTTGTCGATCCACGTCGGAACGCTTATCGGTTCCCGCCGGTACGGCATGGGGCGGCGGTAGTCCACCTCGTGCCGGGCCACGAGCAACCCGGATTCCCGCGGCACGTGGGCATCGGCGAAGAACTGGATCCGGGCCTGCTCGAAGTAGCGCAGGTACTCGGAGTTGTTGATGTGGCCCAGCGCGTCCATGTCCGACCACCGCAGCGCCACGTGCGTTTCGTAGATCATCCGCGGGTCAGCTTCCGGTACGTGGCCCGGTGCGGACGCGCCGCCTCCGGTCCGAGGCGCTCGACCTTGTTCTTCTCGTAGCCCTCGAAGTTGCCCTCGAACCAGAACCACTGCGAGTCGCCCTCATAGGCCAGGATGTGCGTGGCCACCCGGTCGAGGAACCAGCGGTCGTGGGACGTGATGACAGCGCAACCCGGGAAGTCGAGCAGAGCGTTCTCCAGACTCGACAGGGTCTCCACATCGAGGTCGTTGGTCGGCTCGTCGAGCAGCAGGACGTTGCCGCCCATCTTCAACGTCAGAGCGAGGTTGAGGCGATTGCGCTCGCCGCCGGAAAGGACCTTGGCCGGCTTCTGCTGATCGGGGCCCTTGAAACCGAACGCCGACACGTAGGCGCGGCTGGGCATCTCGACCTTCCCGACGTTGATGTAGTCCAGGCCGTCCGACACGACCTCCCACACGGTCTTGCTGCCGTCCAGACCCTCCCGGCCCTGGTCCACGTACGACAGAAGCACCGTGTCACCGACCCGCAGACTTCCCTCGTTCGGCTTCTCGTCGCTGTCGCCACCCGCGGCGTTGACGATCATCTTGAACAACGTCGTCTTGCCCACTCCGTTCGGCCCGATCACGCCGACGATGCCGTTGCGCGGAAGGTCGAAGCTGACGTCGTCCATCAGCAGCCGCTCGCCGAAGCCCTTCTCGACGTGGTCTGCCTGCACGACAACGTTGCCCAGCCGGGGGCCCGGCGGAATCTGGATCTCCTCGAAGTCCAGCTTGCGGGTCCGGTCGGCTTCGGCAGCCATCTCCTCGTAGCGCTGCAGACGGGACTTGCTCTTCGCCTGCCGGGCCTTCGGGTTCGACGCGCACCCAGTCCAGTTCGTCGGTCAGCCGCTTGCGCAGTTTCGCGTCCTTGGCTCCCTCGACCTTGAGCCGCGCGGCCTTGGTCTCCAGGTAGGTCGAGTAGTTCCCCTCGTACGGGTAGCAGCGGCCGCGGTCCATCTCCAGAATCCACTGCGCCACGTTGTCCAGGAAGTACCGGTCGTGAGTGATGGCCACAACCGTTCCCGGGTACTTCTCCAAGTGCTGCTCGAGCCACTGCACGCTCTCGGCGTCGAGGTGGTTGGTGGGCTCGTCCAGCAGCAATAGATCGGGCTGCTTCAGAAGCAGGGCGCACAGCGCGACGCGACGGCGTTCACCACCTGACAGCACCGAGACGTCGGCGTCACCGGGCGGGCAGCGCAGCGCGTCCATCGCCTGCTCCAGCTGGGCGTCGAGGTCCCAGGCGTTGAGGTGGTCGAGTTGCTCCTGCAGCTTGCCCATCTCGGCCAGCAGCGTGTCGTAGTCCGCCTCGGGGTCGGCCAGCGCCTCCGAGATCTCGTTGAAGCGGGCGACCAGAGCCTTGGTGGCGGCCACCCCCTCCTCGACGTTCTCGAGCACGGTCTTGCTCTCGTCGAGTTTCGGCTCCTGCTCGAGAATCCCGACTGTGTAGCCCGGGGAGAGCGTCGCGTCGCCGTTGGAGACCGTCTCGGTCCCCGCCATGATCTTCAGCAGCGTGGACTTACCAGCGCCGTTGGGTCCGACGACGCCGATCTTCGCGCCGGGCAGGAACGACAGCGTGACGTCGTCGAGGATGACCTTGTCGCCGTGCGCCTTGCGGGCCTTGCGGAGGGTGTAAATGAACTCTGCCACTCAGCCCAGGGTAGGCATGGCTCAGGCGGCCGAGGTCGCCGCCTGCCGGACCAGGCTCACCCGCACCCGGTTCAGATCCGGGCGCGATGCACACCGCGTCGATCTCAACCCGGGACAGCCGGGAGTCTTTGCTCTGCACGACGCGCAGCCGGCCGGTGACGATCACGGGATCGCCGCGGTGCAGGCTGGCATGCACGTGCCGGGCCAGTTGCCGGGTGCAGCGAACGTTGAGGAACGACGGGGTGCGATTGATCCAGGTGCCGGTGGCGCGATCCCTGCGGCTGGAGTAGGTGACCAGCCGGAAGGCCGCCGCTGGGGCACCGTCCTGGGTGGTGGTCGCCAGGATGTCGGAACTGATGGAGCCGATGAGCGTCACGGTGTTCTGCATGGGCACAGCCTTGTGAATTCGCTGCGCTACCGAACCCGGCCCAGCACTTCTGTGGACAGCGTCACAACGCGTCGTGGAACTCCTTGAACGCCGCGTAAGCACGCGGTGCGTAGATGCTGGCCGGACCGCCGCCCATCAGGATGCTGACCCCGATCGCATCCGCGGCCTCCTCCAAGGACGCACCTTTGGTGGCCGCGGCGCGGGCATGGGAGGCAATGCATCCGTCGCACTGCGTGTTCACGGCGATCGCCAGCGCGATGAGTTCCTTCAGTCTTGGCGTCCAGCGCACCGTCGGCGAACGCGGCGGAGTGCAGCGCGCCGAAGCCCTTGTACACGTCCGGGATCATGTGCCGCAGTTCGCGGGTCTGCGGTCGCAGGTCGTCGAGCACCTCATGTCCGTAGTGCATCCCCACTCCTTGTCTCTCGTACCCCCTAGGGGTATATTGCTAGTACTGAGTCTACAGACAGGAGCACCATCGATGTGCAGTCCCGCCATGTGCCCGCGGTGCAAGAAGGTCACCTGGACCGGCTGCGGCAACCACGCCGCACAGGTCCTCGCCGCATTCCCAACTGACCAGCGCTGCACCTGCCGCTAATGGGATTGTTCTCCCGGTTCTCGGTGCCGTCGGTGCCCGCCACGCAGGCGCGGGACTTGGTACGCGACGGCGCTCAACTGATCGACGTGCGCGAGAACGGCGAATGGAATGCCGGCCACGCACCCCAAGCCGTGCACATCCCGGTGTCGCAAGTGTCCTCGCGCATGAACCGCCTGCGCAAAGACCGGGACGTGGTCATCGTCTGCCGGTCGGGCGCTCGCGCCCGTGGTGTGACCTCCCTGCTGCGCAAGGAGGGCTACCAGGCATTCACCCTTAAGGGCGGGATGCGGGCCTGGCAGGCTGCGGACGGTCAGGTCCTGGACCGCAAGGGCCGCCCGGGCAGAGTCGTCTGATCCTGTTCGTCGCCATCGGCGTAGCCCTCGGGCTGTCGCTGGGCCTGTTCGGCGGCGGGGGCGGCATCCTTGCGATCCCCCTACTGGTCGCCGCTGGCGTTCCCACGGACGAAGCAGGCACGACATCGCTGATCGTCGTCGGCCTCGGGGCGCTCGGCGGACTGGTGAATCACGCGCGGGCTGGCCGGGTGGCCTGGCGCGAGGGCTTGCTGTTCAGTGCCCTCGGGGCAGCGGGTGCCATTGCCGGATCCTGGCTCGCCTTGGCCACCCGTGACGAGGTGCAGCTTTGGGGGTTCGCGCTCGTGCTCGTCGTGGCCGGAGGCCTGATGCTGCGGACGTCCCTGCGTGGTGGTTCCGAACCCACGGCGCACTCGCGGCGGCCTTTGTCGGTCGTGGTGACGACGGCCTTCGTCGTCGGACTGTTCACCGGCTTCTTCGGCGTCGGCGGTGGCTTCCTCGTCGTGCCAGCCCTCACGCTCATCCTGGGGATGGCCATGCACGAAGCGGCGGCCACCGCCCTGTTGGTGATCACGCTCAACTGTGGTTTCGCGCTGATCCCGCGCGCCGGCCAAGCTCTGGATCTACGCGCGACGCTCATCGTCACCGCTTCGGTGATCCTCACCAGCGCTGTGGCTGCGCGCTGGGCCGGGAAGTGGTCCGCGCGCAACCTTGGCATCGGGTTCGCCTGTCTGGTGCTGGCGATGTCGGTCCTCACGGTGGTGCAGGCTGCCTCTGCGTGACCGTGCATGCAGCTTGCGCGTAGGTCACCATGACTCGCATGAGTGAGACGATCACCGTCACGCCGCAGGGAGCCATGGTCGGCATCGCCCGCATCTACTGGCTCGTCGTGGCGGCCATCGGCACCGGCGCCTTCCTGCTGAGCTGCTACATCTCCGCGACCCAAGAGGGCAATGGGGGCGCGCTGAACGGCTTGTGGTTCACCCTCAGCTACTTCACGGTGTGGAGCAACATCGTCACGTTCATCGCGAACTGGATGCTGGTCGCCAATCCGCAGCGCGATGGGCACATGTGGCGTTGGTTCCGCATGACGAGTCTGGTCATGATCACGGTCACTGGATTGGTGTATGCCATCGTGCTTGCCCCCATCTACCATCCGGTCGGCCTGGGTGTGTACACCAACCTCGGCTTCCATTACATCGTTCCCTGGGCGACGTTCCTGGGCTTCCTGCTGTTCGGGCCGCGGCCACGGTTCAGCCGGAGCGAGGTCTTCACCATGCTGACGATCCCGGTGATCTGGCTGGTCTACACGTTGCTGCGCGGGCTGCTCACGCTGCAGCCGCCGCCCGAAGCGCCCGCGGTTGTCCTGGGCGAGCCGCAGCACTGGTACCCGTATCCGTTCATCGACGTGAACGACCCCTCGCCGCTGGTGCCCGGAGTCGACCTCGGCGGTTACGCAGGGGTTGCCGTGAACATCGTGATGATCGTGATCCTCGGCCTGGCTTTCGGCTTCATGTTCCTGGGGCTCGACCGCACGCTCAGCCGGAAGGTGAAGCCGACGCCGCTGGCGGAATCGAGTCCAGCACTGGCGCAATCTTCCTGAAGTAGCGCGTCGGGACGTGCTTGCCGGTGCCGGAGACGTTCATCGCGACCACAGCAGTCGACCCGCTGGTCGGGCTGTGCATGACGAGCAGGGTATGGCCGAAACCCTCGCCCGTGTGACCGATCCAGCCGTTGAGCCCGCCGATGCCTTGACCGTAGAAGTCGTACTCCGGGCCTTTCTCCAGGGGCTTGCCCTGCACTCTGGCCGCCTGCGTTTCAGGCTTCAGCAGTGAACCCGAGCCGAGCGCATCACCCCACTTGCAGAGATCTTGCAGGGTTGAGGTCATCGCACCGGCCGGTCCTAGCACCGTGAAGTTGTTGTCTTGGGGCTCCAGACCGTTGTCGCCCGGCTGGTAGCCGGTGGGCCCGCTCCAGTCGTTGACCTCGGTCTCGTATTGCGTGTTCGTCAGTCCCAGCGGTTCGATGATCTGCTGCTGCACGACCTCACCGAAGGGCTGACCGTAGACCTCTTCCACGACCTGACCGAGGAGCAGCGTGTTGGTGTTCGTGTAGACCTTGCGTGCGCCTGGCGCGAACTGAGCCGGCTCGGCAATGGCGTAGTCGATGAGTTCCTGCGTCGTGAACGGCGCGGCGGGGTCCTTGATGTAGTCCTCGATCCAGGCCTGGGTCGTGTACTCGGGGACGCCGCTGCTCATGTCCGCGAGTTGCCGCAAAGTGATGCTGTCGCCATTCGGCACACCCTTCACCCACGTATTGATCGTGTCATCAAGGCTGATCTTGCCCTGCTCGACCAGCTGCAGGATAAGAGTGACCGTGACGGACTTCGTGACGCTGCGAATCGGCCAGACGGCGTCTGTGGTCATCGGGGCCTTGGTCTCCAGGTTCGCCACTCCCTGCGCCGCGCCCCAGTCCTGGTAACCAGGGGCGCAGACCTCGACAACTGCACCCGGAACGTTGTTGCGTTGCATCGTCTTGGTGAGTTGAGTCTCTATGGCCTGAGTAGTCTCGGCCGGCAGTTGTGGCGGGCTGCTTGGGGACTGGGAGTCAGCGGCGCTGCAGGCCGCCAGGCAGATGGTCAATCCCACGATGAGTGCGCGCATCAGGCGAGCCTAGTCTATTGCGTTTACATGACGTTTGCATTCGTTTGTGCGTGTTTGCGTGTGTTTGTCGTACGTGCGTTCTAGTCTCTAGGTATGGACCTTCCCCGCGCACTGACTCTCCTGGAATCCCCGGCCGGGGATCCGCTGGAGCTCGTCCGGGCGGCCGAGACGGTCAAGGCGTGGGCTGATGCCCGGCAGTTGGAAGCCATCCATGACCTGTCCGAGCAGGAGCCGGCCGGGTTCGACCCCTACGGGCAGCTCGTTGATCCGGTGCCGGCCGAGGTGGCCTGCGCGCTGACCTGGACCGCGTGGACCGCCACCCGCCGGGTGGACCTGGCCCACGAACTGCACGACGACTTGCCCGACGTGCTGGATGCGCTACGGCTGGGTGAGATCGACCTGCCCAAAGCCGTTGAGATCGCCCACGGCACCTGCGAACTCCCACCCGCAGACCGGGTGCAGCTTGCCGAGCGTGCCATCGCCTACGCCCAGACCCACACCCGCGCCCAACTCAAAGCGTGGCTGGCCGGGCGCATCGCCAAACTCAACCCGGACGCCGCCGAGAAACGCCGCAAGAAAGCCAAGAAACAGCGCCGGGTCTGGGTGCAACCCGAATCCGACGGCATGGCCACCCTCGGCGCCTACCTCACCGCCGAAGAAGCCCAAGCCTGCCTGCTGTCCCTGAAGCACGGCGTCGCCAATCACGAAGGGTCCGTGGACGCCGCCCGCGCCGACCTACTGGTTCAGAGACTGACCGGCCTGGCGCCTGCCGACCCGATCCCCGTCCAGGTCATCATCACCCCGGGCGGCCCGGAACTGGCCGGCCACGGACCCCTAAGCCCGCTGCATGCCGAGCAGCTGTGCGACGGGGCACCCCGCATCAACCTCGAGGTGCCCGCCCCGACGCTGTCCTACGCCCCCACCGTGGCCCTGGTCAAATACGTCAAAGCCCGTGACCGGCACTGCCGCTTCAAAGGCTGCCGCCGCGCCGCCATGCACTGCGACCTCGACCACACCATCGAATACCCGCACGGCCCGACCTGCGCCTGCAACCTGCACTGCCTGTGTCGGTATCACCACAGACTCAAAACCCACACCGCCTGGCAAGTACGCCGCAACCCCGACGGCATCACTGACCTGGACCAGCCCCCGCGGCCACCAATACCGCAGCGAACTCGAAGACCCATAGGCACCACGGGCAGCGGGTTGCCATGAACACCAACGTCACCTCGATCCCAGTCCCCCAAGAACTGAGCGGCAGAATGGAGACTAGTTAGCGCCCGTAGCTCAACGGATAGAGCAACCGGTTTCTACCCGGTCGGTTGGGGGTTCGAATCCCTCCGGGCGCGCTGGGTGGGAATGCAAGGCATCGTGCTTCTCGCCAGCCCGGCGACAGACGCCACTCACGAATGGATGCGTTGTCCGAACGCGGTGATCCAGGTCCAGAATCGCTGTTCACGATGCTTCGAGGACGATGTTGCCCACCACCTGGCCGGTCTCGAACAAAGCATTGGCTTCGGCCGCTGCGAGTAGGGGGTATCGGGCGGGAATGATCGGGGTGATAGCGCCGTTCTGCAACAGCGTGAACAGGGTCGCCCAGTCCTGCTCGAACGGTCGGCGATTGAGGTAGGACTTGCCCGTGCTGTACAGCTTCGCGGTACGCCCAGGGGCCAGGTTGGCACGGGCGACCCATCCGAGCAGCCCGAGCATCTCGGTGAAGCTCAACGGGTTGCCGTAACCGACCCACATGCCTCCCCTTCGCAGCAGCGCGCAGGCGCGTCGGTACTCCCGCGCCACGACTCCGTCGACGATCACATCCAAACCAGCTGGCTCGGCTCGCCGGATGACGTCGATGAAGTCCTGCGAGCGGTAGTCGATAGGGACAGCCCCGTACTCCCTGAGCACGGGATGCTTGCTGGAGGAGGCCAGACCGTACATGCGCAACCCTGCCAGTCGGCCCAACTGCAACAACGCGGTCCCGATGCCGCCGCTGGCCCCGATGAGCAGGACCTTGTCGCCATTGGACACCCGAGCGGCGCGATGCAGCACCTGGTAGGCCACCAGGTAGTTGAGGATCAATGGGACGGCTTCGGCTGGGTCCAACCCGGCGGGGACCGGGATCAGGCGGTCAGCGCGGACATAGGCGAATTCGGCGTAGCCACCGTAGATGGTCAGGGCGGCGACCCGATCACCCTGCGCAACAGCGGTGACACGTGAGCCGACGGCGTCTACATCGCCGATCACGCTGTAACCCGGGATGAACGGGATCCGCGCCCGGAACGGCGAGTGCCCGTAGCGGGCCTGCACATCGGGTGCGCTGACCGAGGCCGCGAGCACCTTGATCCGCACCTCATCCCGGTCGGGTTGCCGCAGGTCGCGCTCGACGACCCGGAGCACCTCAGGACCCCCGCGCCTGGTGACGGCGACGGCCCGATAGGTCCCCAGCGCTTCTCCAGACCCCGAGCCCTCGACTGCATGTCGCACGCTGACATTGTCCTCCTGGACGCCAGTGCGGTCAGTGAGCACCCACGGAGTCGTCCGCAGCTTCGGAGTACAGCAACCGGGGCCAGCCCAGGCACGGTTGCGTCGGGTGCGACCTCAGCTAGCCCGGTCCGCCCAGCACGAGCACGGCTGCCTCGCCGCCGGTGATCGCGGATGTAGGAAGCCTCTTGTCGAATGTGGCTAAACGACCGGAGTTCGCAACGGCCAGAGCCAGAAGGTAGGAATCCGTGACTTGCTTCGACGCGGTCAGCCGGTTGGTGTTGACCAACTCGGAATCCAGCAGGCTCACAGAGTCCGGCCAGAAAACATGCCCTGGCAACGCGCAGAGCTCGGTCATGATGTCGGCAGCTGCAGAGGCAGCGCCGGTCGTGTTGGGATAGCGGGGGTGGCTGATCACCCGGACGGCGCCGTTCTCGGTCAGCGGACACGTTGCCCACGCGGTCTCTCGCGCCCCGAACCATTCATGTGCGACATCGTGAAAAACGTGACCGGGGTCCAGCAGAGCAATTAGGACGTTCACGTCGAGCAGCGCAGTCACGGCGACTCGTCCAGCAACTCCTGGACCACATCAGCAGTCACGGTCCGCTCTGCGTTGGGAATCAGAGGCACGCCGTTGCGATGCGCTCCAGGCTTGGCCGTGCGCAGTCCCGCGCGGGCAAGAGCCGACAGCGCCTCCCCCACCGAGGACCCGTCGAGGGCAGCACGCTGCTTGGCTGCCAGAAGGACATCGTCATCAACGTTGAGGGTCGTACGCACACCGTGATGGTACATCACGCATCACGCATCACTTTGTCGATCAGATTCCGCCTGTTGATTCCGTCCAGCGCGTGGACGAGGCTGGCGTCCACCACGGGCTATGGAGCTGCGCCCGGGTAGTATCACCCGAGCCGATCCTGCGTGTGGCTCCCCTGATCGCCTGATCGCGCCGGTGCCAGACTCAAACCATGGACATCGGCATCTATCTGGCCTACTCACCCTGGATCGCGCTCGACGAACAACTCCACCTGGGCCAGCGCGCTGACGAGCTCGGATTCCACAGCGTCTGGGTGGCCGAAACGTGGGGGCAGGACGCCGGCGTTGTCCTCGGTGCGCTAGCCCGCACGACGCAGAACGTAAGGCTCGGCGCGGCCATCATGCAGATCCCGGCGCGCCAGCCCACCACAACCGCCTCGGCGATCTCGACGGTGGACCAGCTCTCCGCCGGGCGCGCAATTCTGGGCCTCGGACTGTCCGGACCCCAGGTCTCTGAAGGCTGGTACGGCGTGCCGTTCGAGGCACCTCTGGGCCGCACGAAGGAGTACATCGAGATCGTGCGGATGGCGTTGGCACGCGAGAAGGTCTCCTACGACGGCAAGCACTGGCAACTGCCCGCGCAGAAAGGCATGGGCCTGGGCAAGCCCCTGCGCATGATCGGTCAGCCGGTGCAGGACCGGATCCCGATCTACCTGGGGGTCATGGGCGAGAAGACGGTGCGCCAGGCAGGGATGATCGCCGACGGCTGGCTGCCCGCGTTCTACAGTCCGCAGCACGCCGAGAGCCTCAACGCGCCACTGCTGGAAGGGATAGCCAAGGCCGGGCGGTCGCGAGCCGACGTCACCATCGCCCCAACGGTGCCGGTCGCCATGGCCGATACCGAAGCGGCCGCGCGAGATCTGCTGCGGCCGATCCTGACGTTCTACTTCGGGGCGATGGGCGCCAAGGGCAAGAACTTCTACGTCGACCTTGCGACACGGTACGGCCTGGGAGACGTGGCCACCGCCTGCCAGGACGCGTTCCTCTCCGGCGACCGGTTCGGGGCGGCCGCCAGCCTGACGCCCGAGGTGATCGACCTAGCCTCGATCGCCGCAACTCCGGACACGCTGGGCGACAAGCTCGCGGCGTATGTGGACTGCGGGGTCGACACCCTCATCGCCCTCCCATTCGGCGACCGGCCGCGGCTGTTGGAGGCTCTTGCTACTGCTTTAACCGCTTGAAGTCCCAGTGCCCGGTGCGCTTGAAGGACACGATCCCGTCGCCGGTGGTCATGCCGTTGAACCGGACCTGCAATCCGGGCCGCGCGATGTAGCTCTTGCGCTTGATCTCCACGATGAACCAGCCCTTGTAGTTCACGGTGACGTACGGCGAAGTCGCCCCGGTGGTGACCTCGGTGCAGCCGGTCATGATCGGCTGCATCACGGGGTAGGCGTCGTCCCACGCCCGGGCGCTGCGCGTGTCCTTGCCCACCTCGATAGTGACCTTGCTCGCCATCGAGTCATAGCTGCTCAGCATCTGGCACGACGCGCCGCCGTCGAAGTGCTCGGCACAGGCGATCGCGGGCTGCTCGACGCTGTAGCGGAAGGCCTTCTTGAATTTGACCGTCTTCTTGTAGGTGGGATTCGCGCACCCTGAGTACGTGATGTCGGCTTGGGCGGGGGCAGTCACCAGCAGCGAAGCGATGAGCGCGAGGGCAGCGAAGAGAGCCTTCATGGCCGCCGAACTTACGCCGGTCGCCGCAAGAATCCATCCACCATTCGGCTTGAGTCCTCCGCTGCGCCCTACCCTTGCCTGCATGAGCGACCAGGACCCGGCGCCGCGCACGTCGCTGTTCGCGGCCATCTGCACTCGGCCCGGCAGAACCCCGTCATCTGGGTGCTGTTCGTCTTCATGGCCCTGATGCTGATTCCAATCCAGTCCTTCACTCCGCTCAAACCGCCCTACACCGAGGCCGACACGTGGGCCCAGATCATCGCGACGCTGCTGGTGGCCCTGGCGTTCGACGCCCGCCTGGACATCTCCTGGCTCGTCGCGGTCGGCAGTCGCAAACAAGCGATCGACCGCAAGGAATGGATCGGCGCGTTCACGATGCTGCTGCTCATCCTGATCTCAGCGGGCCTGCTCGTGACGATGTACATGACGGGCTGGCGGCCCGAGGACGAACCGGTGCCGGAATTCCTCGGCTTCCTACCCGTGGCCGCAGTCGGCGCGGAGTTGTTCCTGTTGATGGTGTCGTTCTACCTGCGGGCTTCCAACCCCACGGAGGACGACTGACATCACTGCAGCACCTGAAACACCTGGTACACCATGAACGCCGGCCAGAGCAGGCCCTGGAAGAACGCCCAGACGAACTCCCAGAAGGAGTCGGCCTGACCGAAGAACCAGAACCACGCCCCGAAGATCCCGAGGCCGTAGAGCGCACCGCCTGCCGCGGTTCCGTTGGAGTTGTTCGCCATGATCCTCACCCCACGTCCAGCGTACGCTCCGACGTCACTGCCCGAGTCCCACGCGGCGGCACAGGAGGACACGAAACAGTGACGTCTGGGGCACCAAGCCCGGGGCATAGCGTGACCATGAACGATCAGCAGCGTGAGCAGATGGCTAGCGGGAATGGCTTCATCGCGGCTCTGGACCAGAGTGGCGGCAGCACCCCGAAGGCACTGCGCCTTTACGGGATCGATGAAGGCTCCTACTCGGGTGAGGAGCAGATGTTCGACCTGATCCATCAGATGCGGACGCGGATCATCACCAGCCCGGCCTTCACCGGCGAGCGGATCATCGGCTCAATCCTGTTCGAGCAGACCATGGACCGCGAGATCGACGGCCGCGGTACCGCCGACTTTCTCTGGAACGTCAAGCACGTGGTCCCGTTCCTCAAGGTCGACAAAGGCCTCGCAGAGGAGTCCGACGGCGTGCAGCTCATGAAGCCGATGCCCGGCCTCGACGACCTGCTCGCGCGGGCCATGGAGAAGGGCGTGTTCGGAACCAAAATGCGCTCGGTCATCCAGACGGCGAATCCGGCTGGTGTGCGTGCGGTGGTCGAGCAGCAGTTCGAGATCGGCAACCGGATCCTCGACGCCGGCTTGGTGCCGATCATCGAACCCGAGGTCGACATCCGCTCCCCCGAGAAGGCGCAGGCCGAACACCTGTTGCGGGAGGCGATCGAGGCGCAGGTGGCACAACTGCCGCAGAACCGGGAAATCATGCTCAAGTTGACGCTACCCAGCCAGGGGGACTTCTACGCCGACCTGATCGCCGATCCGAAGGTGCTGCGGGTGGTGGCCCTGTCCGGTGGCTACACCCGCGAGGAAGCCGACCGGCTGCTGCGCGAGAACCACGGGATGATCGCCAGCTTCTCCCGTGCCCTGACTGAGGGCTTGTCGGCACAGCAGTCCGACGAGGAGTTCAACGCCACCCTCGATCGCTCGATTCAGAGCATTTACGACGCATCGCTGAGCTGACCCGGGTCATAGGTGACCTCGCGGGCCAGCAACCAGCGCGGCACGGCTGAGGGCGTGAGCGTGTTGACCGCGGCCCATGCCGCTCGGGCAAAGGGATGGGTGAATGAGCCCGAACGACCCATCGCCCGGGACATGCGCGTGACCCGTGCCGTACGCGCGTGCCGCTGCGATTCGTACTGCGCGAAGGCCCGCTCGTGATCGGGGTTGTGGGCCAGCGCCCTGGCGAGAACCAGTGCGTCCTCGATGGCCATGCAACCGCCCAGGCCGAGGTTGGGCGTTGTGGGGTGCGCCGCATCGCCGACAAGCGTGACCCGGCCGAATGACCACTGCGGGACCGCTGGACGGTCGAACAGATCGTTCTTGAGGATGACTTCGGCGGGCGTGGCAGCGACCGCGTCCGGCATGCCTCCCACCCAGCCCCGCACCGCCGCGAGCACGGCAGTCTTGCGCTGTTCAGGAGTCTCCTGTTCACCCAGCTGAGCCCGGCGCGTGACCCACCAGTACACAGTCTCGGCATCCAGCGGATGCAGGCAGCCGCGCCAACCCTCACTCTGGGTCTCACGCATCATGCCCGGGTCCTCCACCGCGAAGGGCGCGATGCCCCGATAGCAGGTTTCGCCGCTATAGCGGGGTTCCTGTGCACCGAGCAGCAGGGTCCGCACGGCGGAGCGCAGCCCGTCGGCCCCTACGACCAGTGGGGCATGCTGCACGGAGTCCTCGAACCGCAGTTCCACGTGGTCGGGGTGTTGCACGAGGCCGGTCAACCGAGCACCGGTTACCAGCGTTCCCGCGGGCAATTGCTCGAGGACCGCGGACTGCAAGTCGGACCGCCGGACGACATAACCCAGAGCCGTCGGTGAGGCCGCTGACGTCGAAGCCGGTGATCCGGCGACCCCGGGCATCGGCCGTCTCCGCCCACCGGAACGGGCACACGGGCAGGTCCCAGAACCACGGCGAGACATCGAGTTCACGCAGCGCCTTTAGCGCCCCGGGCCACAGGCCGATCCCGGCGCCGACCCCTGTCAGTTCCGGGGTTTGCTCGAAGACGCGACTGGTGATGCCGACCTTCTGCAGGGCCAAGGCGAGCGTCAGGCCACCGATGCCGCCGCCGACGATCGCCACGTCCATGAGTCGAGTGTCGCAGGCGGGCAGGTGCGGAAGAATCCTGCGCGTGGGCATCGAACAACAGCTTCAGCAACTCTTGCGCAACGCCATGCGCGAACGGGACTCCGCGGTGATGGCCGCCGCGCGGGCAGCACTTGCAGCTATCGCGAACGCGGAATCAGTTACGCCTCCGGAGTCAGCGCCGACCACCTCGGCTCACATCGCGGGCGCGGTGCTGGGTGCCGGCGCCGCTGAGGCACAGCGTGCGGTGCTCGACGAACCGGCTCGACGCGACCTGGTAGCCCAGGAGGCAGCGGAGTTGACCGCCCATGCCCAGCGACTGCGGGAGCAGTCTCGCGTGGCCGACGCCGAAGCCGCTGAACGCGGGGCCGCCGCCTTGCTCAACATCGAGTGACATCAGCAACGGATCTGGCCGTTGCGTGCGTCCAGCCGGCGGTACCTGTCTTCCAGGGGGTGCCAGGGATACCCGTCGCGGCTGTCGTAGCGCGCCACGGCCAAGCCCTTACGCAGCATTACTGTCCCCGCATCGCGGCCGTCACGAGTGCGCACGTAGGCCAGGATGCGGCCGTACCGGTCGTGGCCCGAGCGGTGACGCAAGCGGACACCGTCGCTGATGAGTCGACCCATCTTCGACCTGGCCGGCCAGAACCCACACGTACCCCACTCCGGCGCGTCGAAGCCGAGCAACCTCACCTCGCGGCCATTGCCCAACCGGATACTGTCGCCGTCGATCACGGTGGCGTACCGCCAGCCGTCGGCATGGGCCGCGGAAACCGGGCATAGGACCACCGCCAGCAGCATTGCGACGAGCAGGCGTCTCACGACGGCATTGTGTCGCACCCACCGCCGTCACACGGGTCGTGCCAGCGGCATCCCGCTGTGACCGTCGCTACCGGGCACGACACCCAGAACCTGATGCAGGTTCAAGCCCCCGTCCGAGAAGCCCACGCTGGACCCGGCCATGTACAGCCGCCAGACGCGAGCACGCTGCTCCCCGACCTCCGCCACGGCCGCTTCCCAGTTCTGCTCAAGGTTGCGGACCCAGTGCCGCAGAGTCAATGCATAGTGCTCCCGCAGTGATTGCACGTCGCGGACCTCGAAGCCGGCAGCCTGCATCGCCGCCTGCGTGCGTGCCACGTCGATCAGTTCCCCGTCCGGGAAGACGTAGCGATACATGAACGTGTTGGTCCGCAGTCGGGAGCCGCCGATCGACGAGATCGCATGGTTCAGCAAACGCCCCTGCGGCCGCAGCGCGGCTCGCAGGATCCGGAAGTAGGTCTCGAGATTCGCAGAACCGACATGCTCGGACATGCCTATGGAACTGATCGCGTCGAACGTCTCCCCGCGCAGATCCCGGTAATCCTGCAGGCGGATCTCGACTCGCTGGCCCAATCCCGCCGCTGCTACCCGCTGCCGCGCGAGTGCGGCTTGCTCGCGGCTGATCGTGATACCGACGACCTCGACGCCATGAGCGGAGGCGGCGTGCATTGCCATGGTCCCCCAGCCACAACCGACGTCGAGCACTCGCATGCCTGGCTGCAGTCCGAGTTTGGTACAGATCAGCTCGCACTTGGCCAATTGCGCCGTCGTGAGGTCGGTGCCGCGATCCGGGAAGTACGCACAGGAATAGACCAGAGATTCTCCGAGCACCATCGCGTAGAACTCGTTCGAGACGTCGTAGTGATGACTGATGGCCTGGGCATCGAGGAACGGGGTGTGATTGCGCAGCACGTGCGGGCGGAATTCGATCTGCGGCAGCGGCGGACGGCGCCCCGCCAAGCCGAGCGCGTTGACCGCGCGCAGCATCTCGGGGAACGTGCGCATCAGGGAGGCTCGCTGCGGGCTACTGGTCCGCAACTCGGCCATCAGATCGATGATGTCGCCGTCGAAATCGACGTCACCGCTGACGTACGCCCGTGCCAGGCCCAGTTCCCGCGGTGACCAGATGATGTGCTGCAGTGCGCGTGGTGAGTGGACACGAATGGCGCCCGCCGGGCTGTCGGCACGCAGCGCGGAACCGTCCCAGAACTCGATGTCCACTGCAGCATCCGCCGCCAGCAACGCCGAGAGCATCGGACGCAGCGTTTGTGCAACCGGATTTGCGTGCGAACGGATCAGCAGGGCCACGCAAGTCTGTTCCCGCTGTGGAGTTGAACAGACCCAGCGGGCTTCCCTAATGCACGCACGCCGCCGGAAGCGGGAACCAGCGCAGCAGGTCGAAATCCCGCCTGACTGCGGCGGCAGACAGATCCGGGTCCGGCAAGCTCTCGAGCAGGCGCTGAGCCTCATCCAAATACCCGGCCAGCGCCGACTCAGCGGCGCGCTCATGGATGCGCGGGTATCTCAGCCGACCCGCGTCGTCGTAGGTGACATCCGACAGCCGTAACGGCGGATCGGGGTGACCCTGCCGGTGTCGCCACAAACCCGTGGCGACGTCGAACCGGTAGAACGGCAACAGTCGCTGGCCGTACCGTGCCACAAGGTCGACGGCTTGCAGGATGTAGGAGAAGACCTCCTCGGAGATAAAGAAGTTGAACGACACCCGCACCCAGCCCGGCTTGATCCCCTCACAGCCGCCGGTGATCTCGCGCTCGAATTCGTGAGACCGTTCGAGGTTGATACCGAGCAGCCGGTGACCGTACGGTCCGGCGCAGGAACAGCCGCCCCGGGACTGGATGCCGAACAGGTCGTTGAGCACCGCGACGACGAAGTTGTGGTGCAGATAACCACGGTCGGCGAGGATCACGAACGACGTGATGGACAGCCGTTCCGTGTGCGGGTTGCCGAGCACCTGGATCGCGGGATTGGCTGACCAGACCTGCATCGCGCGGCGCACGAAGTCGTCCTCGTGCGCCCGGATGACCTCGGTGCCCACCGCCTGTTTGAGCCCGAACACCAGGCCCGCCCGGATCGCACCGATGATCGCCGGGGTGCCCGCCTCCTCCCGGTGTTCCGGGTCGGTCAGGTACACGTGCTCGTCGGGATTGACGTAGGCGACGGTGCCGCCACCGACGACGTCCGGCACCGTGTTGGCGAAGAGTCCTCGCCGGGCGATGAGCACCCCGGCTGCGGCCGGCCCACCCACGAACTTGTGCGGGCTGAGGAACACCGCGTCCTTGTCGCACATGTCGATATCCACGTACGGACCGGCGGCTGCGTAGTCCCAGAACGCCAGTGCGCCGTGCTCGTGCAGCAGCGACGTCACGGCATCGGTGTCCGTGATGATCCCGGTGACGTTGCTGGCCGCGCTGAACGAGCCGATTCGCAGCGGGCGGTCGCGGTGGGAGACCAGTTCGGCCCGCAAGTGTTCCAGGTCGATGTGCCCGTCCGCATCCTCCCGGATCGTCACCACGTCGGCGATCGACTCCCGCCAGGGCAGTTCGTTGCTGTGGTGTTCGAACGGGCCGATGAACACCACCGGGCGTTGCTCGGCCGGGATCGCATCGGACAGTCCGTACTGGCGGTCGAGGTCGGCTGGGATGCGCAGATTCAGGATCCCGATCATCTTGTCGATCGCACCCGTCGCGCCCGCCCCACAGAACACCACGCAGGTACTGTCGTCACCATTGACGGCGTCCCGGATCAGGCAGCGGGCATCCTCGCGCAGTCGCGTCGTCTGCAGGCCGGTGCCGCTGGATTCGGTGTGGGTGTTGGCGTAGCGCGGCAGTACCTCCTCGGCGACGAAGTCCTCGATGAACGTCAGCGCCCGGCCGCTGGCGGTGTAGTCCGCGTAGGTGACCCGACGCGCTCCGAAAGGTCCGGGCAGCACTTCGTCGTCGCCGATCAGACCCTCCCGGATCCGCTGCAGGATCGGGGGGCTGGGAACGTCGGCTTTGGCGGGGATGCCGGTCACGTCCTCAGCGTACGGGCATCGGCCATCCGCCAACTGAGGATCTGGGCGGGCCCACGCGTACCCTTGACCGTGATGCCTCCCCGCCCCGAAGCCCTAGTGCGCGAGACCCGCGCGGTCTACCGCAGCCTGCTCGGCGGCGGTTTTGCGGACCTGCGGCGGATGCCGTCGGAAGTGATCCTCGACGAGCCCAAATGCACCGTGCACCGGTATGTCCCGACTGCCCCGGAACCGGACGCGGCACTGCCGGTCCTGCTGATCCCACCGATGGCGGCGACGCCGGTCTGCTTCGACCTGCGGCGCGGCTGCTCGATGGTGGAGTTCCTGCTCGACCAAGGCCGCCCCACGTATCTGGTCGACTACGGCGACATCAGTTCACTTACGCGATCAGGATCTCGGTCTGGAGTTCTGGATCGACACGGTCATCCCAGACGCGATCGAGGCCGTCCTCGACGACTCCGGAGCAGTTGGCGTGCATCTGGTGGGCTGGTGCCTGGGCGGGATCCTGGAGATGTTCACCACGGCGGCGCATCCGGAACTACCCATCGTGTCGGTGACCGCCGTCGCGAGCCCGTTCGACTTCCGTGAGGTCCGGGCGCTGGCCCCGGTGCGGGTCATGGAGGACCTGACCGGTGGCCTGCTGACCACGGCATTGGTCCGGACGCTGGGCGGCATCCCGGGCCGGCTCAATGGCCTCATCTACCGCTGGCTGGACCCCGTGAAGCAGATCAAGAAGCCGTTGATCCAGTTGCAGAACCGCGATGACCCGGACACGCTCGCCCAGATCGAGGCCGTCGACGTGCTCATGGACACCATGGAGGCCTACCCGGGTCGCAGCATCTCCCAGATCTACCACTCCCTGATCCGCACGAACCGGCTGTCGCAGGGCCGGCTGCATCTGGCCGACGACCGAGTGGTGCAACTCGGCGACGTCCACGTCCCGGTGCAGGCGATCGCCGGGACCGGCGACCTGTTCTTCGCCCCGCCTGCCTCGTCCCACCACGTCGCGACACTGGCCCTCAACAGTCCCGAGGTGCGGTTACAGACTGCGCCGGGCGGCCACTTGGGCGTGCTGTCCGGACGGGCGGCCAGGGAGACCACCTGGCAGTACATCGACGCCTTCCTGCGCGATCACGACGAGTACTGAAGCTGCTGCACACGGATTCTGGCCGAAAGTCCCATCCGCAAGCACCTCCCGAGCGACTAGTCTGCGTTGCCATGCGTCGACTGATCACTGTGCTCTTTGCCCTCGTGTTCGCCCTACTCGTCCTGCCCACGGCGCCCGCATCGGCGGCCAAGTGGAAGTCCTGCGGCAGCAGCCATGCGACGATCGGCACCAAGAACTACGTCATCGCGATCAAGATCAAGGCGAAGGGCATCTCCTGCACGGGTGTGAAGGACTTCTGGAACCACTTTGGCACCGGTGAAATGGGCGACGCTGTCGTCGAGGATCTGCGCGCTCACTGCAAGCACGGCTCCAAAGCCCAGCAGAAAGCCGCCGCGAAGAAGAACCGCTTCTCCTATGTGTGCAAGTCCGGAGACGGCTCGATCACGACCGCGGCCTGGGTGCTGGGCGGCTGACATCAGTCGGTCCGCGCTGCCGAACACCTGCACCCGGGGCTGCGCGGCAGTGACGTTCGCCATCGTGCTGGAGACTCGGCGCGGGCTGGCCGGGGCGGCATGAACGGCTTCCCCGTCTGACGGCGCGCCGCCCCTCGGGCAGCCGCAGCCGGACTTAGCGTGAGCACGTGGTCAGGGTTCTCGCACTGGTTCTCCTCATCCTTGCACCGGCCGCCCCGGCGCAGGCAGAACCGCATGATGGCCTGGTCAAATGGCACGGCGACATCGCCCACCTGTTCGTGCACCCCTTGCTGCCCGCGCCGCGTTACACATTGCACAAGGGCACCCAGCCGCAGGAGTTCGCCAAATGGAACATCACCGCCCGGGAGTTCCGCCGCATCCTGCCGCAGTTGTACTCCAACGATTACGTGCTCGTTGACTTGGAGTCTTTGGTCCGCCAGAAGCGGCACCGATTGCGTCAGGCGCCGCTGTGGCTTCCGCCAGGCAAGAAGCCGCTGGTGCTGTCGATCGACGACCTGAACTATCCGCAGTACATGGTGGACAACCACTTGAACTCCAAGCTGGTACTGGACGCCGAGGGCCGGGTCGCCGCCCAACGCGTGACTCCACGGGGGACCACGGTGGTGTCGCGTACCAGTGAAGTCGTGCCCATCCTCGACGACTTCGTGCGCGACCACCCCGACTTCTCCTACGCCGGCGCGAAGGGCACCATCGCCCTGACCGGCGCCGAGGGCATCCTCGGTTACCGCACCTCGGGCAAAGGCCGGACGGTCCGCCGGGAGCGCGTTGCAGCGGCTCCCGTGGTCGCAGCGCTGAAGGCCAGCGGCTGGACCTTCGGCTCGCACAGCTACTCCCACATCGACATGGCCACCTCGTCGATGACCGCGGTGGCGTCCGACACCGCCCGCTGGAAACGCCAGGTCGAGCCCCTGATCGGACCGACAGATGTCTTCGTCTACCCGTTCGGCGCGTACCCGGCTGCCGGCAGTGCCTCGTTCGCCGTTTTGCGGCGTGCCGGGTTCCGGATCTTCTGCGGCATCACCCCCACCCACCGGTTCGAGGTCCACCGCGACTACGCGATCCAGGACCGCGTGCGCGTCGACGGTCTGGGCCTAACCAGCCAGCAGGCGATGCTGAAGCCGTACTTCGATCCGGTGAAGGTGCTCGACCCGCGCCGTTGAGGCTTATCAGCCCGTGGGATTGCGCCGATAGAGCATTCATGATGACCTACCAGGTGGCGATGTTCCTGGTGCTGCTCGTCGTCGTCGTGAAGAGTTGCCATCTCGACGAGGACCGGCGGCACCAGCGGCGTCACCACTGACAAACGGGTGATTGCGGACCGAATCCCCAAACCCGGGTCTTTCACGACCTGTGGCACAACGGGCCTGGCGGACAGTCCGCAATCCGTGAGCATTCAGGGCATCGGTTAGCCTTTCGGGCGCCAAAAACCTGCCCGCGATGCTAACGGATGCCCACACTGCTCACCGATCCCCAATCCGGGCTGGGTACGTGGGCCGCGGCCACCGGGAACCAACCTCGCAGTTCCGGATCAGCACATTTGTGATCCACTCGTCCGGTTCGCCGCACCGTTCGTCACCACCGCTGGCACAAACCGCCCTCGCATCCCCGGCACGTCTGGGACCCTGGCCATCGAGGATGGGAGCACCGATGGGCCGATACCAGGACACTTACGAACGCAGCGTGGCGGATCCGGAAGGGTTCTGGCGCGATGCCGCGGCAGCGATCACGTGGAGCACGCAGCCCGAGGTCATCCTCGACGAAACGCATGCACCGCTGTACCGCTGGTACGCAGATGGCGTCCTGAACACGTGCTACAACGCGGTGGACCGTCATGTCGAGCAGGGCCGCGGCGAGCAAGCCGCCCTGCATTACGTCAGCCCGGTCACCGACACCTACGCCACTCTCACCTACGCCGAACTGCAGCGCGAGGTGGCTCTCTTCGCAGGGGTGCTAGCGGGCCTCGGTGTCACTGCCGGTGACCGCGTCGTACTGTCCATGCCGATGATCCCGGAGGCCGTGATCGCGATGCTGGCCTGCGCCCGGCTCGGTGCCGTGCATTCCGTGGTCTTCGGCGGATTCGCAGCGCATGAACTCGCCGCCCGGATCGACGACGCGGAGCCGAAGGTGATCCTTTCGGCGTCCTGCGGGATCGAGCCCAGGCGCACCGTTGCGTACAAGCCGCTACTCGACGACGCACTCGCACAGTCGTCGCACTCCCCCGAGGCCTGCGTGATTCTGCAGCGGCCGCAACTGACCGCCGACATGGGAGCGCTGGACCACGATTGGGCCGAGCTCGTGGCCAACGCCGAGCCCGCTGGCTGCGTGGATGTGCAGGCGACCGATCCGCTGTACATCCTCTACACGTCGGGCACGACTGGGAAGCCCAAAGGCGTCGTGCGGGACAACGGCGGGCACGCCGTCGCGCTCGCCTGGTCGATGGCCAACATCTACGACATCGGCCCCGGCGACACCTGGTGGGCGGCCAGCGACGTCGGCTGGGTCGTCGGCCACTCCTACATCGTCTACGCACCACTGCTGGTCGGTGCGACGACGATCGTCTACGAGGGCAAACCGGTGGGCACCCCCGATGCCGCCGCCTTCTGGCGGGTCATCGCCCGGCACGGCGTCAAGGGCCTGTTCACCGCCCCCACGGCGATTCGCGCCATCCGCAAGGAGGACCCAGACGGCGCGTTGATCGCAGAGCACGACATCTCCAGCCTGCAGAACCTCTTCCTGGCCGGCGAGCGCCTGGACCCGGACACCTATCAGTGGTCCACCAAGGTGCTGGGCGTCCCAGTGATCGACAACTGGTGGCAGACCGAGACCGGCTGGCCCATCGCTGCGAACCCCCGTGGCCTGCGAGCCGCTGCCGTTCAAGGAGGGATCGCCGTCGGTCGCAGTTCCCGGCTACGACGTGCAGATCCTGGACGGTGAGGGCAATCCGGTCCCGGCCGGCACCGAAGGCAACATCGTGATCAGACTGCCCCTGCCGCCCGGCACACTCCCGACGCTGTGGAACGCCGACGAGCGGTACGTCGGCGGTTACCTGTCGGCGTTCCCGGGCTACTACACCACCGGCGACGGGGGCTACATCGACTCCGACGGCTACCTGTACGTGCTCGGCCGCACCGACGATGTCATCAACGTGGCCGGTCACCGGCTGTCCACCGGAGTGATCGAGGCGGCTGTCGCCACGCACCCGGATGTCGCCGAGTGCGCGGTGATCGGTGTGCACGACGCGATGAAGGGCCAGATCCCGCGGGCGTTCGTCGTGCTGAAGAGCGGGGCGCAGGTCGACCACGGCCGAACTGGCCACCCAGGTGGTGGCTGCGGTGCGGGATCTGGTCGGCCCGGTTGCCGCGCTCAAGGAGGTCGTGGTGGTGCCGGGCCTGCCGAAGACCCGTTCCGGCAAGATCCTGCGCCGCACCATGCGGGGCATCGCCGACGGCCGCGAGGAGCCCATCCCTTCCACGATTGAGGACGTCTCGGTGCTGCACGACATCACGCCGTACCTGACCAACTGATCAGGAAGCGACCCCCCGCGACCGGCTACCCTGACCAGATATGGCCGCCGACCATGCCCTGACCTCATGGCGCAACGTCGTTGCCGGCATCTCAGTGGGTGCCTACCTCATCCCGCAGGCGATGGCGTACGGCTCCCTGGCCGGCGTCTCGCCCTCGGTGAGCCTGACGATCTCCATCGTGCCCCTGGCCGCGTACATGCTGCTGGGCCGGAACCCGTACATGTCGCTGGGGCCGGAATCCGCGGTCGCCCTGATGGCTGCCGCGGCGGTCACACCGGTGGCTTCCGCCTACGCCCTGCCGTGGACGACAGCGTTGGCGGTGACTTCGGTGTTGGTCGGCATCATCCTCGCTGTGGGCTGGCTGCTCAAAGCGTCCTTCCTGGCCGACCTGCTGTCCCACCCGATCCTGGTGGGTTACCTCACGGGCGTGGCCGTGCTGATGATCATGAGCCAGATCGGCAAGATCGTCGACTACCCGGTGGATGGCGAGACGATCAGCGGCTTGTTCAAGACCTCCTGGCTGGCCCCCAACTGGCAGACGGTGGGAATCGCGGCGCTCGTCGTGGTGATCGCGTACGTGTTCAGGGTTTGGTCCAAGCGGATCCCCGGTCCGCTGATCGGCCTCATCGTCGCCACGCTGGTGGCCCTGCCCTTGGAGATCCCGAAGACCGGGCCGGTAAGTCTCGAACTGCCGATTCTGCGGCTGGAAGGGTTGTCCCTGGAGGCGGTCGCGGCGCTGCTGATACCGGCGCTGAGCATCGCCGTCGTCTCGTTCACCGATGTCATGGTGGTTTCGCGGGCGTTCGCCGGCAAGGCGCAGCCCGACTCCGGCACGGAGATGCGGGCGCTGGCCGCTGCGCAACTGGCCACCGGCGTCGTCGGCGGTTACCCCATGTCCGCCTCCTCCTCGCGGACCGCACTGGCCCACGCCTCCGGTTCCACCACCCGCTTCTACTCGCTGTTCGTGATCGCGGTGATCGTGGCCGGACCGCTGCTGATCCCGGGGGTGATCGCGCAGGTGCCGGTCGCGGCGCTGGCCGGAGTCATCGTCTACGCGGCGCTCACTCTCGTTCAGCCCTCCGAATGGCGGGCCCTGGTGAAGTTCCGGATGGCCGAGGCGGCCATCGCCGCAGCCTGCGCCGTCTCGGTGGTTCTCTTCGGCATCTTGCCCGGTGTCATCATCGCGATCGCCCTGTCGATCGCCGAATTCATGGCGCGGCTGGCGCGCCCGCACGACGGTGTCCTGGGCTTCGTTCCCAACATGGCGGGCATGCACGACATCGACGACTACACCGCCACCACGGTCCCCGGGCTGGTCGTCTTCCGCTACGACGCCCCGCTGTTCTTCATGAACGCGTACGACTTCTTCTACAAGGTCAACGACGCCGTGGCGCCGCGACACCGAGGTGCTGATCCTCAACATGGAGGCCAACGTCGAACTCGACACCACGGCGCTGAACGTGCTGCAGGAGTTGCACGATCAGTTGGAGTCCGACGGGGTCGCCCTGTGGCTGGCCCGGGTCAAGAACGACGTGCTGATCCCGATGCAGGACCACGGCGTGGCAGCCGTCATCGGCGAGGACAACATGTACCCGACACTGCCGACCGCCGTGGAGGCGTACCGGAAGCGGTTCATCAGCTGAGGCGCACGTTTTGTCGCGAAGTTGCCCGCAGTGTCGCGAAGGCATACAGACACGCCGAGGTTAACGACGACAACGCAACAAAAGCTCAGGCGCGCGCGACCCTGGCCAAGAACGCCCGGGTCCGCTCGTGTTCGGGATCCCCGAAGATCTGCGCGGGCGGTCCCTGCTCGAGCACCACGCCGTCGGCCAGGAAGCACACCCGGTCGGCGACCTCCCGGGCGAACCCCATCTCGTGGGTTGCCATCACGATCGTCATGCCCTCGGCTTTCAACTCCCGGATCACGTCAAGCACCTCCCCGACCAGTAGCGGGTCGAGTGCGGAGGTGACCTCGTCGAAGAGCATCAACTGCGGCTTCATCGCCAGCGCGCGCACGATCGCCACTCGCTGTTGCTGACCTCCGGAAAGCCGGTCCGGGAAGTCCTTGGCCTTGTCCAGCAGGCCGAACCGCTCCAGCAACTCGCCGGCCTGCCGCTCTGCGTCCGCCTTGGAGCTCTTCAACACCTTGCGCGGGCTCAGCGTGACGTTGTGCAGCACGGACATGTGCGGGAACAGGTTGAACTGCTGGAACACGATGCCCACCTGCTGGCGCACGGCGTCCAGATCGGCATCGCCTGCTGTGACATCGAGGTCCCCGACCCGCACATTCCCCGCGTCGACGGTCTCCAGGCCATTGATGCAACGCAGCAGTGTCGACTTGCCGGACCCAGAAGCGCCGATCAGCACGACCACCTCGTGCAGGGCGACGTCGAGGTTCAGCCCACGTAATACGGGATTGTCCCCGAAGCCCTTGTGCACGTCGCGGACTGCCACGAAGGTCATGGCATCCCCGCCATACGCCGGCGGGCATCCCGCTTCTGCAGCCAGTCCGTGAAACGTGTCAGCGGCAAGGTGATCGCCACGAAGAACAACGCAGCCACGACGTACGGCGTGTAGTTGAAGTTCGACGACGCGCTGATCTGGGCTGCCCGCAGGATCTCGATCGGCCCAAGAAGCGACACCAGGGCGGTCTCCTTCTGCAACGCGATGAAGTCGTTGAGCAACGGGGGCAACACCCGGCGCACGGCCTGCGGCAGCACGACATAGCGGGTGGTCTGCAGCGACGACAGTCCCAGGGAGCGCGCCGCGGCCCGCTGGGACGGATGGATGCTTTCGATGCCGGCCCGGTACACCTCTGCGACATAGGCGGTGTAACTCAGGATCAGCGCAACGGTCCCCCACACCACCGGCGAGTTCGTGACGCCGGTCAGTTGTAGAGCAGGAACGCCGAAACCCAGCAGCAGAATCACCAGTATCGTCGGCACACCGCGGAAGAAGTCGACGTACATCGTGCACAGGATGCGGACTGGCAGAGCGACAGGGGCCCGCAGGCCGCGGCCCAGGGCGATCAGCAGCGAAAGAATGAGGATGCAGACCTCAGCGATCAGGAAGATCTTGATGTTGAGCGCGAACGCCCTCACCAGCGTCGGCCATGCCGCCACCGCCTCGTCCCAGTTGAAGAACGTCTCCTTGACCGCGGGCCAGCCGGGGGTAGCTGTGACCAGGTACGCCAGGACGGCGAAGACAACAACCGTCGACAGGCTGGCAATCAGCCCGTCGCGGCGCCCCCGGCGCCGGTCCCGCGCACGCCGATCCGGGTCGACGTAGGGGACAGCCGTCAGCGGCGCCTCGGCCGGAGTCGTCATTCCGTGAAGTAGGGAGCGTCCTTGCCGCTCAGCCACTCATCCTGGATCTGCTGCAGCTCGCCGGACTCCTTGAGCGCTCCGAGCGCCTGGTTCACGCAGCCGAGGATGGGACTGCCCTTCTGCATGAGCAGACCGAACTGCTCGCCACCGTCGGCCGCGGGGAACTGTCCAACGATCTTGGCGTTGTCGAACTCGACGGCGGTCACGTAGTAGGCGGTGGGCAGGTCCACGACGATGCCGTCGATCTGGCCGTTCTCCAGCGCGCTCTTCGCGTCGTTGGTGTCGTTGAACACGTACGGCTGCTGGGTGGGCTGGATGTCCTCAGTGATGAAGTCGAGGCTCGTGGTGCCGACCTGCGCGCCGAGTTTCGCGTCCTGAAGTTCCGCCAGCGTGGTGGCGTTCGCGATCGGCGAGTCCTTCAGCGCCACCACGGCCTGGTTGACCGTGTAGTAGCCGTCGGAGAAGTCGACCGCCTTCTGCCGCTTGGGCGTGATCGAGATCTGGTTGATGTCGAAGTCGAAGTCCTTGGTGCCCGGCGCGTAGCTCTTGTTGAAGGGCACGGTCACCCAGGTCACCTGGTCTTGGGAGAAGCCCAAGCTGGTCGGCCACCGCGTAGGCCACAGCGGACTCGAAGCCCTTGCCGTTGCTCGGGTCGTCGTCCTCGAAGTAGGGCGGGTAGGCCGGGGAGTCGGTGCCGATGGTCAGCGTCCCGGGCTTGAGCGTCTGCAGGCTCTCCGGCGAACAGTCCTGGCTCGCGGTCGGGGAGGCCGCCGGGCTGCTGGTGGTCGTGTCAGCCTGGCTGGCACAGCCGGCCAGGGCCAGCGCAGCGACGGCGGGCAGGGCTGCGGACATGAGCAATGTGCGGCGCATGGGCATTATCGTGCCGTACTCGTGGTGCGGCTGCGGTCACTGGGTGACGGTGACGCTGTAGACCATCGCGTCCAGGTCGCCTTTCTTGTCGGTCATGGTGACCGTGGCTGTGCCCGCAGCGATCGCCTCGGCGCCCGGGTTGAACGTGGCGCTGCCGTTCTTGCCCCCGGGCGTGACGGTCAGGACGGCTGTGTTGTCGCTGGCGACCTGCCAGCGCCCCGGTTTGGCGCCGACGTTGAAGTCGATGAACTGACCCACCGCAGCGGTTACCTCTGTTTGGCCGGGGTCGACCACGATCGGCGCGGCCAGACTCGCCGCCTGACTCGCGGACGGGGAACTCGATGGGGTGTCGGAACTGCTCGAACAACCCGCGAGGGCGAGCAGGACGGTCGTGGCGACGATGGCGGTGCGCATGGGCGAAAGGCTATTCCTGCGCCCGCACCACACTCCAGTTGAACATCGGGCCGCCGAACGTCTGCATCAACTGCAGCCACATCGGCATCAGCATCTCCGCACCGCGGGCGGTTTCGATCCCGCCGAGGTCGATGATCTGCTCCCACCCGAAGGAGGTGAGCAGGTCGCGCACCTGCTGCTTGGCCACGGCATCGTCACCGCTGAGGAACACCGACGTCGGCGCAGCCAGTGCGCTGGGATTGAGCATGAGGGGCGCGGTCAGCGTGTTGAGGCTCTTGACCACCCGCGTGTCCGGCAACGCGCGCTGGATGCGCTCGGCCAGTGAGTCGGTCTGCTCGGTGAACAACCGGGGCGGGAACCCCTGGGAGAAGTCCAGCGGGTTGCTCAGCTCGAGCAGGGTCAGGCCGGCGAGCTGCTCGCGGATCCCTGCCAGCACGGCCTCGGCCGCGGCTCCATTCAGGGCATTGATCACCAGGTCGGCGCCGTCCGGGGCCTGCTCGAACGTCGCTAGGGTCACGCCTGTCGGCACTTCGTGGGCGGCCTGTGGGTCGCGGGTGCCGATGGTGACGGTGTGGCCGGCGGCGGTCAGGTCCCGGGCCAGGGTGGTGCCCACCATGCCGGTGCCGAGGATGGCAATCTTCATGCCGCCATCCTGCGCCCAGTCGGGTGCGCCTGGCTAGATCCCCGAGGGCGCGGCCGGCAGATCCTCGTAGGACGGCGTCCGCTTCTCGCCCTTGGCAGCGAAGCTCTCCATCATGTCCGCCGGCTGGAACGCCCCGGTCTGCCACAGGGCGATCTGGTGCAGGCTGTCAGCCACACCGTGATCCCGGGCGTAGACAAGGGCCTCCTTGGCGCCCCACAACGTGAGCGGGCTCTTCGTCGCGATCTCGGCGGCGATCTCGAGCACCCCGGCCACGAGCGACTCGTGGTCGTCGAACACCTCATTGACCAGGCCGACCTCCTTGGCCCGCGCAGCCGGCATCCGGCGGCCGGTGTAGACCAGTTCGCGCGCGATGCCGTCCGGGATCAGCTTGGGCAGTCGCTGCAGGGTGCCCACGTCGGCGGTCATGCCGATGTTGGTCTCCTGGATGACGAAGTAGGCGTCCTGGCTCGCGTAGCGCATGTCGGCCGCACAGACCATGTCCACCGCGCCCCCGATGCAGCCGCCCTGGATCGCGGCCAGCACCGGCACGCGGGCACGCTCAAGCGCCGTGAAGGACTCTTGCAATCGCTTCACGAGCAACATGAAACTGGCGTTGCGACGGCCCGGTTCGCCATCCATGCTCAAGCCGCTGCTGGTGAAGACCGACAGGTCCATCCCGGCGCTGAAGTGCTTGCCCGTGCTAGAGATGACGATGGCCCGCACGTCCCCGCGGGCGCTCAATTCGGAGACGATGACAGGTAGGTCCGACCAGAAGGACGGGATCATCGTGTTGAGTTCGTCCGGACGGCTCAGTTGAATGTGCGCGACTTTGTCGCTGACGGTGACATCGAAGCAGGGGCTCTCCATGGCCTCAGAATGGCATGCGGCCTCAGCGGCCCTACTACTGTGGGCTGGTGACGAACAATCCGGCCGAACGCCTGGTCTGGCTCGACTGTGAGATGACCGGCCTCGATCTCGCGGTGGACGAACTCGTGGAGATCGCCTGCGTGGTGACCGAGGCCGATCTGACGCCGCTGGACTCCGGTGTCACCTTCGTGATCAAGGCCTCAGACCAGGCGATGGCGAACATGCCCGACGTGGTCGTCGGCATGCACACCGAGAGTGGTCTGCTGCCGGAGATTCCCAACGGCGTGGATTTGGCCACCGCCGAGACCGGCGTTCTGGCCTACGTCAAGCGTCACATTTCGACCCCGCGCAGGGCCCCGTTGTGCGGATCCAGCATCTACGTCGACCGCATGTTCCTGGCCAAATACATGCCCGCCCTCGACGAGCACCTGCACTACCGGGTGGTCGACGTGTCGTCGCTGAAAGAACTCGTGCGGCGCTGGTACCCGAAGATCTACTACGCCGCGCCCGAGAAGACCGGCAATCACCGAGCGCTGGGCGACACGTTGGATTCGATCGCGGAGTTGGCCTACTACCGCAAGTCCGTGATGCTGTCGGAGGAGTCGGCGTAAGGCGTTAGGAGCAGGAGGCTTGTGCAAAGAGCCGAGGGAGTCCCGCCGGCACCGCCTCTCGCGCATCATCGGTTAGAGGTTCACACATCGGTTAGCGGCAAACCGGACAAAACGGTCTAACCGATGTACCAACATCTAACGCATGTGACGGCGGCTCACCGCACGCGGTGACCCGCCGATCTGCAGGAACCCGCCGCTGGCTCCGATTGACAGGATCGAACCGCTGGACCCGATCGAGAGGATCGACCCTGTCGAGCCGATCGACGCAATGCTGCCCGCCGAGAACGCGCTGAACGCCGACATGGCGCTACCTACCGACCACGCCGACCAGACACTTAACCACGAACGCCAGGACTGCATGGGCCAACCCTACGGCGGGGATGACCGCCCACCGTGCGGATAGATTCACAGACATGGCCATTCCCGACATCTACTCCCCAGATCCCGACGCGGTACGACGGACGCATGCCGCAGCGGCGTTGCGGCGAAAGCGGCGTTTCCCTCCCGGCCGTCTCGCTCGGCTTCTGGCACAACTTCGGCGACACGACGCCGGTAGCGACCCAGCGAGCGATCATGCGGGCCGCCTTCGACGCCGGCGTCACCCACTTCGACTTGGCCAATAACTACGGGCCCCCCTTCGGCACCGCCGAGCTCAACGTCGGGCGGATCCTGCGCGAGGACTTCCGCGACCCTGCGCAACGAGCTGATCATCTCGACCAAGGCCGGCTGGGACATGTGGCCCGGGCCCTACGGCTTCAACGCCTCCCGCAAGTACCTGCTCGCCAGCCTGGACGACAGCCTGCAGCGTCTCGGCCTGGACTACGTCGACATCTTCTACAGCCACCGGCCGCATGCGGACACCCCGCTGGAGGAGACGATGGGCGCGCTGGCGACCGCGGTCCAGCAGGGCAAGGCGCTGTACGCGGGGATCTCGTCGTACTCGCCGTCCCGGACCCGCCGTGCGGTGCAGATGCTGGCCGACATGGGCGTGCCGGTGCTGATCCATCAGCCTTCGTACTCGATGTTCAATCGCTGGATCGAGGACGGCTTGCTGGACACGCTTGGCGACTTGGGAGTCGGGTGCATCGGCTTCAGTCCGTTGGCGCAGGGGATGCTGACTGAGCGCTACGTCGATGGAATCCCCGAGGACTCCCGCGCTGCCCGCGACGCCTCCTTGAATCCCGACTGGCTGACCGACTCCTACCTCGCCTCGATCCGGGCCTTGCGGGAGATCGCCGCCGCCCGCGGTCAGACTGTCGCGCAGCTTGCGGTGGCATGGACGCTGCGCGATCCCCGCATCACGTCCACCCTGATCGGGGCCAGCAGCGTCGAGCAACTGCACGACACGCTCGGCGCGGTCCGCAACACCGAGTTCTCGGCTGAGGAACTCGCGGCGATCGATCAGCACGCCACGGATGCGGGCATCAACATCTGGGAGGAGCCGACTCTCATCCCGTGAGTGTCCGGATCTGCAACACGTTCCGGCCGAAAGGCGCCGCCAAGGGCCTTTTCGGGGCGTCTGACGCCGAACGTGTTGCAGATCCGGACACTACAAGCGCGTGATCACCTCGTGCGCCTCGAGCCGTGGGTTGCGTGGGAAGTGGGCATCCTCGCCGGGGTGACCCACATTGACGACGGCCACGGCCTCCAGTGACGTCCCGGCCAACAGCTCCCGGGTGATGCCCTGCGCGTCGATGCCGGTCATGGGCCCCGCACCGTAACCCATCGCCCGGATCCCGAGAATCAGGTAGCCGAACTGCAAGAACGTGTTGCGGATCGCGAACTCCCGCCGGCGATCAGGGTCGAGGAACAGGTTGCGCACGGCCGGGGCGTGGGGCAGCACGCGCGGCAAGTGGTCGTGGAACTCGAGGTCAGCGGCCACGATCAGTGTGAGCGGCGCATTTGCGGTCTTGGCCCGATTGCCCTCGCTGAGGAACGGAAGCAGCCTCTGCATGGCCTCCCCGCTCACCGCGACCAGCCGCAGCGGCTGGGCATTGAAGGCGGTCGGCGCGTGCTTAATGAGGTCGTAGAGCCGCTCCACGGTGTCCTCGGGCAGGTCGGCAGGGTCGAACGCGTAGGTAGTGTGTCCGTCGAACACAAGGTCGCGGGTCACGGGATCGAGAGTCATCTCGATGGTCATTGCACTCCCTAAAGGTTGATGCTTCAACTTAATCAACCGTAAGCGAGAGCTGCAATATTTCAGAAGTCCCCCGCGGATTGCCGCAGCCTGTCCAGACCCTCGATCTGCCGCAGCAGCGGATCGCTGAAAACCTCGGCGTTGAGCACCTTCGTGGCACGTCGCGCCACCGAACGACCCGACCGGCTCAGGCGGACCAAAGTGGTGCGGCGATCGGTCGGGTGCGGCTCCCGGGAGACCAGGCCTGCTTGCTCGAGCCGATCCACGGCATTGGTGACGCTGGTCGGATGGACCTGCAAACGTTCCCCGATGACCCGCATGGGCAGCGCGCTGGTCCTCGAGAAGAGCAGCAGCATCAGCACTTCGTAGCGGGCAAACGTGACACCGTACGGGCGCAGCGCGGACTCCACGCGCCCGAGCACGATCTGCTGGGCCCGCATCAGGGAGGTCACCGCGGCCATGCCATCCGCCGCCTCAACCCACCCGTGATCGACCCAATGGTCGCGCGCCTCGGCAACGGGATCGCGTTTCAGCGGCATGGCGGCAGGGTAGCAGATTGACGTCAAATAGTCGGACTTCCTAGTATTTGGGTATGGATCTCCACGTCCCCCAGAATCCGGTGCGGTTCATCACCGCGGCCAGCCTGTTCGACGGCCACGACGCCGCGATCAACATCATGCGCCGCATTCTGCAGAGCCAAGGTGCGGAGGTCATCCACCTCGGACACGACCGCAGCGTCGACGAGGTCGTCACAGCCGCGGTGCAGGAGGACGTGCAGGGGGTCGCCGTTTCCTCCTACCAGGGCGGGCACGTGGAGTACTTCGGCTACTTGCGGCAGCGCTTGGACGAGGTGGGCGCTGGCCACATCCAGGTCTTCGGCGGGGGCGGCGGTGTCATCGTCCCCGAGGAGATCGAGGAACTCGCCGGCCTCGGTGTGCGAATCTTCAGCCCGCAGGATGGTCAGCGGCTGGGTCTGCCCGGCATGATCAACGAGCTCGTGCGCACCTGTGACGTGGCGCTGGCCACGCAGGGTCCGAATCTTGAGGCACTGCGCACGGGTAGTGTCCGCGACCTCGCCCGGGCGATCACGGTTCTCGAAGCGGGTCAGCCGCTGGAACTGCCTGAAAGACGTGCCCCCGTTCTGGGCATCACGGGAACTGGCGGTTCCGGGAAGTCCTCCCTGACCGACGAACTCATCCGGCGCCTTCGCCGCGACAGCGAGGACAAGCTCAAGGTCGCGGTGCTCGCGGTCGACCCGACGCGCCGGCGAGGCGGCGGAGCGCTTCTGGGCGACCGGATCCGCATGAACAGCATCGACGGCGACATCGTCTTCTTCCGGTCGCTGGCCACGCGCGGCGAGCAGCTTCCCACGTGCTTGGACGACGCGGTCCGAGCCTGTTCGGCCGCCGGCTACGACCTCGTCGTGGTGGAGACCCCGGGCATCGGGCAGGGCGATGCCGGGATCGTCGCCCACGTCGACACCAGCCTGTACGTGATGACACCCGAGTTCGGGGCGCCCTCTCAGCTCGAGAAGATCGACATGCTCGACTTCGCCGACGCGATCGCCATCAACAAGTTCGAGCGGCGGGGAGCCGAGGACGCCCGCCGAGATGTCGCCCGGCAGGTGCTGCGCAACCGTGCAGAGTTCGGAGCCTCCTGGGAGGACATGCCCGTCTTCGGCACCAGCGCAGCCCGCTTCGACGACGACGGGGTCACCGCCCTGTACCAGTTCCTCAAGGAGTTCCTGATCGAGCACGGGCTACCGGCGTTCTCCGGGGTCCTTCCCGCGGTAGGTGGCAAGACCTCCAGCGACCTCGCCGGCATCCTTCCGCGCGGTCGCGAACGGTACCTCGCCGAGATCGCGGAAACGGTGCGCGAGTACCGCGAGCACACCGCGGAGCAGGTCATCGCGGTTCGGGCTTGGAGCAGCGTTCGCACCACCCGCGAGCTCGCACCCGATGCGGGACTCGACGACCTCGAGGATCGGCTCGCCGCAGCCGTGGACGCGGACGTGCACACAGACCTCGCCGCCTGGCCGGACCTGCGTGAGGCGTACAGCGGCGAGGAGCACGTGTACCGCGTGCGTGACAAGGAGATCCGCACACCGCTGCGCCGCACGACGCTGTCCGGCACCGAGGTCGCCGCGGGTGGCGCTGCCGCCGGACGACGAGCCCGGCGCGCTGGTGCGCTTCCTGCGCCGCGAGAACCTGCCCGGCCGCTTCCCCTTCACGGCAGGCGTCTTCCCGTTCAAGCGCACGGGGGAAGCGCCGGCGCGGATGTTCGCTGGCGAGGGCGATCCCGCCCGCACGAACCGCCGCTTCCACCTGCTGTCCGAAGGGCAGCCCGCCACGCGCCTGTCCACGGCCTTCGACTCGGTCACGCTCTACGGCCGCGACCCCTCGCCCGCGACCGGACGTCTACGGCAAGGTCGGGACCTCGGGTGTGTCCGTGGCGACCATCGACGACATGCGCGACCTCTACGCGGGCTTCGACCTCTGCTCCCCCACCACCTCTGTTTCGATGACCATCAACGGCCCCGCGCCGGCGATCCTGGCCATGTTCCTCAACGTCGCGATCGACCAGCAACTCGCCGCTACACCCCGGACGAGGACCCGGCGGTCGTTCGGGCCCGAACGTTGCAGACCGTCCGTGGCACCGTGCAAGCCGACATCCTCAAGGAGGACCAGGGCCAGAACACCTGCATCTTCTCCACCGAGTTCGCCCTGCGGGCGATGGCCGACATCCAGGAGTGGTTCATCGACCACCAGGTGCGCAACTTCTACTCGGTGTCGATCAGCGGCTACCACATCGCCGAGGCCGGCGCGAATCCGATCAGCCAGCTCGCGTTCACGCTGGCCAACGGTTTCACCTACGTCGAGGCGTACCTGGCGCGCGGGATGTCGATCGACGACTTCGCGCCCAACCTGTCGTTCTTCTTCTCCAACGGCATGGACGCGGAGTACACGGTGCTGGGCCGGGTCGCCCGCCGCATCTGGGCCGTGGCGATGCGAGATCGCTACGGCGCGGATGAGCGCTCGCAGAAGCTGAAGTACCACATCCAGACCTCGGGCCGTTCCCTGCACGCCCAGGAGATGGACTTCAACGACATCCGCACCACGCTGCAGGCCTTGTGCGCGCTGTACGACAACGCGAACTCCCTGCACACCAACGCCTACGACGAAGCGGTGACGACGCCCGACCGCCGAGTCGGTGCGCCGGGCGCTGGCGATCCAGCTGATCATCGACCAGGAGTGGGGCCTGTCGATGAACGAGAACCCGCTGCAGGGTTCGTACATCGTCGACGAACTGACCGACCTGGTCGAGGAGGCGGTGCTGGCGGAGTTCGACCGGATCGCCGACCGTGGCGGCGTGCTGGGCGCGATGGAGACCGGCTACCAGCGCGGCCGGATCCAGGACGAGTCGATGCTGTACGAGCACCGCAAGCACGATGGTTCCTTGCCGATCATCGGCGTAAATACGTTCCTCGGCGAGCGGCGCGCCCAGACCGGGCCACTGGAACTGGCGCGCGGGACCGAGCAGGAGAAGCAGTCGCAGTTGAGCCGCCTGACTGACTTCCAGGCCCGACACCGCGACGAGGCACCGGCAGCGCTGGCTGCGCTGAAGGAGGCGGCGACTAGCGGCGGCAACACGTTCGCCGCGCTGATGGACGCCGTGCGGAGTTGCTCGTTGGGGCAGATCAGCGACGCGTTCTTCGAGGTGGGTGGGCAGTACCGGCGCAACGTGTGAGCGGTAGTCGGACGTCCCCGCGGATATCCGCCTCAAGCCCTAAAGATCCACGGCGAAGTACTGCGTCTCCAGGAACTCGTGGATCCCGGCGAAACCGCCCTCCCGGCCCAGCCCCGACTCCTTCATGCCGCCGAACGGCGCCGCCGGGTCAGAGGCCAGCCCACGGTTGACCGCGACCATGCCCGACTCCATCTGCCGCGCCACCTTCACGCCCGTGCCCGGGTCCGCCGCATACACGTAGGAGATCAGCCCGAACTCGGTGTCGTTGGCCATGCGCACGGCTTCCTCGGTACTGCTCACCGGCACGATCGGAGCGACCGGGCCGAAGATCTCGTTACGCGTCAGCGTCGAACCGTGCTCCACGCCGGACACCACCGTCGGCGCGACAAAAGCACCTGAACTCGGCGCTTCCTGAGCGGGCGTGATCGAGACCCCCTCACCTTCGGCCTCCTCGAGCAGTGCCAGGATCTTGTCCCGCTCCTTGTCCGACACCATGGCCCCCAGGTCAGTGCTCTGCTCGATCCCCGGGCCGATCTTCAAGCCGGCGAAAGCCTGGCGCAGACCGTCGGTGAACGGACCCACCAGCGACTCGTGGACATAGAACCGGTTCGCCGCCGTGCACGCGGAACCACCGTTGCGCATCTTCGCGATCATGGCGCCCTCAACCGCGGCCTTGACGTCGGCACCCTCGAGGACCAGGAACGGGGCATTGCCACCGAGTTCCATGCTGGAGGGCAAGACCCGGTCGGCGGTCTGCTTGAGCAGCATCTTGCCGATCCAGGTCGAGCCAGTGAAGGACAGCGTGGCCACCCGGGGGTCCTGCAGGATCGCCCCGCTCACCTCCCCGGTGTTCGTCGTGGTCACCACATTGACCACCCCATCTGGGGCGCCGGCGCGCTTCATGACATCGGCGATCCACAGCGCCGTCAGCGGCGTCTCGTGGGCGGGCTTGAGAATGCACGTGCAACCGGCGGCCAGTGCCGGCGCGATCTTGCGTGTGGCCATCGCCGCCGGGAAGTTCCACGGCGTGATCATGAACGCGACGCCCATCGGCCGGTAGTCGGTGATGATGGTCTTATCGCGGTTGGGTGCGTAACGGAAACCGCCCTCGATGCGCGCCGCCTCCTCGGAGAACCAGCGGAAGAATTCGGCGGCGTAGATGGTCTCCCCCATCGCATCGCGCCAGGCTTTGCCGTTCTCCAACGCGATCAGCCGCGCGCAATCCTCAGCTTCCGCGGTCATGATCTCGAAGGCCTTGCGCAGCACCTCTGCCCGCTGCCGCGGGGCCGACACCGACCACGTCGCGAACGCATCGGAGGCGGCCGCGACGGCGTCCAGCCCGTCGGCGACGGTCGCGTCGGCCACCTCGGCGAGGACGGCGTAGTTCGAGGGGTCCTTCACGGCGAAGCGGGCGTCACCGCCACGCCACTCGCCAGCGATGAACAGGCCCGTGGGGCTGGAAACCGTTTCCGTCATGATCCGCTCCGCGTTCTATCGGTTTGGAACGAACCTACCTCGTTTGCTCGCGGTTTTCGAAGGGTGCGGTCGAAGATCGCACGACCAAGCGAGTGTGCACCAACTCGCGCTCGGCCGGGGTGTGGTGATGCCCAGCGGCCAGCGCGTCGAGCACTGCGTGCACCGCGAGCTCGCCGCGCTGGGCGACCGGCTGCGCCATCGTGGTCAGATCCAGAACCTCGGCCAGTTCGTGGTCGTCGAATCCGACGATGCTGATGTCGTCGGGCACCTGCACACCCATCCGGCGCATGACCTGCATGGCGCCGGCTGCCATCTCGTCGGACTGCGCGAAGACGGCGGTCGGTGGTTCGGGCAGTGAGAGCAGTTCGGCCATCGCACTGGCACCGCCGCGGACTGTGTACTCGCCGTCCACGTCGTACTCGGGTGGCACAGGTAGGCCCGCTTCGGCCATCGCGTCCTGGAAGCCACGCTGCCGCTGGCGGGGGGTGGTGAAACGACCGGCGAAGGACCGGCCACCGCCGATCATCGCGATCCGGGTGTGGCCGAGGTTGATCAGGTGGTGGGTGGCCACCTGCGAGGCGCCCTCGTTGTCGATGCCGACGCTGAACTGATCGGCCAGCGGATCCCCGACCGAAGCGATCGGCACGTGCAGCCCGCGGAGGGCGTCCTGCTGATCGGCACTGAGTCCCAGCGTCAGGATGATCACCCCGTCCACGCGCCGGCGCAACGGCATCCGTGCGAAGAACTCGTCCTGGGTGCGCTCATCGGGCATGGCGAACAACAGCAGATCCAGCGACGCCTGATGCAGCACCCGCTCGATGCCGCTGAGCACCTCACCGAAGAACCACGTTCCGATGTAGGGCGCGACCACTGCGATCGAGCTTGTCCGACCACTGGCCAGCCGGGAGGCAAGCGGTGTGATGACGTAGTCCAACTCCGCGGCCACGTCCAGAACGCGCTGCCGAGTGGCTGCGGACACGTTGGGCAGGTTGCGTAACGCCCTGCTCACCGTGGCTGTGGAAACGCCTGCCCGGTGGGCGACGTCCTCGATACTGACTCCCATACCGCCCTCGTGATGTATTTGTGACAATCCTGCAATCGCTTACAGACCAATTTACCCCTTGAAACACAAGAAAACACGCCTGATACTCAAGTCAGGCCCGCTCGGTGCCGTAAGCATTTACATGCAATACTTGAAATGACTGAAAACGTCCACGCAAGAGATGAAAGCGCCTGCCGTGACCACTGCCCTGCTCCCCCCCAAGGCGGCCCGCACCGCCGCCACCGACCTGCGCCAGGAACTGCTGCGCGAGCTCGGTGATGATCCGGCGGCCGCCGACGTGCTGGCCCGCTGGGATCGCTGGGGACAGGACCTTTTGTCCGGTCTCGACGAGGTGTATGTCGACCCCCAGCTCAGCCACCGGCTCCTGCATGAGATCGCGATGGCCCACCGCGCGCGGCCGCAGGCTCTGCGAGAGCGCGACCTGCAGCGGCTGCTGCGTCCCGACTGGTTCCAGGCCTCTGACGCGATCGGCTACGCGGCCTACACCGAGCGTTTCGCCGGCGACTTGCCGCGTGCGATCGAGCACATCGCCTACCTGCAGGATCTGGGCGTCACCTACCTGCACCTGATGCCGCTGCTCCAGACCCGTTCGGGCCCGAACGACGGCGGCTACGCGGTCAGCGATTACGACGAGGTGCGCAGCGACCTGGGCACCATGGACGACCTCGAGGAACTGGCGACCCATCTGCACGGCGCCGGCATCAGCCTCACCCTGGACTTGGTCCTCAACCACGTCGCACGCGAGCACCGCTGGGCACGGGCCGCCCGCATGGGTGATGCGCACTACCGGGATTACTTCTGGACGTTCGAGGACCGCGCGCTGCCGGACTCCTACGAGCACTCGTTGACCGAAGTGTTCCCGCAGACGGCGCCTGGCAACTTCACCTGGGATCCCGAACTCAACCGCTGGGTGTGGACGACGTTCAACTCCTACCAGTGGGACCTGAACTGGGCCAACCCCGACGTGCTGTGTGAGTTCGTGCAGATCATCCTCAACCTGGCCAACCGCGGCGTCGACTGCCTGCGGCTGGACGCGATCGCGTTCTTGTGGAAGCGGATGGGCACCAACTGCCAGAACCAAGCCGAGGTGCACGCGATCACCCAGATCCTGCGAGCGGCCGCCCATATCGCCGCTCCGGCGCTGATCTTCAAGGCCGAGGCCATCGTGCCGCCGTCTGAAGTGGTGCACTACTTCGGCCGTGGCCCGCACGCAGGCCGGGTCTCCGACCTCGCCTACCACAACAGCTTCATGGTTCAGATCTGGTCCGCGCTGGCCACCCGTGATGCCCGCCTGATGTCCGTGGCAATGTCGCGAATGAGCCGTATTCCCACGACCACCGCTTGGGCGACCTACCTGCGCTGCCACGACGACATCGGCTGGGCGATTGAGGACCGCGACTGCGAAGCGCTGGGCTGGAACGGCTGGGCGCACCGGAACTTCTTGTGCGACTTCTACACGGGCAGCTCAGGACTCCTCGTTCGCCGAGGGCACGGTGTTCGAGCAGCATCCCGTCACAGGCGACCGCCGCATCAACGGCACCGCCGCGAGCTTGTGCGGAGTCGGCCGGGAGGACCAGCCGCTGGCCGTCGACCGCCTGCTCTGCGCCTACACGATGGTGATGGGCATGGGTGGCGTTCCGCTGATCTTCATGGGCGACGAGATCGCGCTGTGCAACGACGCGGACTACGCCAACGACCCGCACCACTGTGACGACAACCGCTGGATTCACCGGCCGCTGATGCCGTGGGAGGTTGCCAACGAGCACGGTGACTTCAGCGGACATCGAGGTGTACGACCGGCTGCGCCACCTCATCGCGGTCCGCAAGGACAACGAATCGCTGCACGCCTCCATCCCGACCGAGGTGCACGCGACCAGCGTCGACGCCGTGACGTGCTTCGTGCGCCACCACCCCGCCGGCGACATGACGCAGGTCTACAACGTCGCCGACCACGCGGTGAGCATTCCGGCGTGGGAGATCGACCAGTACGCCCCCGGTGCCGCGCGGGAGGTGCTCTCAGGCGAGGTCGTCGAGCCGGTTGATGGCATGTACCACCTGGCGCCGTATGCGACGCTGTGGCTGGTGCGCGACTGAGTTCGGCACGGCACAATGCTTGCGAGGAGTGCCGTGGAGATCATCGAAGCGCAATGGGTCCTACCCGTCGAGCCGTGGACCGTCATCGAGAACGGGGCTGTGGCCGTCGAGGACGGCCGGATCGCCGATGTGGGTCCGGCTGCCGAGGTTCGTGCGCGTAACCCGCACGCGACGGTCCGCGCTCTGGGGGCTGTTGCGTTACTTCCCGGTCTGGTGAACGCGCACACCCATGCGGCGATGACTCTGCTGCGTGGTTACGCCGACGACGTCCCGCTCATGAGCTGGCTCAATGACCGGATCTGGCCGGCCGAATCGCGCTGGGTGGATCCCGGATTCGTCACCGACGGCACTTTGCTCGCAGCCGCCGAGATGCTCACGGGCGGAGTCACGACCTTCGCGGATATGTACTTCTTCCCGTCCGCAGCCATCGAGGCCTGTGGACAGGCGGGCATCCGGGTGATGAGCGGACAGGTGATCGTCGAGGGCGCGACGGCCTACGGTGCCGGGCCGGACGACTATCTGCACAAAGCGCAGGAGGTGGTCGCGGCGTACCGCGACGTTCCGTTGGTCCACTTCAGCGTGGCGCCGCACGCGCCCTACACCGTGTCCGACACAACGCTGGCTCGCGCCGTCGAACTCGCCGATCAGTGGGATGTGCCACTGAACATCCATGTGCACGAGACTCGGGACGAGATCGAACAGAGCCTCGCGCAGTACGGACAGCGGCCACTGGCCCGTATGGACCGCCTCGGTGCGGTCAACCGCCGCCTACTGGCGGCACACGCCGTGCATCTGACAGACGACGAGATCGCACTGCTCGCCGAACGGGGTTGCGCGCTGGTTCACTGCCCCGCGTCCAACCTCAAACTCGCCTCCGGAATGGCCAGGTTCGCGGATTGGCTGAGTTCGGGCATCCGGGTGGGAGTCGGTACGGACGGCCCTGCCAGCAACAACCGCCTGGATCTGCTGGCGGATCTGCGTCTGGCCAGCCTGCTGGCCAAGGTGGTGAGCGATGACGCGGCTGTGGTCCCGGCGAGGCAGGCTCTGCACACGGCCACGCTGGGCGGCGCCCAGGCTCTGGGGCTGGCAGACCGCATTGGATCGCTCACAGTGGACAAGGAGGCGGACATGATCGCCGTCGACCTCGGTGCCTGGCAGTCACAGCCGTTGTACGACGTCGCCTCACACCTGGTCTATGCCACTGCACCCGGAGCCGTCCGGGAGGTGTGGGTCGCGGGCCGCCTACGGGTGAGTGACGGCTCACTTGTCGACCTGGACCCGGCCGCGCTCGCGGCCATCGCCCGGCAGTGGGGCTCGCGGATCGCCGGGTAGAGGTCAGCTCGGCTCGGCGCTACGGGCTACAACCCGCACGCTCTCGAAGCTTCTGGTCCGCGGGGTCGGGCAACAGAGCCCCGGCGGCCACGGCGCTGGTGAGGTAGTCGACGACTCCAGAATCCTTTCCGACATGCGCGGATCGTCCAGGCCGTTGAGCATGAGGACGTCAGAGGCGAAAACGCCGTCCCCGAGGATCTCGCGCACTCTGGGATCAGCGCCCAGGCCCTGTCGGTGCCCGGGTGGGCCGAACGTGACGTCGCCGCGATCCCGGTACGCCTGGAGAGCCTCGAGAACAGGTGCGCGTGCTTGATCCATCGCGTGGCGTACCTGCCGGTCCCGGCTCGAACCGCTGCTTTGATCAGCGCGGCGTTGGTCGTGGTCTGTGCGTCTAGTGGGCATCGTGCCTGTGATTGACTCCACCCATGACCGGACGCATCGAGATCACCCGTGACATCACTGCCACTCCCGAAGCGGTCTTTGACGCGATCGCCGACGTCACGCGGATGGGCGAGTGGTCCGAGGAGTGCTACGCCTGCGAGTGGCACGAAGGTTCCGATCGGCCGGTCGTGGGGGCGAGATTCGACGGGCACAACCGCAACGGCGAGCACGAATGGACGACGCAGGGCACCGTGATCGAGGCCGACCGTGGCCGGGCGTTCGCCTTCGAGTGCTCGATGTTCGACGTCCACTACTCGACATGGGGCTATCGCATCGAACCCACCGAATCGGGCTGCCGAGTCACCGAATGGAGCGAGGATCTGCGCCCGGAATCGGCGCTCGAGTTCAGTGCGAGGATGTCCGGAGTGGCTGATCGCGCGCAGCGCAACCGAGAAACCATGAGCGGCACGCTCGAACGGCTTGCCGCGGCGGTGCAGGCCGATTCCAGCCCCAGTGAGTGACGGGTGCCGTCGCGTTCCGGGGCGCTGCTCCTAGGTCCGGCCATGCAAGCCCGCTGGGTGAGTGACGAGCCGTCGGCCGCCCCCAGGCGGCCTCCTCCCAAGTCCCGCCGTGCAAACCCGACCAAAGCAGAAGACCCCGAAGCTCCGGGTCCTGCTTTGGGTGAGTGACGGGAGCCGTCGGCCGCCCCCAGGCGGCCTCCTCCAAGTCCCGCCATGCAAACCCGACCAAAGCAAAAGACCCCGGAAGCAATCCCGGGTTCTTCGTTTTGGGGTGAGTGACGGGACTTGAACCCGCGACCACCTGGACCACAACCAGGTGCTCTACCAGCTGAGCTACACCCACCAGAAGGTCCTGGCGCTGCCACGACCTCGTCCAGTTTAGACGGTGGCGTTTCACAGCCCGAGGCGACCCAATCCCACTGGGCTATGTGACGGAGAGACCAGAAAGTGGTCGCACAGTCACAAAGCCCCCGGCGGTAGCCTGACGCCCGTGCCCGAGCAGATCCGCAGTTACCACGCGCGGCGCGGTCGGCTGTCGCCCAACCAGCGCCAAGCGCTGATCGACCATGCGGACCTCGACCTCGCCACCCACCCCGACCCGCTCGACCTTGACGCCACGTTCGGCCGCACCGCCCCGCGAACTCTGGAAATCGGCAGCGGCCTCGGTGACGCCGTTCTGGAACTGGCCAGCACAAACCCGGATCACGACTACATCGCGGCCGACGTCCACACGAAGGGCATCGCCCGCACGCTGCTACAGATCGAAGCGCGCAAACTTCCCAACGTCCGCGTGGTCCACGGTGACGCCCTGGCCTTCCTGGACCGACTCCCGGCTGCAAGCCTGCGCGAGATCCTCATCTGGTTCCCCGATCCCTGGCCCAAAGCCCGCCACCAGAAACGCCGACTGGTCCGCCGCAAATTCACCGAGGCCGTTGTTCGCGTCCTCGAGCCGCACGGCAGGCTGCATCTGGCCACCGACATCCCCGACTATGCCGAGCACATGCGAGTAGTGCTGGAGCGCGAACCGGCCCTGGTGAAGGAGCACGACGGACCCCGCCTACCGAGCCGGCCGCGCACCAAGTACGAGCAGGCGGGCGAGCGGCAGGGGCGGCATGCGATTGATCTGGTGTACGTCAGGCAGGCACCATCGACGGTATGAAGGTGATCGACCTCAACGCCGACGTCGGGGAACTCGACCCCGAGCTCGACGCCGCGATCATCGAGGTGGTTTCCAGCGTCTCCATTGCGTGCGGCGGCCATGCCGGCGACGACGCCACGATGGAGACAGTCGCAACGCTGGCCGCGCAACGGAAGGTACGTGTCGGCGCGCACCCGTCGTTCATCGATCGGGACAACTTCGGCCGCACCCACATCGACGTCGCGCCTGACGTCCTGCGCGAGCAGATCCGCGAACAGATCCAACGACTCGCGGCCAACAGCCCGGTCCGCATCGCATACGTCAAACCCCACGGAGCGCTCTATCACGCGGCAGCAGCGGATGAGGGCATCGCGCGGGCGTTGGTAGCCGCCGCCGACGGCTTGGCGCTAATGGGACAACCCGGCGCTCTGTACCTCACGATGGGCCAGCAAGCGGGCATGCCGATCATCCACGAGGCCTTCGCCGACCGCGCCTATAGCGACGACGGCCGGCTCGTACCACGCAACCATCCGGGGGCGGTGCTACAGGAGGAGGCGGCACTCGAGCAAGTCGTCAGCCTCACCCGGGGCGAAGTGCGCACGATCTCCGGAGGGCTGCTCACCGTGCGCGCCCAGTCGGTGTGCCTGCATTCCGATACCCCGGGTGCAACTGCACTGGCCCGGCGCATCGCGGACCACCTGGCTTCCGAAGGAATCACGGTGACGGGCATGAGGGCCGTCGAGCTCGCTCCGGACGCCTGGCTGCTCTTCACCGACGAACCGATCGCGCTGGCGGCTGCCATTCCCCGGTCCGGCCTCGAGGAAGTTGTGCCCGCCGCGGACTGCGTCCTCGTCCAGGGACCCGGCGCGGCAGCGATCGCCCGCAACCCACCTGCGCCCGCACGCCAAAAGCAGCACGCAGAACTCGTCCTTCCCGCCCAGTTCGACGGCGAGGATCTCGATGAGGTCGCCACAGCCGCTGCCTGCTCGGTGGACGATGTCATCCGCACAATGCTTGACACGGCGTTCACTGTGGCGTTCTGTGGGTTCTCCCCCGGCTTCGCCTATCTCACCGGACTGCCATCGCAACTGCACCTACCGCGACTCGAACGCCCGCGACCCCGAGTGCCCGCTGGCTCCATTGCCATAGCGTCCGGTTACGCCGCGGTCTATCCCACAGACTCCCCCGGCGGCTGGCATCTGATCGGACACAGCGGGGCGGTGCTGTTCGACCCCGGCACCCAACCGCCGGCACTGCTCACCCCTGGCACCCGCGTGAGATTCGCGTGAGCCTGCTCATCCAGGCAACTGGTCCACAAGCCCTGCTGCAGGATGCCGGGCGGATCGGCTACGCACATCTCGGGGTGCCCCGGGCGGGAGCCTTCGACCGCCGTTCCTGGCACCTGGCGAACCGGCTGCTGGGCAATCCAGAAGCGCTGCCAGTCCTGGAGTGTCTGGGCGGCGGCTTCTCCGCCGAAGCTCAGGAGCACTGCACGATCGCGGTCACTGGCGCCCACGGCGACGTCGTCGTGGACGGCACTGCGCACTCCGTCAATCAGCCACTGCACCTGCGACCAAACAGCCGCGTGGAGTTGCGGACCCCGCGACTGGGCCTTCGCTACTACGTCGCAGTCAGTGGGGGTTTCCAGGCCGAGGCCGTCCTCGGATCGGTCGCTCGGGACACCCTCGGCCGCATCGGGCCCGAAGTGGGACAAACGCTGCGGTGCGGACCGGGTGCCGGTCGACCCATCATTGATCACACGCCACCGCGGACGTTCAGCGAGACGTTCGACGTGCTGCCCGGGCCCGACCTTGCAGTGCAGCCGCTGCTCGACCGGGAATGGGATTTGGACCCGCAATCCAACCGCATAGGCATCCGCCTGGCTGGCACCCCGATTCCAGCCCCCACCGCCGGCCTGCCGAGCAGGCCGATGATCCTCGGTGCCGTTCAACTTCCGCCCAACGGTCTGCCGATCATCCTGGGACCCGACCACCCCACAACCGGCGGGTACCCGGTCATCGCAATAGTGACACCCCGCAGCATGGACGATGTGGCGCAGTGGGCGGGGGGTCCGCGCCGCTTCCGGCTAGCCTGATTGTGTGCCTGACCGTCTGAGCCCCCTCGACACCACCTTCCTGCTGCTGGAGCGCGACGGCCAGCCGATGCACATCGGCGGGCTGATGGTCTTCGATGGCCCGGCTCCGACCTACGAGGCCTTGTGCGCCTACCTCGACTCCCGATTGGACCAAGTCCCGCGCTACCGGCAGCGGATCCAGACCGTGCCGTTGGACATCGGCCAGCCGGTCTGGGTCGACGACGAGGACTTCGAGCTCGAGTACCACGTCCGGCACACCGCGGTGCCCAAGCCCGGCCAGTACGAACAACTGCAGCGTCTGGCCAGCCGGCTGCTTTCGCAGCGTGTCGACCTCGACCGGCCGCTGTGGGAGATGTGGCTGGTCGAGGGTTTGGCCGAAGGCCGATGGGCGCTGATCAACAAGGCCCACCACGCGATGATCGACGGCCTGTCCGGCCACGACATCATGGAGGTCATCCTCGACCCCTCCCCCAAGCGCCGGAAGGCCGCAGCAAGTCAGTGGCAACCCGAGCCCGGCCCCAACACTGTCGGCCTGGTGACCGAGGCTGTCATCGACTCCGTAAAACGTCCCGGCGAGCACCTCGGGCGCATCATCGACCGCGCAACCCGTCCACGGGAACTTATGGAACACATGGCGATCCGCACGATCGGCAGCAAGAACTTCGGCCAGCGCATGCTTGCCACCGACACCGTGCTCGGTGGTCCGAACAGCCCGCACCGGCGGTGGGGTTGGGTCGAAGCCGACCTCGAGGACATCAAGGCCATCAAGAACGCATTCGGGGGCACGGTCAACGACGTCATCCTCACCGCGGTGGCCGGCGGTTTCCGGGCACTGCTCATTCAGCGCGGCATCGATACCCGACCGCTGGAGATCCACTCGATGATCCCGGTGTCCATGCGCTCCCCCGGTGACGCCAGCGGTGGCAATGAGGTCTCGGCCATGTTCTGCGTGCTTGCCGGTCGGCGTGCAGGAACCGGTCGAGCGACTGCACGCCATGACTCGGCAGATGCAGCGCGTCAAGAAGAGCGGCACCCCCCTCACGGTCGACTCCATCATCGGACTCGCCGACTTCGTTCCCCCGATGCTGTTCGCCGCCGCCGGTCGCGTCGCCGGCCGTGTCGATCTGCGTGCGTTCGACACAGTGACGACGAATGTCCCGGGGCCGCAGATCCCTCTGTACATGTTGGGACGCAAACTCGAGACACTCATTCCGTTTGTGCCATTGGCGTCACACGTGCGCATCTCGACGGCCATCGCCTCCTACAACGGGACCATCAACTTCGGTGTCACCGCCGATTACGACTCAGTGCGCGACCTACCGGTGTTCCTCGACGGCATCCGCAGCACGCTGCGAAGTCTGGCGGCGCAGGCGAGCTGATCCCGCAACACAGCGCCTCCTCCGCCCTATTCCCGTTGACGGCGACACGCAGCGTTGCGCTCAATGCACGACGGCGACGCTGCAGTCCGCGTGGTGCAGCACCCGGTGACTGACCGACCCGAGCAGCATCGATGCCAGCGCACCATGGCCCTTCGACCCCACCACCAGCAAGTCGCAGTCGGCGCTGGCTTCCAGCACCACGCGGTCGGCGTTTCCGCGATCTACCAGCACCTCGACCTCGACGTCGGGATACCGGGCTCGATGTCCGGCCAGGACTTCGGCATTGAGCCGGGTCTCCGCGTCCTTCACCTCGTCGAGGATCCCGCCCTTGGGATATGTACTGTCATCGACGTCGAAGCCCACCACGTGCACGTCCCAGGCGTGAATGACCCGCACCTTCCAGCCGCGACGGCTCGCCTCCTCGAAGGCCCAGTCCAGCGCCCGGCTGCCCGGATGTGACCCGTCCACCGCGACCGCCAGCCGCTGGTTGACGATGGGCTTGGGCCGCACCACGATCGTCGGACATGTCGAATGGGTAGCGACCTGATCGGAGGTACTGCCCAGCAGGATCTCGGCAACCCCCCGCTTGCTGTGCGACCCGGTCACGATGAGTTCCGCATCACGACTGAGGTCGATCAGAGCGGCGGCCGCCGGCCCGGGAAGTGCCCTACTCGTGACTGGCACCTCTTCCACCACGGCCGCACCCCGGGCCGCAATGTCGTCTGCCCGCTCCTCCAGCACCCGGGCCAGGTTCGGGTCAGCGACCGCGCCGGCCCCCATTCCGACGTCCACTGTCGGCTCGTCCCAGACCGCGACCACCTCAAGCGGCAGCCCCCGTAGCCGGGCTTCCTCGACAGCCCACTCGAGAGCGCGCTCCGAACCGTCCGACCCGTCATAGCCGACCACCACTGCCATTTCCACACCTCCCGGTGGCTCCAGCGTATCGGTGGGTTAGATTCGAGACCCACGTCACCAATCCTGTCGATCCGGGGGGACCGGCATGAGTTTCGCCACTTCCAGCGACACCACAGCGCGCATTCGCATCCTGGGCTGCGACCCGGAGCCACCGCGCCGTCGACGGCTGCCCGTGCGTCACTTCTTGGCGGTGCTGTCTGTCCTCGCCGTCGGTGTCACTGGCGTGGCAGTGGCCTTGGCGTGGTCCGGCAGTCGTCCACAAACTGCCGAAGTTCCCGCCGCTCCGGCTCTGGCCGACACCACGATCGGGATCATGGGTTCCGCCGTACCAGCCGCTTGGCATCAGTCAGCTCGCCTACACCGCAGGGTGCACACTGCCGTTACTGCAGATCTGCCCGCAGCCGCCCGTTTCGCTCACCGCGCTCAGCAGCCTCAGGATGCTGGCAACACGGCGCAGGTCGCGGTGTCCACCGTCGTCTCGTCCTCGGGATCCAGCGGGTCAACGACGAGTAGCGGTACGGGGTCGAGTTCCACCGGGAGTACCGGGTCCACAGTCGTCGTCGGACCGGAGCTGCCTCCTGGTCCCATGAATCCGGGGGTTTCGGCACCATGAGAATCCTGCGTTGGTTGCTCGTCGCGGCATTGCTGGCGTTGAGCTTTGGGGTTGCCGCACCGGCGTCCGCGGCGGGTGGCTTTGCGACGGTCAAGGTCACGGGCCTTGCAGACGACCGGCCAGGTCAGTGATCTGCCCGGGGCGACCGTGGTCCTGCAGAACCTTGACACCGCCGAACGGATCACGTTGCAGCCGTCGGGCAATCCGGCGGTATCCGCCTTTCTACGATCGACGAGTTACGTGCCCTACGGCCGCTACCGTCTCCAGGTCACCCGCCCCGGCTTCATCACCCAGTTCTGGCCCCGCGCCTACGCACCAGAATCAGCGACCACTTTGTGGTTTGGTGACGGCCCGAACTGCGAACCGACCTTGCCTGCCCTTTGCCCCTCACATCTCCTCGACATCCAACTCAGCGAAGGTATCCCACTGACTGGCCGAACGCGCCTGCGCGACGGCCGCGGGGTGGGCAATGTGCTGGTCACTGCCACCCGGGTCGACGAGCCTGCCTACCGGCCGAGCACCCTGAGTGCAGCTGACGGTTCCTACGCGATGGCACTGCCTCCGGGCGCCTACACCCTGTCCGCAGCCGGGCGGGCGATCCAAGTTCAGGAACCCGTGACCCTCAGCACCGCAACCACTCGCGATATCGTCCTGCTCGCCCCGCCGGGTCCGGTCTCAGCCGTGACCGCGGCGCCTGGTGACTCCCGGCTCAGCGTCAGCTGGCAGCCACCCACCGATGATGGCGGATCGCCCGTCACACAGTACCGAGCCATCGCCACACCAGGCGGTGCGCAATGCATCACGACGGCAACCGGCTGCACGCTCGAGGGCCTGCAGAACGGTCAGCCCTACCGGATCAGCGTCACCGCGGAGAATGCGATCGGCCCAGGTGAGCCGTCACTGGCCAGTAGTCCGGCGACCCCCTCCGTCGGGCTGCCCGGACCGGTTCGCAACGTGCGTGTCAACTCCGGCTCCCGAAGTCTGATCGTCACGTGGTCGGCACCGGCTCGCGGCGAGGCGAGTGAGTACGTCGCACGCGCGCTGCCTGGTGGTCGCAGCTGTTCGACCACCGACTTGGAATGCACGATCCAAGGCCTGACGAACGGCACCGCCTACCGCGTCGAAGTCACAGCCAAGTCCGATGCCGGACGTACCGCGCCTGTTGCGGCCGCACATCGCGTCCGCCCAGCAGGTCCGCCCGGTGCCCCGCGTGCCGTCACCGCCCACCCGATCAGCCTCGGGCTGCGGGTTACCTGGAACAAGCCGCTGGACAACGGCGGTCACCGGATCCGGCGCTACGTCGCGACGGTGTGGCCGGGTGGTCGCACCTGCACCTCACGCAAGCACAGTTGCAGCGTGCGCGGCCTGAACCCGCGGACTCACTACTCGATCACGGTGCGGGCCCGCAGCAGCGCCGGAGACGGTGCGATCTCCCCAGGGTCGATTCCGGTTCTCCCCGGGCACTGACTCACTTCACCGTTTGGCGCAGACTTCACCGTTCGGAACGGTGCATTCGCACAAACGGTGAATTCGAGGCTGACGGCCTACGGAACCCGGACGATCAGCGCGTCGCCCTGACCGCCGCCACCGCACAGCGCAGCGGCACCGACGCCGCCACCACGGCGCTTGAGCTCCAGAGCCAGCGTCAGCACGACCCGCGCGCCAGACATGCCCAGCGGGTGACCGAGTGCGATCGCGCCGCCGTTGACGTTGACGATGTCCTCGTTGATCCCGAGCTCATCGGTGCTGGCCAAGCCCACCGCAGCGAACGCCTCGTTGATCTCCACCAGGTCCAGGTCACTGACCGCAATGCCGTCCTTCGCGCACGCAGCCTTGATCGACTCGGCCGGCTGCAGGTGCAGCGACGCGTCTGGCCCGGCCACAACTCCGTGCGCACCGATCTCGGCCAGCCACGTGAGACCCAGCTCCTCGGCCTTCGCCTTGCTCATCACGACTACCGCAGCGGCGCCGTCGGAAATCTGCGACGCGTTACCAGCGGTGATCGAACCGTCCTTTGCGAAGGCGGCCCGCAGCTTGCCCAGGCTCTCTGCGGTCGTGTCGGCCCGGACACCCTCGTCGGTCGCGAACACGATCGGGTCGCCCTTGCGTTGCGGGATCTCGACGGGAACGATCTCCTCGCCGAACGCGCCGTTCTTCTCGGCGATAGCGGCGAGCTGGTGCGAGCGTGCGGCGAACGCATCCTGGCGCTCGCGCGTCACCTTCGGGTACTTGCTGAGGTAGCCCTCCGTCGACTCACCCATCGCGCACTGGTCGAACGCGCAGGTCAAGCCATCGAAGGCCATCGAGTCGATCGCCTTCCAGTCGCCGTACTTCACGCCCTCACGCGAGCCCATGAGCAGGTGCGGAGCGTTGGTCATGGACTCCATGCCGCCGGCCACGACGATCTCGAACTCACCGGCGCGAATGAGCTGGTCGGCCAGCGCGATGGCGTCCAGGCCGGACAGGCAGACCTTGTTGATGGTCAGCGCCGGGACGTCCATGCCGATGCCGGCCTTGACCGCAGCCTGGCGGGCGGTGATCTGTCCAGTGCCGGCCTGCAGCACGTGGCCCATGATCACGTAGTCGACCTGCTCGGGCGTCACACCGGAGCGCTCAAGAGCCGCCTTGATGGCCACACCCCCGAGGTCTGCGGCCGAGAAGCCTTTAAGCGAGCCCAGCAGGCGCCCCATCGGGGTGCGGGCTCCAGCGACGATGACGTTTCCGGCCATGGCCAGACCTCCCATATCTCGTGGTGAGAACTCAGGAACCACTGACTCATCATGTCCCGGCTGCACCGTGCCCGAGCCCGCGATCTGCGTCACCCCACATCTCGTGCCATAGCGCCGCTATGACCCACGATGTGTGGCTTGCATCTCGTACCCTCAGCCACGTTTCGCTCGGAACAGCATCAATCAGTGCTTCCCTAATGCCACGATATCCCCATGGGTTTCGTCACAGCGATCGACCACGTTGGACTGGCAGTACAGGATCTGGACAAGGCGATTGCCTTCTACCAGGACGCGTTCGGAATGGACCTCGTGCACGAGGAAGTCAATGAAGAGCAGGGCGTTCGGGAGGCCATGATGGCCGTCGGCGACAGCGGTTCCTGTATCCAGCTGCTCGCGCCGCTGAAGGAGGACTCCCCGATCGGGAAGTTCCTCGCCCGCAACGGGGAGGGCATCCAGCAGGTCGCCTACCGGGTGGACGACATCGAGAAGGCCGCCGACGAGCTGCGGGACGCGGGCGTACGGCTGCTCTACGAAGCCCCGAAGCGCGGCACTGCCGGTTCCCGGGTCAACTTCGCGCACCCCAAGGACTGCGGTGGCGTGCTGATCGAGCTTGTGGAGCCGGGTTCCGGGCACTGAGATCCGCAATTTCTTGATGCCCTAAAGGGCTGATTCGTGAGCATTCCGGGCACCTGTTAGCCGCACGGGCGGGGTTTTGGCGCCGGGAATGCTAACCGATGCCCGGTATGCTCACCGATTGCGATTTCACGCTGGCGAGCACGCATTGCCGCCGAGCAATTCTGCGGAGTGACAAACACCCCCAGTTGTGCGATTCACCCCAGTTCAACCGGGGGTGAATCGCACAAACGGGGGTGTTTGTCTGCCTACGGCTTGACGATGTAGGTCTTGCGCTGCACGAACGGCTTCAGCTTCGCCGTGCCGCGCGCGGTCTGAATAACCGTGACCTTCATCGGCTGGCTGCCCTTGACCTTGATCCGTACTACGCCGTTGCCGCGCGTGACCTTGCAGAACGACACCTCACCAGCCGCACTGGCCTTGACGGGCCGGCACCGCACTCGAGTCGTCAGCTTCTGACCCTGCTCGGTCTTGCCCGACTTCACACGGGTCGGCGTGGCGGGCAGGCCCGCGGCCGTCTGTTCGGTCCGGACCACCTTCACCGTCTTCTCGGCGCTGTTGTTCGCCGTGTTCTTTTCGTAGGACTGCGAGGAGACAGTTGCCGAGTTCTTCGCATCCCCGCGGCTGGTCATCTTCGAGCGCACCACGATGTCAGTGCTGGCACCCTTGGCCAGACCGTCGCGCGTGCAGGTGACCTTCTGCCCTGCGGCCTCACACGTCCACCCGTCACCGGAGGCGGCAACGAACGTCGCAGCGCTGGGTAGCGTGTCCACGACGGTCAGCTTGCCGGCGTCGTCGACCGTGCCGACGTTGCCCACGTTCACCGTCCAGGTCGCCTCGTCTCCCACGAACACCGGGGACCCTGCGGACTTGGAAACCGCAAGATCGACAGGGGTGACGTTGATCGTCGAGACGGCGGAGTTGTTCGCAGGCGTGCTGTCCTCGGTCAGCGAGGTCACCTTGGCGGTCACGTCATACTTCGCCACCGTGCCCGGCTTGGCTGTCATGACGTTCCAGGTCACGGGTGGGATCTCCGCGCCGGGCGGGACCACGAGCACCGGGCAGCCGATGTTCTCGGCACCCATCACGGGAGCGCAGATCATCTGCGGCGCGTCCGGAGGAGTCGGGTTGAACGTGCAGGTCACATCCTGGCCACTCGCGCTGCACTCCCACGGCGCTGCGCCCCCACCGACCCAGGTGACCCCTGCGGGCAGGGTCGCAGTCAGGGTCAGCGGCAGGTCTGCGCCCGAGGGCCCGCCGTTGCTGGCCGTCCACGTGATCTGGGCACCGGCACCAGGGTCGACCTGACCAGGCTGGCTGGCAGCCAGCTGCATGTCCGCGACGTTGGTCACCTCGACCGAGGCCGAGGCCACGGTCTGGTCGATCTGCTCAACCGGCGGCGCGCCCGACCCGCAGACCTGGTACTGCTGAGGATCGAATTCGGAGGCACCCAGGGCAAGATAGGCGCAGTTCGTATACGTCCCGGGTCGCGCCCAGTCCTGGGCGGTGGCTTTCACCACGACCTTGGCCGAGTTCTCCTCGCTGAAGTCCACGTCGCACTCCAGCTGGCTGGTCCCGACCGTGCCCGTACACCCTGCGGGAATCTCAGCGAGCACCAATCCGTAAGGCAGGGTGTCCCAGAAGGACGCCATCGCGGGTCCCTCGATGGGTTGCGGCTCGCTGTTGTACGAGACGGTGATCGTGAACTCGGCGACTTGGTCCGAACCCGCCACGATCGAGGCCGGGCCGGTGTTCTCCTTCTCGATCGTGTAGGGGTAGGGCTCGGCACTGGCTGGCGCGGCCATCACGACGCCACCAACCAGCAATGCTCCTGCACCCAGCGGGGCCCACAGACGCCTCATGAATCCTCCATGTTTCGACACGGCAAAGTTACTGTCCGCGCATGGCCGGTCGCATGTCGTAGTGGCTCACCCTCCCGACCGAGCCCCGTCGGCAACCGGCTAGCGTGCAAGTAGGTTCCGGAACTGGAGGGGTTATGAAAGACATCCTTGACGCCATCCTCAACGAGGCTCCCGCGGCGGAATTCGCGGCGATGGACCTCCCCGAGACGTACCGGGCGATCACGGTGCACAAGGACGATGTCGACATGTTCGAAGGCCTGCCGACCCGCGAGAAGGACCCTCGCAAGTCGCTGCACCTCGATGACGTACCGGTCCCCGAGCTCGGCCCGGGCGAGGCGCTGGTGGCGGTCATGGCCTCCTCGATCAACTACAACACCGTGTGGACCTCGATCTTCGAACCGCTGCCCACGTTCGGCTTCCTCGAGCGCTACGGTCGCAGCCACCCGCTGGCCAAGCGCCACGACCTGCCGTACCACATCATCGGGTCCGACCTGGCCGGCGTCGTGCTGCGCACCGGCCCGGGCGTCAACGCCTGGAACCCCGGTGACGAGGTCGTCGCGCACTGCTTGAGCGTGGAGTTGGAGAGCCCGATGGGCCACAACGACACCATGCTCGACCCCGAGCAGCGGATCTGGGGCTTCGAGACCAACTTCGGCGGGCTGGCCGAGATCGCACTCGTGAAGTCCAACCAATTGATGCCCAAGCCGGGCCACCTCACATGGGAAGAAGCGGCCGCCCCCGGCCTGGTGAACTCCACGGCCTACCGGCAACTGGTCTCGCGCAACGGCGCGGGCATGAAGCAGGGCGACGTGGTGCTGATCTGGGGGGCTTCCGGCGGCCTGGGTTCCTACGCGACGCAGTACGCGCTCAACGGCGGGGCGATCCCGGTGTGCGTGGTGTCCAGCCCCGAGAAGGCCGACATCTGCCGGGCGATGGGCGCGGAGTACATCATCGACCGCAACGCCGAGGGCTACCAGTTCTGGAAGGACGAGACCACCCAGAACCCCAAGGAGTGGCAGCGCCTCGGCAAGAAGATCCGGGAACTCACCGGCGGCGAGGACGTGGACATCGTCTACGAACACCCCGGCCGCGAGACGTTTGGCGCGAGTGTCTACGTGACCAAGAAGGGGGGCACGATCGTCACCTGTGCCTCGACCTCCGGTTTCATGCACGAGTACGACAACCGTTACCTCTGGATGAACCTGAAGCGGATCATCGGTTCGCACTTCGCCAACTACAAGGAGTCCTACGAGGCCAACCGGCTGATCGACAAGGGCATGATCCACCCGACGTTGAGCAAAAGCTTCCCGCTGGACCAGACCGGGCAGGCGGCCTACGAGGTGCACCGCAATGCACATCAGGGCAAGGTCGGCGTGCTCTGCCTGGCTCCCGAGGAGGGACTGGGCGTGCGCAACCCCGAGAAGCGTGCGAAGTTTGAGACTCAGATCAACCGCTTCCGGAACACGTGATGCTCAACGACACAGCCAAGTCCCTGCTGGACAAGCCCAAGCAGTTCGCCGTGGTCACCACGATCGAGCCGAGCGGCCAGCCACAGAGCAGCGTGGTCTGGTACGAGCGCGACGGCGACGACATCCTGATCTCCACGGTCGAGGGCCGGCGCAAGCACCAGAACCTCGTGCGGGATCCACGCGCGACCGTGCTGGTGTACGACACGGACAACCCGTACTCCTACGTGGAGGTCCGGGGGCACGTTGAGATGACCCGCGAGGGTGGCCGGGAACTCATCGACAAGTTCGCTGGGACCTACCAGGGCTGGGAGCGCTATCCCGCCGACGACGGCACCGACAACGTGCGGGTCGTGGTGCGGGTCATACCGGACAAGGTTGTCGCCCGCTAGCCATCGCTGTTTTGTCGCGATGTCGTCCGTAATCGTTTTGTCGCGATGTCGTCCGTAATCTCGGCGTGTCGTGACGACAACGCGACAGTGCGGGCAACTTCGCGACAGCGGTCAGACTTGGTCGGCCAGCTCCAGCCAGCGCTCCTCGAGGTCAGCGACTGAGGCCTCGGCCGACGCCAGGTCCTGACCCAGACCGACCAGCGCGGCGGGGTCAGTGGCGGCCTCGGCCATCTGCTGGTGGATGGCCGCGACCCGCGCCGTTGCCTTGCTCAACTCCCGCTCAACCCTGGCCAGTTCCTTGCGAACGGCCCGGGTGTCGCCGCCAGTTCGCTGCGTCGCCGCGACCGCGACAGCCGGCTCGTGGCGCAGGTACTCCTCGATCCCACCGGGCAGGTGCGCAAGCCGCCGGTCGCGAACCGTCCAGAAGTCGTCACACACCCGCTCGAGGAAGTAGCGATCGTGCGACACCACCACCAACGTGCCGGGCCAGCCGTCCAGGGTGTCCTCCAGAACCGTGAGCGTCTCGGTGTCCAGGTCGTTGGTCGGTTCATCGAGCATCAACAGGTTCGCCCCGGACAGGAACGTGCGCATCAGGTGCAAGCGGCGCAACTCCCCGCCGGACACCTCACCCAGCCGCTTCCACGGGGCATCACCGGTGAAGCCGAACTCCTCCAGCAACTGCCCCGGCGTGCGCTCGTCCCCCGAAGCCACGACGACCCGCTGTCCCGCCTGTTCCAGCCAGGGCAGCACGCGGACCTCGGGATCCACGACCGGCAACCGCTGATCCACGAGGGCGGGCAGAACGGTCTTCCCTCGCCGCACCCGGCCCGCATCGGGTGCCAGCGTCCCGAGCACCAACCGCAGCAACGTCGTCTTGCCGACCCCGTTCGGCCCCAGCAGCCCGATCCGATCTCCCGGCCCTAGCCCCCACGTCTGGTCCTGCAGCACGATCGGCGCTCCCGGCGCCGGGCGCAGGGTGACTTCGTCGAGGTCGATGACCTGCTTGCCCAGTCGGTTCATGCTCACTTGCTGCAGCTGGAGCCGGTCTCGTGCCGGCGGCTCGTCGGCGATCAGCGCCAACGCTGCCTCCTGCCGGAACCGGGGTTTGGAGGTCCGGGCGGGCGGACCTCGCCGCAACCACGCCAACTCCTTGCGCAGCAGGTTCTGCCGACGGGCCTCAGCAGCCTGCTTGGCGGCGTCGCGTTCGGCCTTGGCCAGCACGTAGGCCGCGTAGCCCCCGTCGTACTGCTCGACGTCGCCGCGGACCACTTCCCAGGTGCGCTCGGTCACCTCATCCAGGAACCACCGGTCATGGGTGACGACCACCAGCGCGCGGCGGCCCCTGGGCCAGGCGCGCAGGTGCTCGGCGAGCCACTGCACCGCCTCGATGTCCAAGTGGTTCGTCGGCTCGTCGAGCAGGAGCAGATCGGGCGTGGCGGCCAGAGCCGAAGCCAGCGCCACGCGGCGCGCCTGACCTCCGGACAGCGCCGAGGTCTCACGGTCGAGCCATTGCGGGTCGAGCAACCCGTTGACGATGCTGCGGATACGCGGATCGGTTGCCCATTCGTGAGTCTGCGAATCGCCGAACAAGGCCTGCAAAACGGTGCCGGAAGGCAGCCGGTCGTGCTGACTGACGAGCCGGATCGTGGTGCCCGTGGTGGCGACCACCCGGCCAGAATCCGGCGTCTCGGTCCCGGCCAGGGCGCGCAGCAGCGTGGATTTGCCGGCACCGTTGCGACCCACGACGCCCACCCGGTCACCATCACCGACCCCGAGCGAAACGCCCGCGAGAATCTCGCGGTCCCCCTTGCGGATCGTCACGGCATCCGTCACGACCTGCACGCAGTCAGCCTACTTTGAGGGGTCGAATGCCGTTCTGCCGCATTGTTGTTGGACTAGCCTCAGCCCAACCAGTCGCGCAGAACCTCCAGCAGGATGTCGTTGAGGGCGGCTGGATCTTCCACGGCACTCAGATGACCTGCCCCCGCAATCTCCCGGCCCACCGCCTGCGGCATGGCCTGCAGCATCAACTCTTGCTCGGCCTCAGGCGACAGGGTGTCCTCCGAACCCCAGACCACGGCGGCCGGGCGTTCGTAGCTGCGCAATGTCTGAAGGGAATCCGGCCGGTCGGCCATGCTGCGCGCGGCATTGGCGACCGCTGCTGGCGGTGCCTGCGTGATCCACGACCGGACGGTGTCCACCACATCCGGACGCTGCTCGCGGGTGGTCGCTCCGAGCAGGTTGGGCAGCAGGTTCTGCGCCAACCCCTCGAGGTCCGGGTCGCGTTCCATCACGTGCGCGACCTCGAAGCGTCCCTTGCGCGCCTGCTCGGAATCCGCGGTGGCCTTGGTGTCCACGAAGATCGCCCCCGCCACCTTCTCCGGCGCCTTGCGCAGGATCTCCATCAGCAAGTAGCCACCCATGGACAGGCCCGCGAAGACTGCAGGCTCAGCAGGCACGATCGGCGCGGCCATCTCCCACAAGGCCGGTGCCTCGGGAAGATCCGAAGCGCCGAAACCGCCCAGGTCCGGGGCGGTCACGTCGTACCCGGCGGCAGTCAGGAATGTCACCTGCGCGTCCCACAGCCGATGGTCGACGGGGAACGCGTGCAGCAGGACGACCCTCATTGCTGCCCGTCGATGATGTCGGCCGCGTCGGCCAGATCGCTGGCGTCCTGGCGGCTCTCGGCGACGTCACGCATCGACTGCTGGGTGTCTTCGGGCTGCTCGAGCACCTGCCACTGCTCTGCTGCCTTGCGGCGCCGCCGAACAGCCACAAAAACAGCCGCACCGACGGCGACGACCGCCAGCCCCACGGCGATCTTGGGCAGGTTGCGCTTGCCGACCTCGACGCCCTTCTCCGCGACCTCAAGCGCGGCGTCGGCCTTCTCCAGGATCTTGTCGGTGTCCAGCACGACCCCGTCGACCTTGTCCAGCACGTTCTCCAGCGACCCGATCCGGTCGCGCACGTCCACGATGCTCATGCCCTCAGCCTTTCCCATGAGCGGTGGCCCGGCAACCCCGGGGTAGATGGGCGACCGGCCGCGGCGTGGTTGCGCCGGAGCCCTTGCGGCCATCGCTGATAGTCGGCGACAGGCACTAGACCCGCAAATGCTGCAAGACCGGACAGACTGCTTTCACCACTTTCGATAATTCTTCTGATGCAGTCGGCGGTGCAGCAGGTCGAGTCTGCGTACCTTCTGCTGATGGGGTACCTGACTGCGGGTGCGTGTCCGGATTCGCAAAACGTTAGGGGCAAAACCGCCGGATTCGGCCCCGAAAGCGCCCTTCTTCGCCGAACGCGTTGCAATTCCGGACACCGAATAGCCGATACCCGCTCACGGTCGCACCTGACACGCCCCTCTCGCGGGATGATCAACATGCCGGACCCCGCTACGGCATCGCCGACAACCCGCCGTCCAGGATCAGCTCCTGGCCGGTCATGAACGACGACGCGTCGGACGCCAGGAAGACCGCACCGGCCGCGATCTCCGCGACCTGTCCCCAACGCTGCATCGGCACCCGCGCGAGCGCACCGGCACCGCCGTCCGGGGCTGCCCGCAGGAACTCCGTGAGGTCGGTCTCGATCCAGCCTGGCAGCAGGGTGTTGCAACGCACCCCGGCCCAGGCCCACTCGACCGCCACGCTGCGGGTCAGCGACATGATGGCGGCTTTGGCGGCGCCGTAGTGGCTCATCATCGGCGCGCCCCGCATTCCTGCGACGCTGGCGACGTTGATGACCGAACCGGACTTCTGGCCGAGCAGCACAGGGCCTACGGCTTGCAGCATGTGCACGGTCGAGGCGACGTTGAGGTTCTGGGTCTTCTCCCACCCCGAGAACCGCATCCCGACCACCGGCGAGGAGAACGAGTTGCCGCCCGCGTTGTTGACCAGTACGTCCAGCCCGCCGAGGCCGTCCACGGCTTCCTGGGCAGCCGCCTGGACCCGGTCGGCATCGGTGACATCGGCCACGGTCACCACAGCCGTCCGGCCGAGGCCACGGATCTCAGCCTGCCACCTCCTCGAGCAGTTCGGCGTTGCGGGCCAGAACGGCCACGTCGGCTCCCTGCCGCGCGTACTCCAGCGCAATCTCGCGCCCGATGCCCCGGCTGGCGCCGGTCACCAACGCCTTCTTGCCTTCCAGCTGACTCATAGGTCGCTCCACTTCTCCATAGGTCCATCCCACGCTGCTCGGCAGGACGGTCGGAATTCCGCTAACGGTCGTGACGAGTTGATTCAGCACGGTACTGGTAGCACGCTCCCCCACCCACAGGTGCTTGGCACCAGGCACCGCGATGAACTCCGTCTGTGGGACGCGGGCGAAGTGCGGGGCAGCGTCGGCAGGGGGCAGGAAGTCGTCGAACTCGGGCACCATCGCCACCAAGGGCCGGCCGTCCCCGGCCCAGCGCTCGAGATCGGCATCGGTGGCAAAGCGCAACGGCGGGCTGAGCAGAATGGCCCCCTTGATGCCAGGCACCAGACCGTGCCGCAGCACGACATCCGTGCCGAAACTCCAGCCCACTAGCCACACGTTCGGAAGTCCCGCCGCTGCGGCGACCGCGGCCTGTAGATCCAGGCCCTCGGCGTTGCCTTCATCGAAGGTGCCCTCACTGGTACCGGCTGCGCTGCTGGTGCCACGGGTGTTGAAGCGCAGGACCCCGAGATCGGCCAGCGCGGGCAGTCGCCAAGCGGCCTTGCGGTACAGGTGGGAGTCCATCATGCCGCCGTGGGTGGGCAGCGGGTGCACACACACCAGCGTCGCGACCGGGTCGCGATCCAGCGGCAGGGCCAGCTCGGCGACCAGGCGAAGGCCGTCCGGGTGTCAGCAGCGTCAGGGACTCGCGGCGGGCAGGCAGCACCGAGTTGGCACCTATCCGCTCCATGCTTCCCGAGCCTAATCACGGCTGCAGATCGCGCCGCCGCCAGCCCACCAGACCCACCACCAGCAGGACCACCGCGATGGCCGCCAGCGGAATCAGCCCGCCCATCGAGGCGCTGGCAGCGGGCAACCGCGGCGAGTGCACGAATGGCGAGACGTCCATCACCCATTGCGGAGCGTCCCACAGCGGCGCGAACTCGCCGAGCACCAGCGCGGCGACGAACACCCCCCAGGCCAGGGGAACCCAGCGCGGCAGCCATCCGAACAGCAGCACCACCACCGCCGTGAGCACCCACGCAGCCGGCACTCGCGCAAGTGCGGCACCTACCAGCGACCAGAAACCCGGAGCGTTGTCGGTCGTCAGGGCGGCCCCGATCGCCAGGCCCAGGCCACCTGCGAGCAGGATGGCCGCGACTCCGCCGGCCGCGATCAGGATGTGGCTCAACGCCCAGCGCAACCGGTCAACGGGCTGGGCCAGCAGCACCTCGGCGTGCCCATCGGTCTCCTCGGAGCGCAACCGGGCGGCCGCACTGATCCCGAAGCCGGTCACGATGATCCCCATGAAACTCAGCTCCGTGCCCAGAAACGCGTCGGTCAGCGTCTTGGCCCCACCGAGTTTCTCCAGGAATTCGATCGCCTGCTCACTGTTCAGGAACCCGGTGCTCGATTCGATCAACGACCCCATCAGCAAGCCGAACAGCGCGAAGACCGCCGCCCAGACCAGCAGCACCGACCGCTGCAAGCGCCAGGCCAGACCCCACACCGTGCCGAGGCGGCCGTGAGCCGGACCCGGACGGTCGGTGATGAACCCGGCCCCCAGGTCCCGTCGGCTGCGCAGGGCGAACGCGATCGGCACGCACACCACGGTCAGTGCCAGCGGGAGTAGCAGAACCCACCAGCGATCCCCGGCGTAGGCGCGCACCTGCTGCATCCAGCCGATGGGCGACAACCACGACAGCCACGTGCCTTCAGTGACATCGGCGATCGCCCGGATCGCATACGCGACGGCCAGTGCGATCAGCGCAATTCCGCGCGCCGCCCGGGCGCCGGTAGTGATCTGCACACAGATTGCGGCAACTGCTCCGAAGGCCAGACCGGTAAGGCCCCAGCCGAGACCGAACGCCAGCGAACCCTGGCCACTCAAGCCCGTGGAACTTAGCGCACCAGCACTGAGCAGAGCCATCACCAGACTGGCGCCAGTTACAACGATCAGCGCCGCCGTCAGCGGGGCGTTGCGGCCGAGCCGACCCGAGGCCATGAGTTCCAAGCGTCCGGATTCCTCGTCACCACGGGTGTGCCGGACCACGAGGAAGATCATCAAAACGGCAGCCAGCGCCGCGCCGAAGGCTGTCATCTTGAACAGTGAGATCTCGCCGAGGCTCTCGGGGTCGTACACCGGTCCGTACAACGCGACCAAGGCGGTCGAGGAGTTCACCGCCTCCGCAGCGGTGCGGCGGGCGGCCTCGTCCGGGTACAGCCCAACTGTCGCGGCCGCTGAACTGTAGGCCATGCCCGCGAACACCAGAATCCAGGCTGGCAGCAGGATGCGGTCGCGGCGTAGCGCCAGGCGGACCAGCGTGCCGGTGCCGGTGAAGTCACTCATCGCCGGCGCCGTCCTGGTAGTGCTTGAGGAACACCTCCTCGAGCGTGGGCTGCTGACTCGTCAGCGCCTGCAGCCCGCCTTCGGACAACGCGGACATGAGTAGACCGATTCCGTCGTCGCCGACCTCGCACGTCACCCGCTGCCCCTCGACATCGAGGTCATGAACGCCGGGGATGTCGTGCAGGCCCGAAGGCACTTCCGCCACCCGGGCATCGATGCGGGTGCGGGACAGGTGCCGCAGTTGTTGCAGGCTGCCGCTTTCCATCGCTTTGCCGTTGCGGATGATCGTCACCCGGTCGGACAGGGCTTCGGCCTCGCTGAGGATGTGCGAGGACAGCAGCACCGTGCCGCCACCTTCCCGGAACGCATGCACGCAATCGCGGAACCGGGCGTCCATGAGCGGATCGAGACCCGACGTCGGCTCGTCGAGCAGCAACAGAGGGACGTCGGCGGCCAATGCAGCGATCAGCGCCACCTTCTGCCGGTTGCCCTTGGAGTAGGAGCGGGACTTCTTGGTCGGGTCGAGCTCGAACAGTTCCAGGTAGCGCGCCCGGCGCTGGGGGTCCAGGCCACCGTGCAGGCGACCGAGCAGGTCGATCACCTCACCGCCGGTCAGTTGTGGCCACAGATTCACCTCTCCGGGCACGTAGGCCAACTGGGAGTGCAGCGCGACCGCATCCGTCCAAGGGTCCTTGCCGAGCACTTCGATGCTGCCGCCGTCGCGCCGCAGTAGCCCAAGCAGGATGCGCAGCGTGGTGGTCTTGCCGGCGCCGTTCGGACCCAGGAAGGCATGCACCTCCCCGCGTTCCACCTGCAGGTCCAGGCCGTCCAGGGCCAGTGTGCTGCCGAACTTCTTCACAACCCCTTGCACGTCGATGACGACGTCCATCCGGGCCTCCTTGTCAGCTGGTGGTCAGGTCCACCACGATGCCGGGCCGAGCGCTGGTGACGCGGTTGCGACCCGCCCGCTTGCTCTCATACATCAGATGATCCGCCCGATCGATCGCGGATTCCAGGCTCTGCCCCGGTTCCACCATCGTGGCGCCGATGGACACGGTGACCGAGATCCGCGTGCCGGCAGCCTCCACCCAGGAACTGGAGATCAACGTGCGCAGCCGCTCCGCCACTTCGGCGAGCTCCTCGGCGCGGGCAGCGTGGACGACGGCCACGAACTCCTCACCGCCCCAGCGCACCGCCCAGTCGGACTGCCGCAAGCCGTTGGCCACGGTCCGTGCCACCATGCGCAGCACCCGGTCGCCCATCGAGTGGCCCAGCCGGTCGTTCACCGCCTTGAACCCGTCGACATCGATGAACAGCACACCCAGCGGGTTCGACTCGGCAGCCACCAGCGGCTCGATGTGCCGCTGGACGCAGCGCCGGTTGGCCAGTTCGGTCAAAGGATCGCGGTCGCCCTCGGCCAGTTGCAGCCCACCGTGCGCCGGGCGGGCGCCGGGGACGGCCGAGAGGAAGATCAAACAGCCGGTGTCCGCCCCCCGCTCGTCGAGCAGAGCGGTCCGGCGCAGGATCACCGGCAACTGGTGGCCGTGCTTGTGGTGCAGGTACACCTGACGGTCGGCAGCGGCGGTGTCGTCCGAGGCGCCATCCGGCAGCACCTCCATGGCAGCGCGACCGAGCACGTCCGATCCGCGATATCCGGTGATCTGCTCGGCAGCGGCGTTCCACAGCGTGATCCGGCCGCCGGCATCGACGACGCAGACCCCCTCCTCCATGCGATCCAGAATCGCCTGGTAGACCCCCTGCATGAGAAACCTCCCCACCCACTTCCAGTATGCGCCCGACCCGCTAAAACGCCTACATTCGGCGCCATGACGACGATCCGCCTGCAACGAAGTGCTCTCGGCGAGTATGTGGCCACCAACGAAGCCGGGGGGCAGGTCCGAATCGGTGGCGAGGTCGAATTCTCCGCTGTCGAGCTGCTGCTCGCGGCGCTGGCGGCCTGTACCGCCATCGACGTCGATCACGTGACCAGCCGCCGGGCGCAACCCGAGCAGTTCGCGGTCGAGGTCAGCGCCCGCAAGGAGCGCACGGAGCAGGGCAACCGCCTGCTGGACGTGGTGGTGGGTTTCGAGGTGCGCTTCCCGCAGGGGCCGGAAGGGGACGCCGCCCGCACGGTCCTGCCCCGGATCGCCGCGGAGTCCCATGACCGGCTGTGCACCGTCGGGCGCAGTCTCGAGCTGCCGACGCCGGTGCGGGTCGAGCTGCGCTGAGCTAGTGGTCGACTTCACCGTTTGGACAATCCATCACCGTTCTTCGACAACGGTGAAGGATCCTGGGGCCACCGCCCTAGCGACGCCGATTCCAGCACGGCGTGTGCCAGTGCCGGCGGTACTCCGGGCCCTCGAACTCCGACCACGCGACCACGTGCGCAACCCCGGCCGCGATCTGCTGGTTGCAGCCCGGACAGACGTAGGCCTTGCCGGCCTGCCCGCCGCTCACCGGCTGGACCATGAAGTCGCCCTCCCGCCGGCGTCCGGCATACCCCGCCGACAGCGGTCGGGACTGCTCGGGTCGGCGGCGGTTGCGGCGGGACATGTCCTTAGCGAACCACTCGTTCCGGCTACAACGCGCCAGCAAGCCGCGCGTTGCCCGGCCGATCCGTGAGCATTCCGGGCATCCGTGAGCACAACGGGCGGGTTTTCAGCGTCCGGCGTGCTAACCCATGCCCAGAATGCTCATGGATTGCGACTTCACCGCCGGGTTAATGGTAGGAGCGGAACCCACGGCCGGTCTTGCGTCCGAGGTAGCCGGCCTCGACCATCTGCTCGAGCAGCCGGGCGGGCGCCAGTTCGGGCAGCCGGAACTCGCTGTGCAGCACCTGCTCGATGGCCAGCGAGACGTCGTTGCCCACGACATCGAGCAGCGCGAACGGCCCCAGCGGCAGTCCAGCACCCTTGGTCATGACCTCGTCGATCTCGTCGGCCGTCGCGTAGTGCGATTCCAGCAGCAGCACCGCGTCGTTCAGGTAGGGGAACAGCAGCGCGTTGACGATGAAGCCGGCTCGGTCACCACACTTCACGGGCACCTTGCCCAGCTGCTTGCACAGCGCGACCACAGTGTCGGTTACGTCCTGACCCGTGGTCAGCGGGCTGACCACCTCGACCAGCTTCATGATCGGCGCCGGGTTGAAGAAGTGCATGCCCACGACGTCCTGCGGCCGGCCGGTCACTGCGGCCATCTCGACCACCGGCAGGCTCGAGGTGGTCGTGGCCAGGATCGCGCCCGGCTTGCAGATGCGGTCGAGATCGCGGAACAACTCGAGCTTCACCTCGAGGTTCTCCACGATGGCTTCGACGACCAGGTCCACGTCGCCCAGTGCCTCCCGCTCGGTGGCTCCGTTCAACCGACCGAGCACCTCGGCGCGGACTTCCTCGGTCATCTTGCCCTTGGCCACGGCCTTGTCCAGCGACTTCGTGACGGCCGCTTGCACCCCGGCCACCTTCTCCTCGCTGCGGGCCACGAACACCACGTCGTAGCCGGACTTGGCGAACACCTCGACAATGCCGGAGGCCATGGTGCCAGTACCCACAACGCCGACCGTGCGCACGGCACGCAGGTCGCCGGTCCCAGCAGCCGTCTCGGTCTGCTCGTCGCCGCCGTAGAAGCCCCGGCCCGCCTTGTCACCGGTCCTGTCCGGCGGCGATCATCTGCTTGAGGATGGGAGCCGGCGCGTGCAGGCGCCGGCCGGTGCTGGCGTAGAGGGCATCCAACACGTCGTAGGCGGTGTCGATGCCGATCTTGTCGAGCAGCGCCAGCGGGCCGATCGGGTAGCCGCAGCCGAAGCGCATGGCCGCGTCGATGTCGTCGCGGCTGGCGTATCCGGCCTCGTACATGGTGACCGCGTGGTTCAGGTAGCCGAAGAGCAGACCGTCGGCGATGTAGCCCGGCTTGGAACGCACGACCGTGGCCGTGCGGCCGACGTCGGCCAGGAACGCCTGCAGGCTTTCGACGGCATCGGCGTCGGCGAAGTCCGGGCGGATGAGTTCGGCGTGGGTGCGAGCCGGGTCGTGCGGCATCGACAGGCCGAGCACGCGGTTAGGGCGGCCGGTGGCCAGCGCCAAGTCAGTGACCGACAGTGCGGTCGCGGTCGTCACGAGGACGGCGTCCTCGGCGACCAGCGCCGCGACCTCACCGAACACCGCATGCTTCAGGGCAGCCTTCTCGGGCAGGCACTCGATGACCAGTCCAGCCCCCTTGGCCTCGGCGACCTCAGCCGTCACGCTCACACCCGTACGTTCCGCCGCGGCCTGCGCGCTGGCAGCATCCTTTTCGATTCCGAGGACACTCCAGCCCGCGTCCTTGGCCAGGCCCGCAATCTGCGTCCCGACCGTGCCCACCCCGACGATCACCAGCGTCTTCTCAGCCATGGCCCCAGTCTGGCAAAGGGATCATCGCCGATAATGGGCGGGTGTGGCACGCCCGACCCCTGACCGACGACGACATCCCCGAGGTGGTCGCGATGGTCAACGCCTGCGAACTCGCCGACACCGGTGAGGCGATGCTCGACGCCGACGACGTCCGCGCGGATCTGGCGCAGATCGACCGGGAGCGGGATGCCTGCGTGGTGGTGAGCGGCGGCCGGATCATCGGGTGGTGCCTGCTATGGGACCTTCGCAAACGCTGGGCCGACGTCCACCCGGATGCGCGCGGCCAGGGCATCGGGAGCTGGCTGGAGCGCTGGTCGGTGTGGCGTTCCCGGCAGCGCGGGGCACCGCGGATCGGGGAAAGCATCTACGACGAACGCCGCGATGTCGCACAGTGGTTCACCCGGCTCGGGTACACCCCGCGGTACACGTCGTGGATGTTGACGATCCCGGCGGCCGCGGCAACGCATCATGCGCAGCCAGCCGGTGACGAGGCTGATGCCGCACTCGAGCTGATCGAACGGTGCTTCACGGAGTTCCGCGACCGCACCCCGGTGTCCCTCGCGCGCTGGCGCGCCCAGACCGTTGAGCGATCGGACTTCAAGCCCGAGGATCTCTTGGTGATCCGACAGGGTGACCGGATAGTCGCCGCGGCGTTCCTGATCTGCGTGGATGAGGTGTGGGTGGACAGTCTGGCGGTGGATCCGGCATTCCGGCGGCAGGGCCTGGCCCGGGAACTGATCACTGCTGCCCGCGATCGGGCTTTTCGCGAAGGCTTCCCGCAGGTGCGGCTCGCGACCGACTCCAATACCGGCGCGCTGGAGGTCTACCAGCACCTGGGCATGACACTGGACCGCTCGTTCACGCACTGGGCGATCGATCTGAACTGAATTGTCGCGAAGTTGTCCGGGCTGTCGCGTTGTCGTTGCGACACGCCGAGGATACCAACGACATCGCAACAAAACGCCGCGTCCGGCGACCTCAGAACAGCCGGGATTCCTCGTCGTCGTAACCCCGCAGAGCGTCATAGTCGACCTCCAGGCACCGGATTCCCCGGTCCTGCGCCAACGTACGCGCCTGCGGTTTGATCTCCTGGGCCGCGAACACCCCGGTTACCGGCGCCAGCAGCGGATCCCGGTTCAGCAGTTCCAGATAGCGCGTCAACTGCTCGACACCGTCGATCTCGCCGCGCCGCTTGACCTCCACCGCAATGGCCGTGCCCTCGGAATCGCGGCACAACAGATCCACCGGCCCGATCGCCGTCGGGTACTCCCGGCGCACGAGCGTCCAGCCCTCGCCGAACGTGTGGACGTGTTCGGCGAGCAACTCCTGCAGATGCGCCTCGACACCGTCCTTGATCAACCCTGGGTCCTGGCCCAGCATCCCGGACCAGTCGTGCTCGATCTCCGCGATCCGGATCAGCAACCGCTCCCCCGCCTTGTTCGTGACCTCCCACAGGGTGTCGTCAGGGTCGTCGATCTCGACGAGCGTGCAGGGCGGGCTCATCCAGTTCAGCGGTTTGTAGGCGCGGTCATCCGCATGCACCGACACCGACCCGTCGGCCTTCACCAGCAGCAGCCGTCGGGCCATCGGCAAGTGGGCACTGAGCCGGCCGACGTAGTCAACCTGGCAGGTGGCAACGACCAGCCTCATGAGTAGTCGTAGAAACCCTTGCCGGTCTTACGGCCCAGGTCGCCCGCCTGCACCATGCGGCGCAGCATCTCTGGCGGGTTGAACTTCTCGTCCTGGGTGTCCGCATAGATATTGGACGTGGCGTTGAGCATGATGTCGACACCAGTCATGTCCGTCGTCTGCAACGGCCCCATCGCGTGCCCGAAGCCCAGGCGACAGGCGGTATCCACGTCCTCGGCGCTCGCCACCCCGGACTCCACGAGTTTCATCGCTTCGTTGGACAGCGCCGTGATCAAACGGGTGGTCACGAATCCGGCAACGTCGCGATTGACCACGATCACGGTCTTGCCAATGCCCTCGGCGTACTCCCGGGCTCGCGTCAACGTCTCGACGCTGGTCTTGTATCCGCGCACCAGTTCGCACAGCCTCATCATCGGGACCGGGGAGAAGAAGTGCGTCCCCACGACCTGCTCCGGCCGCGAGGTCACGGCGGCGATCGAGGTCACTGGGATCGCAGACGTATTCGTGGCCAGCACAGCATCCGGCCCGCAGATCTTGTCCAGCCGGCCGAACACCTCGGCTTTGATGTCGAACTTCTCGAACACGGCTTCGACCACGATCTCGGCATCGGCAACGCCATCGAGGTCGGTCGTAGTGCTGATGCGGTCGAGGACCGCCTGCACATCGTCGACCTTGCCCTTCTCAGCGAACTTCGCCAGGGACTTTTCGATGCCGGCCCGACCCCGCGAGAGACCCTCCTCGCTCACGTCCTGCAGGACCACGTCATGGCCCGCTGTCGCCGACACCTGCGCGATTCCGGCGCCCATCAGACCGGCGCCCACCACTGCGATCTTCATGTTTCGAGGCTAGTGCGGTCGGGCGTTGCGTTCTTCCTCGGGCGGGGTCGTGTCCGGATTTGCAACACGTTCGCGCCCACTCGGCCGGAATCGCCGGCAATCAGTGCCCGGGCGTCCAACGCGTTGCAAATCCGGACATGATGCGGGTCGGCCGGTGCGGGCGCACAATGGCAGCGTGCCCGCTTGGTCCACCTACTCCTACCTGTTCGGGCCGGTGATCGCCGGTCTGATCATGGCGCTGCTGGTCCTGCTGCTGCGGTGGGCGTTCCGGAGCGGACAGTCCCTGGTGGCCGACGAACCCACGCCGGGCTCGACTGATGAGTACGGATTGATGGTGCCGGTGGCCACGGCCGATGACTACATCCGCGCGGAGATGCAGCGGCGCCTGCTGACCGACCACGGGTTCAAGGTCAACCTCGTGCGCACCACCGACGGCCCCCGGCTGATGGTGTGGCGTCAGGACCGCGACCGGGCGCTGGCTCTGCTCAGTCGGCGCGGCGCGTGATGTCGGCTCCGACCCCGCGCAGGGCCTCGATGAAACCGGCGTAACCGCGGTCGACGTGGTGCACCTCGTGCACCGTGGTGGTGCCGTCCGCGACCAGCCCAGCGAGCACCAGTCCCGCGCCGGCCCGCACGTCCGTGGCTTCCACTGGGGCCCCCGAGAGCCTCGGCCGTCCCCGCACAAGGGCGTGATGGCCGTCGGTGTGCACGTCGGCGCCCAGCCGGGCGAGTTCGTGGACGAACCGGAAGCGCGCTTCGAACAAGTTCTCGGTGACCATGGCCGCGCCTTCGGCGATGGCGTTGAGGGCGATGAACTGCGGCTGCAAGTCGGTGGCGAAACCCGGGTACGGCAGCGTGACGATGTCGACAGCCTTCGGCCGGCGGTCCATGCTCACCCGAAAGCCGGCGGGCAGTTCCTCGACCATGGCACCCGTGCTCACGAGCTTGTCCAGCGCGATTTCGAGGTGCGTGGGATCGCCCTGGTCGATCGTGATGTCGCCCTGGGTCATGACCGCTGCCACTGCCCACGTACCGGCGACGATCCGGTCAGGGACGGTCCGGTGGGTCACCGGGTGCAGGCTCTCGACACCGTCGATTTCCAGCGTGGAGGAACCGATGCCCGAGATCTCAGCGCCCATCTCGACCAGCATCTGGCAGATGTCGATGATCTCCGGCTCGCGCGCGGCATTGTCGATGACCGTCGTGCCCTTGGCCAGGACCGCCGCCATCAACAGGTTCTCGGTGGCGCCTACGCTCGGGAAGTCCAGCCAGATCTTGGCGCCGTGCAGCCCTCCGGACTTCGCGATCAGGTATCCGTGCTCGCTACTCGACTTCGGCGCCCAACCGGGTGAGACCGTTGATGTGCATGTCCAGCCCGCGGGATCCGATGGCATCCCCGCCGGGCAGCGCGACGTCGGCCTCCCCCACTCGGGCGACCAGCGGCCCGAGCACGCAGATGGACGCCCGCATCTTGCGGACGAGGTCGTAATCGGCCTGATGCTGGGGCTCAGCCGGCACGTCGATGGTGACGGTTCCGGCGGCGCGGTCGTGCTCGACTGTGCAGCCCAGACGGCGAAGCAACTCGGCCATGATCTCGACGTCGAGGATGTCCGGGACCTCAGTCAGGGTGGTCGCGCCCTCGGCCAGCAGAGCGGCGGCCATCAACTTCAGGATGCTGTTCTTCGCCCCTGGTACCCGCACCGTCCCGCATAAGCGGTTGCCGCCGACGACCTCGAACTTCACCGGTCCATGGTAGGCAGGGGCGTTGCGGGGCTAGTGGCGGTTCGCGCGGATCGGTTGTCCTCGGTTGAGAGGTCGGTGGTGTGGATTGGCGCAGTTGTCTGCGTCAGACGCCCGGCCTGGGCCTGCACCCGAAGGCTGGTTGGGCCGGTTGAGCCCGCGGTGCAAGACGCCCGCTACGGCTCACAAGTGCGTCGGAATCTGTCAACCGCCGGAACCGGCACGGCAAGACCCCTAGATCCGGCCCGGCCCGCCGGTGCACCCAACTCGCCGCGATGAACCCCAGCCCGTTGATCGCCCAGTGCAGTGCCATGGGCGGCAGCAGCGAGTCTGACTGGATGCGTAGCAGGCAGAACACGACACCGGCGATGGCCGTTCCGAGCACTGTGAGCAGCACCGACTGCAACCGGCCCCAGATGCCCTGCCCGAGCAGATCGCCCACCGCCGCGTTCGCGTCGTGCATCACCAGACTCGGAAGGATGTGCCAGAAGCCGAACAGCAGGCTGGAGTAGAGCACCGCCTGCCACAAGGGAAACCACTGGGCCAGCAGAGCCAGGCCGACTCCGCGGAAGGCCAGTTCCTCGAACAACACCGTCCCCAGCGGCACGTTGACCAGCACCTTGTAGGCCAAAGTACGCGGCCCGAGCACCGCCCGGTCGTCGGCCAGGAAGCGGCGGGTGAACGTCATCGACCCGCCGATCACGTAAACCGAGGTGACCAGCGCGATGCAGCCGGCCGACCAGATCAGGCCGGGGATCCAGCTGTTCGGGCCCAGTCCGATGTCGGAGAGCGTGACCCCCGCCCGGTAGCCAATCCAAACGATCAGGGCGCTGCCGACGATGCCCGTGGGGACGTACCACCTCTGTGCGACGTACGGCGAATGATTGAGGACGTTGACGATGATCAACAGTCCGAGGACGACAAGGTCGAAGGTCACGAAGAGGGTGCCGTGATCGAGGACGACAGGTCGCTGATCCCCCACTGACTCAGTTGCCGCTGCAGGGCCTCGCTGGCCCGCTGCAGCTGCTCGGCTTGCACCCGGTCGGTGGCCCATTCCAGCTCGCGGGCACGCAGCGCCTGCTCGATCCGCTCCATCGTTTGCTCGTCGGTCGGCAGGTCGAAGGCCACCGACGTGAAACGGGCCAGGTCCGCCCGGTAGTCGTGGCCGCGCGAGACGAATACCCCGGGTACGACATCGGTGCTGTTCTTGAGGTCCACGCCCACGTTGAGGAACGTTCCGACCGGCCGCCACCGCAAACCCCGCGGAATGCCGGTCTCCCGGGGCTCTTCGAGCCACTGCGGAACCTCGACGGCCAGCGCGGGCGAGAACTTCACGATCGGGTCCTCGTGATGGCTGAGCAGGATGATGCGCGCGGTCTCCCGGCTGGTTTCGGGCAGGGCCAGGTACTCCTCGTAGCTGGCGACCTCGATGACCTCCCCGCGCGGGTCGGACTTCTCCCGATCGGCATGCCAGCGCATCGCCCAGCCGCTGCTCGCCGGCGTGCCCACGAACAGGGCACGGTCGACACCGGCCCGCTCGAATCCCTTCGTGCCCTCGTGCAGGAATGCGTCCTGCATGGTGTGTGCACCCAACGACTCCCCGAACAGGACCAGCCGCGGCCGCTCGGTTTCGGGGATGGAGCGCAGCCGCCAGGTGAGCGCGTGCAGCATGGCCCGGTTCTGCTCCCGACCCATGGCGACCCGGTCAAGGGAGATGAATGACGGCCTCAGCGAGTACTGCAGCGCGAACGTGGCACAGTCGCCACCGGTCAGGTACTCCAGGGTCTCCATCATCACGTAGTTGACGTACCCGGTCCCGGTCGGCGAGCAGAAGCACAGCACCTTTCGGTCGAACGCACCGATGTCCTCGAGCTCGCGCATCAGGATGTCCACGCGCTCGTCCACCAGCGGCGCGCTGGCGAGTCCCACGAATGCCCTGATCGGATCCATGGCCGGCTTGCCGGTGACCTTGGTGATCTCTCCGGCGGGCAGTGCCATGTTGACGATTCGGCGGCCTTCTCGGGACAACGTGTCGAAGGGGATCTGCGAGCCCGGGCCGCCTGAAACCGTGAGCATCGAGGGTTGCTTGCTATAGGCCGCTTCGATCGCGGCGCCACCGGCATCCGCTTGCCGGTTGACGTATTCCAGGCCCGCTGTCGCACCTGCCGCTACCGCACCCAGCGCCACCGCATGACCAGCCCAGTTCGCCAACGGCGCCAGCGACGGCGCGACCCGCCGGAGGCCGTGGGCGATCGCCTCGGAGGCCAGCGACTCGCCCAGCGCCGCAACCTGCAGGCCGGCGCTCACGCCCACCCCGTACAACAACGACTTCGGCAATGACGGGACTCGCTCGTACTTGTCCGCCTGCCGCTGCTCGTAGGCTCCTGCCTGTTCCGACAGCGGCAGTGGGTCCACCGGGGGCGGCAGCAGATCGCGTCTGGCGTCGCGGCGGTTGCGTGCGATGAGCACGGTGGTGGCGATCGTTGCGGCGGCGACCGTTCCGGGCGCCACGAGGCGGCGATGGCTGCGGCCGGTCCGGGCTTCCAGGACCTCCCCGGCCCCCAGAATGCCGGACGCGATGATGCCGGTGATCCCGGTCATGGCCCCGACCCAGCCTGCGCTGCGCAGCGTCGCCCGCCGCAACGGTTCCCCGGCACGCGGTGGCAGCAGGCGCCGCAGCGCGATGCTGCCCGCGACCACCCCGGCATTCGCGACCGCATGGGCAGCAGCCGCCACCCCGGGTCGTTGCATCCGCTCGGCGCCGACCACCGCGGTCGCGGCACCTTCCACAGCTGAGCCCGTCACTGCCACAAGGCCGTAGTTCACGGCGCTGGTGAGCCCGGTCAGGATGGCTTGGTCGCCGACACTGCGAGGCAGCAATCCCGGTTGATAGGACATCGCAATCGATGCCATGGAAGCCATACTGGCCACCCTCGACGTGAAACTGATCTCGGGCACGTCCACCATGGCCGCCATTCTGCCCTAGCCGTTTGGTGGCGTCTTCGAGACTTCCGAGGCTTGACGAAACACTGTCTGGCGGGAGTACGCTTCGGGGCCTACGGACGGAGTCCGCTATGCGTGCAACCAAGGCGATATTGGTGCTCTCTGCGGGTGTTGCGCTGCTGGCGGCGCCCTTACCCGCAAACGCCGCCTCACCCCCACGGCCCGCTGCAGCGGCAGGCGAGTCCGGCGCAGCGTCCACGGCGTGCTCTTTGCAGCCTGGCCAATCGCGCAAGGCCTGCATCACGATGCATTTGGCCAAACCCGGCGATGCCCGCGTCAAGGCTGGCCACCGCATCACGCTGACCGGTGTCGTCCGGGCACCCGACGCCTCCCGCACCGTCGTGATCCAGGAACTCAAAGGAGGCGGCCGGTTCGGCGATCCTGTTAAGCCCGCCGGACATTGGAAGACCATCAAGAAGGTCAGCCACAACGGCCAGTTCACCGTGAAGCGCAAAGTGTCGTGGGGGCACCACGTCTATCGCGCCAAGGTCCGTCTTGCGTCCCACTCATCCGGGCTGGCAGCTGCCAACACCACCGCGACATCAGCCACCACGACATCCACGGCGGGCGCCTGGGGCTACGGCTACATCTTCGCCAACGACACCGGCCGGAACCTGCAGCTCACGTACACGACGGGTGGTTCCTCGGCCGGCTCGCAGTCCTCGAGCCCGGTCACGTTCAACGACAAGGTGCTGTTGTTGTCTGTGCTCGGCGATCCACCTGCCAACCTGGCGTCCGCATTCACGCTCAAGGGCGAAGAGGCGGGCATCGACGAAACGTACAAGTACGACGGCAGTTCCGGCAGTGATCCCTGTTCCAAGAGCCCGCAGCCGCAGATGGGTGAGGGTGAGGTCGCCGTGATCCTGTTCGAGAACCAGACGTTCGGCTACAAGGGCACGGTGACCTGGCCGGGCGGCAGTACGTGCTCGTTCAGCATGCTGACCTCGATCGAGAAGTTCTTCGATGCTCAAGGTCCCTGGGCCATCCTGCTGGAGGTGGTGGCCGCCGTGATCCTGGTCGCCGTGATCGTGGCCTTGACGGTCGTGACCGGCGGCGGGGACCTGCCGGAACTGGGTGACGCGGCCGCTGCGATCGCCGAGGGCGCCGAGGTCGGTGGGGACGTGGGTGAGGCCGCTGCTGATGCTGCTGAGGCCGTCGCCCAGGAACTCGAGGACGACCTGCCCAACGTCACCACGTTCGAGGGGTGGCCGCAGAACATGGGCACGATGCCGTCCTTCCCCGGCGGCTGGCAGTTCGTGTACCCGATCCCGTGGGTGGGTGGCAACTAGAGTCAAGGCATGGTGAACCTGACCCGGATCTACACCCGGACCGGCGACGACGGTTCGACCGCGCTCGGTGACTTCTCGCGGACCTCCAAGACCGATTTGCGATTGGAGGCCTACGCCGACGTGGACGAGGCGAACAGTGCGATCGGCGTGGTGCTCGCGCTGGGTGAGCCGCCGGCCGAGGTGGTCGAGGTGCTGTCGCGGGTGCAAAACGAGCTGTTCGACGTGGGCGCCGATCTGTGCACGCCGCTGCCGGCGAAGGGGTTGCGCGTGACCCAGGATTACGTCGATGCGTTGGAGGCCGACTGCGACCGGTTCAACGCCGACCTGCCGAACCTGCGCTCGTTCATCCTCCCCGGGGGGACGCCGGCGTCGGCCCTGTTGCACGTTGCCCGCACGGTAGCCCGCCGGGCTGAACGGGCCACGTGGCGGGCGTTCGGCGAATACGGCGACTCGATGAACGACATGACCGCGCACTACTTGAATCGTTTAAGCGACCTGCTGTTCATCCTGGCGCGGGTGTGCAACCCGGGTGGCGATGTGCTGTGGGTGCCGGGCGGCGAGCGCTAGGGGTTTTGTTGCGAAGTTGACCGCATTGTTGCGAAGTCGGCCCGACACGCCGCAGTTGACGCCAACAACGCAACAAAACCGGACGGCTCGGTCCACAGATCCGCACCAAACGCGTCTGCCCATATGAATTCCGGTTTGGGTTGCGCCATGGGCCCTTTCACAGTTTCCCGCGCTGGCGGTGGCGGGATGTCGTACCGCCAAATCCAACTCGCCGGTCTGGACAAACCCACACGTGGGGTTCGCACCGAGCAGATTGGCTGGCAGGCGGAGTTGGATGCCTACGCATTGCTGCTGGCTCCCCACGCTGTCTTCTCGCACACGACCGCCGCGAAGATCTTGGACCTGCCCTTGCCGAAGATCGAGCCCCGGCCCTTTCACGTCACCGTGCCGCCTGGCAAGGCCAGAGGATCCAGACAGGGAATCACGTGGCACAGTCGCGAGATTGCTCACTCGGTGATCGTGCACAAGGGTATGCGCGTCACCGACGGTCTGCGCACGTGGCAAGACCTGGCGGGTTCGCTGTCGGTGCCGGATCTCGTGGCAATAGCTGACGTTCTGCTCCGGCGGCGGCACTGTACCCGCGAGGAACTGCTGGACACATCAGGTGTGCGTCATGCGCGATCATTGTCGAAAGCCGCGGAGCTCGCCGATCCGGGCAGCGCTTCGGCGCAGGAGTCGCTGTTCCGGGTAGCCATGATACAAGCGGGCCTGCCCAGGCCCGAGTTGAACAAGGACATCATCGAGCAGGGCGCGTGGCTGGGATGCGGGGACTTCGTGTGGGAACCTTTCCGAGTCATCGCTGATTACGACGGTGAGCATCACGACCAGGGCCGCCAACGGCACCAGGACGCGGCCACGCGCAATGACTATGCAGCGCACGGCTGGCGGCACGTTGTGATCACCAAGGAGATGACCCGCAGAATCCACGTGGCAGTGGGTTTCGTGAGCGAAGCCCTGCGACAGCAGGGGTGGCGCCCCTGACTTCTGTCGCGAAGTTGTCACGACACGCCGAAGTTAACGACGACAATGCGACAAAACGCGGGGACGAGTGAGTGGTGCGGACCTCGGGCGGTTAGTGGTGCGGGCCCACCGCGACCTGCAGCCGGCCTTCCTGCTTGCGCACCTCGGCAGTGCGTGCCCGGCGTTGCGGGCGGCCTCCAGGTCCTGCTCGGCCTCCCGCACGTCGATCTCCGAAGCGAGTTCCAACCACTCGGCCAGCACGATCACGTCCGATTACCATCAACGGTGACGAAGCCCTCGTGCACGTACGCACGGACGTCCTCACCCTCGACCGGGCGGATCAACAGCGGCCCGTCGGCGAGCATCCCCAGCAACGGGGAGTGGCCGGGCATGATCCCGACCTCCCCGTCCAGGGTGCGCAGGACCACCAGCGATGCCTCGCCTTCCCAGACGTTGCGTCGCGTGGACACCATCGCCACGTTCAGGGTCGCCATGGTTACTTGCCCAGCTCCGCGGCCTTGCGCTCGACGTCCTCGATGCCACCACACATGAAGAACGCCTGCTCCGGGATGTGGTCGTAGTCGCCGTCGGCCAGCGCCTTGAAGCTGCGCGATGGTCTCCTCGACCGGCACGAACGACCCGGGCTGGCCGGTGAAGGCCTCGGCCACGAACATGTTCTGGCTCAGGAACCGCTGGATCCGGCGGGCCCGGTTGACCAGGATCTTGTCCTCTTCGGAGAGCTCGTCGATACCGAGGATCGCGATGATGTCCTGCAGGTCCTTGTAGCGCTGCAGGATCTCCTTGACCCGGGCGGCCACGGCGTAGTGCTCGTCGCCGATGTAGCGCGGGTCCAGGATCCGGGAGGTCGAGTCCAGCGGGTCCACGGCCGGGTAGATTCCCAGCTCGGAAATCGGACGGCTCAGCGTGGTCGTCGCGTCGAGGTGGGCGAACGTAGTCGCCGGCGCCGGGTCGGTCAGGTCGTCGGCGGGCACGTAGATCGCCTGCAGCGAGGTGATCGAGTGACCACGCGTCGAGGTGATCCGCTCCTGCAGCTGACCCATCTCGTCGGCCAGCGTCGGCTGGTAACCCACCGCGGACGGCATCCGGCCCAGCAGCGTGGACACCTCGGAACCCGGCCTGCGTGAACCGGAAGATGTTGTCGATGAACAGCAGCACGTCCTGCTTCTGCACGTCGCGGAAGTACTCGGCCATGGTGAGCGCGGTCAGGGCGACGCGCAGACGGGTGCCGGGCGGCTCATCCATCTGGCCGAAGACCAGGGCGGTCTTGTTGATGACGCCGGACTCGGTCATCTCCAGGAACAGGTCGTTGCCCTCACGGGTGCGCTCGCCGACACCGGCGAACACCGACACACCGCTGAAGTTCTCGGCGACCCGGTAGATCATCTCTTGGATCAGAACGGTCTTGCCCACACCAGCACCGCCGAACAGGCCGATCTTGCCACCCTTGACGTACGGGGTGAGCAGGTCGATGACCTTGATGCCCGTCCAGAACACCTCGGTCTTGGACTCCAGCTGGTCAAACGTCGGGGCCGGAGCGTGGATCGGCCGGCGCTCGGTGATCTGCAGCGAGGACTCCTCGACGTCCAGCGGCTTGCCCAGGGTGTTCCACACGTGGCCGAGCGTGGTGTCGCCGACCGGAACGCTGATCGCCTCGCCGGTGTCGACCACCTCGGCACCGCGGGTCAGGCCATCGGTGGGCTGCATCGAAATGGCGCGCACCATGTTGTCGCCGATGTGCTGGGCGACCTCGAGGGTGAGGATGCGGTGATCGACGTTGCCCTCACCGGCGTCGAACGTCACGTCCACGGTCAGCGCGTTGAACAGTTCCGGCATCTGCTCGGCCGGGAACTCGACGTCGACGACCGGACCGGTCACACGGGCCACGCGGCCGGTGACGGTGCCGACAGACTCTTGAGTCGCGGTCATGGGTTTCAGCTCCCTGCTGTTGCGGAGGCCAGCGCGTCGGCACCACCGACGATCTCGCTGATTTCCTGGGTGATCTCGGCCTGACGGGCCTGGTTGGCTTGACGGGTAAGGGATTTGATCAGTTCGTCGGCGTTGTCGGTGGCCGAGGACATCGCCCGCTGCCGGGCGGCGTGCTCGCTGGCAGCCGACTGCAGCAGCGCGGCGTACACCAGGTACTCCACGTACTTGGGCAGCAGCGCGTCGAGCACCTCTTCGGGACTCGGCTCGAAGTCGTACAGCGGGAAGACCGGGGTGCCACCGGCGTCGTCGCCGCCGGTGATGTGGGACTCGGAGGTGTCCACAACTTCTTCGACGATTTCCAGGGGCAGGATCCGCAGAACCTGCACCTCTTGCCGGCCGCGGTTCCAATACCGGGTGTACACGATGTGGATCTCGTCAGCGCCGCCGTCCTCGGTGCGCAGCAGGAACTTGTCCAGCAGCGCCTTCGCGATCGGCTTGGCGTCCTCGTAGGTCGGGGCGTCGGTGAAGCCGGTCCACGAGTCCTCGACCTCGCGCTCACGGAAGTTGTAGAAGGCCAGGCCCTTGCGTCCGACGATGAACGGGGCCACCTCCATGTTCCGCTCGGTGTGCATCAGCTCGATCAGCCGCTCCCCCTCGCGGATGGCGTTGACCGAGTAGGCACCGGCCAGGCCGCGGTCGGCGGTGATCAGCAGCATGGCAGCGCGCTGCTGCACGCGAGCCTGCGCGGTCAGCGGGTGCTTGCCCTTGGTGTGCGAGGCCGCCAGGCCGACCGCACGCAGCAACTCCCGCGCGTACGGCTCGGAGGCCTGCACCGCGGCCTGCGCTTTCACGATCCGGGAGGACGCGATCAGCTCCATGGCTTTGGTGATCTTCTTCGTCGCCTGGACCGAGCGGATCCGGCGACGGAAGACGCGAAGTTGAGCACCCATGGGTCAGCCGCGCACCGTCTTGGTCACCTTGGCCGTGTGAATGTCCTCTTCGGGAAGCGCCTCGACCGGCATGTCCTTGACCAGCAGGTGTCCCTCACTGGTCATGAACGTCTTCTTGAAGTCGCCGACGGCCTTCTCCAGCGCAGTCACGGTGTCATCGGAAAGCTCCGAGGTCTCCCGGATCGTCGTGAGGATGCCTGCGTTTTGGGCGTCGAGGTAGTCGAGGAACTCGCTCTCGAAGCGGCGGATGTCTTCCAGCGGCACCTCGTCGAGCTGGCCGGTCGTGCCGGACCACACCGAAACGACGGCCCTCTCCATGGGGTAGGGCTGGTACTGCGGCTGCTTGAGCAGCTCGACCAGCCGCGACCCGCGCTCCAGCTGCTGCTTGGAAGCCTTGTCCAAGTCCGAACCGAAGGCGGCGAACGCCTCCAGCTCACGGAACTGGGCGAGGTTCAGGCGCAGCGAACCGGCCACCTTGCGCATGGCCTTCGGCTGCGCGGAACCACCCACGCGGGACACCGAGATACCGACGTTGATGGCCGGCCGGACACCGGAGTTGAACAGGTCGGACTCCAGGAAGCACTGGCCGTCGGTGATGGAGATGACGTTGGTCGGGATGTAGGCCGACACGTCGTTGGCCTTGGTCTCGATGATCGGCAGACCGGTCATCGACCCGCCGCCCATCTCGTCGGACAGCTTCGCGCAGCGCTCGAGCAACCGCGAGTGCAGGTAGAAGACGTCGCCGGGGTACGCCTCGCGACCCGGCGGGCGGCGCAGCAGCAGCGACACCGCGCGGTAGGCCTCGGCCTGCTTGGACAGGTCGTCGAAGACGATCAGCACGTGCTGGCCGTTGTACATCCAGTGCTGGCCGATGGCCGAGCCGGTGTAGGGCGCGAGGTACTTGAAACCGGCCGAGTCGGAGGCGGGAGCGGCCACGATGGTGGTGTACTCCAGGGCGCCGAACTCCTCGAGCGCACCGCGCACGGCTGCGATCGTGGAACCCTTCTGGCCGATGGCCACGTAGATGCACTTGACCTGCTTCTTCGGGTCGCCGGACTCCCAGTTCTGCTTCTGGTTGAGGATCGTGTCCAGCGCGATCGCGGTCTTGCCGGTCTGCCGGTCGCCGATGATCAGCTGGCGCTGGCCGCGGCCGATGGCGGTCATGGCGTCGACGGCCTTCAGGCCGGTCAGCATGGCCTCCTTCACGGGCTGCCGCTGCACAACCGTCGGAGCCTGCAGTTCCAGGGCGCGGTCGGTCTCCTTGGCGATCTCGCCCAGGCCGTCGATCGGGTTGCCCAGCGGGTCCACGACGCGGCCGAGGAAGCCGTCGCCGACCGGAACGGAGAGCACGCGGCCGGTGCGGCGCACGATCTGGCCCTCCTCGATGTCACTGCCGTCACCCAGCAGCACGACACCGATCTCGCGCACATCGAGGTTCAGTGCCACACCGAGCAGACCGCCCTCGAACTCAAGGAGTTCGTTGGCCATCGCGGAGTGCAGGCCCTCGACGCGGGCGATGCCGTCACCGGTCTCGACGACGCGGCCGACCTCTTCGCGGGTGTTCTCAGGGGTGAACGAGGAGACGTTGGCCTCGATCGCGGCGCGGATCTCCTCCGGCGAGATCGACAGTGTCGACGGAACAGTCATGTTTCGTGCCTCTTTCGTTGGGAGGTTCAGTGGGTGAGCCGGCGGCGCGCCGCCTCGATGCGGGTGGACAGGGTGCCGTCGATGACGTCGTCGCCGACGCGGACCTCCAAGCCGCCCACGACGCTGGGGTCGATGGTGACGTTGAGCTGGACGTCCCGGTGGTGGATGCGACCGAGCGCATCACGCAGGCGCTGCGATTGCTCGTCGGTCAGCGGGATGGCACTGCGGACCTCGGCTACCACACGGCCGCGGCGTTGCGCGGCCAGGGCGCTGAGGTCGCCGACTGCGGTCTGCACGGGGCGTCCGTGCAGTTCGGCCGTGGAGGTTTGGAGAAGGGTCACGGTCAGCGGATCCGCTTTGCCCTCGAGCAACTGGCCGGTGATGCCAGCCTTGGTGGCTGAGTCCAGCGCCGGGTTGGTGAGCGCCATTTGCAGGTCGGGGTTGGCGTCGATGGTCCGGCCGAAGCGGAAGATCTCGTCCTCCACCCGGTCGAGCCGGCCGTGCTTCTCCGCCGACATCAGCAGCAAACTCTGGCCCGCCTCGGCGAGCACGTCGATCATGTCGCGATCAGTGGACCACCGTTGCTCGACGACCTGCGCGATGAGGTCGACTGCCGAGCCCGGAACCCGGGACCCGAGCAGCCGGTCCAGCAGGCCACGCTTGGCACCTGCGTCCAAAGCCGGATCGGCCAGGGTGGCACGCAGGGTGCGCTCACGACCGAGCAGACCGGCGAAGGACAGCAGGGACTGACCGTCGGCGGCCAGAGCATCGGCATCGGCGGCGTCGAAGCGGGTGTCCACGGACTCCCGTACCGCTGCCCGTGACGTGCGACTGGCCCCGATCATCAGTTATCTCCGCCCTGTGCGCTGGCCTGCTCGAGTTCAGCGATGAACCGGTCGACCACGCCGCGGGCGCGCTCGTCGTCGCTCATCGACTCCCCCACGATGCGCCCGGCGAGATCGGTGGCGACCCCGCCCATGGACTTGCGCAGGTCGGCCAACGCCTTGGCCTTCTCGGCCTCGATCTGAGCGGTCGCGTTCGCAGCGATCTGCTGCGCTTGCGCCTCGGCGGCCTTGCGAGCCTCCTCCATCACCGTCGCCCGCTCGGCCTCAGCCTGCTGACGAATCTCGGCGACCTCGGCGCGGGCGGCGGCCATCTGCTCCTGGTACTGCTCCAGGGTCTGCTGGGCCTGCGCCTGCGCCTCCTCGGCACGCTTGATGCCACCCTCGATCGCGTCGGCGCGCTCGTCGAGCGTCTGCTTGATCTTGGGCAGCGCGAACTTGGCAAGCGTCCCGAACACAATGGCAAACGCAACCAGCCCGATGACGAACTCGAACATCGGGATGCGAAGGACGTTGCTACCGCCTTCTTCGGCGGCCAGCAGCCAGGTCATGTGGGGATCCTCAGGTGCCGAAGACGAACGGGGCCACGAAGCCCAGCAGAGCCAGCGCCTCGGCCAGGGCGAATCCGAGAATCATGTTCTGGCGGATGACGCCGTACGCCTCGGGCTGGCGTGCGATGGCCTGCACACCGTTACCGAAGATGATGCCAATACCTACACCCGGGCCAATGGCGGCCAGGCCGTATCCGATACTTCCCAGCGAGCCGCTGATGGTCACATCGGCAAGCAGATCAACCATGGTCGGTTCCTTCTCCTCTCGGACCCCCTGGTCGGGGGTACGTCTGTGTGTTTTCGGTTGTGGTCTCTAGTGCTCGGCGTGCAGGGATCCGGCGATGTACACGGCGGTCAGGAGCGTGAAGATGTAGGCCTGCAATGCCTGGATGAAGGCCTCAAATCCCGTGAAGATCACAGTCATCACGAAGGACGTGGCCGAGCCCAGGATGCCGATCACCGACGGGCTTGCCAGGTAGAACGCACCCACGGTGAACACAGTCAGCAGCAGGTGGCCGGCGAACATGTTGGCGAACAACCGGATGGACAGCGTGACCGGGCGGACCAGCACGTTGGAGATCAGCTCGATCGGAGCCAGGATCAGGTAGATCGGCTTGGGCAGACCGGGCGGGAACATCATGGTGGTGAAGAACTTGACCGGGCCCTGGTGGCGGATGCCGAGGTACATGTAGATGCACCACACGACGATGGCCAGACCGACCGGGAACGCGAAGCGGGAGTTGACCGGGAACTGTGCTCCGGGGATGACTCCCCACAGATTGCCGATCCAGACGAAGAAGAAGATCGTGAACAGCAGCGGAACGAACCGGTCGCCGTCCTTGCCGATCACCTCGCGGCCGATGCCGTCACGGATGAACAGGTAGCCCATCTCCCCGATGCTCTGCAGCTTGGTCGGGATGAGCTTGGGCTTACGGAACGCGATCAGGAAGAAAACGATGATGATCAGGGAGCCGAGCACGAGCAGGATGACGGGCTTGGTCCACTGCCCGAAGTAGGCATCGAACTCGAAGATGGAGGCATCGGGCGCCGGGAAGGCGCAGCCACTGTTCAGGTGGCAGCCGGGCTCTACCTCGGACATCGGTATCAATGCGCCCTGCACTACGCCTCCCGCTGTGGTTGCGAACCGCTGTCCAAATGCCGCAGGCGGTAGAACACCAACACCGTGCTCGCCGCCAACCCGAACACCGCTCCGATGGCCAATCCGACCTGGGATTTCCCGAAGTACAGCCCGATCAGGTAGCCCAGACCCCCATAGACCAGGATGCCGGCAACCAGGTTGTTGAGCGCCGTCCATGCGACGTTCGGGGCTTGGCGGTCGACGTCCATTGGAGCTTTCATGTTCGCGCTCAACCTACCAGCCCGGCTCTCGGCGGCCGATCACGGGTTCTGCTTCTTCAGCCGTTCGACGACCTCCGGGTCGTCGCTGAGTCCTAGTGTCGATTCCGGCTCGACGTAGGCCGCGGGCTTGGCCGACAGCGCCACGATGATCAACCCGGTCCAGACCACAGCGCACACAGCGATGACCGAGGCGAAGACCTTGGTGTCGAAGAACGTCGCGTTGCGCAGGACGAGCAGGATGATGAAGAGGATCAGGATCTGTCCCAGGTACACCCCGAGCGCGGCGTTCAGGCCCAGTGCCGGGTTGTTCGCCAGCACCTTCTGCACGGCCAGTTGGCCCAGCCCGAAGAACAACAGCACGACCACGGTGGCCATGACACCTGCGATCAAACCGGGGACGCCAGCCACGATCGTGCCGATCACCGTGCCCAGGATTCCGACCGCGGCGGTACCGAGGACGGGTCTGCGCAGGGAGGCGTTCATCGATTTCAGGGTACCTGGCGTCGCTCGCGCCCCCATCGGTCGCGTGCGGCCGCTTGTTCACCTTTCGCCGGTTCGGAGTTGGCGCACATTGAACAAAGGGGCACTTCTGGAGTCCTACTGCCGGGTGAGCGCCCCCACCGGCCGGCCGACCAGGAAGGCCAATCCGCCGAGGCCGACGAGGAATACCACCGCAGCGACCGGCCACGGCACCACCGCCACACTCACCGCGGAGAACGCAATCAGGGCCGTCCAGGCGTACATCAGGCCCACGGCGCGCCGCTGGGAGTGCCCGAGTTCGATCAGCCGGTGGTGCAGGTGCTCCTTGTCCGGGGCGAAGGGGCTGCGGCCGCGGCGGGTGCGGCGGATGACGGCCAGCGCCACGTCGATCAACGGCACCGCGATCACGGCCAACGGCAACAGCAACGGCAGGATCGCCGGGAACAGCAGTTCGGCACGTACAGCGCTGGGGTCGACCCGCCCGGACAAGGTGATCGCGCTGGCGGCCAGCAGCAGCCCGATCAGCATCGAGCCGGTGTCACCCATGAACAACCGCGCCGGGTTGATGTTGTGCGGCAGGAATCCCATGCAGACGCCGGCCAGCAGTGCGCAGATCAGCGCCGCAAGTGTTGCCCGGTCGAACCCGAATTGCACGCTGAGCAGGAAGGCGTAGACGAAGAACGCCATCGCCGCGATCCCGACGATACCGGCTGCCAGCCCGTCCAAGCCGTCCACGAAATTCACGGCGTTGATCGTCAGCACGACGAACAGGACCGTCAGCAACACACTGGTCAGCGGGTCCAGGACCAGCGTTCCACCGATCGGTAGCCACACCATCTGGATGCCGAGGAACGCCATCGACCCGGCCGCCAGCACCTGCCCGGCGAATTTGGTCGGGGCGTCGAGACCGAAGCGGTCGTCGAGCAGCCCCAGTGCCACGATCAGCGTCGATCCGACGACCAGCGCCAAAGGCTGTCGGCTGCCGTCGAACACCACGCTGATCCCTGGCAGCTGACTGGCCACGAGCAACCCCGCCAGCAACCCGAAGTACATCGCCAGGCCACCCCAGCGCGGGATCGGGGCGGCGTGGATGTCCCGGTCCCGGACCTCGGCCATTGCCCGGGCTTTGATCGCGAGTGCCCGCACTGGAGGGGTCAGCAGGTAGGTGACCGCTGCTGCCACCAGGAAGCAGAGCAGGTATTCGCGCACGGCGCCGCGGTCAGCCGACCGGGTAGGCCGGGAACTGCTCCACGAGGACGTCGACGCCGGCCCGCACCTCTTCTGTCGCGGCGGGATCGGTGACGGCGCGCGCGATCAGCCCTGCGATCTCCTTCATCTGGGCGGTCCCCATGCCTTGCGTGGTCACACTGGGCGAGCCCACCCGGATACCGCTGGCCACACTCGGCGGCTGCGGGTCGAACGGGATCGCGTTCTTGTTCAGCACGATGCCAGCGGCGTCACAGCGCTGCTCGGCCTCGGCACCGGTCACGCCCAGCGGCTGCAGGTCCAGCAGTGCCAGGTGCGTGTCGGTTCCCCCGGTGACGGCCCGCATCCCTTCGGCTTCCAGTGCCGCCGTGAGGGCTTGGGCGTTCTCGATGACGTCCCGGGCGTACTGCTGGTACGCCGGGGTAGAGGCCTCCTTCAGCGCGACGGCCTTGGCTGCCACGGCATGCATGAGGGGACCGCCCTGCATCATCGGGAACACGGCCTTGTCGATCGCGGCCGCGTGCTCGGCCGTGGTGATGATCATGCCGCCGCGCGGCCCGCGCAGGACCTTGTGGGTCGTGAACGTGACGACGTCGGCATACGGCACCGGACTGGGGATGGCCTTGCCCGCGACCAGCCCGATGAAGTGCGCCGCGTCCACCATGAGCTTTGCGCCCACCTCGTCGGCGATCTCCCGGAACGCCGCGAAGTCGATCAGCCGCGGGATGGCCGAGCCCCCGCAGATGATCATCTTGGGCTGGTGCTCACGTGCGAGGTCGCGCACCTGGTCGTAGTCGATGTCCTCGGTCGCCGTGTTCACGCCGTAGTGCACCGCCTCGAACCACTTGCCCGAGAACGACACCTTCGTGCCGTGGGTCAGGTGCCCGCCGTGCGGCAGGCTCATGGCGAGCACTTTCTCGCCGGGTTTCACGAACGCGCCGTAGACGGCGATGTTGGCCGACGCTCCGGAGTGCGGCTGCAGGTTGGCGTGCTCGGCGCCGAACAGTTCCTTGGCCCGCTCGATGCCGATGTTCTCGGCCTTGTCGACCTCCGCGCAGCCCCCGTAGTAGCGCCGGCCAGGGTAACCCTCCGCGTACTTGTTGCTCAGCGTGGAGCCGAGCGCCGCGAGCACTGCCGGACTGGTGAAGTTCTCGCTGGCGATCAGTTGCAGACCACTGCGGGCGCGGTCCAGCTCACTGAGCAGGATGGCAGCGATGTCCGGATCCTCGGCCTCGAGCATGGCGAAATCTGGACCCCAGAACGGGACGTTGGACATGGATGGGCTCCTGACGAACGGTCTTGGGGCAAGTGTACGCGCGGACCGTTCGGGCATTGATGAAGCCGCGCGGCGTGCTTGGGCGCTTTGGTTTCACCGTTGCGACAGTTTTGCACCGATCGGAACGGTGCAACAAAGCACAAACGGTGAATCAGACGCTGCTGGACTCGGGACTGCTCCAGCCTTGAGAGCAAACGCGCAGGTGAGGACCGCTCACTCAACGTCTCGTTATCTACCAACTGCGTTCGACACAATGGCACCGTGATGCGTACCTACCCCGGCGGCGACCTGCAACTGCGTGCTGCAGGCACCCGGGCCGCCGTCACGGCTATGCGCTCGGGCCGGCTGGTCGCCGCCCCCGCAGACAGCCACTACGCGATCGTGACCGACGCTTTCGGCACAGGCGTGCAGCGGCTGCGCGACGTGCGTGGGATCGCTGACGGCACTGCCATCCCCGTGTTCATCGACCGGCGCACAACGATGCATGCGTTGTGGGGCCGGGTACCCCGCGATGCCGAACTCCTGGCTCGTCGCTTCTGGCCGGGACCGTTGACGCTGATCGGCAAACCGCAGTTGAGCCTGGCCTGGAGCGCCGGCACCACCGACGCCGTGGCGCTGCGGATGCCACTGCACCCGTGGATGCTCGAACTCGTGGCGGCCACCGGGCCGATCGCGGCCACGGGTGCGGGCACTCCCCTGCCCACCTCGCTTGCTGCCTGTACGACCGACGGCGTTTCGATCGGGTTGGACGGTGGGGAACTGCCCGGCGGGCTTGCGTCCACGGTGGTCGACCTGCGGCACGGAGTCGAGGTGATCCGGGAAGGGGCAATCAGCGCTGGAGACGTCATGGCCGCCCTGGAGCAACCCGGTTAGACGCGGCTAACGGGATACAGCAAAGTGCCCACCACCGCGCGGGTGATGGGCACTTCGTGTTGCTGCAACTACTGAATGCGCTTCTCCACGTTGGCCTGCGCGGCCTCCATGGTCTTCTGCGGGTTGGACCCGTCGAGGATGCGCTTCTCGGCCAGGCCGACCTCTTCGTACATCGGGCCCATCGCGGCGTACGGCAGGTTCGGGAACCCGTCGGCGCCGAAGTCAGCGACGGCCTTGATGATCGGGTCGTCCTGCGCTGCGGCCAGCGAGTCCTTCCACGCCGGCGGCCGCGGGTCTGCCTGGAAGATGCTGTTCATGAAGTCGGTGTTCATGGTTGCATCCAGGAAGGCCTGAGCCGTCGTTGTGTTCTTCGAACTCTGGTTCAGGTAGAAGCCCTGGGCGCCGACGATCGGGATGGACGGGGAGTCCGAGCCGTCCCACGTGGGCAGGCCTTCGGCGCTGAACGGCACCTTGTCGCTGGCCTTCTCCACGATCTCCGCGTTCCACGGACCGGTGATCCAGTACGGCAGCTTGCCCTGTGACCAGGCATTCGTCAGGTCGTCACCCACGAACGTGGATTTCACGATGCCCTTCTTGCCCCACTCGGAGAAGTAGTTCGCCCAGGCGATGCCACCCTCGCTGGTCAGTCCCAGGTCGCTGGTGTCGTAGTTGCCCTCAGCGTCCGGACCGCCGAAGAAATAGCCGCCGGCGGCGGAGAAGAACGGGAACGCGTGGTAGGCGTCACCGACGTCACCGACCTGCAGGCCGACCGGGTACTGGGTCTTGCCGTCCTTCTTCAGTTGCAAGCCCGTGTCACCCATCTCGTTGAGGGACGCCGGCGCGTCCGGAGCGAGCTTGGTGTTGCGGAAGAGCAGGATGTTCTCGGTCGCGATCGGCACACCATAGGTCTGCCCGTCGATGGTGAAGGCGTTCACCGAAGCCGCGACGAAGCTGTCCTTGCTGGAGCCCAGGTCGATCGGGGTGACCAGACCACTTGCGACGAATTCGCCCGCCCAGTCGTTGGCACCCAGCAGGATGTCGGGACCCTGGCCCTGCGGGGCCTGCCGGACGAACTGATCCTTCATGCCGTCGAAGTTGACCTGCTCGACCTTGACGTCGACGCCGTTCTCCTCGCCCCAGGTCTGCGCGAGCTGACCGATCGGCTCGGCGCGTTTCTCATCGGCCCAGATCACCAGCGACGTGCCGGACGACGCCTGCAGCGCCACTGCCGCCGCTGGATCCGCTGTCGCTGCTGCAGGCCGTCAAGCCGAACGGCAACGCCAGAGCGGCGGCCAGCGCCAACCCTTTGCCAATACTGCCTCTACGCATGTCTACCCCTTTTCCGTTTCCGCCTGTCCCAAAGCAGAACAGCCGTTCTCAACCTACTGTCAGTCACGTCCGTCAGTCCCGGATCGCCGCGCTGGTCTGCGGATCGAACCAGTGGACCCGCTCGGTGTCGATCACGATCTCGATGGTGTCACCGCGACGTACCCGCGAACGCGGCGCGAACGAGGCGACCCAGCGCACCTCGTCACCGGCGTCCAGCAGACTCTCACCGGATTCCTCGGCCATGAGCTTCGTGTCGTCGGTGACGACCTGCTCGGCCGGGAAGCCGAAGTGCACCACGATCTCCGATCCCAGGGCCTCCACCAGCGCTACCTCGCCGCGGATCCGGCGGTCGGCGGGGGCATTGGGTTGCAGCGTGGCATCCTCCATGTCCTCGCTGCGGACGCCGAGCACGACCTTCTTGCCGCCGTAGGTGCGCAATGCCGGGCGTTGGGCCAGCACCGCCTCCGGAATGGCCACGTCGTTCTCGCCCACCCGCACCGATTTGCCGTCAGCGCTCACCGTGCCCATCACGAGGTTCATGGGTGGAGAACCGACGAACTGCGCGACGAAGATGTTGTCGGGGTGGTCGTAAACCTCTTGTGGCGCCCCGACCTGGTTCAGGATGCCCGCCTTCATCACGGCCATCCGGTCACCCATCGTCATGGCTTCGACCTGGTCGTGCGTCACGTAGACGGTCGTCGTTCCCAACCCGTGCACGACCGCGGAGATCTCCGAACGCATCTGCACACGCAACTTGGCGTCGAGGTTGGACAGCGGCTCGTCCATCAGGAACACAGCCGGGTCCCGCACGATCGCCCGGCCCATCGCCACGCGCTGGCGCTGCCCGCCGGACAACTGGGCCGGCTTGCGATCCAGGTAGGGTCCGAGCTCGAGCATGTCGGATGCGCGCTTGATGCGGGCCGCGATCTCATCCTTGGCCATCTTGCGGATCTTCAGGCCGTAGGCGATGTTGTCGGCCACCGACAGGTGGGGGTAGAGCGCGTAGGACTGGAACACCATCGCGATGTCCCGGTCCTGCGGCGGCAGGTCGTTGACGACCCGGTCACCGATGAGCAGCTTGCCGCTGGAGATGTCCTCCAGTCCGGCGATCATCCGCAGTGCCGTCGACTTGCCGCACCCAGACGGCCCCACGAGGACGAGGAACTCGCCGTCGGCGATCTCGAGGTTCAGGTCCTGCACCGCGTGGAAGCCGTTGGGGTACTTCTTCTCCACGTTCTCGAAGGAGACCTTTGCCATGCCCCTGCCCTTTCGTCCTAGCCCTTGACCGCGCCGGCCGTCATACCGGTGACCAGGTGCTTCTGAGCCACCGCGAACACCGCGATCATGGGTAGCGCCGCGAGCAGCGCCCCGGCTGCGAACAGCCCCCACTCCTGCAGGTTGCCTGATACGTAGGTCTGCATCCCGACCGCCAGCGTCGTGTTGGAGGTGTTCGGCAGCAGGGTTCCCGCGATTGCGAGTTCGTTGAAAATGAACGTGAACGTCACGAAGAAGGCGACCACCAGGATCGGCGCGCCCAGTCGCAGGATCAGCGTGAAGAAGATCCGGACATGGCTGGCTCCGTCGATCTTTGCCGACTCGTCGATCTCCACCGGGATGGTGTCGAAGAAGCCCTTCACCAGGTAGGTGTTCACACCCAGTGAGCCACCCAGGTAGATCAGGATCAGCCCCGTTGTCGTCCCGATACCCAATGCCGGGAAGACCTCGCCGATCTTGGTCATCAGGATGAAGATCGCGGTGATCGCCAGGATCTGCGGGAACATCTGCAGCAGCACCAGCGCGAGCAGGCCGGGCCGGCGGCCGGTGAAGCGCATCCGGCTGAACGCGAACGCGGCAGCCGCGGACATGGCCGTGGACAGTGTCGCGCCGATCACCGCAATGGTCACCGAGTTCTTGAACCACACGCCGTACGGCAGCCGCGGGTCACTGAAGATCGCGGTGAAGTTGTCGAAACTCACGGTGGAGGGGATGATCATGCACCCCAGCGCTTCGAGACCACTCTTGTTGGGCGAGCACGACGAGGACAGCGAACCCACCGGGTTCAGGGCCACGCCGATGATGTAGGTCACGGGCAGCAGGGCGAACAGGACGGCCAGGATGACGATCGCGTGGCGCCAGCCGAGCGTCTTGGCCCACCTCCCGAAACTCATCCGGGGAGCCGCGCGCAGTTCAGTGTCAGCAGTGTCGGCAGTCATCCCTTGATCTCCTCAAGCCGTCGGGTGAGCCGGAAGCTGTACGCGGAGACCGCCGCGACGATCACGAAGATGATCATCGAGATGGCCGAGGCGAAGCCCAGGAGTTGCTCGTTGGTGCCGAACGCGAGCCGGTAGGTGTAGTTGATGAGCAGGTCGGTCTGACCGCCCTGGATGGGCGAGCCCTCGAACGGACCACCTCCGGTGAGCAGCTGGATCAGCGTGAAGTTGTTGAAGTTGAACGAGAACGACGCGATCAGCAACGGGGACACGGCCACCATCAACAGCGGCAGGATCACCGTGCGGAATGCCCGGAACCCGCTGGCCCCGTCCACGAACGCGGCTTCCTTGAGGTCGTTCGGGATCGCGGTCAGCGCGCCCGTGACCACGAGCAACATGTAGGCGTACCCGATCCACAGATTGACGACCAACACACAGAACTTGGCCAGCGTGCCATTGCCCAGCCAGTCGATGCGAACACCCAAAATCTGGTTGACGATCCCGAAGTCGGTGTTGAGCATCCCCCGCCAGACCAGTGCGCTCATGAAGATGGGCAACACGTAGGGCAGGATCAGCGCCAACCGGTAGAACTTCTGGCCGCGCATCTTCTCGTTCGACATGACCATGGCCAGCAGCAGCCCGAAGGCGAACTGCATGATGACCGTGCCGATCGCGAACACGAAGGACCAAATCAGGATCGGCAGGAAGTTGGCTCGGACGCCGGGGTCGGTCAGCACCGTCGAGTAGTTGTCCAGCCCCACGTTGACCGGCCAGCCCGGGGTGAGGAACTGGCCCTCGTTGGCCCGGGACTGTCCGGCATCCTGATCGAACGTGTCGGTCGTGTACAGACCCACTTCCTGGTTTGCCGTGTACACGGCCCCGGACTCGATGTCGGTGAACGTGTCATTCTGCGGGTCGTAGGTCACCTGCGACTGCCGCAGGCCGGCCCGGGTCGGGCTGGAGGGCCGCAGGTTGTAGCCGGTGTCCTGCCAGGGCACTGCCAGATCCTGCCACTGCTGGTCCAGGGCCGGGTCGCCGGCCAGTGCGCCGAGGTTGAGCGTGTTGTACCCAGGCGCTGAGACCGCGGTGCCGCCCTCGATCACGGCATCCGGGGCAGGGGTGGCCCCTTCGATCGTGCCGATCAACGCCTGACCTGTGTCCGGGTCAGTGATCAGCATGCTGATCTTCCCGCCGGACTCGATGGGCCGCACCACGAAACTCGGCGAACCGTCCACAGGCTTCTCGTTCTGCACGACGATCGAGGCCCGGGCGTCCTCCTGAGAGATCAGATGTCCGGTGCCGAGGTTGGTGAACGACGCATAGAACGTGTAGCCGGCCGGGTAGAGCTGGAACGCGATCAGGAACACCACACCGGGCAGCAGGTACTTCCACGGCAGCCCGCCCTTGCGGAAGTACACGATGTTGGCGGCCACCAGGACGATCACCAGGAACCCGACCGCCAGCCACCAGCCCGAGGCATAGCACTTGACGACGGCCAGGATTCCCAGGGCATCCAGCAGACCCAGCAGGACGAGTTTGACGCCCCAGGCGCCAAAACCCCCGCTCGGCATCCGTCCGAGGGGGCTCTTACCCTCCGCCAGCTCTGGCTCGCTGGCTTGTGCGGTGCTCACAGGGCCCTTCTACCGCAAACTGTGTCTGAAACGCCTGCTGTTGGCGTAACAGCCCTAGTTGGAGTATCGGAGCGATTCCGCCGCCCGACCTGGGAATACATAGCGGCCACCGGTGACGCGATCGCGTCCGGTGAGATCCTGCCAGGTCTGCACCTGCTCGAAACCGCCGAGCAGCGCACGCACGTCAGGCGCCTGGTGTTCCCCGTGCTCGATCAGCAAGCGGCCACCCGCCTTGAGCAGCTCACGGGCCCGCGCCACGACACAGCGGATCACCTGCATGCCGTCCTCGCCGCCGTACAGAGCGAGTTTGGGATCGTGTTTGGCCACCTCGGGGTCGCGCGGGACCATCGCCTGCGGGATGTACGGCGGATTGCTGACCACGAGATCGACCGGCGACAGATCCAGCGGTTGGCACACATCAGCCCGCAGCAGGGCGATCCGGCCCTTGGCGTTGCGCTGCGCCCACGCGAAGGCCTGCTCCTGCATCTCGACGCCAGTGACTTTCGCGCCGGCCTCCGTGGCCAGCGCGAGCGCAATAGCCCCCGAACCGGTACACAGGTCGATCGCACTCTCGAACGGTTCTTGCAGGGCGACGTCGACGAGGACTTCGGTCTCCGGTCTGGGCACGAACACTCCGGGCCCGACCTCGATGTCGAGATACCGGAACCCGGCGACTCCCGTCAGGTGCTGCAGCGGCTCCCGCGCGCAGCGCCGAACCACCAGCGCTTCGAGCTGTTGTTGCTGCTCGGCGTCCAAACGGGGGTCGAACGCGCGGCTTCCCGCGACAAAGGCGATCAGCGCGGCGGCATCGGCATCCGGCGACGGCACACCGGCGGCCTGCAAGCGCGCGGCAACCTCCCGGCGCAACGTCACGCCGATTCCAGCCGGGCCTGCAGATCGGCGTCCAAGCAGGACTGGATCACGGGGTCCAGTTCCCCGGACAGCACCTGGTCGAGGTTGTAGGCCTTGAATCCGGTGCGGTGGTCGGAGATCCGATTCTCCGGGAAGTTGTAGGTGCGGATACGCTCCGAGCGGTCGACCGTGCGGACCTGTTCCTTGCGGGTGGCGGCGGCCTCGGCGGCCTTCTCCTCCTCGGCCAAAGCCACGAGTCGGGCGCGCAGGATCCGCATTGCCTGTTCCTTGTTCTGCAATTGGGACTTCTCGTTCTGGCACGAGACCACCACGCCGGTCGGCAGGTGGGTGATCCGCACGGCCGAGTCGGTGGTGTTCACGCTCTGGCCGCCAGGGCCCGACGAGCGGTACACGTCGATCCGCAGATCGTTGGGGTCGATGGTGATCTCGACGTCCTCAGTCTCGGGATAGATGAGCACGCCGGCCGCCGATGTGTGGATGCGGCCCTGCGACTCAGTCACCGGAACTCGCTGAACGCGGTGCACGCCGGCCTCGAACTTCAGCCGCGCGAAGGGCAGTTCGTCGGTTTCGGTCTGGCCTTTCGCCTTGACCGACACCGTGGCGTCCTTGACCCCACCGAGGTTGGTCTCCTCAAGATCGATGACCTCGAAGCGCCAGCCACGCACGGCGGCATAGCGCTCGTACATGCGCAACAGGTCACCCGCGAACAACGCGGACTCGTCGCCGCCCTCCCCCGCCTTGATCTCCAAGATCGCGTCGGAGTCATCGAGCGGATCGCGGGGCACGAGCAAGCTGCTCAGCTTCTCGGCGACCTGCTCGCGTTCGGCGGCCAGCTCCTCGGCCTCGGCGGCGAACGCCGGGTCAGCCTCCGCGAGTTCCCGCGCGGCCTGCTCGTCCTCGCCCAGGGTCACCCAGCGCTCGTAGGTCGCCACGACCGGGCGCAACTGGGCATGCCGCTTGCCGACCACGCGCGCACGCGCCGGATCGGAATGCAGAGCGGGATCGGCCAGTTGCGACTCGAGGTCGTGCAGCTCCTCGACGAGGGCGGTGACCCGGTCGAACACTTACTTGCTGGCTTGCTTGCCGAAGCGCTTCTCGAACTTCGCCACGCGGCCGCCGGTGTCCAGGATCTTCTGCTTGCCTGTGTAGAACGGGTGGCACTTGTTGCACACGTCGGCGTGGATCACGCCGTTCTTGGCGGTGCTGCGGGTGGTGAAGGTGTTACCGCACGAGCAGGTGACCGTGGTCTCGACGTACTCGGGGTGGATGTCGGGCTTCATGGAATCTCCTTAATGGCTCCTCCGGGTCGCCGGATGGGCGTGAACCGGAAGGCTCGTCCAGTGTAACGGTGCGGGTGGTGCGGGCATTCCCGCCGGTGGTCGTTGGGGAAGGGTTCAGTCCTCAATCACCGGCGTACAACGTGCCACCAGCCATTCGCGCTGTCCACCACCGCGATGAGCACGACAATCCACGGCAGCGGATTGAGCAGCCCGCCGGGTACAAGATCGGCGACACCGGCGGTGAGCAGGTCTCCCGCACTCCACAGGAACACCACAACGGCGGCGATAGTGGCGTTGATGACCGTGTTCGCGGTCGCCAGCATCACCGTCCAGTGCCCGACTCGGAGCTTGCAGACCTCCAGCACGATGGCCGCGACCAGTGCGCCGATCAGCAGGAGCAGCCAGGGAACCCAGGCATCCTCGTTGAGGATGGGAACCTGTTGGTTGTCTACGCTGATCAGCCAGTGGTCGCGCTGCCACACCATCGACCAGATCAGCAGGACGGCCCAGCTGATGCCGCCAACAATCTCGCCGATCCCGATCTTGCGCTCGACGACTTCCGGCAGGTCGTCTGGGGTCCACTGCCCGGTGGGCAGGGCGGTGTCCGTACGCTCCAGGATGACGAAAACGACCGTGACCCAGAAAGCGATCTGCACCGCGACAGCGGCCATAGTGCCCAATGCGCTCAGCACTGCCGGCAACGGAGAGGACCCGGCTAGGCCCTGCGCGAGCAGCGACGCCACCCCGACGATCGGTACCACGACCATCAGCAGCACCCGCAGGAGTTGCACGTACTGACCGAAATAGGCCGGGCCGATGAGGTGGCGAGGACGGCCGCCGAACCGCTCGGCAAGTACTGCGGGATCTCCGAGTTCAGTCATGGCCTGGCGTTCGGCCTCCTCCCGGGTCAGCCCTGCCGCCACGAGGTCATCTATGGCGTCGGCGACAGATGCCTGCAGCTCGCGGGTGACGTCGTCCCGCTGCGGTTGCGGCACGCCGGCCACGGCCGCGGTGACGTAACGATCGACAAGATCGGTCATGATGATTGTCCCTTCCGGAGATCACTCAAGGACGCGTTCAGCTGTTGCCACTCGGCAACCAGCGAGGCAGCCATTTGGTCGCCCAATGCGGTCGTCTCGTAGTACTTGCGGGGCCGGGGTTCGTCGGTGTTCCAGGCGCTGGCCAGCAGGCCTTGCTTCTCGAGCCGCCTTAGCAGCGGGTAGAGGGTGTTGCCGTCCACGTCGAGCCCGGCTGCTGTCAGCGACTCCAGCAACTGGTAGCCGTACTCCGGCGTGCGCAGTAGCAGCAGGCATGCGAGCACAGCAGTACCCCTCCGCAACTCCTGCCGGTGCAGATCCTCGAACTCGCTCACATCTCACACGATAGTGTGTGTCACACAGTGTTGTAAAGGACACGTTGGGAGCTCGACGCTTTCCCCGACCCTGAGCGCGACAAAGGGGCGGTGAGCCGCAGCCCAACCGCCCCTTGCCGAAGGGTGTTACAGCACGTCGCCCGGCCCGGGGGCCTCTGCCTCGAGGCCGGCCGGAGTCGTGGACTGCACCTGCCGCAGGAACTCGTAGTTGCTGCTGGTCTCGCGCAACTTGGAGATGAGCAACTCGATCCCCTGCTGGGTGTCCAGTGCGTGCAGAACGCGGCGCAATTTCCAGACGATCGCGAGCTCCTCCTTGGTCATGAGCAGCTCTTCCTTGCGAGTGCCGGAGGCGTCGACGTCGACAGCCGGGAAGACTCGCTTGTCGGCCAGCCGCCGGTCGAGCTTGAGCTCCATGTTTCCGGTGCCCTTGAACTCCTCGAAGATGACCTCGTCCATGCGGGAGCCGGTCTCCACCAGCGCCGTGGCAAGGATGGTCAGCGAGCCGCCCTCCTCGATGTTGCGGGCAGCCCCGAAGAACTTCTTCGGCGGGTACAACGCCGCGGAGTCCACACCACCGGACAGGATCCGGCCCGATGCGGGGGCGGACAGGTTGTAGGCACGGCCCAGGCGGGTCATCGAGTCGAGCAGAACCACGACGTCCTGCCCCATCTCGACCAGCCGCTTGGCGCGCTCGATGGCCAGTTCAGCCACCGTGGTGTGGTCGTCGGCGGGACGGTCGAACGTCGAGGCGATGACCTCACCCTTCACCGACCGCTTCATGTCCGTGACCTCTTCGGGGCGCTCGTCGACGAGCACGACCATGAGGTGGACCTCGGGGTTGTTCGTGGTGATCGCGTTGGCGATCCGCTGCAGCACCATCGTCTTGCCGGCCTTCGGCGGGGAGACGATCAGACCGCGCTGGCCCTTGCCGATCGGCGCGACCAGGTCGATGATCCGAGTGGTGAGGTTGTTGGGCTCACCTTCCAGCCGCAGCCGCTGCTGCGGGTAGAGCGGGGTGAGTTTGCCGAACTCCTTGCGCTCGCGGGCCTTCTCGGGGTCCAGCCCGTTGACCTTGTCGATGCGCACCAGCGGGTTGTACTTCTGCCGGGAGTTCTCGTTCTCGCGTTGCGGGCGGATGGCACCCACGATGTGGTCACCCTTGCGCAGGGCGTACTTCTTCACCAGACCGAGTCCGAGGTAGGCGTCGGTCGGGCCGGGCAGGTAGCCGGTGGTGCGAAGGAAGGCGTAGTTGTCGAGAACGTCGAGAATGCCGGCCACGGGCACGAGCACCTCGTCCTCGGTCACGTCAGTGGACTCACCCTCGTCACGCCGTGGCCGCTCGCGGTTGCGGTCACGCCCGCGGCGGCGGCGGTTGCGATTGCCGTCGCGGTTCTGCTGATTCTGCTGGTTCTGGTTCTGGTTCTGCTGGTTCTGGTCGCGGCGGGTTTCCTCTTCGCCGGACTGCCCCCCAGACTGCGAGTCGGCGGAGGCGTCGGCGGGCGCCGGCTGCTGCTTTTGCTGTGGCTGCTGTTTATCGGCCTTCGCCTGGGTGGGGCTGCCGTTGCCCTGCAGCGCGGCGATGAGTTCGCTCTTGCGCATGGCCGAAGCACCGGAAATGCCCTGGTCGGCAGCCAGCTTGCGCAGGTCGGCCAGCAGCATGCTGGACAGTCCCTTGCGCTTGGTCGCGGGCTGCTCTTCGAGTGTGGTGTCAGTCAACTGACACGTCCTTTCATGGACGCGGGGCGGTTTCGCCCTTCGTGTGAGCGGTATCAGACACCGCTCAGTGCGGACAGGTATTAGCCGATGGGCTTCAGAAGTGGAGAGAGGAACGAAGGATCGTTCACAAAGAACCGCCACGAGTGAATCGCCCTGGCTGATCACACTGTACCACTGACTCGATCGATTGCCCCACTGCGGCGGGCGTGTCGGTCGTAGCCTGGAAGCAGGAGGCGCGACATGAAGATCGCAGATGCAGCGCAGACCTTCCTCTCCCAGCACCGGATCGCTGTCACGGGCGTATCGCGGGAGGGCACCCAGCACGGCGCGAACGTGGTGTACCAACGGCTCAAGGACCGCGGGTACACCGTGTTCGCCGTGAACCCCAACACCCCCGAAGTGGACGGTGACAAGACCTACCCGGATCTGGCATCGATACCCGGTGGAGTGGAGGCAGTGGTCATCGGCACGAGTGCGGCCCATGCCCCGGCGACGATGCGCGAGATCGTGGACCTGGGAATCAAGTACGCCTGGATGCACCGTTCCTTCGGCGCGGGGAGCGTGAGCCCGGAGGCGACCCGGATCGGCCGGGATGCCGGGGTGCTGGTCATCGACGGCGGCTGCCCGCTGATGTTCGGAGAGACCTCCGACGGCGGGCACCGGTTCATGTGCCGGATGCTCAAGATGACCAAGGCGGTGCCGCGGCAGGTGGCCTAGGCGTTCGAAACGTGGCCGCCAGAACCACGACTCCCCGCCTTTTGGCTGGCCGCACGGCGTGTCGCGTCCGGAACGGGCCCATCGGGCCAGGTTTCGAACGCCCTTATGCGTCGACCAACACGCCCTGGCTGGCGATGTCCAGGTCCAGCGCACGCCACCCTGGTGCCGTGACCCGACTGAAGGCGAGAACGCTAGGCCCGGCTCCCGAGATCGCCGCAGGGACCCCTTGCTGGCGTAGCTCCTGCACCAGTGCCCATGACTGCGGATAGGCCGGGCGCCGGTAGTCCTGGTGCAGCCGGTCCTCGGTGGCCGCGAGCAGTCGGTCGGGAAAGGCCGTAAGGGCCGCGACGACCAAGGCGCTACGGGCGGCCGCGTGCACCGCGTCGGCAAAGGGCAAGGTTTCGGGCAGCAGGCCGCGGGCGGTGTGCGTGGCCAGCCGGTGTTCGGGCACCAGCACGGTCACGGGCACGCTCAGCGGGTCGAGCCGGACAGCCTGCCCGTCCCACGCAATGGTCAGCCCGCCCAGCAGCGCCGGAGCCACATTGTCGGGATGTCCTTCGATGTCGGTGGCAATGCGTAGCAACGCGGTGTCGTCTAGGTCCGCGCCCATGGCTCGAGCCCCAGCCAGCCCCGCCACGATCGCCGCGGAGGAACTGCCTAGGCCGCGGCCGTGCGGAATGACGTTTTGGCAGGTCAGCGCGACCGGCGGGGCCTGACGGCCGCACTCACGAAAGGCCCGGTGGAACGAGGCCAGCACGAGATGGTCGGAACCGGTCGATACCTCGCCGGCACCCTCACCGGTGACCTGGACGCTGTCCGCATGGGCCGGTTCGAAGATCACCCGGTCGCGCAGTTCCAGAGCCAGGCCGAGGCAGTCGAAGCCGGGACCCAGGTTCGCGGAGGTGGCGGGTGGCTGCACCACCACTGGCATCAGACGAGTCCCAGTTCCACGGCCGCGGCATGCGCGTCCACCGCGATGTTGACGGGCTGCGGGGCTCCCGCGATGGCCCACTGCGGGTCTTTGAGTCCATTGCCCGTGACCGTGCAGACCACAGTCTGGCCGGGGTCGAGTTCACCGGCGGCGTGACGGGCCAGCAGACCGGCCACTCCGGCGGCTGACGCCGGCTCCACGAACACACCTTCGCCTGCAGCGAGCAGTTTGTAGGCGCGCAGGATCTGGCGGTCGGTGACCATGTCGATCAACCCGCCGGACTCGTCGCGTGCCGCCTCGGCCTGCTGCCAGGACGCCGGGTTGCCGATCCGGATCGCGGTGGCGATGGTCTGCGGATGGGTTACAGGGGCCCCGCGGACGATCGGGGCCGCGCCCGCGGCCTGGAAGCCCCACATCCGCGGCTTCGTGTCGTACTCGGTGTAGCCCTTCCAGTAGGCCGTGATGTTGCCGGCGTTGCCCACGGGCAGGCAGTGGATGTCCGGAGCTGCGCCGAGCTGGTCGACGATCTCGAAACTGGCGGTCTTCTGGCCCTCGATCCGCGACGGGTTCACACTGTTCACCAACGCGACCGGATAGGCCTCGGACAACTTGCGCGCGAGAGTCAGGCAGTCATCGAAGTTGCCGTCGATCTGCAGCAGCTTGGCGCCGTGCACCAGGGCCTGGGCCAGTTTGCCCATGGCGATCTTGCCGGCCGGGACCAGGACCGCGCAGACCATCCCGGCACGCACGGCGTAGGCCGCGGCACTCGCGCTGGTGTTTCCGGTGGAGGCGCAGATCACGGCCTTCGCGCCCTCCTGCGCCGCGTGCGAGATCGCCATCGTCATGCCGCGGTCCTTGAACGATCCGGTCGGGTTCGCACCCTCAACCTTCAGGTAAACCTCACACTTTGTGGTCTCGCTGATCCGGCTCGCGTGGACCAGCGGTGTGCCACCCTCCCGCAAGCTGATGATCGGGGTCTGATCGGTCACCGGCAACCGGTCGCGGTATTCCTCGATCACGCCACGCCACACATGCGCGCTCATTCCGCACCCTCCACGCGCATCACCGACACGACCTCGTTGACACTGTCGAGGTCGTGCAGTTCCTCGACGGTGGCGGCCAGATGCGCCTCCTGCGCGGCATGGGTGCCGATCAGCAGCGTGGCACCACCCTGCTCGTCGGTGTCCTGCCGCACAGTCTGGATCGACACGCCGTGCTGCCCGAATGCCGTGGCGATCTGCGCGAGCACACCGGGCCGGTCGGCGACGTCCAGGCTGACCAGATAGCGGGTGGTGGCCTCGCCGATCGGGCGCGGCGTCAGTCCGGCATAGACCGATTGCGCCTGGCCGGCGGCCCCCGCCCGCCGGTTACGAGCAGCGGTCACCAGATCTCCCAGTACTGCACTGGCCGTCGGTTCCCCGCCGGCACCGCGGCCGTAGAACATCATCTGCCCGGCCGATTCCGCCTCCACGAAGACGGCGTTGAATGCGTCGTGCACGCTGGCCAGCGGGTGCGCCTTGGGGACCAGTGCCGGATGCACCCTGGTCACGATGCCCTCGCCATCGGGCGTGCGTTCGGCCACGGCCAGCAGTTTGATGACGTAACCGAGATCGGCCGCGGCCTGCACGTCCCGCAGCGTCACCGAACTGATGCCCTGGCAGTAGACATCGCCAAGTGTGACGCTGGAGTGGAACGCGAGAGTTGCCAGGATTGCGGCTTTTGCGGCTGAATCGTGGCCTTCGACGTCAGCGGTCGGATCGGCCTCGGCGTATCCCAGTCGCTGTGCCTCTGCCAGCACCTCTGCGTAGTCCTGCCCCTCCCCCATCTTCGTGAGGATGTAATTGGTCGTGCCGTTGACGATGCCGAGAACCTTGTTCACACGGTCGCCCGCCAGAGATTCCCGCAACGGCCGCAACAATGGGATGGCCCCGGCCACAGCCGCCTCGTAGAAGAGGTCCACGCCGTTCTTGTGGGCGATCTCGTGCAGGCCGGCGCCGTACTCGCTGAGCAGCGCCTTGTTCGCGCTGATGACGCTGGCCCCGTTGGACAGCGCGGTCTCCAGCAGTTCCCGGGTGGGTTCTAGCCCGCCCATCACCTCCACGACGATGTCGATGTCGTCGCGCGACACGACGGCGAAGGGGTCGTCGGTGAGCACTTCACTGGGGATCCCCGGGCGAGGCTTGTTGGTGTCGCGTACAGCGACCGCGACGAGTTCCAAGGGAGCGCCGACGCGCTCCTGCAGATCGGCGGCTGAGTCCGTCAGCAGCCGGGCGACCTGCGATCCGACGGTTCCGCCCCCGAGCAGGGCTACGCGCACGATGTCAGACACGCTGCCAAGTCTGTCACGGCGGGTTCGGTGGTCGCTTTGCGCCTGATCTGCTCACAACGCGGGGTCGGCGGCGAACATGTCGTCGAGGGTCTCCCGGCGCAGCACCACCTGTGCCGCGCCATGCTGCACGGCCACCACGCCGGGCCGGGGCAGGTAGTTGTAGTTGCTGGCCATGCTGCGGCAGTAGGCGCCCGTCGCTGCGACGGCCAGCAGGTCCCCGGCCGTGATGTCTGCAGGCAGCCAAGCGTCGCGCACCACGACGTCGCCGCTCTCGCAGTGCTTGCCAACCACGCGGGCGAGCACTGGCGGCGCGGTCGATTCGCGATTCGCGAGGACCACCGTGTAGTCCGCGCCGTACAAAGCGGTCCGGATGTTGTCGCTCATGCCCCCGTCGACAGATACGTAAAGCCGTGATCGGCCGCCGAGGTCGACGGGCTTGACCGTGCCGACCTCATACACCGTGATACCGGCACCGCCAACGATCGCTCGTCCGGGTTCCACCGCGAGGCGCGGAACCTCGACGCCCGCGAGTTCGCATTCGCGGGTCACGATCGCGCGCAACTGCGCCGCCATGTCGGCGACCTGCGGCGGATCGTCGTCGTTGGTGTAGGCGATCCCCATGCCGCCGCCGAGGTTCAGTTCGGCAATGGGGTGTCCCTGGCTTGTGAGTTCAGCCACCAACCCGGCCATGCGGTGGGCTGCCACTTCGAAACCGGCGGCATCGAAGATTTGGGAGCCGATGTGGCTGTGCAGACCACGCAGATTCAGATGCGGGTCCTGCGCCACCTGCTGCGCGGCTTTGGCAGCGACACCATCGGCCAGCGCCAGCCCGAATTTCTGATCCTCATGGGCGGTGGCGATGAACTCGTGGGTGTGCGCCTCGACGCCGACGGTGACCCGGACGAGGACCTCGGGCCTGGTCCCAGTCTCGGCGGCCAGTGCCGACAGGCGGGAGATCTCGTCGAACGAATCCACCACGATGCGCCCGATGCCCGCGTCGAGCGCATGCCGCAGTTCGGCCACGCTCTTGTTGTTGCCGTGGAACAGGATGCGTTGGGGATCTACGCCGGCCCGCAGCGCGATCTCCATCTCGCCCATGGTGCAGACGTCGATCCGCAAACCCTCGGCGTCGGCCCACTGGGCAATGGTGCCGGTCAGGAACGCCTTGGCTGCGTAGTAGACGTCCGCCCCCTCGTAGGCCTGCACGTAGGACCGGGCTTCGTTGCGGAAATGGTCCTCGTCGATCACGAACAACGGGCTTGCGAACTCGGTCACTGCTTGGGTCACGGGCACGCCGGCGATGGTCAGGGTCCCGTTCTGACGGCCCGCAGTCAGCGGCCAGACTCCTGCGGTGAGGGCGTTGAGGTCCTGCGGGGGCTCGCCCAATGCGGCGGCATGCAGGATGTCCTCGTGGCGCGGTCCGGCGGGGTGGGCGGGCATGGGTTCAGGGTATGTGCCAGCGAGCCTCAGCTAAAGGGATTCTGCATGGATCGGGGCCAGATGTGACCCGAATCCATCGTTCTGTGCGTGCCCTCTAACTAGACGTGTGGATCGGGGTCATATGTGGCCCGTATCCGCACGTTTGCGATTCCGCAACTGCTCCTTCACGCGGGCCCCACGCTTCTCCAGCACGGGACGAAGCAAGCGGCGCAGGGGCGGTGCTACATAGCCCAGCGTGGCCAGCTTGCCGGAGGCGAACGGCAGGTCGATCTCGGCCACCTCGCTCTCGATCGCCCGCAACACCGCCTGCGCGCACTGCTCCACCGTGCTCATCGGCTGGCTGAAGGTCATCGGTGTCACGTTGTCGAGGTCGGTCTCGAGAAAGCCGGAGTCCACTGGACCCGGGTTGATGCTGGCGATCCGGATTTGGCGGGCAGCGAGGTCCTCGGCAGCCGCCATCGCCCAGAACCGCAAGCCCGCTTTGCTCCCCGAGTAGGTCGCTGCCCCGGGCACCGGCAGTTTCCCAGCCAGGCTGGCCACGTTCACCACCACCGAGCCGGGTGGCATGAAGTCTGCCGCGATCCGGGTCAGGGCAATCGGCGCTGCGGTGTTGACGGTAATCATCTCGGCCAATTGCTCGGGCGTGTGACGCAGCATCGATCCCCGGTGATGCACGCCGGCGTTATTGACCAGAACGTCCAGGGTGCCGAAGTGCTCGACGGCCTCTTGCACGAGACCGGGCAAGGAAGCGAGGTCCGAGACGTCGCAGGGCCGCGCCCACGCCCCATCCCCGAGCTCGTCGGCCAACGCCTGCAGTGCATCGGCAGAGCGTGCGACCAGCACCACTCGGTATCCGTGGGAATGCAGCAACCGCGCAGTCGCAGCACCGATTCCGGATGAGGCTCCGGTGATCAGCGCAACCCGGCTCACATCCGCTCCGGCGCCGTCACCCCGCACAGATCCAGGCCGTTGGCGATGACCTGACGGGATGCCGCACACAGCCACAACCGCGCGACGTGCAGCCCGGACAACTCCTCGTCGGACCTGGGCAGCACACGGCAGGAGTCGTAGAACTTGTGGTAGGCCGTGGCCACCTCCTCGAGGTAGCGGCAGACCCGGTGCGGTTCGCGCAGTTCAGCAGCCGTGGCGATGATCCGCGGGAAGTCCGCGAGCACGCCGAGCAGCGCGCTCTCCCGTTCGTGCTCAAGCAGACCTGGGTCGAACTCCGCCGTCCGCCAGTCGATGCCCAGGTCGGTGGCGTTGCGCAGCACTGAGGCGATCCGGGCATGGGCGTACTGCACGTAGTAGACCGGGTTCTCGTTCGTGCGCGAAACCAGCAGGTCCAGGTCCATCATCAGCGGCGAGTCGGCCGGGTAGCGGATCAGCGTGTAGCGGGCGGCGTCGACACCCACCTCGTCCACCAGGTCTTCCAGCGTGATCATGGCGCCCGTCCGCTTCGACAGCCGGACCTCCTCGCCGCCCTTGAACATCTTTACGAGCTGCCCGATCAGGATCTCGATGTTGTAGTCCGGATCGTCACCAGCACACGCGGCAACGGCCCGCAGCCGGTTGACGTAGCCGTGGTGGTCGGCGCCGAGCAGGTACACGCAGATGTCGAAGCCGCGGGCCCGCTTGTCCACGTAATAGGCGGTGTCTGACGCGAAGTAGGTGAGTTCGCCGTCGGCCTTGATCAGCACGCGATCCTTGTCGTCGCTGAAGTCCGTGGTGCGAAGCCACACCGCACCGTCCTCTTCGAAGACGTGGCCCTGCTCGCGCAGTTTCGCCATTCCTCGGTCGACGGCACCTGACTCGTGCAGCGACCGCTCGGAGTACCACACGTCGAAGTGGGTGCGGAAGTTGTCGAGGACGTCCTTCTGCTGCTGCAGTTGCAAGGCATAGCCGGCCTCCCGGAAGGCCACCCACCGCTGATCTGCCGGCAGATCGAGAATGCCCGGGTCGTTGGCCACGATCCGCTCGGCGAGGTCCTTGATGTACTCCCCCTGGTAGCCGCCCTCCGGCGGTTGCTCACCCACCGCGCGAGCCTCGAGCGACATGCCGAACTTGTCCATCTGCACGCCGCGGTCGTTGATGTAGAACTCCCGGTCCACCTCGGCGCCGGCAGCGGCCAGCACCCGCGCCATGGCATCGCCGACCGCCGCCCAGCGGGTGTGGCCCAGGTGCAGTGGACCGGTCGGATTGGCGGAAATGAATTCAAGGTTCACAGCAGTTCCGGACAATGCGTCGATGCGCCCGTAGGCGCTCCCGGCCGCGACGATGTCGGCGGCGATGCGGCCCTGTGCGTCGGCGGCCAGCGTGATGTTGATGAAACCCGGGCCAGCGATGTCGAGCCGCGCGATGCCTTCGTTCGTCTGAAGCGCGGCCACCAGTTTCGCAGCGAGGTCGCGCGGCGGCAGGCCAGCGCGCTTGGCGCTCACGAGCGCCACGTTGGTGGCCCAATCACCGTGGTCGCGGTTCTTCGGCCGTTCCACACGCACGTCGACGTCGAGGTCGCGGGTCTCAGGCACTTCAGCCAGAGCGGCGGTTATGGCGGCAACCAGTGCGTCAGGCGTCATGCATTCAAGACTAGGGGGTGGGTGCGGGGGTATCCGTGGGTCCTGCCTTGCGGACCGCGACGCCCAGCCGCAGCGGATCGGTCCCCGCATAGGTCTGGCCCTGCGGCGGCGGATTCTCCCCGAGCACCTCGACGCGCACTACGTTGGGTGAGGTCGGACGCCGCGCTTCGTACCGCACGTCGGTGCCACGCGGGGAGGAACTGATCATCGAGTAGCCCGTCGTGCGCAGGCCCCGGGCCAGTAGAGCTGCGTCCTGGTTGACGTACGAGCGGATCTCCTCCGGCAACTCGCCGTTGAACAAGGGCTTGGCATAAACCCACAAGAAGGCGGTGCCGCCGTCCTCGCTGCGGCACCACGGGCCCGCGTAGTACGTCGTGGCCGGCTTGTCGAGCACCGGCGGGTAGGTCTTGAGTTGCTTCTTGGTGCACAGGTCCCAGGGCTGGCCGGCGATGGTGGTGCCGGCGTCCGGCGGGCCGGTCGGAAATGCCCCGGGCAATGCCGTCGGATGCGGAGCGGGTTGGAGCTGATCGCACGCGGCAAGCATCACGACGCAGATCAGGAGCCGCCACCGCACACTGCCCAAGGTACCCGCGCCCGCCAAGGAACTGCGTGACCGCCGGTTGCTAGGGTGGAATCACCCCAAGCCCCCGTAGCTCAGGGGATAGAGCAGTGGCCTCCGGAGCCATGCGCGCAGGTTCGAATCCTGCCGGGGGCACAAAGCCGAGAGGCCCCAGTGGGGCCCTCAGCTTTGTGCCATGCTGCAGGATTCGGGAGGAGGCCCGCAGGGCCGACGGTTCCTGCCGGGGGCTCGGCCGCACCGCGGCCGACTGTGGTCCATCGGGCCCGGGCGCTCGGCTCGCGGTGGGCCGAACTGCGCCGCATTGTCGCGAAGTTGCCCTGGCTGTTGCGTTGTCGGCGCGACACGCCGGGTTTAGCACCAACAACGCGACAAACGATCTTGCACGCACCCCTAGACGGTCGCGAAACCGATTCGCTCTCTACCCCGGGTCCAGTGGTAGCCATCCCGAGCGTTGAAGTACATGCGCGGTCCGTCCGGGGTATCCCGGACGTCCAACGCGTAAACGTGCGTGGCCATCCAGCCGCTGCCCGTGGGCGCCAGCACGGGCCGATCCGAGAGCACCTCCCACTTCAGCCCGTCGGCCGAGCCCAGCACCCAGATCTCCGACCCGGAGTGCCTGCCGTCCCAGGTGATCGCGTTCTGAAACCCGACCCACCCGTCGGCCACGCGCAGGACCTTGAGGGCCCCGGCACACAGCGACGCGGGACCGTCTCCCGGACCCAGCAATGGCTCGGGGCGCGACTCGAATGGGCCGTCTGGGCCAGGGCCTTCGGCCACGCCGATCCACGTGGGCTCGTTGAACCCGCAATCCGGCAGCAGCGTCAGACCCGGCGGAGTAGTACAGCCGCCACTTGCCATCGGACAGCGGCACCAGGCACGGGTTGGAGACGGCTCGACTGCGCCCGGACGCATGCCAGGGCAGGCTCGGTTCCAGCAAGCGGCTCGGCGGACCCCAGGTCTGCAGATCCAAGGACGTGCGCGATTCGATCCAGGACAGCCAGGGCACACCGATCGGCATGAACAGGCGGGTCTTCTCGTAGGCCAGGCGGTACCGCCCAGCGTGGGCCGTCACCTGCCCGCGCAGCGCGTTGCGTGTCACAGTCCCGGCACCCTGCCATTGCACGCCGTCGTCACTGCGATAGGCATGCAAGCCGAGCAGGGAATGCGCCCATAACCGCCAATCACCGCCCGGAGTCTGATCCGGCGGCAGGAAGGTGGGGTCGGCGATCACGGGCGACGGGAAGGGTGGTTGCAAAACCGGATCCGGACGCACTCGCCAGCGCAGGTCGGCCACCTCCGCCCGGCGCAGGGTGGCCAGGGTCACTTGACCTTCTTCGGCGTCCGGTGATTCTCCTGCGCGGCCCGGCGCACCTCGTCGTCGTCATCGGCTGTCAGTTTGCGGACAACTCCGGTCGGTGCGTTCGGATTCTCCGCCACGCGCAGTCGCACCGTGGCGACCTTGTCTCTAGCCAGTCGGCGCAGTGCTGAACCCGGCGTGCTGAGGTTCAACGCGACGGCAGTGCGCACGGCCGCGTGGTCATCGCCGGCCATCAGCGCCAAGACCTTACTGCTGGCATTCGGGTTCAGTGCGACCTCGGTGCGCACTTCCCATCGCTTGTCCTCGGCCAACTTGGACAATGTCTTGCCCGGCGTGCGGGGATGATTGGCGACGTCGGCTCGCACGGACCAGTTCTTGTGCCCGGCCAGCTTGGCCAGCGTCTTGCCCGGAGTGCGCGCGTCACGAGCGAGCGTGAGTTTGCCGTCGGGCATCAGCGACGACCTAGGACTTCGGACACGCTACGCAGTGTAAGAGAACCGGGTGCTTGCTCGTCACGCGGAGATCACGAAGGTCAGCGCCGTAGGCTTGCACGATGCTGCACTGGTACTCCCGTGAGATCCTCGAGCCCGGGCGGCAGCCACTGTTCCTGGCCCTGCTTGCGTTCCTCGTGACGTTCCTGGTGACTCGCACCATCACGCGAATGATCCGGGCCGGCAAAGGGACCCTTCCGCAACGTGTCCACCGGCGGGACGCACGTCCACCACGTCATCCCTGGCCTGATCGTGCTGCTGCTCGGCGGGGTGCTCGCCCTGGGCTCCGGCGAGCACGGGATCTGGCGTCAGATCGCGGGCATGATGTTCGGCATCGGCGCCGCCCTGGTGCTGGATGAGTTCGCCATGGTGCTGCACATGGACGACGTGTATTGGAGCAATGAAGGCCGGCTTTCCGCGGACGCGGTGACGCTGGCCGCGGTCGTGCTGTTCTCCGCCCTGCTCGTGGCCGCACCTAATCAGCCCAACCCCGACGAGGTCACGGGTTTCTGGATGAATGCCCTCGGCGGATCTCTTCTTCCTCGCGTTCGCCTTCCTACCTCTGATGACCACGATCCTCAAGGGCAAGTTGTGGCTGGCTGCGCTCTCGGTGGCCGTGCCGATCATCGCCTGGGTTTCGATGTTCCGGATCGCCAAACCGGGCTCACCGTGGGCCTATTACCGCTACCGCAACAAGCCGCAGAAGCTGGCGAAGGCGCAGGCCCGCGCCCAGAAGTGGCAACGCCGCCAGCAACCGGTCCAGAACTGGATCCAGAGCAACCTCTTCGGTCTGTCCAGGGACAGCGCCGGGCCCGAGTGAAAGTATTGAGCCCATGCTGGACATCACGTACCCGCCGATCATCATGTCCGCGTACGGCTTCTTCCGCGCGTTCAACATCCGCTTCACGCTGACCGGCGGCGAGCACATTCCCCGCAGTGGGGGGGCGGTGCTAGCCAGCAATCATGTCTCGTACTTCGACTTCATCTTCTGCGGCTACGCGGCGCGGCCGTCCAAGCGCCTGGTCCGGTTCATGGCGAAGAAGTCCACGTTCGACCACCCGGTCTCGGGGCCGCTGATGCGCTCGATGCATCACATCCCGGTCGATCGCGCGGCCGGTGCCGGATCCATGGATCATGCGGTCCAATGGCTTCGGGACGGCGAAGTGGTCGGGGTGTTCCCGGAAGCGACGATCAGCCAGTCGTTCGAGGTGAAGGACTTCAAGTCCGGTGCGGTGCGCATGGCCGCCGAGGCCGGTGTGCCGATCGTGCCGATGATCACGTTCGGGGGGCAGAGGTTATGGACCAAGGGCCACCCCAGGCAGATGACCCGCGGGACGCTGGTCGCGCTCACGGTCGGGCGCGCCCATGACGGTGACAGCGCAGGATGACCCGCTGGAAGCGATCGCCAGTCTGCGCTCCCGCATGCAGAGCCTGTACGACCAGACGATCCAGAACTACCAGCCCAAGCCAGAGCCTGAGGCGTGGTGGTGGCCCGCCAGGTTCGGCGGCGGAGCACCCACTCTGGAACAGATGCGCGCCCAGGAAGCCGCGGACCGCGCGGCCCGGGAGTCCGGCGACTGACTGAGGGAAGCACTGATTAATGCTGTTCCGAGCGTTGCAGCCGGGACATGATTGGTCAGTGGTTCCTTAGGCCTGCCCTTCCTGCAGTATCGCCTGCGCCTCCTCGACGCTGATCCGGCCGGCTGCGAGATCCTGCATGACCTCGTTGGGGTCGGTGATCGGCTGATCGAGGCCGAGCCGGACGAGCAGGTCCTGGAACCGTTGCCGAGCCGTCGGGTAGGACACTCCGAGATGGGCTTGCACGTCGCGCAGGTTGCCCCGGCTGCGCAAGAAGACCGCGAGCAGGCTTTGATCCTCCTCGGACAACTTGCAGTACCGGCACCCACCGAACGTGCCCGACACCTCGGTGTGGCACGACGGACACGTCAAGCGGGTGGTCAGCAACTCCTCCCGGCAGACCGGGCAAGCCGAGGGAGCGTTGTGCACGGCGGTCATGCGATGGTCACCTGGGCGGCACCCATGCGGGCACTCACGGTCAGCCGGCCGCTTCCCTGACCCACGGTCACCGGCGTCGTGCTGGCGCCCTGCGGCGCGGTCTCGTTGCCCTGATGGGTGCGCACGACGGCCTGCCCGAGTGAACTGTCGGCAGTGAGCACGACATCAGAGTCTGGGCGGACGGTGACGTTGACCGAACCCATGTCGGCGCGGACCCGGGACTGGCCGCTGAACGCCCAGTCGACCCGCCCGCTCCCGCTGGCCACATCGAACAGCAGTGGTCCGCTGCCGCTCACCTGGCCGGAACCCGCCTCAACGCCAATGCTGGCACCGGCACGCACACCGGACAGGTCGAGGACACCGCCGACGAGCAGCACCTGCAGCGGAAGCTCCGGGTTCACCCGGATCGTCACGCTGGCACCAACTCGGTTGATCATCTGACCCACCCAGGTGATGAACGCCGAACGCGGCGGTTCGGCCGTGAACTCGCCCTCGGTGGTGTTGGTGTCGATCAGCAGCGCGTCCCCCTCCTGGCGCATCGTGTGCGGGCCCTCGGCCACTGCTTGGGCGACACCGTCGTCGCCAATGATCGTCAGCCGGACCGCGCCGGCTTTGATGGCAATTCGGCGCACCTCTTCGGTGCTCGGTACCACGTCCCCGGGGCCGGTGAGTCCGCGAATCGCGCTGGAGGCATCTTCGGCAGAAACCCGTCCAGCAGCAACATCTTCCAGAAGTGTACGTAGTTCATCGCTCATAGCAATGACTATAAACCCGCCTTTCCATAATAGAAAGACCGTGGCCCGAATTCGCCCAGCCGCTGCAGACTGTGTGGGAATTCAACAACGGCGACCCGCGCTAGCCGACGCCCAGCTCGTGCAACGTGGCATCGTCAATACCGAAATGGTGGGCGATCTCGTGCACCACTGTGATGTGCACCTCCCGCACCACTTCGGCTTGGGTGGTGCACATCCGCAGGATCGGCAGCCGGAAGATCCTGATCCGGTCGGGCAGGGCCGCCACGTACCACGAGCCACGTTCGGTCAGGGGGATCCCTTCGTACAGACCGAGCAGGTGGGGATCCGGGCCCTCGTCCTCGATGACGATCGCCACATTCTCGATGTGCGCCGCCAGCCGCTGCGGGATCGAGTTGACGGCGGCTTCGACCAGTTGCTCGAAGCGCTCCGGGGTGACGTCCACCATCTGCCCATCGTCGCATCCAGCGTCGTCAGCCGCCCAGCGTCAACTCCGCACGCAGGACCACCAGATCAGGCTGCCACCGCAGTTCCTGCAGGGGGACCCGCCGGCCGACGACCACCACGCCCTCGGCCACCAGGTGGGTGCGAGCCGCCGGCAGAACCTCGTCGGCGAGGGTTCCCGCGGCCTGCACGACCCGCCACCAGGGCACGCCTCCGCCGTAGTGGGACAGCGTGGCGGCTGCTTGTCGCGCAGTGCATGCTGTGCCCAGCGCGGTGACGGTCCCGGCGATGTCACCGTAACTGGCCAGCGCCCCCTCGGGGATGAGTGCGACGACGTCCAGCACCAGTTCGTCGCGCGGAGTCACACGGTCACCGCGAGCGTGCTCACGCCGGGTCGTTGCGGATCGCGCCGGACGCTGATGCGCGGATCGATCCGCTGTTTGAGCAGATCGACATGACTGACCAGTCCGATGACCCGATCCTCTCCCGCCCGGACCTGCTCGAGCATGTCCATGACCTCTTCGAGCACGTCGACGTCCAACGAACCGAAGCCTTCGTCGATGAACAGAGTGCCCAGTTGCACTCCGCCGGACTCGCTGCGGACGACGTCGGCAAGTCCCAGGGCGAGGGCCAGTGAGACGTAGAATCGCTCGCCGCCGCTCAGGGATCGCGTCGAACGGCAGCGGTCCGTCCGCTGATCCGCGATGATCAGGTCCAGTCCGGCCTGCGCCCGGTTGTCCAATCCGTCGGTCTCGACCTGCAACTGGTAGCGGCCCTCCGAGATGGCATCGAGCCGGTCGTTGGCGGCCTCGACCACGGCTTCGAAGCGCCGCATCAGAACGAAAGAGGACAACCGCACGCGGTGCATGACCTCCCCCCGTGTTGCGGCAGCCAACTCAGCCATCCGGATCACCCCGGCGGTCTCGTCGAGCACCTGGGCGCGCTGCTCCAGACGCTGCGTCAGCAGGTCAAGCAAGGGCTGCAGTTCGTTGACCGTATGCCGGACCCGGGCATGCCGTTCGCGAGCTTCGTTCGCCCGCGTCGTGCAATTGGCCAACGCGGCCGTCAGTGCGGCAAGGTCCGGCGTAGCGGCCAAATCCACCTGCTGCAACTCGGCCAGCGCGCCGCGAACCTCGTCCCGGGCCCGGTCGTGCTCCTCGACCCGAGAGCGCAAGGCCTGTGCTTCTTCGGCCGCCAGCAGGGCTGCTTCCGCGGCGTCCACGTCGGTGAGACCAGCCGCGGTGAGGGTCGCCTGGAGCAGTTCGTCGGCTCGGACCGACGCCTCCTGTGCGGTTGTCAGCCGGGCAGCGCCGTCCAGCGCGGCGGCCATGGTGGAATGCAACCGCGTGGTGTGCGCCACCCGATCCGCCACATTGGCGAAGCCGGTGGCCGCCCGCGCGACTACCTCAGTGGCGGTGGTCAGCGCCTTCAGCGCGGTAGCGTGTTCCGCGACGGCACGTTCGGCCGCTACTCGGTCCTCGGCCAGTTGTGCCTGCAGATCTGTCATCTGGGCAACCAGCCGCTCGCGCTGGTCAGCCACAGCGGAGATGGTCGCAATGGTGGCTTGTGTCCGCTCAATGGATGTGGTGACCGCCTGCATTTCCTGTTCCACGGCCGCAGCGTCCGGTCCAAGACCTTCCCGTAGGTCGTCCACAACCGCCGCCAAACCATCGGAATGGGACTTGGCCGCCATCCAGTGGTCGTGCGCCGAGTCGAGGTCACGCCGCGCGGCAGCAACGTCGATGCCTGTCGTCCCGGTGAAGTGGGCAGGAGCTGGGTGCTCGGTCGCCCCGCACACCAGACAGGGATCTCCAGGGCGCAAGCGCGTGGCGAGGTCTGCGGCATGGTCCCGCTCTGCCTCATTCTGGGCTTGCTGCAATGCCCCCTTGGCGGATTGCACCCGTTCGGCGGCCTCGGCAGTCGCTGCCGAGGCCTTCTGGACGGCGATCTGCGTCTTGGCCAGCTTCTGCCAGCCGGCCTGCTCCTTGTCCAGTTCGGCCTTTCGCATCTGCAGCTCGGCCAATTCCGCGAGGGGCGCGGCCTCGTCGATGCTCTGCTCCCGCAGCGGCGCGAGAGCAGAGCTGACGCTGGCATGCGCCGCGGTCATGTCTGCGACCTGCTGGGCCGCATCAGCCGCTCGCTCCTGCGCTGCTCGGGCGCTTGCTCGCAGGTCATCGAGCTGGCACTCGATCTGCGCCGGGCCCTGCAGTTGTCCGAGCAGAGTCGCCAGTTCTGCCAGGGACGCTGCGCTGGCACTGGAACCGCCTGCAGACCGGAGGGCCGCATCAGTTGTAGCCGCTTGTTCGGCAGCCGATCTCGAGTTCGGACTTGGCGCGCCGCCAGGCGGCGATCGCGGCGACAGCCGGCACCGCGCGATCGTGAGCCGACAGCGCCTCCCGAGCCTGCTCAACGGGCTCCTGTTCCGCGGCGAGATCGCGTTGCCTGATCAACAGGCTCTGTTTGCGCTGCTGCTGGCTGACGAGAGCCTGAGCGGCCGCGTGCTGCTCCTGTGCCTGCGCCTGCGCGATATCGGCCCGGGTCAACTCCTCCTGCGCCTGTCGCAAGTCGGCGTGCACTTGTCCGGCGGCCTCTGGGATGTCGGCGTCGGCCTCCAAGCCAAGGACACCGAGGCAGCGATTACGCACCTCGTCGACTGCGCGGACGGCATCGGTACGGCGCTCGATGGCAGCCCTGCGCATCGAGGCGAGCTGATCCTCGACGTGCTTGTAGAACTGCGTGCCGAACACTTTCTCCAGAATCTGGGCCCGGGAGCCCGTGTCGGCGTCGAGGAACGTCGCGAACTCCCCCTGCGCCAGCACGATGGTAGAGACGAACTGTTGCTTGGTCAGCCCGACGTGCTCGATGACCCAGTCGCCGACCTCCTTGGCCTTGTGGCTGATGGCCGCCTGCGCCGGCGTCAGCTGGATCAGCGAGACCGACCCCTCGTCGCGCATCGTCCCCTCGCCGCGCCGCTTGTCCCGCTCGTGGCGCGGAGTGCGCCGGATCCGGTAACTGTCGGGACCGCAGGCGAAGTCAAGTTCGACATAGGGCTCTTGCTGGCGATCACGCAGATGCGAGTCGAGCCGGCCCAGATCGGAGCCGCTGCCGGCCACGCCGCCGTAAAGTGCGAACACGATGGCATCCAGGATGGTGGATTTCCCGGATCCGGTCGGACCCTCCACGAGGAACATCCCCGCGGATCCCAGCGCAGTGAAGTCGATCTCCATCCGGTCTGCGAACGAGCCGATGCCCACGAACTCCAAACGCTGCAGTTTCATGCCTGCTCCCGGCCCCGCAGGATCTGAACGGCCGCATCGAACGCGTCGCTCTCACCGGGTTCGATCGGACCGTTGGTCACGTACTCCACGAAGTCCGCGGCGACCTCCAAGGGCTTCTGTTCGGCAGCCACAGGCCGCTCGCGCAGATCGATGATCCTCGTCGGTTCATGCCGTAGAGCCAGGAGATGCGGGAAGCGTTCCTGCATCCGCGGCCACATCTGCGAGGGCCGCCGGTCGTCGGTCACGACGGCGCTCACCCAGGCTTGCGTGGCGTCAGTATGCAGTTCAGGATCCAGCAGTTCGGCCAGCAGGCCGCGCAGCACGCGCATAGGCCGGGGTTGTGGGACCGCAACCTCGCGCACCGTCACACCTGTGTCATCCAGATCGACGATCGACACCGTCTTCACGTCGTCGGCCTCGCTGAACGAGTACCGCAGTGGCGAGCCGCAGTAGCGCAGTCGGGTGCCGGACCCACTGCGGACGTCCTGCGGACGATGCAGGTGACCCAGTGCGACGTAGTCCACCCCGTCGAACACGGCTGGCGACACGACCCCCAAGCCGCCCACGGAGACGTCGCGTTCGGAGTCGCTGGTGCCACCCCCTGCGACCCAGGCGTGTGCCAGAACGACACTGCGAGTCCCTGGGTGTGCGGCCAGGTCCGCCCGGACTCGGTCCATCGCCTCGGTCAGGACAGCATGATGGGTGGCCGGTAGCGGATCCTCGGGGCGCAGGTCCACGCGCGCTCCGTCGGGATGCAGGTAGGGAATCGGGTACACGCGAACGCCATCGACGACCACCGGCCGGTCGATCTGCTCGACCGTCGTGCACATGTGAAGACCAGCAGTGAACAGCGAGGAGCCGTACCCGAGCCGGCGCAATGAATCGTGGTTGCCCGCGGTGACCACCACGGGCGCGACGTCGAGCAAGGACGCCAGGGTGCGTTCGAGCAGGTCCAAAGCATCGGCGGACGGGATCGCGTGGTCGAACACGTCCCCGGCCACGACGATCAGATCGACATTCTCCTGGGCCGCGATCTGACCGATCTGCCACATGGCTTCCTCTTGCGCCTCGGCCATGGAGACCTTGTGCAGGGTGCGACCGAGGTGCCAGTCGGAGGTGTGGAGGATTCGCATGCGTACATCGTTCAACGGGGGTCTGACAAAACCGGGGAACGACGCACGCGCCGGGAACAAACGTGTGGATCAGGCGCTTCCCGAGTGCCGACGCGGGCGCATCGTTAACCCGAGCAGCACGCCGACCGCCGCCCCGAGCACCAGTCCCCAGGTATTGTCCACCAGATCCTGGAACTGGCACCGTCGCTGGAGTTGCTCGACCGCCCGCTGTGTCAGTTCCACCGCGAATGGCACGCCGAAGGCCAGCACCAGCACCCACCACCGGCGCACAGCCAGGTACCCGGCGCACACACCCAGCGGCACGAACAGCCAGGTGTTGAGCATGCGATCACTGACCACGAGCAGCCCGCGGGGTCCGAGCGGGCGAAGCACCTCGGTCAAGCACGCGCCATAAGTGCCGTCAGGAGAAGGAGTCAGTGTCGCGCCGACGATCAGCGACACGCCGAAGCCGAGGCCGAACAGCACCCACCACGGCTCTTTGAGTCCCTTCGCCAACGGGGCGGCCAGAACCGCGCTGAGCACGGTCCCGGCCCCGAGCACCAGGACGAACAGCGGCACCGACTGCAGCCAGTGCGCGATGGTGTCCATTCGGCAACTCCTCACATTCGGCGACTAGAGAAGACCCCCCAAAGGCCGGATGGTGAGCCGTTGATACGTGAGACTCAGACGCCCGTCCAGCGCTCACAACTGCGTCTGAATCTAACAACCGCGACGGAAGTGGCGTTTTAGGCGGGAGAACGAACCCTGCGCAGTCTGTCGGCCCGTCATCTACTCCTCGACGCCGAGGCGTTCCAGCAGCAACTGCCGGACCCGGGCGGCGTCGGCCTGGCCGCGGGTGGCCTTCATGACCGCACCGACCAACGCGCCGACGGCAGCGACCTTACCCGACCGGACCTTGTCGGCGACGTCCGCATTGCCGGCGATCGCCTCGTCCACCGCGGCCGTGAGGGCGCCGTCGTCGGAGACCAGCACCAGGCCGCGGGCGGCAACCACCTCGTCAGCACTGCCCTCCCCGGCCAGCACCCCGTCGATCACTTGCCGCGCCATCTTGTCGTTCAGCGAGCCTTCGGAGATCAGACCCTCGACGCGCGCGATCAGCAGCCGGGCTCGATGCCCAGGTCGGCCAGCGCCACCCCGCTGTCATTGCTACGCCGGGCCAACTCCCCCAGCCACCACTTCTTCGCGCCGCCGGCGGACGCGCCGGCCGCGATGGTGGCCTCGATCAACTCGAGCGCCTCGGCGTTCACGACGTCGCGCATCTCCAGGTCGGTGAAGCCCCAGGCCTGCTGCAGCCGCGCCCGGCGCTGCGCCGGGGGTTCGGGCAGCGTCGCCCGCAGTCGCTCGACCCACGCCTCATCAGCAGCTACCGGCGCCAGGTCCGGCTCCGGGAAGTAGCGGTAGTCCTCCGCCTCCTCCTTCGTGCGCCCGGCGGTCGTGCGGCCGGTGTCCTCGTGCCAGTGCCGGGTCTCCTGCACGATGCGCCCGCCGTCGGCCAGCATCTGGGCCTGCCGCTCGATCTCGTGGCGCACGGCCCGCTCCACTGAGCGCAGCGAGTTCACGTTCTTGGTCTCGGTGCGGGTGCCGAAGGGAGCATCCGCACCTGGCCGCAGCGACACGTTGGCGTCACAGCGCAACGAGCCCTGCTCCATCCGCACGTCTGAAACGCCCAATGCCCGCAGCAGATCGCGCAACGCCGTGACGTACGCCCGCGCCACCTCGGGAGCCTTATCGCCAGTTCCCTCGATCGGCTTGGTCACGATCTCGATCAGCGGGATGCCGGCCCGGTTGTAGTCGACCAGCGAGTAGTCCGCGCCGTGGATGCGACCGGTCGAGCCACCGACGTGCAATGACTTGCCAGTGTCCTCCTCCATGTGCGCACGCTCGATGTCGATGCGGTAGGTCTGGCCGTCCACGTCCACCTCGAGGAACCCGTTCACAGCGATCGGCTCGTCGTACTGGCTGATCTGGTAGTTCTTCGGCATGTCCGGGTAGAAGTAGTTCTTCCGCGCGAACCGCGACCATGGCGCAATGCTGCAGTTGAGCGCTAATCCGATCCGCATGGCGGACTCAACGGCGGTTGCGTTGACCACGGGCAGCGACCCGGGCAGACCCAGGCAGACCGGGCACACCTGGGTGTTGGGCTCGCCGCCGAACGTGGTCGGACAGCCGCAGAACATCTTCGTCTCGGTGTTCAGTTCCACGTGCACTTCCAGACCCAGCACCGGGTCGAACTGCGCGATCGCCTGCTCGAAGTTCACGGCCGGGCCTCCCATCCGGTCAGGGCCTCCAGGGCGGCACCGGCAGTGTAGAGCCGGTCGTCCGCCAGCGCTGGGGCCATGAACTGAAGACCCACCGGCAGCCCCTTCTCGTCCAGCCCGACCGGTAGCGACATGCCGGGGACGCCGGCCAGGTTCGCAGGGATCGTGGCGATGTCCTGCAGGTACATGCTCAACGGGTCGTCCACCTTCTCCCCGATCGGGAACGCCGTGGTCGGGGCAGTGGGCGTGGCCAGGACATCCGCTTCGGCGAAGGCTTCGGCGAAGTCGCGGGCGATCAGCGTGCGCACCTTCTGCGCCTGGCCGTAGAAGGCGTCGTAGTAGCCGCTGGACAACGCGTAGGTGCCCAACATGATGCGGCGCTTCACCTCCGGACCGAAACCGGCCTCGCGAGTCAGTCCCATCACCTGCTCGACCGAGTTGTTCCCGTCATCGCCCACCCGCAGGCCGTACCGCATGGCGTCGAACTTTGCGAGGTTCGAGGAACACTCACTGGGCATGATCAGGTAGTACGCGGCCAGCGCGTGCTCGAAGTGCGGGCAATCGACCTCGACGATCTCAGCACCCGCGCCGGCCAACAACTCCAGACTGCGGTCGAAGTGCGCACGCACCTCTGCCTGGAAACCCTCTCCGGCGAGCTGCTTGACGACACCGATTCGCATTCCGCGGATGTCGGCGTTCTGGGCTGCCTGCAGGACCGGTGGCACGGGCGCATCCAGCGAGGTGGAGTCGTGCGGGTCGTGGCCGCCGATGACCGAGTGCAGAAGTGCCGCGTCGGCCACGGTGGTGGCGAAGGGCCCGACCTGATCCAGCGACGATGCCATCGCGACCAGACCGTAACGCGACACTCCGCCGTAGGTGGGCTTCACGCCGACCACTCCGCACATCGCGGCGGGCTGGCGGATGGAACCGCCGGTGTCGCTTCCGAGTGACAGCGGCGCTTGCCGGGCGGCGACGGCTACGGCCGAACCACCGCTGGAACCGCCCGGAATTAGCCCGGTGTCCCAGGGGTTGCGGGTCGGCCCGAACGCGCTGTTCTCGGTGGAGGAACCCATCGCGAACTCGTCCATGTTCGTCTTGCCGATGATGACCGCTCCGGCCTCGCGCAGGTTGCGGGTCACAGTCGCGTCGTACGGCGGCACCCAGCCCTCCAGGATGCGCGAACCGCACGTGGTCGCCAGGCCCTCGGTGGCCAGCACGTCCTTGATCGCCACCGGCACACCGGCCAAGGGGCCCAGCGGGCGGCCTTCGGCGCGGTCCGCGTCGACGGAATCGGCGGCCGCCAGTGCGCCAGCTGTGTCGACCAGCAGGAAGGCGTTGAGTTCGCCGTCGGTAGCCGCGATCCGGTCCAGGAACGCGGTGGTCACCTCGCGTGCCGAGAAGTCACCGGCAGCGATACCCGCAGCCAGGTCCAGAGCAGTCTTGTCGTGCACGCTCACTCCTCGTCCAGGATCCGCGGGACCCGGAAGCGGTCCTGCTCGACGGCCGGGGCGGCGGCCAGCGCCTGCTCAGCGGACAGACCCGGGACTCGCTGGTCGGTGCGGAACACATTGCTGATGGCTACCGGGTGGGACATCGGTTCGACGTCGCTGGCGGCCACCTCACTGACCCGCTGCACCGCGCCGAGGATCACTCCGAGCTGCTCGGCGTAGTGCTCGAGTTCGTCCTCGGTCAGGTCCAGGCGGGCCAGACGCGCAAGATGCGCGACCTCGTCGCGGGAGATTTCGGGCATGGCGTTCAGTCTAGGCGGGGGGCTGGCACGGCCCGATCGCGGCGTTGTCGCGGACGTTGTCAGCGCTGTCGCGATGTGGTCACGACACGCCCGGGATTATCGACGACAACGCAACAAAGGCTGGGCTTGGTAGTAGCGCAAGAATGGCCTACGTGGAGTTGCTCATCGCCCGCAATCCCGACCCGGACTCAAAGCTGCCCTACTTGATGCTCTTGCCACTGGGACAGGGGCTGGTGTTCAGAGTTCGGGACACGTGGCCGCGCACGTCGGCGGTGTACTGCCATCCCGTACCGCGCGACGACTGGCCAGCATCGCCAGACATCGTGGTCCGGGAACCCATGCGTTCCTGCCAGCGACGGGGCGGGGCCATCGACTTGGTGCTGGCACGGGCGCGGGAGAACCGCTCGCAGTTGGTGTTCACGAAGGCCCGGGGCCGCGACGTGGTGTTCTGGCAGGGGCCGCGCACTCGCAAGAAGTCCCGGCCGCGCGTTGCGCCACCCAAGGGCCGAGCGGTCGGCGGCGAGCTTGAGATCACCGTGGATGCCCACGAGCGGTACGCCTACAAGTTCGCCGACCACCGGGTCACCACCGTCAAGCGCGGCCTGCCGACCGGTGACTACGGACTGATCGCGGACGACCGTCTGATGGCGGTGGTGGAACGCAAGTCTGCGCAGGATTTCGTGTCCTCACTGACCTCCGGCAAGTTGGCCTTTGCGATGGGTGAACTAAGTGCCGTACCCCGCGCAGCAGTGGTCGTGGAAGAGCGGTACTCGACGATCTTCACGCTGGGCTTTCGTCCGCCCGTCACAGATCGCCGACTCGCTGGCCGAGACCCAAGTGCGCTGGCCGAATGTGCCAATCGTGTTCTGCGACTCCCGGTCGATGGCCGAGGAGTACACCTACCGGTTCCTGGCGGCGGCCCGACAGGTGCTGACCGACGATGAGGGACTGCTGTCCCGGCTCACTCCGCTTGCCATGCCGCGGCCCAAGACCCACGCCCGCCCGGTGGCGCCCGACCTTGAGGTATCCGCGGCCGAGGTGAGGGCGTGGGCCGCTTTGGCCGGCATCCCCATCTCCGCCAAGGGCCGGATCAGCGCCGACGTGCTGGAGAAGTATCGGGAGGCGCAACCGTGACGTTCGATCTGACGGGCCGGACCGCATTGGTCACGGGAGCCGGATCGCCGACGGGCATCGGCTTCGCCGCGGCATCGCTGCTGCGCGACCTGGGTGCTGACGTCGTGGTGACTGCCACGTCCGAACGTATCGACGAGCGGGCTGCCGAAATCGGGGCGATGGGTGTCATCGCGGATCTGACCGATGAGGAACAGGTTGCGCGACTGCCCGGCGACATCGACATCCTGGTCAACAACGCCGGCATGGTCAGCGTCGGCGGCGGGTTCGAGGCCGGGGCCTTGCAGGACATGGACCTTGTCACCTGGCGGGCTGGCTTGGCGCGCAACTTGGACACAGCCTTCCTCGTGAGCCGTCACGTGGTGCCCGGGATGCGCGCGCGGGGCTGGGGCCGGATCGTCAACGTGACCAGCGTGACCGGTGCGGTTATGGCCATGCGGGACGAGCCGGTCTATGCCGCCGCCAAAGCCGGGATGCTCGGACTCACCCGCTCGATGGCGGTGGACCTCGCGGCCGACGGCATCACGGTCAATGCGGTCGCCCCGGGCTGGATCGCCACAGGTTCGCAGACCGACAACGAACGCGAGCAGAGCCTAGCCACTCCGGTCGGGCGCAGCGGCAGCCCGAAGGAGGTAGCGGCCGCGATCGCGTGGTTCTGCACTCCCGGTGCCGCCTATACAACGGGGCAGTGTTTGGTCGTGGACGGGGGGAACTCGATCGCCGAGGAGCGGGCGTGACTACAGCTCCACGCCCAACTCCCCGAGCCGGTCCTCGCTCAGAATCGGCACCCGGCGAATGGTTGTCGCGTCTGCTCCGTTAGACGTATTGCTAGTGCCTGCGCGCAGCCGGTGGTTCTGCCAAGCCGCGAGAAGTTTCGGCATGGATTAGGCAAGAGCTCAAGCTCCCGGACACCCTCACCGAGGCCAGCCTGAAGTCTGGTGCAAATCGATTCACAACCAAGTGCAGTGGGCACGCCAGTACCTCGTCTGGGAAGGCTTGATCGACGACGCCAAGCGCGGAGTCTGGTCCTTGACGCCACTGGGCTGGAAAACGCACCTCGATGACAAGGCCGCTCGCGCGGTATTTCTCGACCGAGTGGCGATCAGCCAGCGATTCCGCAAGGATGCCAAGAGCGACATTTTCGAGTCCACTCCTCCCGCCGCACAGGAAGGAGCACCACCCCGACGATGCCGATGAACAGGAGCTCCTCGACGTCCTGAAAGCGTTGCCGCCCTACGGCTTCGAATAGCGGCGCTGGT
>JBAOIN010000002.1:0-11568 GCA_037045455.1 Candidatus Nanopelagicales bacterium | reverse complement strand
GCACGTCCGGATCGGGAAATACGTCATCCGAATGCAAGAAGCCCACAACTTCTCCGCTGGAAAGCGCAATACCCTTGTTTAGCGCGTGATAAATCCCATCGTCCGCCTCACTCACCATTACGTTGATGCGGTCACCATATTTGGCGAGAAGTTCGAGGGTGCCGTCGGATGACCCGCCGTCAATCACCACCAATTCCACGCACGGATGAGTCTGCGAAAGGATTGACTCAATCGCCGCAGCAATCGTGTTGCGGTTGTTGTAGACGGCGGTGATGACTGAGATTTTCAACGAGCGGTATGACCTTTAGGACGCATCTATTCTGTACGAAGTAGTGCCCACGCGCGTTCTGAGCACACTGCTGTGCTTCGGTCAAATCGCCCCGTTGATCAACTGGAACATCGGCGCGCTCTTCACTCTGTCGCTCACTTCATCGCGATCGCGAACAAAAATTGTGTTCGCAGCATCCGGTGCCACATCTGTCATCAGGCGCGAAAAAGGATCGTAGCCAAACCCGACGAACCCGTGGGAGGTCATGATGCACCTCAAATCGTCGTCTGATACGCCATACCGCGATCCACTTTGGTTGGTCTCCATGATTACGGCACGCAGACGAGAGTCGCCCAACGTTCGTCGCCCTCCGTTAAGTACTGACAGCTCATGCCCTTCCACGTCAATCTTGATCAAGACAGGGACGTCCACTCCGATAAGCTCATCCAAAGGCAAAACCTCAACTTCTACCGCAGGCAAACTAGACCCAATCGGTAACACGTGATTCACGGTATCCAAGTCGGCACTGAAACGCAGCACGCCGGGCCTTTCTGACAAGCCGACATTGCATAGGCGTACTCGTTGTGTCAATTGGTTGAGCAGTACGTTGTCTTCCAGTTTTGCAAACGTGTCCGGGATGGGTTCGACGGAAGTCACGTGCGCGCCCGCGCAGCTCGCGAGTACCGTGTAACTGCCGATATTGGCGCCAACGTCAAGAAAATGCTCCCCTTCTCGCAAAAAATGCAGTGCGAATCCCATCTCGGAGATCTCGTGGAGCCCACAGTAGAAGTTTCCCGTTGCGCCGGTCATGCCGCGCGTCACGAGCAAGCGCGTCTCGTTTACGAATGGCAGAGCAATTGGCGCGCCAATGAGGCGACTAGCAAGTTGCCAGCGCAATACACGCCCGCAGGCCGCCATCTTGGCCTTGGAGTTCAATGGGTGACGAGTGACGTACCGCAACAAATTCAGTATTTGCAATCCTGTTTCCTCAACTTGCCGTCTGCTCGCACGTCTGACAGCACGTGCAAGTCCCACCGCGCGCGACATCAACCGCGCTTCACCACCCAGTCGCCCAGCACCAGCACGTCCATCTTCGTGCGCAGGAAGCAATCGAGCGCTTCCTGCGGGTTGCACACGACGGGCTCGTTTTCGTTGAACGACGTGTTAAGCACCATCGGTACACCGGTCAAATGCACGGAAGGCGTCGATCAACCGGTAGTAGCGCGGCGTTGGTCGTGACTGGTGACTGTCTGCAATCGTCCCGAGCCGTCAACGTGGGTGACAGCGGGAATGTGCGCGCGCCTGTCGACGCGGATCGGATACACCTGCATCATGAACGGCACTTCACCATCCAGCTCGAACCATTCAGGCACCGCTTCCCGCAGCATCGACGGTGCGAACGGTCGAAACGATTCACGCCGCTTGATCTTGAGGTTCAGAATGTCCTTCATGTCGGCGCGTCGCGGATCGCCGATAATCGACCGATTGCCCAAAGCGCCGCGGCCCCCACTCCATGCGCCCCTGAAACCAGCCAACCACCTTGCCATCGGCAACCGCACGCGCCGTGCGCTCAGTACAAAGCACGCCCTCATCGACCTGATGCATCAACCGTGCATCCAGCAGCCGCTAATTCTCTGCGCATTGTCCTGCACGTAGCGCTGAGCAATCGTCAGCATGACGTCACAATCCCGGGCCGAGATAGGCGTGCAGTCCATCGGCGGGCCCACGTACGCCACCGCCGCGTCGATGCCAGACCGCCATATGCAGCGCCGATCGCGCCGCCCGCATCGCCTGCGGCCGACTGCACGTAGGCCTGCGTGAACGGCGTCTTCAGCGTGATCTTTCCGTTCGCTACCGAATTCATGCCGCAACCACCCGCCACGCATACCGTTTTCGCCACCGGATACCTGCGATGCAGGGCGTTGAGCAGATGGAAAAAAGCCTCTTCGTACATCGCCTGCACCGACCGCGCGACGTCCTTGTGACGTCTGCTCGAGCGGTCGCCAGTCTTTGTCGCGCGCCGGGCCGAGCAGCGACTCCAGCGCCGGAGTAAACAGCGTGACCGACGCTTGGCGAGCCCTGCTCCCATTCGTACTCGACCTTTTCCCGCGCGTGGCGGAAGTAGCCGCAAGGTTGAGGCGAGAAGCTTCCATCGCCCTGCAGACGCGACAATTTGACGCATCGCATCGAGGTAGCTTCGGTTCACCGTAGGGCGCCAGCCCCATCACCTTGTACTCGTCGCCGTAGTTCGGAAAGCCGAGGTACTGCGTCAGCGCCTGATAAAACATGCCCAGCGAATGCGGAAAGTACACGCGATCATCCACCGTCGATACTGAGTGCCATTGACCATAAGCCCCATGCCGCGCTGGCGAAGTCACCGAATCCATCCACCGACACCACCACGGCTTCATCGAAAGGCGATACATGGAACGCGGACGACAGATGTGCGCACGTGATGCTCCACGGAACGCGGATTTGCCCGCGAAACACCTGACTCAGGAAACGCCCGCGCCAGATGCAGCGTCCATGCCCGTCGCGCTCGCGCTTGTTGCGAATGCGGTCCAGCACCAGGCTCAGGTCTGGTCGCTTGAGCAGCGTATACGCGACCTTTTTGCCGATATTGGCGCTGCGAATCCTGATTCACGGCTACGTGGTCCACGTCCGCGAGACTCGATTCCAGCGTCCGACAGGCACCACGGAGATCGCCTGCGACGGGAAACCCCGCCCAGTGCTTTACACGCCGAAAACGTTCTTCCTCGGCAGCGCCCAGAATTACGCCGTCGCGAATTACGCACGCAGACGAGTCACCGTGGAAGGCATTAATGCCAAGAATAATCATTGCGCTCGATCCGCCATACGCTGACCCGGATGGCGGTGCCGACGTCTCAAGTCGTATTTCTTGAGATCGATTTCCGCCTGGTAAAGCGCCCTCATTCGACAAAACATCAGACCGTCTTTGCCATCGAGAAAGCCCCTCCGCCAAATGAACGAATACAGGAAGTACACGGCACCGCGAAAAGGCAGATTGCGCGAAAGCACTTTTATCGCGCCACGGCGAAGTAACGGGTCTCGTGAAAAAAGTGTGCAAACTGCATCGGCTTTTCGTCCTCCGAAAGCTCATACTCCGCTTCCTTGCGCGAGTAGCGATTCTGTCGTGCAAACCATTCGTCGATCCCTTTAATATTTTCGTCGATCAAGTCGGTCTGCAGGTCGCGCGTATCGCCGATAACCGTCTGCGTTTCGGAATGTCCGCGGTTGACGTAGCGAACCCGTTCCCTGTGGACGAGCCGCACAACCCAGCTGGGGTATAGCGCGCTGTGACGAAGCCAGCGCCCCCACATGTAGAACCGACGGCGCACGCGGTAAGCTGCAACGTCTGGCGGACTGTTCTCGGCGATGTCTCGCAGTTCAGTTGCCATTTCCGACAGGAACGCGCTCATCAGCGTCAAGGATCAAAATCCACGGATACTTCGGCGCACAGTTATCAATTGCCCAATTGCGCTGCGCACCGAATCCTTCAAATGCGTGCTGCACAAATCGCGCGCCCGAAGCCCGACAAATCGCCTCGGTGTCGTCCGTGCTGAAAGAATCGACTACGATCACATCGTCGCACCAATTCAGCGACGCCAGACATGAAGGCAGATGCTGCTGCATTTCGCCGTCGTTGGCTGCGACCGCCCAGGTCAAGGCCCGGCCCGTGGTCGTGTTCCACGGGTTGGCCCGCTGGTCGTCGATGGAGACCCACATCGTCATCGGGTTCCCCTGACCCAAGTAGCCGGACCCGTCGGTCCCGTTCTCGTGAGCTTCGGCCATGCGCGCGTTCTCGCCGAACCTGCTCTTGCAGACCCGATCGGCGGCTGCCCGGCTCGTCAACGACGTGCCGGGCACCGCATAGGACGCGCGGAGCTTCTTGCCTGACCAGGCCGGCCACTGAGAGGTCCACCAGGTCGGCTTCGGCACGTCAGCGACCGCGCACATGACCGGCAGGGTCGTCGTGCAGGGCGTGTCGCCGGCCACGGCGTCGGTGCGGTAGTCGGGCCGAATCCAGGGGAAGCCCAGACCGCGGTATTCGTGCTGGTAGCGCATCGACCAAGTCATGCCGGTGCAGGCTTCCGCGCTTGCGGTCGTTCCGGCTCGCGGGCTCGAGGCGAACTGAGCTGCTGCTGGCAGCATCGCGGTAGGCAGCAACGCGACTGCCGCTGCAGCGGTGAGCGAGATTCTCCGCATGGCATTTCCCTTCTCTCCAGGGCACCGCCGGGTCGCTGTGCCCGTGCTTCTGAGCGTCCTCCCGGCTCCGTGCGTGCGCAATGGAGTGAGCGACCCATCGGGCATCGAAGTTGGCGGACGTGCTCAGCTTGCGTGGGCGGTCGCGGCGATCGCGTCGGACAGCCCGGCGAACTGATGGCCGCCGCGCGGGTATTGGCGCACTGTGGCCGAGGGCAGCCGGGCCGCGTTGCGCGCGAGGTGGTCGAACGGCACGACGTCGTCGTCGCGACAGTGGTGCAGCGTCAGTGTGGCGTTCGGCTCCGGTCCGGTCACGGCATACTCGGTCACGTCCCAGCCGTCCGGGCCCCAGTCCGGCATGGCCAGCAGCACCGCCCGCCGGGGAGCGGTGGCCATCCCGCTGAGCACGTGCAGGAGCACGGAGGCACCGAAGGAGTGTCCGACAAGGACATCGGCGGTATCGAGGGTGGCCAGGGCGCTGCGCACCGACTCGGACCAGGCGGTGAGCGACATGTCCTCGTTGGGCATCCGGGGCATCACCAGGTCGGCGCCGAGCTGCGCGGCGATCCCGGCCGCCAGGGACCCGTCCTCGGCGTAGCCGCCGGCGCCGTGCACGAATAGCAGCCGGGTCACGTCGCATTCACCGCCTGCCCCCCGTGGCGGAGGGCAACCACCCCGCCGTCCTCGGCCGTCGTGAAGCCGTCCAAGGAGACGAGCATCGAGTAGATGAGCCTGGCCATGCCGAACCTCCGAATCTGATTGCGTTATGCAACCAGGTATGACGCTAGCCTATTCTGGTTGCATGTCGCAATCAGAGTGGCTGCCGCTTCCTCCGGGCCGCTCGGGCTGCCCGATCAACATGACCATGGAGGTCCTGGGTGACCGCTGGAGCCTGGTCGTCCTGCGCGACATCATCTTTAGCCCACGCCGACACTTCCGCGAGTTGCTCACTGAGTCGCTTGAGGGAATCGCCTCGAACATTCTGGCCGACCGGCTCGCCAAGCTCGTCGCGTCCGGGCTGCTCTCCCGCACTCCCGACCCGTCGCACAAGCAGAAGGTGACCTATCGTCTCACCGAGCCCGCCATCCAGCTGGTGCCCGTGCTCGCCGAGCTGGGCGCCTGGGGCGCGCGGTGGTTGCCGACGACCCCCGAGTTGCGCATCCGGGCCGAACTGCTGGCCCAGGGTGGGCCGACGACGTGGCAGGCGTTCATGGACGAACTGCGCGACGAACACGTGCACGGCCGGCCACCGTCGCCGTCCGGGGTCGTCCACCAACTTGCCGCGGCCCACGACCGCGTCGCCGGGTCCGGATAGGTTTGGCCGTATGCCGGAGCAACGGGTGCGGGTGCGCTACAGCGACGAGGGCCTCGCCGACGTCCTCCAGGACGACCGGCTGCGAGCGCGATTCGCGGCGACCCGGCGCGAATTCGCTGTGCCCGAGTCGTTTCCGCCCGAGGCGCTGGCCGAGGCCGACGCGGTCGCGGCGCAGCCGATCGACTGGCCCGAGCGTGACGAGACCACGATCCCCTTCCTGACGATCGACCCGCCCGGCTCGATGGACCTCGACCAGGCGCTGCACATCGAGCGCGACGGTGACGGCTTCCGGGTCCGCTACGCGATCGTCTATCTGCCCGCCTTCGTCGCGCCTGGCCAGGCGATCGACGGCGAGGCCCGCAAGCGGGGTCAGACGATCTATGCCCCCGACCAGCGCGTCCCGTTGCACCCACCCTCGGTGAGTGAAGCGGCGGCGAGCCTGCTGCCGGGACAGGAGCGCGCGGCATACATGTGGGATATGCATGTCCAGGACGACGGCGAGGGCACCGCGGTCAGGGTCTATCGGGCGCGGGTCAAGAGCGTCGATCGGATGGACTATGAACAGGTCCAGAAGCTGATCGACGAGGGCACCGACGACGAGCGCCTCATGCTGCTGAAAGAGGTGGGGGAGAGGCGGATTCGCTTCGAGCAGCGCCGCGGTGGCGCCAGCCTGCCGATGCCCGAGCAGCAGGTCACCCAGGACGAGGCCGGGCATTTCGTCCTCGGGTTCCGCCCGCCGCTGCCTGCCGAGGAGTGGAACGCCCAGATCTCGCTGATGACCGGCATGGCCGCGGCCGAACTCATGGTCGGCGCCAAGATCGGCATCCTGCGCACCCTGCCCGCGCCCGACCCGCAGGCGGTCGACCGGTTCCGCCGCCAGGCCAAGGCGCTCGGGATCGAGTGGCTGCCCGATGAGCCGTATGGTGCTTTCCTGCGCCGCCTGGATCGCACCAACCCCAAGCACCTCGCGTTGATCTATGACGCCACCGCGCTTTTCCGCGGCAGTTCGTATGCCGCCTTCGACGGCTCGGTGCCCGAGCACCCGGAGCACGGCGCGCTAGCCACGATCTATGCCCACGTCACCGCTCCGCTGCGGCGCTTGGTGGATCGCTTCGGACTTGCTGTGGCGGAAGCGATTTCGTCGGGCGGCGAGATCCCCGCGTGGGCGCGCGAAGCCCTGGCCAGCCTGACCGAGATCATGGCGGCCTCGGGCCGGACGGCGAGCGGCGTCGAGCGAGCAAGCACCGACGCGGTCGAGGCGGCGGTGCTGGGCGACCGGGTGGGCGAGTCGTTTCCCGCGGTGGTGGTGGACCAGGGCCAAAAGGGCCGCTGGGTGGTGCAGTTGACCGAGCCCGCCGTGGTCGCCCAGGCTGGCACCGCCGTGCGCGTCGCGGTCGGGGACCTGGTCGCCGCCCGCCTGGTCGAGGCGAACGTCGAGACCGGCGTCGTGCGCTTCGAGATCATTGCAAACGCCACCGCAGCGCCCCGCTGAGCGCCCCGCTCGAGCGCCCCGGCCGAGCGCCCGGCCGAGCGCCCCGGCCGAGCGCCCCGGCCGAGCGCCCCGGCCGAGCAACTTCTGCTAGCAGCAGTTAGCGCGGATTTCCAGGTGGCCGGTTGACCTCAATACCTGAGCGAGGCGGATTGATCAGGTGCGGATGGAAACCACGCTGCAGGCCAGGCCCATCGCGGGATCCCGCTACGCCCACGTGGGAGTCGATAGTTGTGTCGGTCATGCTGTCATGCACCGTCCCGGTGTGTGAACTGCTGATCAAGAAGTGACGCGCTCAGCGATACCAGACAGCCGAACTATCACCAGTACAGACGAATCCAGCTCCAGCGCGTCGCCCTCGTCGACAACAGATGATCTGACATCATCGGCATATAGCAGCGGAATCACCTCAACGACCTGGAGCGGAAGCGTTCACCGCGCCCGACCAGATCAACCAACGCCGCGACGAAGCGATCCGCGCCTACTACGTCGAGGGCCTGACCTACCAGCAGGCCGGCGACCGCTACGGCTACACCCGCTGGGCGATGATCGACCTGGTCCGCCAATACAAGGCCGGAAAGCTAACCCTGTTCGCCCCACCCCGCAAACCCGGCCCGGCGGCGGGCACCGCGCCGGCCAAGGACCGCGCCCGCGCCCGGGTCATCGAACTGCGCCGCCAGGGCCTGTCCACCTACGAGATCTCCGCCCGGCTGGCCACCGAAGCCACCCCGCTCAACCGCACCGGGGTCGCCGAGATCCTCGCCGAAGAAGGGTTCGGCCGACTCCTGCGACGACCCGAACCCGAGGCCAGCATCAACCCGGCCACCCCAGGCCGCGACACCCACCTGCCCCCCGCCCGAGTCATCGACCTGTCGGCCTGGCCCGAACGCCTCGAGTCCACCCGCGCCGGGCTGCTGCTGGTGCTGCCCGACCTAGCCACCTTGGACCTTCCCGACCTAGTCAAGCAGGCCGGCTACCCCGGCACCCGGATCATTCCCGCCATCTCCTGGGTGCTGACCCTGCTGATATGAGGCTTATTCAGGGGGAGGAAGCGTAATACAAACGCGACATTCTGACCCGGATCCGCGAGTAGTGGTGGGGTGATCGGCGTGTGATGTGACGAAGGTGCTTGTCCTACTGGGAGAATCGGGGTTACGAAGCCTTCGATTGGCCAGCGAGGAGAAGCACCTTGTCGATGAAGAGAGTACGTGGTCGTGGCCGGGTTCGGAAGCGGGTGCGGATCGGCGCGCCGGATCCGTCGTTGACCGGGACCTCGGGGGTGGCAGCGCTCGCGGAGTTCATCGAGAAACTGGACCTGGTCGGGCGCCTGGACCGGGGGATCGGTGCGATCAAGGAGCGGGAGCGGGGCGCGACGGCCGGGCAGGTGCTGGTGTCGCTGGCGCAGTGCCAGCTGCTCGGCGGGGATGTGCTGGCCGCGTTGGACCGGCAGCGCCAGGATGTGGCCGGGTCCGCGTTGTCGGCGGTGCCGGTGTTGGCCTCGACCACGGCGGCGGGGTTGGCCCGCCGGTTCGGGCCGGCGCAGCTGGCCGGCCTGGAGGGTGCGGTCGCGGACCTGACCGGTCATGCGGTCGGGTTGTTGCCGGCGTCCCGCCGGGCGGTGCTGGCGGCGGCGGTGACGGTGGACTTGGATTCCACCGATGTGGAGGTGTACGGGCCGACGAAGCAGGGCGTGGCCTACAACTATCACGGTCAGCGCGCGGGCCGTCCGCATCTGGGGACCTGGGCCGAGGCCGGGCTGACCCTGGCCGCGGAGTTGCTCGCGGGGAATGAGGATGTGAGGCCCCGGGCCGCTGACCTGTTGCGCCGGGTCCTGGCCGGGATCCCCGAGGACATCCGCTCGGCCGCGGCCGACTGGGATCGGTTGCGGGTGCGCGCGGATGCCGGCTACTTCACCGCCGACCTGGCCCACGCCGCGGTGGCGGCCGGGTGTGACTTCGCCATCGCCGCGAAACGGAACACCGCGATGTGGCGCGCCTACGCCGCCATCCCCGAGGACGCCTGGGGTGCGGCGGAGGGGATGCCCGGCGCGCAGGTCGCCGCGGTCGACTACGCCCCGCAGGGGTGGCCGCCGCACACGTACACCATCGTGCGCCGGGTCCGCATCGAGGCCGAGGACATCTCCGACGACCCCCGCTCACGGCGCCGGCGCACCATCGAGAAGAACCAACTCACCCTCGCCTTGGAGGGCGCGGCCACCCACGCCCACGCGGTCTCCTTCATCGTCACCAATATCCCCGCCAACGACCACCCGGCCAACCCCACCGAGCCGGCCGAGCCGGCCGAGCCGGCGGAGCCGGCGGAGCCGGGTGAGGCGGCCGCACCGGTTGCCTCGATCACGCAGGTCGAGTCCTGGTTCCGCCGCCGCACCGACATTGAGGACCGGATCCGGGAAGCCAAACTCGGGGCCGCGCTGCGGCATCTGCCGTCGGGCGACCACGCCATCAACACGGTGTGGATGTGGGCTGCCCTGCTCGCCGGGAACATCTCCGTTCTGCTGCAAGCCCTGACCGGGATCGACCAGCGTCACCGCGCCCACGGCGCCCGCCTACGCCACGAACTGCTCTGCGTCCCAGCCCGCATAGTCCGCCACGGCCGCCAGCTGATCCTGCGGCTGCCGCCCGACCGCCAGCTCCTGCCCACCGTCCTGGCCCGGATCCGGGCCTTACCCACCGCGGCCTAACCCGCGAATCCCCCGTCCCGACGACCCAGGACCCCGAAGACCCGCCCACCCGAGCGCCACCGGGCCATCCGCGCTGCCCGCACCCAAAAACACACTGCCACAACACAAAATCTATCCGCCGTTCACTGGCCGCCCAACCCACACGCAAGCTACTCGCGGATCCGGGTCTGATATACGCGGGTTGGTTACCGCAGGGCCCTGGTTTCGGCTGGAGAGTCTCGGCTGGTCTAGGGTCGAGCGTCGCCCCGGCAAGGCTCGGGGTTACTCATAGCAGGTTCGCTGGTTCTCTCCTCGCGCTGCTGCCCGGACACCAGGGGTGTTCCGTGAACGAGGCGTGGTGTGCGGTTAGGTGTCCATGGTGGCCAAAGACCAGCACCAGCCGGCCAGTTCGCGGGCGATGGCGGTGTTGGCGACGGTGTGCCGTTTCTTGTGTGCGGTCATCCGCTGCCAGGACCGGTGCAGCCGCCGGTTGCCGGCGTCACCGCGTTCAGCGGCCACGGCCGGTGCCAGCGCCCACCGTTGCTGCATGGTTTTCCCGGGGGTGTAGGCCTTCTTGTGGTGCCAGGCGGCCTCGATCAGCAGCCGCCGGGCGTGGCTGTTGCCGGTCTTGGTGATCCCTCCTTGGACCCGGCTGGCGCCGGAGGACGACTCGGACGGCACCAGCCCGAGGTAGGAGCCGATCGAGGACCCGGTCAACCGGTGCCAGTCCCCGATCTCCACCGCTAACGCGAACCCCGTCAGTGTCGAGATCCCCCGCAGGCACCCCAACCGTCGGGTGATCGCGGTGTACTCGCTGTCCGCGGCCAACGCCAGGATCTGCTCATCGAGCCGGTCGCGGCGGGCCAGGAGCTGGGTGACCGCGGTGTAGCCATCATCGAACGCGGCCCGTGTCCCCACGCCGTCAGCCCCCAGCTCGTGCGTGCCGATCCGGCGCAGCCACCGGTCATGGCCACCGGTCCAGGCCTTGCCCTGCAGGTAGACATAGCCGTGCCGCAGCAACAACTTCGACAGCTGGTGGCGGGCGCTCATCAACGCCGCCCGGACATCCTCGCGGGCCCGGACCAGATCCCGGGCCGATTCCTGCGCCGGCGTCGGGATGGTCACCGCGACGATGTCGTCATTGCGGGCCAACCGCGCCAACAACATCGCATCCCGCCGGTCGGTCTTAACCCGCTCCCCGCTCGGACGCAACAACTTCGACGGAGCCGCCACCTGCGTGCGGTGACCAGCGGCTAGCAACCCCCGCGCCAGGCCATACCCGGTCGGGCCCGCCTCATAGGTCACCAGCACCGGACCATGCTGCCGCGTCAGATCCGTGACGAACCCGACCACATCCACGGTCCGCGGCCAGACCACCCGCTCGATCACCTCACCGGTCCTCGTGTCGATCGCGGCCGCCCGCACCGACCGGGCGTGGACATCCAACCCAAGACTTGTACGCTCGGTAAACACCGGAGCCTCCTATCCATCGGCCACCAGCCAGCCCTTCTGGCCAGGTGATCCCCGAGTTGTGGCATACGCGAGGCTCCGGCCACAACCCCCACAAGATCATCCACTCACCGGACCCGGGT
>JBAOIN010000001.1:0-7875 GCA_037045455.1 Candidatus Nanopelagicales bacterium | reverse complement strand
CTCGCCGTTCTGAAAGCCGGGCACCCAGCGCTCAAGCAGGCCGTGGTCAAGCTCGAGGAAGGCTTCTCGGGGGAGGGCAACGCGGTCTTCGACTACAGCCACGGCACCGATGAGGCGACCATCCGCGAGGCACTGCCCGAGCACTTGGAGTTCCAGGCCGCAGCCGAGACCTATGACTCGTTCGCGAGTCGGTTCGCCCAGATGGGCGGCATCGTCGAGGAGTTCGTCGACGGCGTCATCGATTCCCCGTCCGCCCAGGGGTACATCAGTCCGGGCGGTGAGGTGCGCGCGCTGTCGACCCACGACCAACTGCTCGGGGGCGGCGGCCAGGTGTTCCAAGGGTCGATGTTCCCGGCGCACGATCGCTATCGGATGCAGGTGCAGGACGCCATGCTCAAGGTGGGCAACGTGCTGCAGGCCCGCGGCGCCCGTGGCCGCTTCGCCGTGGACTTCGTGGAGGCGCCGGACCGGATCGCGGCGATCGAGATCAACCTGCGTAAGGGCGGTACCACTCACCCCATGCTCACCATGGCCGTCATTACCCAAGGTCATTACGAGCCGGCGACGGGGGTGTTCCGCACGGCCAGCGGCGCCGAGAAGTGCTACTACTCGACGGACAATTTGCGCTCCGAGAGCTATCGCGGACTGTCCGTCACCGATCTGCTGGACGCGGCTGTGACCGAAGGGCTGACGTTCAATCCCGCGCTCGAACGCGGCTGCGTGTTCTTCATGCTGGGCGCGCTGTCGGAGTTCGGCAAGGTGAGCGTGACGTGCATCGCTGACACGCTCGAGCAGGCCATTGCTGACTACGATCGGCTGGTGACCGTAATGGATCGATTGGGATCGGGGTAACGCTATGTGCGGATGTTTCGTGGTCGGTCTCGGTGCGTTCTTCCCACGCATCGCGCTGGCGCTGATCTGGATCTTCAGCACCGCGGTGCAGCGCGCGTTCGACGGGAGCTGGGTGCTGCCGTTGCTGGGTCTGCTGCTGTTGCCCTACACGACTCTCACCTACGTGCTGATCAACTGGTGGTGGGGTCCGGTCCGCGGCTTCGAGTGGTTCTTCGTGGCCCTGGCGTTCTTCGTCGACCTCGGCTCGTACGCCAGCGGTGCCCGGGCGCAGCAGACTCGGACTGCCTGAGCAGCGAGGCTGCACCGATCAGGCAACCCTCACCAGACCTGCCGGTCAGTCCGCAACTGACGCGGCGGGTTCGGCCGGACGGTGGCTCGCGCGTAGACACCGATGGTGCGTTCTGCGATCCGGTCCCAGCTGTACTCCGGAAGAGCATCGGTGGCGTTGCGCGCCCGAGCCTCGGTGGCGTCCGGATCCGTCAGCGCCTGCAGGACTGCGTGGGCAAGGGCGGCGGGATCGTTCGGCGTTATCCGCAGCCCCCGATCGTCGGTGACGAACTCCGCCAGACCACCGGCATCGCCCACGATCAAAGGCACTCCCAGGGCCGCTCCTTCCAAGGCGACGATCCCGAACGGCTCGTACGAACTGGGCGCGAGAAGCAGGTCGCTGGAGGAGTACGCGGCGCGCAGACTGTGCTCGTCCACGTGGCCGAGCAGCTCCACGTGGTCGGTCAGGTCGAGCCGGGCGATGAGATCAGCAAGAGCAGCGGCCTGACTGCCGGTTCCCACCAGGCGTAACCGCGCCTGCGGGAATTGCCGCACGATCGCGGGCATCGCTTCGACCGCGACGAAGACCCCCTTCTCCCATTCCAGCCGGCCCACAAACGTGAGCCGCGGGGAGCCTTCCAGCAGCAGCGCGGGGATGTCGTCGGTGCGGCTGTGACGAGCGAGGTCGATGCCATTCGGGATCACGGTGACGCGCTGCATCCGGTCGTGGCCCCGCGCTACCTCCTGAGCCATGTGCGTCGAGCACACGATGACCTCATCCGCTTCGTCCACCAACCAGTGCTCGACCAGGTGCACCGCCGCAGAAACCGGGTCCGGCAGCCAGCCCGAATGCCGGCCGGCTTCCGTTGCATGAATCGTCGCCACCAGCGGTCGCCCGTGCGCACGTGCGGCGTAGGTGCCAGCCCGCCCGACCACCCAGTCGTGGGCATGCACGACATCCGCCTCCATCGCGGCAGCCGCCCGGCCAATCTTGTGGTCCAGTTCACCGACCCAGGTCAGCAGCGACGGGAGGTGGTAGGGGAACGGCTCTTGCGGCACGCGAACGACGGTCACCCCCGACTCCTGACGCACCCCGGGTTGGCCCTGGGTCACCACGGTCACCTCGTGACCCGCAGCAGCTTGCGCCCGGCTCAGCGCCGCGACGTGCCGGCCCAGGCCTCCGTAGACCAGCGGCGGGAATTCCCAGGCCAGGTGCTGGATCTGCATCAGAGCAGGCGTGGGTCGAGGTGCCGGAACGGACGCTCACCCGAAGCCGCTGCCGGCCGACCGGTTTCGATCGCAGCCGCGATCCGCGCAAACGCCGCGTGGTGTCCGGCGTGCCGCTCCCGGGCGTATTGCGCTGCGCTGTCCTTGCTGACCATGAACGCCCAGTCGCTCTGCAGTGCGAGCAGCGCCTGCGTCGCGAGGTCACCGTGGGCTGGATGTGGGGAGTCGGCCAGTTTGAGCCAGCGCCGCTGCAGGTCGTGGTTGTCGTCGACCATGTCCGCGACCTGCGGCCCGGCCCAGACGCGGAAATCCTTGCCGCTGCCCCAGGATCCCGCCTCCGGATCGATGCGTCCCGCAGGCTGGCGCGCGCGATCCAGCGTCGTGACCTGCACTCCGGCTTCCGGCAGCAGCGTGAGCACCCGCTCCAACCAGGCCGGCCCTTCGTGCCACCAGTGCCCGAAGAGTTCGGTGTCGTAGGCCGCCACCACCAGCGGGTCTGGCCCTGGCAGTTCGAGCAGCCGGCGCCGGACGACGTCGACGAAATCGTGGGCGTCGCGTTCCACGGCAGCAGCAGCCGCATGCGGATCGTAGGGAGCCTTGTCCATCCCGTGCACCGTGCTCGAAGTGACGCGCCGGGTGCGGAAGCCCAGCGCGTCGACGACGTGGAAGTCGCGGTATTCGGCATGCCCGGGGTAGCCCTTGCGTGGCGACCAGACCCGGTAGGTCACGTCGAGATCCCGGCCGAACGCGACGACATCGGTGTCGCCTACCCTCCAGGCCTGGTCCGTACTCCTGCCGACGTGCAGCATCGTGGGCCCGTCCATCAGGAAGTGGGAGACGCCAGCCTGGGCATAGGTCCGTTCCAGCCCCGGCCGGTACCCGCACTCCGGTGCCCAGATTCCGCCACTCGGGTGGCCGAATCGCTGCCGGTGGTCGTCCAGGCCGGTGCGCAGGCTGAACGCCGCGACGCGTTCGTCGAGCAGCGGCTGGAACGGGTGTGCAGCCGGGCCGCCGAGCAGTTCGATGACCCCGGCATCCGCCAGCCGCCGCAGTGCCGGTGAGAAGCCGGCCCGATGACCTGCCAGCCTCTGCGCCACATGGGCTGCAGCCTCGGCCTCCCGGGCTGCCGCCTGGCGGTCGGTGACTTCCTGCGAGCGCCACATCCAGTCCGCCACCCAGGCGCCCGTGCCGGCCACGACATCCGGGTCGTCGAGTTGGGCAGCGAGCACCGGCGTGACACCGAGCGTCAGCAGGTCCCGGTGGCCGGCCTCGGCCAGGCGTTCCAGCGTCTCGAGCACGGGAACGTAACTGTGCGCGATGGCCTGGTGCAGCCATTCCTCACCCACCGGCCACTGACCGTGCCCCCGCAGCCAGGGCAGGTGGGAATGCAGCACAAGAGCGAAGCGGCCGATCACGATGCGAGCACCACCAGGTCCAGGCACGTGTCCAAGTCGGCAGTCATCGTGAAGTCCGCGGTCGTCACGCCGGCGACGAACGTCTCGAGTTCCGCAGGCCAATGACCGGACAGCGCCGCATCGATCTGCTCCGCGATCAGCGCCGGACGTTGGGCGAGCCGGGCGCCGTGCTGCAGCCCCAGGATCGTCACGTCCCGGAACCCCGCGTCGTGCAGGAGGTCCCGCAACTGCTCGGAGTCGAACTCCTCGACGTGGAAGGGGTTGGTGGGCTTGCGCCCGCGGGAGAGGCCGGGGGAGAAGGTCAGCCGGTTCGGTGTGCTCAGACAGGTCCAGTCGGCCACCCGCCGCACCTCGCGCAGGAATCCCCGCAGGTCCCACAGGTGCTCGATCACCTGCAAGGAGACCAGGGCGTCGACCCGCCCGACGGGCAGCGCGGCGAGGTTGCCCCGGACGTGCGGCAGCGGGTAGGTGCGGGCGCTGTGTGTGATCGCCTGCTCGTCGTAGTCCAGGGCCACCACCCGCGCGCCGGCCTGCCGCAGCAGGTCGGCCCCGTACCCCTCGCCGGACCCGGCTTCCAGGATTGTGGCGCCGGTGCAGCGCGGGGCCAGCCACTCGTAGACCGCTTCGTGGCGGGCGAACCAGTACTGCTCGCGGGCGATGCCGGGCACGGTGCGCTCACCGGTCAGCGGCAGGGGACTCACCAGTTCAGGGTAGGTGGCTGGGTCTCACCCCACGGAATCGGTGAACACTTCGGCAATCCGTGAACACGGTCTCAGGCATTTTCGTCTTCACGGATTGCCGAGATGTTCACGGATCGGCGTGGGGGCGGCGGGACCCCCTCGGGCGTGGTTGCTACTGGCGAGTAACATTGCAGAAAGTGCCTTGTGCACCCTAAGCAGCCCGAGGAGGTCGTTGACCGCATGAAGATCGTCGTCTGCGTCAAGCAGGTGCCCGACACCTGGTCGGAGAAGAAGCTCGACCCCGCAACCAAGACCCTCGACCGGGAATCGGTCGACGGCGTCATGAACGAACTCGACGAATACGCCGTCGAGGAAGCGCTGAAGATCGCCGAGGCGACCAGCGGCGAGGTGACCGTGCTGTCCATGGGCCCCTCGCAGTCCACCGAAACCATCCGCAAGGCGCTGAGCATGGGCGCCGACGCCGGCATTCACGTGCAGGACGACGGGTTGGCCGGCTCCGACGCTGTCGCCACCTCGCTGGCAATTGCCACCGTGCTCAAGGACCGCGGCGCCGACCTGATCCTGTTCGGTTCGGAGTCCACCGACGCCCGCATGAGCGTCGTGCCGGCCATGGTGGCCGAGCGGCTCGGCCTGCCGCAACTGACCTTCGCCAACAAGGTGGAGGCCCCCGGTGACGGGACCGTCAAGGCGCACCGCCTGACCGACTACGGCTACGACGTGGTCGAGGCGAGCACCCCGGCCGTGGTCAGTGTCGTGGAGAAGATCAACGAGCCCCGCTACCCCTCGTTCAAGGGGATCATGGCCGCCAAGAAGAAGCCGGTCGAAACGATCAGCCTGGCCGACGCCGGCATCGAGGCCGCCGCGGTCGGACTGGGTGCTGCCTGGAGCGAGGTAGCCGAGTTCGCGGCCGCCCCGCCGCGGGCCGCTGGCACGATCGTCACCGACGAGGGTGACGGCGGCGTGAAGATCGCCGACTACCTGTCCGAGCAGAAGTTCATCTAAGGAGATACGAAGAATGGCTGAAATCCTCGTTCTCGTCGACCACGTCGACGGCGCGGTCAAGAAGGTGAGCCTCGAGCTGCTGACCCTGGCCCGTTCCCTGGGCGAACCGTCAGCGGTGTTCGTCGGGCAACGGCGCTGACACCGCTCTGCCGACGCTGGCCGAGTACGGCGCTGCGACCGTGTACGTCGCCGACGCCGCCGAGTTGTCCGACTATGTCGTGGCGCCGAAGGCCGAACTGCTCGCACAGCTGGTGGCCGAGAAGTCGCCGGCAGCAGTCCTAATCCCCTCCACTGCGGAGGGCAAGGAGATCGCCGGCCGGCTGGCCATGCAAGGCCAACAGCGGCGTGATCACCGACGCCGTCGGGATCAGCCCCGAGTTGGTCGCGACCCAGTCCATCTTCGGTGGCTCCACGATCGTGCACTCGAAGGTGACCAGCGGCACCCCGATCATCACGGTCCGGCCGAACTCCGCCGCACCCGAGGCCGCCCCGGCCGCCGGAACGCGCCAGGACGTGACCGTGGCCTTGAGCCCGCAGGCGACCGCTGCGAAGGTCACCGACCGGGTGACCGAGGAGAAGGGTGCCCGCCCGGAGCTCGCTGAGGCCGCGATCGTGGTTTCCGGCGGACGTGGCGTGGGCGGTCCGGAAGGCTTCGAGGTCATCGAGAAGTTGGCCGACTCCCTCGGTGGCGCAGTCGGTGCCTCGCGTGCCGCGACCGACGCCGGCTGGTACCCCCACCAGTACCAGGTGGGGCAGACCGGCAAGACCGTGTCCCCGCAGCTGTACATCGCCAACGGCATCTCCGGTGCCATTCAGCACCGCGCCGGCATGCAGACCTCGAAGACGATCGTCGTGGTCAACAAGGACCCCGAGGCTCCGATCTTCGAGCTCGCCGACTACGGCGTGGTGGGTGACCTGTTCCAGGTCGTGCCGCAGCTGACCGAGGAGATCGGCAAGCGCAAGGGCTGATTCAACGCACGCCGCGACCCCGTCACCCTTCGTGGGCGGCGGGGTCGCGGTGTATTCGGGCACAAACGCACGGATCCGGGCCATATGTGACCCCGATCCACGCGTTTGTCGAAGGGTCCAGAACAAAGCGGTGGATTCGGGTCATATATGGCCCCGATCGCAACGTCTGCGGCCCTCGCGGCGGTCTCCAGGAATGTCGATCGCGATCATCCCGGCATTTGAGGGCCAGCTGGGACGCGGTGCGACGCCGTTCGCGGATCGGGTAGACCGCCCGCGTATCGTTGCCCTTTGAACCACGTCGGAAGGACCCCCAGTGACACGCAGCCAACGCCCGGGACCCAACCTGTACGACCCCGAGAAGTTCGCCCGGGAATTCACCGAGGAACTGCGGTTCGGCCAGGGGGTCGACTTCGCCCGCGCGACGCCTACTGACCTGTACAAGGCGCTGGCCAGTACTGTCCGGCAGGCGCTGATCTCGCGCTGGATCGACACCCTCGACACCCAGATCAGCAAGGGCTCCAAAGCGGTGGTCTACCTCTCCGCCGAGTACCTGTTGGGCCGGCAGCTGGACAACGCGCTGCTGGCCACGAACCTGCAGGCGACCGCCCGGCACGCGTTGGCCTCCCTGGACCTCGACCTCGACGACCTGCGCGAGTACGAGGTGGAGCCAGGACTGGGAAACGGTGGTCTGGGCCGGCTGGCAGCCTGCTTCCTGGACTCGCTGGCGACGATGCAGATCCCTGCTGTCGGTTACGGCATCCGGTACGAGTACGGCATCTTCCAGCAGCAGTTCACCGAGGACGGCCGGCAGGTCGAGGTTCCGGACTCGTGGCTGCGGATGGGTAATCCGTGGGAGTTTCCGCACCCGGAGATGGCGGTCAACGTCGGCTTCGGCGGCACCGTGACCAAGGGCAACGGCGACCGGGCCGAGTGGCTACCGGCCACGCAGATCCTGGCCGTGCCGTACAACTACATGGTCCCCGGTTATCGCTCGGACGCGGTGAACACGTTGCGTTTGTGGCGCGCGCAAGCCGCGGAGAAACTGGACCTCGAGGAGTTCAACTCCGGTGACTTCCAAGCGGCGGTGGCCGAGCAGACGGAGGCAGAGTCGATCTCGAAGGTGTTGTATCCGGAGGACTCGACCCCGGCGGGTAAGCGCCTGCGCCTGCAGCAGCAGTACTTCTTCGTGGCGGCCTCGATTCACGACTTCATCCACAACGTCCTGCCCAGCGACTTCGACCTGCGGCGCCTGCACGAGCGGGTGATCTTCCAGCTCAACGACACCCACCCGGTGATTGCGATCCCAGAACTCATGCGGGTGCTGATGGACGAGAACGGCCTGCGCTGGGAGGAGGCGTGGAACGTCACGCGACAGTGCTTCGCCTACACGTGTCACACGTTGCTGCCGGAGGCGCTGGAGGTGTGGCCGGTCGATCTGATCG